>CAYLTD010000018.1:0-103243 GCA_964386715.1 uncultured Bifidobacterium sp.
CGACGCGCTTCATGCGCTTCTTGCCTTCCTTCTGCTTCTCGAGCAGCTTGCGCTTCCGCGAGATGTCGCCGCCGTAGCACTTCGCCAGCACGTTCTTGCGCAGTGCCTTGACGGATTCGCGCGCGATGATACGGCCGCCGATGGCGGCCTGGATCGCAATCTCGAACATCTGCCGCGGAATCAGCTCGCGCATCTTCGCGGCCAGCGCGCGACCGCGGTCGTAGGCCATGTCCCGGTGGACGATGATCGACAGGGCGTCGACCGGATCGCCATTCACCAGGATGTCCAGCTTCTGCAGCGGCGACGGCCAGTAGCCGGTCACATGATAGTCGAGCGACGCGTAGCCGCGGGAGATCGTCTTCAGCTTGTCGTAGAAGTCGAGCACCACCTCGTTGAACGGCAGCTCGTAGGTGATGAGCACACGGTCCGAGGCGAGATACTCGATCGTCTTCTGGATGCCGCGCTTGTCCTGGCACAACTGCAGGATGCCGCCGACGTGCTCCGCCGGTGTGAGGATCATCGCCGTGATGACCGGCTCCTCGATCTTCGCGATGCGACCGGCATCCGGCAGCTTGGCCGGGCTGTCGATTTCCTCGGTGACGCCGTCCGTGGTGGTCACCTTGTAGAGCACGCCCGGCGCCGTCGTCACCAGATCGATGTCGAACTCGCGCTCGAGCCGCTCCTGGACGATTTCCATGTGCAGCAGCCCGAGGAAGCCGCAGCGAAACCCGAAGCCGAGCGCCAGCGACGTTTCCGGCTCGTAGAAGAACGACGCGTCGTTCAGGCGCAGCTTCTCGAGTGCGTCACGCAGCAGCGGATACTCGCTGCCTTCCACCGGGTAGAAACCGGCAAACACCATGGGCTTCAGTTCCTTGAAGCCGGGGAATGGCTCTGCGGTCCGACGGTTCGTCTCGGTGATCGTGTCGCCGATCTTCGCGTCGCTGATCTTCTTCACGTTCGCGACGAGGAAGCCAACCTCGCCAACGCCCAGTTCCTCGACCGGCACGGCCTTGGGCGTGAAGATGCCGAGCTGCTCGGCCTCGTAGTCCTGCCCTTCGGCCATGAACGTGATCTTCATGCCGGTGCGGATCACGCCGTCGATGACCCGGATGACGATGACGACTCCGCGGTACGGGTCGTACCAGGAGTCGAAGATGAGCGCCTTCAGGGGGGCATCGGGGACGCCGGCAGGCGCGGGCAACCGCTCCACGATGGCCTCGAGGATGTCGTGGACACCGGTGCCCACCTTGGCACTGGCCAGGATGGCGGACTCGCCCGGGAGCCCGACAATCTCGGACAGCTGGCGCCGCGCCTCGTCTGGCTGGGCACTCGGGAGATCGATCTTGTTGATGACCGGAATGATCTCGAGGTTGTTGTCGACCGCCAGGTAGGCGTTGGCCAGCGTCTGGGCCTCGACACCCTGCGAGGCATCCACGAGCAGCAGCGCGCCTTCGCACGCCGCGAGCGACCGGGTGACCTCGTAGGAGAAGTCGACGTGGCCAGGGGTGTCGATGAGGTTCAGGACGTACTTCTCGCCGGAGTCTGCCGTATAGTGCAGCCGCACGGGGTGCGCCTTGATGGTGATGCCGCGTTCACGCTCGAGGTCCATGGCATCGAGCACCTGGGCCTCCATCTCGCGGGCCTGCAGTGCGCCAGTCATCTCGAGGAAGCGGTCCGCCAGGGTCGACTTGCCGTGGTCGATGTGTGCGATGACCGAGAAGTTGCGGATATGGCGGGGATCCATGCGTTCTGCCGAAGTCCTTAATTATAGCCGTCAAACCGCCCCGGCCCGGCGAGGGGGCCGCCTCCCCTCGGCAGCATCCCTGACCGCGAGCTTCCGGTAAGCTGGAAACTTCTGAAGGAGGTGCACGTGCGCATCGTCGCCATGCTGGCCCTGGTCCTTGCGGCAGGGGCCTTCGTTCACGCCCAGGTGTCCGGCAAGCAGATCATCAACAGTGGGGCTTCCACGCGGCCGTTCAGCACCGCCGTCACGGCTGGAGGGTTCGTCTACGTCGCGGGCGCCATCGGCGACGGCACGACGCCTCTGACGAAGGGTGACGTACGAGCGCAGACCCGGCAGACCCTCGACGGTATCTCGCGGACGCTGAAGGCCGCTGGCTCGAGCCTCGCGAATGCGGCCAGCGTCACGGTCTACCTGCGCAGCGCCTCGGACTTCGCCGCCATGAACGAGGTCTACGCGACCTACTTCCCCAAGGACCCGCCGGCCCGGACCACCGTCGTCGTGCCGCAACCGCTCGCCAATGCAGACGGGCTGGTCGAGATCTCGGCCATCGGCATTCCGGATGGGGCCGAACGCACCGTGATTCATCCTGACGGGTGGGCCAAGGTGCCGAGCCCCTACAGCTACGGCATCAGGAGCGGCAACACGTTGTTCATGTCCGGCCTCGTCAGCAGGAACGGCAGGGACAACACCAACGTGCCGGGCGACGTGACGGCGCAGACGAAGACGATCCTCGACAACGGCGCCGCCATCCTCAAGCAGGCGGGCATGACCTTCGCCGACGTGGTGTCGAACCGCGTGTACCTTACCGATGACACGGCGTTCCAGGCGATGAACGCCGCCTACCGGCCGTACTTCGGCGACATCGCGCCGGCGCGCCTCACGGTGCGCGGGGCGCTCACCAGCCCCGACTACCTGGTCGAGATCAGCATGACCGCGGTGAAGGATCCGACCCGGGTCGCATTCACGACACCGAATGCCGACGGCACGCCCGGGCGGCCGAGTGCGAACCTGAGTTCCGCGATCCGCGTCGGCAACCGGCTCTACGTGTCGGGCATCGTGGGCAACACGCCGCAGACGCGGGGCAACGCGGCCGCGCAGACGGCCGAAGTGATGGCGCGCACGGGCCGGACGCTCAAGGCAGCCGGCTTCGACTGGAGCCACGTCGTGGACACGACCGTGTTCCTGTCGGACATGGGCGCCTACGCGGACATGAACCGCGCCTACGCCGAAACGATCGGCAAGGACTTCCCGGCGAGAGCCACGGTCGGCCTCGCGCCGATCGGCGGCGAGACGATCGTCGAGATGATGTTTACGGCCGTGAAATGAAGACACCGGCGATTCCTGCCAGCCCGTTCACGTTCCGGCTGGGGTCCGAGAAGGACCTGCCGGGTTGCGTCGCCGCCATCCGGCCCGGCGATCCGGCGCGTCAGTTCGGGGCCGGCGTGACCGACCTGTGGCGGCAGTGCCTGGGGTTCGGCGCGTTCGTCGTGATCGAGCGCATCGGCCAGGCGGCGGGCGGCCAGATCGAAGGCTTCGGGCTGAGCGTGTTCGTGCCCGACGCGTTTGCCGACGGCTACTTTGCCGAGCCGCGCCCAGGCGTAACGGCCGAGTTCTTCGAGCGGCTCGCACACGGGGAGAGGCTCTGCCTTTCGGAGCACCAGATTGCCGAGGCGAACGCGGCGGGCGGCATCAACGTGCGGGCACTGCGGCCATATCCGCGTCCCGCGCCGCGGCGGGAGGCGGGCGAACCGGATCCGCCCGCTACCGGCTCTCGACCGGAATGAACCGCTGGGGGTACTCCGGGCCAATGTAGTCGGCGCGCGGCCGGATCAGGCGGTTGTTGGCGTACTGCTCGAGGACGTGTGCCGTCCACCCGGAGATGCGACTCACCGCGAAGATCGGCGTGAACAGGTCCGTCGCGATGCCGAGCGCGTGATACGTGGACGCCGAGTAGAAATCCACGTTCGGATTCAGCTTCTTCTCGCCCTTCACCAGCGCCTCGATGCGCTGGGACATCTCGTACCAGATGGACATCCCCGCGCGGGCGCACAGGTCCTTCGACATCTGCCGCAGGTGGGTGGCGCGCGGGTCCTCGGTGTGATAGACGCGGTGGCCGAAACCGGGAATCTTCTCCTTCCGGGCCAGCTTGGCGCGCACCACCTCCTCGGCCTTCTCGACCGGCCCGTCCTTCCCGATCTCCAGAAGCATCTTCATGACTTCGGCGTTGGCACCACCGTGCAGCGGTCCCTTCAGCGCGCCGATGCCGCCGACGATCGCGGAGTGGATGTCGGACAGCGTGGCCGCGATCACCCGCGCGGCGAAGGTCGACGCATTCAGCTCGTGATCCGCATGGAGGATGAGCGCCACGTCGAATGCCCGGGTGGCGAGGCCGCTTGGACGCTCACCCGTGAGCATGTAGAGAAAGTTCGCGGCGTGCCCGAGGACCGGGTCGGGAGCGATCGGGCCGCCGCCGGCATTGACGCGCCCCATGGTCGCCACCAGCGAACTGAGCTGGGCGGTCAGACGTACGGCCTTGCGGTAATTGGCCTGCGGCGAGTGGTCTCCGGCATCGGGGTCGTGGTGAGCCAGGACCGACGTGAGCGTCCGCAGCGTGTCCATGCCGTCGCCCGGCGGAAGCATCCGCAGCGCGCGAATCACCGCCTCGGGCAAGGCACGGGCTGCGACCAGCTGCGACTGGAGATCGCCCAGTTCCGCGCGGGTCGGCAGCCGACGATGCCAGAGCAGGAAACAGACCTCCTCGAAAGTGGCGTGCCTGGCGAGGTCGTGGATGTCGAACCCGCAGTACGCCAGCACCCCGCGGTCGCCATCGAGGAAACAGATGGCGGACGTCGTGGCGACCGTATCTTCGAGGCCTGCCTTGGGCTTGCCTTCGGCTGTGCTCATGACGCGCGATCATATCAGGCGCCCTCCGGTTCCCGAGGGTGCGCATGGGGGCGGGTGCGCCTGCTGGCCTGCCACGCGGGACATGCCACAATGACACCGTGTCGAACGGAGGAGCCGAGCGGAGGACGCTCTCGGGCTGGGGCCGGGTGCCGGTTGTCCCGGGATACCAGGTCCGCTCCGAGAATCTCGCGTCGATCACCACCGACGTACCGCTGACGCGAGGGCTCGGGCGTTCGTACGGCGACGCGGCGCTTCCCGCAGACGGCGACCTGCGGGTCGCGGGCAGCACGCTGGCCGACCGCATCCTGCACTTCGACCAGGAGACGGGCGACATCACGGCCGAAGCAGGCCTCTCGCTCGACGAACTGTATCGGTCGCTCCTGCCGCGCGGCTGGTTCACGCCGGTCACGCCTGGAACCAGGTTCGTCACGCTGGGCGGCATGGTCGCGGCCGACGTGCACGGCAAGAACCATCACGTCGACGGCACCTTCGGGCGCCACGTCACGTCACTGACGATCAGGGTCTCGGACGGCCGGATCGTCACCTGCTCCCGCACCGAGCACGGAGACCTCTTCCTGGCCACGATCGGTGGCATGGGGCTGACCGGGCACATCCTCGAGGTACGTTTCCGGATGGCCCGCGTGCCGTCGCCGTGGATCTACCAGGAAGTACAGCGGGTGCCAGACATCGATGCGTTCATGGACGCCCTGAGGACGTCGGCGGCCGCGTGGCCGATGACCATGGGATGGATCGACTGCCTGGCACGAGGCCCGGCCACCGGGCGCGGCGTCCTGTTCCGGGGCCGCTGGGCCGAGGCGCACGAGGCGCCGCGTCGGTTCCCCGATTTCGGTCCGCAGATCCCGGTGCCGTTCATGTTCCCGAATGGAATCCTCGGGACCCGGACCGTACGCGCGTGCAACGCCGCGTACTTCCGGCTGCCGCGACCGCACCGGGCGGTGGTCCACCCGAAGGGGTTCTTCTATCCGCTCGACGTCGCAAGTGAGTGGCACCGCATGTACGGGCCGAGGGGCTTCACGCAGTACCAGTGCGTGCTCCCGACTGCCGGTGGCCACGACGCGGCACGTCGCTTCCTGGAGATCGTCACCAGGGGCGCGGGCGCGTCCTTCCTCTGCGTCATCAAGGACTGCGGGGCCGAAGGCGACGGTCTGCTGTCCTTCCCGCGGCCGGGCATCTCGATCGCCCTCGACCTCGCGATGCGGGACGACACCCAGGCGCTCATCGATCAGATGAACGAGCGGGTCATCGCCGAGGGAGGGCGCATCTACCTCGCCAAGGACGCCCTGACGCGCGCGGAACACTTCCGTGCGATGGAGCCGCGTCTGCCCAGGTTTCTCGACGTGCGGCGGGCGTGGGACCCGGGCGGCCGGATCCGGAGCGCTCAGTCCGTGCGACTCTTCGGCTGGTGACACGATGGCGTTGAAGGTGGTGGTGCTCGGAGGTACGAAGGGAATAGGCCGCGCCGTGGCCCGACGTCTCGCGGCGCGGGGCGACCGGGTCCACCTGCTGGGGCGCACCCACGACGACCTCGCGCGCAGCGGCGCCGACCTGCAGGCACGGTCGGCGACACCCGGTCAGGTCACCTGGTCGCTCATGGATCTCGAGCAGCCGGCCAGCTTCCCGACGGCCATTGAGGACGCCCACGCCGCCCTCGGCGGCTTCGATACCGTGGTCGTCACGGCGGGCCTGTTCGCCACCCAGGCGGCGCTCGAAGCCGACCGAGCGTTCGCCCACCGGGTGCTCACGGTGAACTTCGCCAACACGGTCCTGTTCTGCGAGCACGTCCGCGCCTACCTGCTGGAACGGGGCGGCGGAACCCTGTGCGTCTTCAGTTCGGTGGCGGGCGATCGCGGGCGCAAGCCGGTCGTGTTATACGGTGCGAGCAAGGCGGGACTGTCGGCGTATCTCGAAGGGCTGGACCACAAGTTCCGCAGTGCCGGCCTGCGAACGATCTGCATCAAGCCGGGTTTCGTGCGGACCGGCATGACGGCGGGGCTGCCCGAGCCACCTTTCGCGGCGGACGCCGACCAGGTGGCGGCGACCGCGATTCGCGCCATGGACCGGGGCACGCCCGTGGTCTACGCTCCCCCGATCTGGGCGCTCGTCATGCTGGTGATCCGCGCGCTCCCGAGAGCCGTGATGCGCAGGGTGGGTTTCTAGGCAGCGGCGCCGGACCCGCGGGGGGCCGGGCGCCGCCTTCGACGAGGCACCTGGAATCCGGACCTGCCGACGCCGAGCCGGCCTACTTGCCGCTCGCGACCTGCGTGTTGAGGACGACCGGATCTCCCGCGTACTGCTGCACGACCGACAGCAGGCCGGTGTACAGGAACCCGATCTGGAACAGGACCAGGAACGGCACGGTGCCGTAGATGCCGTTGGCGAGGGCATAGAACACCGTGGCCGTGAAGTACAGCCCGAGCGCGAGTTCGATGAGCGGCTGCACGGCCACGGACTGCCGATACCGCTTGCCCACCCACTCGTCCGACTCCCCTTCGATCCGGTACTTCGGTGTGCGGGCGAACTCGCTCTGCTTGTTGAACATCGCCTCGAACACGGCCTTCGTGTTGTTGATCGAGAGACCGATGCCGATCGACATCAGGAAGGGCAGGTACTTGATGCGGGCCCGCCAGTCGCTGTGAATCTCGCGCTGGCACACCAGGTAGAAGTTGCACACCGAGAAGGTCGCCGCGAAGAACAGCGGGATGTCGATGAGCATCATCTCGTACCAGCCCATGTTGTAGCGGATGACCATGGACGGGAACATCAGGACCGAGAGGACCACCATCAACGGGTAGTTGAAGTTTGCCGTGAGATGGAAGAAGGCCTCGGCCTTGACCGAGAACGGCACGTCGGCCGTCAGGATATGGGGGAGGAGCTTGCGGCAGGTCTGGATGGATCCCTTGGCCCAGCGATGCTGCTGCGACTTGAAGGCATTCATCTCGACCGGGACTTCAGCAGGTGCGACCACGTCGGGCACGAAGACGAAACGCCAGCCGCGCAGCTGAGCCCTGTAGCTGAGGTCGAGGTCTTCCGTGAGCGTGTCGTGCTGCCACCCGCCCGCGTCTTCGATGACGGCCCGCCGCCACACGCCTGCGGTACCGTTGAAATTGAAGAAACAGCCGGCCCGGTTCCGCCCGCCGTGCTCCAGGACGAAGTGGCCGTCGAGCAGGATGGACTGGATTTTCGTGAGGAGCGAGTAATCCTGGTTGATGTGCCCCCAGCGCGCCTGCACCATCCCCACCTTGGGGTCGGCGAAGTGCGGCATGAGCTTCAGGAGGAAATCCGGGCTGGGCAGGAAGTCCGCGTCGAAGATGGCGACGAACTCGCCGCGAGCGACCTTGAGGCCCGCTTCGAGCGCACCCGCCTTGTACCCGGTGCGATCGGTCCGGTGGTAGTACTTGATGTCGAAACCCTGGCTGGCGAAGCGGCGCACTGCCGCCTCGGCGATACCGCGGGTCTCATCCGTCGAGTCGTCCAGGACCTGGATCTCGAGGAGGTCCCTCGGGTAGTCAATCCCGCACACGGATTCCACCAACCTGTCCGCCACGTACATCTCGTTGTAGAGCGGCAGCTGGATGGTGACGACCGGCAGGGGCGACAACGCCGGCCCCGCCTTGGGCTGCTTGTCGCGGTTCCTCATGTACAAATACACGAGGTAGTAGCGGTGCCACCCGTAGAACGCGAGAATGATGAGGACGAAGAAGTACGAAGCGAGCGTAAGAGTTTCAGCGGGCGTCATTTAGCTCAATCGATTATATTAGCGTCCAGTTCGGATCCGGGAACAAAACCTCCCCGCTCCCGCCACAGCACCCCATGAATGCCTCGCAACTGAAGTCGCTGGTCGAGGCGGTCGCCGCCGGTTCCGTGTCCGCGGAAGCCGCCTCCACCGAACTCCTCGACGCACTGCGCGCCCGCCCCTTCGAAGACCTCGGGTTCGCCAAGGTCGACCACCACCGCGCAGTCCGGCAGGGGTTCCCCGAGGTTGTCCTCGGCTTAGGCAAAACACCTGCCCAAATTGCGGCGATCTCGGCCGAAATCGTGCGGCGTGGGTCTACCCTCCTGGTGACCCGTGTGTCAGCGGAGGCGTACGAGGCGGTGAAGGCTGCAGTTCCCGACGCGCGCCACCTGCCGGAGGCGCGCCTCATCACGCTGCGACAGCAGGATGTGGCGCCCGGCAACGGCCCGCTACTCGTGGTCGCGGCAGGCACCTCCGACCTGCCGGTGGCCGAGGAGGCCGCCTGCACGGCGGAGCTGATGGGTAACGAGGTTCAGCGGATGTACGACGTCGGCGTGGCCGGGATCCACCGGCTCCTGCACCAACGGGAGCGCCTCGATCAGGCACGCGTCGTCATCGTCGTCGCCGGGATGGAGGGCGCGCTTCCCAGCGTCGTCGGCGGCCTGGTGTCTGTGCCGGTAATCGCCGTTCCCACCTCGATCGGCTACGGAGCCAGCTTCGGCGGATTGTCGGCACTGCTCGGCATGCTGAACAGCTGCGCGTCCGGCGTCGCGGTGGTGAACATCGACAACGGCTTCGGCGCCGCCTACATCGCCAGCCTGATCAACCATTTGTAGGCACCCGGCGGACCGGGCGCCGCGCCTGCCGCCGAGGTGCACCGCTTGCATAGTCTGAGCTGTCAGGAGCGTCATCATGCGCACGCATTTCTTGATGTTGTCGTCGCTCGTCGTGAGCCTGTTCTCGGCCCCCGCTGTGGCGGCACCCGCAGGGAGCGAGGCTTCGTTCCTGGTCGAGGGTGTGTCCGCCCGGACGGTGACGGCGCCCATCCAGACACGGCAGTCGAGCTCGACCGCAGCGGGCGGCATCGGCTTCGGCGTGAAGGGGGGCTTCCTGTTCTCGTCGTTCGATCAGGCCGGCCGCGATTTCTCCAACAACAACGGGTGGGCTGGTGGCCTGTTCTTCGGGGGCAACCGTCAGGGCGCGCTCGGGGTGATGGGCGAAGTGCTCTACGCGAAAAAGGGCGCGAAAAGCGGGTCCACCCCGGTCGACCTCTACTACCTCGAGATCCCCGTCCTGGCCAGGTTGAACATCGGGTCGGCCAATCGCAATACCGGCGCGATTGTATATGCGCTGGGCGGCCCGGTGTTCGACATCAACCTCAAGGCTGAGCAGAGCAACCTCGACGTCAAGGGCAACTACGAAAGCCTGGACATCGGCGTGATCGCGGGCGCTGGCATCGAGATCTCCCGCCTGCTCGTCGAAGGGCGGTACAACTGGGGCCTCCGAAACGTCGCGAAGGCGCGAGGCGGCGCCGCAACGGACATCAAGACCCGATCGTTTGCGATCCTCGCTGGCATCCGTTTCAACTAGCCGAACCGCCGCATTCGCCCGGCATCGAGAGCCCTCGATGCCGGTCTGACGCCCGCTGCGTCCCCCAGGTTGTACGGTAGAATCACGGTTTCCCTCCGGCCTGCTCCAGGCCGCGCTCCGACAAGCGTTCGTTCTATGCAGACTGCGGCCCTCCGTGCGCTCGAGTTCGACCGCATCGTCGAGGCCGTGCGCGGTTTCGCGCTCACGCCCATGGGCGATGAGCGCCTTTCCGCGCTCGAGCCGTCCGACGATGCTCGTACGATCGCGCACCTGCTGGCGGAGACCAGCCAGGCCGCCCAGTATCTCGCCCGTCACGGAGGCCTGACGCTCCGGGCCCACGCGGACCTGCCCGGGACGCTGGAGGCCCTGGCCGTCGAAGGGCGCGCGCTCGAAGCGCCACGATTGCTGGCGCTCGCTACGTTCCTCGACTCGGTCGAGGACACCCGCGCGGCAATCCGGCGTCAGGCCGGCGACTTCCCCCTGCTGGATCGGGCCGCAGCCGCTGCTGCGTCCTTCAGGGTGGAGATCACGCGCACCCGGCGCGCCATCGAACCGTCGGGCGAGGTCGTGGACGATGCGAGCCCCAAGCTGCGGGGACTGCGGGACTCGCTGCGACGGCAGCGCACCAGGCTGCGGGGCACGCTCGAGTCGTACCTGCGAGGGCGCGATACCTCGAAGTACCTGCAGGATCAGGTCGTCACGGAGCGCAACGGACGATTCGTGCTCGTGGTGAAAGCCGAACATCGCACGGGTATCCCGGGCATCGTGCACGGTGCATCCGCCAGCGGCGCGAGCCTCTACCTCGAGCCGCTTGGCACGGTGGAGATCAACAACGACATCGTGGCGCTCGAGGAACGCGAGGCGGAGGAAGTCCGGCGCATCCTGCTCGAGCTGACCGACGCGTTTCGCGCCCGTCCGGCAGACGTGGCGCAGACGGTGGAGGCGGCCACGGCACTCGACGTGATCCAGGCCCGCGCCAGGTTCTCCGAGTCGATCGATGGCGTCGAGCCGCAACTGACCGTCGATGGTGCGGTGGAATTGCAGGGAGCCCGCCACCCGCTCCTGAAGTCGCCCGTCCCGGTCACGATCAAGATCCTGCCGCCCGCGACGGTCCTGCTCATCACGGGGCCCAACACCGGCGGCAAGACGGTCGCGCTCAAGACCGCCGGCCTGCTCGCGCTGATGGCGCAATCCGGCCTGCGGATTCCGGCAGCGGCCGGTTCCCGACTACCGGTGTTCCGCAGCGTGTTTGCGGACATCGGCGACGAACAGTCGATCGAGGCGAACCTCAGCACCTTTTCCGGACACGTGGCGAACATCGTGGCAATGGACCGGCACCTGGCCGTGCCGGCACTGGTGCTGCTCGACGAAGTCGGGTCGGGGACCGATCCGGTGGAGGGCGGCGCGCTTGGCGTTGCGGTCATCGATCACTTCCGCGTGCGCGGCGCCACGGTGATGGCGACGAGCCACTACGATGCGCTGAAGACGTATGCGTCCACGACTCCGGGCGTGGCGTCGGCCGCGTTCGGGTTCGACCCGGCGACCTTCGCGCCAACCTACCAGCTGGTGTACGGAGCGCCCGGCCGAAGCCTTGCGCTGGAGATCGCCGCGCGTCTGGGGCTGCGACCCGAGGTGATTGCGGCGGCCCGCAAGAATGTCGGCGCGCGCGAGGCCCAGCTCGCGGAACACCTCGCGAAGATCGATCAGGAACTGCGCGCACTCGACCACGCGCAGCGCATTGCGGCTCGCGAGAAGGAGGCCCTGGCCGCCGAGCAGGCGCGCATGCGCCAGCGTGACGAAGTGCTGCGCCAGCGTGAAGATACCTTCCGCAAGCGGCTCAGCGAGGAACTGGAGTCGCAGGCGCGGCAGGCCCGCCGCGAGATCGACCAGGTGATCGGCACGCTGAAGGAACAGACCCGGGTGATTGCCGACGAAGCGATCCGGAGAGCGGCGTTGAACACCGGGGCGAGCGGCGCCGCACGGACGGAGGCGCGCGCCGCCGTGGACGCGGTGGTCGCCCGCCTGCGGACGCCGGCGCAGGAGCCGGCCGGCCCCGACGCGCCGCCGCCAGGCGGCCCGGTCGTGGTGGGCGCCAGAGTGCGCGTGGGTGCGCTCGGCCTCGAGGGCGTGGTGACGGCGCTGCACGACCAGTCGGCGGAGCTGGATGTACGGGGCAAGCGTATGCGCGCGGCGGTACGCGACCTCACGGTGGTGGGGGGGCGGCCACAGCCGGAGTCGCGGGTGAGCGTCAACGTCGCACTCACACCGCGGGACACCGCACCGAGCGAGCTGAACGTCATCGGCTGCTCGGTGGACGAGGCCCTGACCCGCGCCGAACGCTTTCTCGACGAGTCCCTGCTGAACGATCAGCGGGTGCTGCGCTTCATTCACGGGCACGGGACCGGACAACTGAAGCGGGCACTCACGGGGTTCCTGCAGGCGCACCCGCTTGTGGCCCACGTGTCGAGTGCGCCACCCAACCAGGGAGGCGGCGGCGTCACGGTGGCGGAGCTGAAGGACTGAGGTGCGCGTGGGTCTGTTCCCGCAATCCTTCATCGACGACCTCCGCCTGCAGGCCAACATCGTGCAGGTCGTGCAGGAGTACGTCTCGCTGAAGCGCGCCGGCCGCGTCTACAAGGGCCTGTGCCCATTCCACTCGGAGAAAACGCCCTCCTTCCAGGTGGACCCGGACAAGGGGTTCTTCTATTGCTTCGGCTGCCAGAAGGGCGGGGACGTCTTCAAGTTCATCGAGTTCCAGGAGAACGTCGGCTTTGCCGATGCCGTCCGGACGCTGGCACAGAAGATCGGTCTTGCGCTTCCGGAGATGACCGAACAGGGGGACGAGGCACGGCAGGATGCGACCCTGCGGGAAGCGCTGCTGAAGGTCCACGAGGTCGCGGCCGCCTACTTCCGGGAGCAGCTGGCGGGTCCCGCGGGCGGTCGGGCGCGGCAGCAGTTGCGGGACCGGGGCCTGACGCCGGAAACCGTCGAGCAGCTCGGACTCGGATACGCTCCGCCAGCCCGCGACGCCCTGAAAACCCGCCTGCTCAAGCAGGGGTTCTCGCTGGGGTTGCTGCTGCAAAGCGGGCTCGTGCTGCAGCGGGACGGGTCGGGCGTGGGGCGGGAGAACTCGAGGGCCGGGAACACGCGGGGCGAGGTCGTCGACCGCTTCCGCAACCGCCTGATGATCCCAATCTCCCGGGACACAGGCTCGGTCATTGCGTTCGGTGGCCGTGCCATGGACCCCGACCAGGTGCCCAAGTACCTGAACTCGCCCGAGACCCCTATCTACACGAAGAGCCGCACGCTGTACGGCCTGCACCTCTCGAAGGCCGCCGTCCGCAAGGTGGGGTTCGCGGTGATCGTGGAGGGCTATTTCGACTTCGCGCAGGTACACCAGGCGCAGGCGGCGCCGGTGGTGGCGTCGTGCGGGACGGCGCTCACGCCGGCGCACGCCCAGTTGCTGCGGCGGTTCACCACCCGCGTGGTCCTGAGCTTCGACCCCGACTCGGCCGGACAGGGTGCGGCCGTGCGGTCGTGTGAACTGCTGGTGTCGGAGGGATTCGACGTGAACGTCCTGGTCCTCGACCGGGGCGAAGACCCGGACACCTTCATCAGGCGCCACGGGGCCGATGGATACCGGGCGCGGTTGAAGGCGTCGCGACCGTATCTCGAGTTCCTGCTCGACCAGGCATCGGTTGGCGTGGATTTCTCACAGGACGAGCAGCGTCGCCAGTTCCTGGGCCGGATGCTGACGGTCGCCGCCCGCATCCCGGACGCTGCCGCCCGCGACCAGTTTGCCGACCGGATCGCCTTCAAGGCCCGGGTCACCGAGGAGGTCGTGCGGGCGGAAATCCGGCGGGCGGCGGTCCAGCGGCGGACCGAAGTCACCGCCCGGGAACTGCCCCAGGCCTCCGGTGAGCTGAAGCAGGCCGAAAAGGGGCTGATTTGGGCGCTCGTACATAATAGTAGGCAGGGGCTCGACGCCCTGGCGGAACTCGACGGCGACGACTTCGTCCAACTGGCCGCCCGGGACGTATTCGAGCTGGCGCGCTCGCTGCAGGGGGACCTGCCCCCTGAAGGACTACCATCCGCACTGCTGCAGCGTCTAAGTACGACGGGGGCCCAACTGGTGACCGCGGTGGCTGCGAACGCGTCGGCCCCGGTGCTGTCGCCCATGGAGTGCGCGCGGACCTTGAAGCGGCTGCGCTGGCAGCGTGAGCGAGCCGCCGTCCAGCGCGAAATCGACCGGCTCCAGCGGTCCGGGACAGGGGCCGATGGGTCTGAAATTGACGTGCTGCTCCGGAAGAAGAATGATTTAGGGCTCCGGATCGAGCAACTGACGTAGGGGACGAGGGTTATTAGATGTCGATCGAAGAAAAGTACGACGAGGTACGACAGCTCATCAACATCGGCAAGGAGAAGGGATACCTCCTGTACGACGAGGTGAACGAACTCCTCCCGTCGGAGATCACGTCATCCGACGAGCTGGACGACCTCTTCAACACCTTCGGCAGCGCCGGCATCGAGGTCATCGACTCCGACCAGAAGTACATGCGGGACGACAAGCCGATCGACCGCACGGCTGAAGGCTCGGAGGAACTCGAACTCGATCTGACGCCAGGGGCCCTCGACAAGACCAACGACCCGGTCCGCATGTACCTCCGCGAGATGGGCACCGTGCCGCTGCTCACCCGCGAAGGCGAGGTGGAGATCGCACGCCGCATCGAGCGCGGCAAGCTGGCGGTCATCAAGTCCATCTCGCGCACGCCGCTCGTCGCCAAGAAGGTCATCCAGCTGGGCGAGGCCCTGCACACGGGCGACCGGACGATCCGCGAGCTGGTGATCTTCAACGACGAGGAGATCACCGACGAGCGCATCGCCGAGCGTTCGCGTCAGGTGCAGAAGCAGATCGAGAATGTCCGCAAGGCCAACCTGAACGCGGAGAAGCTGTTCGAGAAGCTGGCCGAGACGCCGAAGGGCGTCGTCACCAAGGACAAGAAGAAGTACCGCAAGGCGAAGTTTGCCGCGATGCGCGCCCGCATCGAGGTCTCCCAGAAGATCCGCGACATCGAGTTCACCGAGTCGGTGAAGCGGAGGCTGATCGACGAGATGAAGGAGGCCGTCGAGGGCGTCAAATCGATCCAGCGGGAGATCGAGGGGATCGATCGGCTGCTGAACCCCAAGAACAAGAAGCACAAGCTGAAGGAAGAGGACAAGAAGAACCTCGCCCGTCAGCTGAAGGATCAGAAGCTGCGTCTGAAGGCCACGACCGACGCGCTCGAGCAGGAACCGGCGGAGCTCAAGGCGACGCTCGAGACCATCCTGCGGGGCGAGTACCAGGCGGAGCAGGCGAAGAAGGAACTCGTCGAGGCCAACCTGCGCCTCGTCGTGTCGATCGCGAAGAAGTACACCAACCGCGGCCTGCAGTTCCTCGACCTGATCCAGGAAGGCAACATCGGCCTGATGAAGGCCGTCGACAAGTTCGAGTACCGTCGCGGCTACAAGTTCTCGACCTACGCGACGTGGTGGATCCGCCAGGCCATCACCCGCGCGATCGCGGACCAGGCGCGCACCATTCGCATCCCGGTCCACATGATCGAGACGATCAACAAGCTGATTCGCACGTCGCGGGCCCTCGTGCAGGAGCTCGGGCGCGAGCCCACCTCGGAAGAGATCGCCAAGCGCATGGACATCCCGGTCAGCAAGGTGCGGAAGGTCCTGAAGATCGCGCAGGAACCGATCTCGCTCGAGACGCCCATCGGCGAGGAGGAGGATTCGCATCTCGGCGACTTCATCGAAGACCGCCAGGTCGTGTCACCCGCGGAGGCCGTCATCAACCTGAACCTCAAGGAGCAGACCGAGTCGGTGCTGAAGACGCTGACGCCGCGCGAGGAAAAGGTGATCAAGATGCGGTTCGGCGTAGGCGACGGCAGCGAACACACGCTGGAAGAAGTCGGCCAGAGCTTCGCGGTCACCCGCGAGCGCATCCGCCAGATCGAGGCCAAGGCGCTGCGCAAGCTGCGGCACCCGTCGCGAAGCCGCAAGCTGCGGGCCTTCCTCGAGGGCCGGACGAGCTGACGCTGGAGTGGCCGATTGCTGGTTACGGATGGCTGGCGGGTTGGTGACCGAGCGTTGATGCGCCACGAAATCTGCGAACGTCCGTCGGAAATCTGCAATGCTAGTGTCCGTTCAGGGCCCATAGCTCAACGGTTAGAGCCGCCGGCTCATAACCGGCCTGTTCCAGGTTCGAATCCTGGTGGGCCCACCAACTTCGGGCGGATGCTGATGGGAGCCGGCAGGTTCGCGCGGGTGACGGACGGCACCCGACGCGCGGCTCGCGCGGCAGGGCCGGGCGACCGTCACCCGGTCCCGTCGGCCCCTTTCCCCTCACCCCACGCCCCGGCACACCAGTGCCGGGGCTTTTTTGTTGGCGCATCGGCGACCCCGTCCGCCGGTCGCCCGGCGACACCTCCATGAACGCAGACCTCGAACATCTCATCGCGCTGCAGCAGCTCGACTCGGCCCTGCACGATGCCGAACGCCGGCTCGCCGATGAACCGGCACGCCTCTCGGCCCTCGACTCGCGGCTCGGGGCCGCACGCGGCGCGGTGGCCACGGCCCAGGCCAACGTCATCGCCAACCAGACGGCTCGCCGCGACATCGACCGCGAGGTCATCCTGCACCAGGGCCGGCTGCAGAAGTACCGCGATCAGTCGATGGCGGTGAAGACGAACGACGAGTTCCGGGCCATCCAGCACCAGATGGTGTTCGAGCAGAACGAGATCAAGACGCACGAGGATCGGATGCTCGAGCGCATGATGGAAGCCGACGACCTGGCCGCCGCCCTGAAGACGGCGGAGCAGGAGCTCGGCTCGGCGCAGAAAGAAGTGGAGGCGGAGCGGCGAGCCATCGCGGCCGAGCACGAGGTGCTGAGGGGCCGCGTCGACACCCTTCGTGCGGAGCGCGCGGGTCTCGTGGCGCGCGTGTCGGCCGAGGCTCTCGGGGTCTTCGACCTCATTTCGAAGCGCCGGAGCGGCATCGCCATCGCCGAGGCGCGCGACGGGATCTGCACCGTCTGCCACGTCCGGCTGCGACCGCAGGTGTTCAACACCGTTCGGCGCAACGAGGCCATCATCCAGTGCGACAGCTGTCAGCGGATCCTGTTCTTCACACCGCCGACCGCGGCAGCGCCCGCGGTGCCCTGACGATCAGCGGGCGCGCCGGCGCGCCCGGATCGCTGCCGCGACACGCCCCGCGGCCCCGCCGTCGCGGCGATACGAACACAGCCAGGCGGGATGGGAGGCCGTACAGAGACGGGCCACGTGGATGCGGTCGGAGCGCAGTCCCGCCTCCTCCAGCATCTCCCGCACGACAGCCCACCCATCGAGATACCAGTGCCCGAGCCTCGGCCGGGCGGCGCCAACGCCCGGCATGGGCGGATTGGCCCGGTCCTCACGCGCCGCCGGCAGGAACCACCGTTCCAGCTGCGTCGAGGTGAACCCTGCGGCGGTGAACGCCTGGTACACCTCCGCCCCCACTTCATAGCAGCACGCACCCACGGAAGGCCCCACGGCGGCCATCAGGGCGTCGGGGCGGCTGCCGGCGGCGCGAGTCATCGCCTGCACGGCCGCGCAGGGGGCGCGGGCGGCCATGCCCCGCCAGCCCGCGTGGACCGCCGCAACGGCGCCCGTGTCCGTGTCCGCCAGCAGCAGCGGAACGCAGTCGGCGGCCTGCACCGCCACGACCCGCACGTCATCGTGAGCGATGACGATGTCGCCCGGCGCAAGGTCGGCGCCGGCGGAGATCGCCGGCGCAACGTCCCCGTCGACCACCGTGGCACCGTGCACCTGCCGGAGCCGGACGAAATCCGTCGGCGCGGCGCCGAGTGCGGCGGCCACGGCGGCCCATTCGGAGACGCCAGCCTGGGGTTCGCGACCGAGCGGCCACGGTCGGCTGGTGAAAAGATGCTCGGCATGAGCGGAAAGCGGTGTGCAGACCAGCGCCGGCCCCGCGGGGGTCTGGTGCCAGGCGAAGGCCGGATCGGGATCGGGCGGTATCATCAACGGGTGTCCACCATCCTCGGGCTCGGGATCGACGCCACCGAGATCCCTCGCATCGCCTCGGCCATCGACCGTTACGGCGAGCGCTTCATCCTGCGCATCTTCACCGACGGCGAGATCGCGTACTGCACGCGGCGCCGCCAGCCCGCCATTCATTTTGCGGGACGCTTCGCCGCGAAGGAAGCCGCGATGAAGGCGCTGGGCACCGGCCACACGCCGGAGGTGCTCTGGCGCAGCGTCGAGGTGGTGCGCGCTGGCGACGGTCCTCCCCGGCTCGTCTTTCACGGGGGTGCCCTCAGACATTTCGAGGCGATGGGAGCCAGGAGGTCGCTTCTCACTCTCACCCATTCCGAGGCGCTGGCGATCGCGCAGGTGATGCTCCTCGCCGTCTGACAACGGCCGTTACCGTGCGGCAGCCTTCGCACGGCGGACGGCCGCACCCGAACGCACCAGTCCCCGACAACTCCCGTGTTCACTGCACGATGCGCATGCGTCGCCGACACGGGCACGCGGCACCGTCCTTGATGCCCTGGCTCGCGTCTGCCGCGAGCGACCAGCACAGCGGCCATCAGCGAAGGAGCGTGTCGCATGATCATCAGGATCTCCCCCAACGACAAGGGCAACCCTCCCGGCAAGCTGGCCGACGCCGAGCTGCACTTCACCGACGGCCCACTCGAGGGCCTGAAGTTGATTGGGTTTGGCATCTGGGAGCGGCGGGGCGGCGGCGGGCGCAACGTCACGTTCCCGGCGCGCCAGTACAGCGTCAATGGAGAACGCCGCAGCTTCGCGCTCCTGCGGCCAATTGCCGACGCCACCTCTCAGAACAAGATCCGCGACCTGATTCTCGAGGCCTTCCAGGAATACGAAGAGCGGGCCGCCATGGCGTCGTAGCGCCGCGCGTCAGGCCATCGGCAGGAGCCGGGCGTTCTCCTGGGCCCGTTTCGGTGGGAGGGTCCACTCGGCGCGTTCCGACTTCTCGTACTCGCTCCGATAGAAGGCGCTCTTCATGCCGCCGTCGATGATGTCCCACGGCAGGACGGCGTCGTGGCTGCGGTCGCGGAAGATGAAGAAATCGGCGTCGACGCCAGACTCCGCGACCGCGGCCCGCCAGTTCTGCCCGTTGCGCTCCGCCGCCTCGATGGCGGGCGCCACCCGGCGATCGCCGAGCGAGAGCAGCGCCTGGTAATACGAGTGTCGCTCGGACTTGATGTTGAAGAAGACGTTGTCGATGTCCGCCATCAGGGCGCGCAGCCTCTTGATCTTGCGGTCCGTCAGCGCGGGGTCCTCCATCGGGAGCCACTGGTACGCCGTGCCGGGCTTGGGGATCAGGGGGTTCACGCTGCCCACAATCCGGCCGATCTGGCCTCGTGGCCGCGCGTGGCGCAGCATGATCTCGCGCAGCTGCAGCGTCAAATCGCGGATGGCCACCAGGTCGTCGTCGGTTTCGGTGGGGAGCCCGATCATGTAGTACAGCTTCAGGTTCTCGATCCCGTTGCGGAAGATGACGTCGGCCCGCTCGAGGATCTCGTCGGTCGTGACGGTCTTGTTGATCACGCGGCGCATGCGGTCCGATCCGGCTTCGGGAGCAATGGTGATGCTCTTCTCTCCGCTCTGCACCAGCATGCGGACGATCGGATCGGTGAGGTCGTCCAGACGGAGCGACGCGGGGCTGATCTGGTACCCCATCTCAAGCAGGCCCGCGAGAATACGCTCGATCTCCGGATGGTCGCAGAGGGCGATGGACACCAGTCCGGCGCGCGACGCATGCGGCCTCGCCTCTCGCGCCAGTTCCAGGATGCGGTCGGCGGGGAACGAGCGGACCGGCAGGTAGTTGTAGCCGGCCCAGCAGAATCGGCAGAGGTTCGCGCAGCCCCGGACAACCTCCACCAGGAAGCGCGAGCCGAACTCGGTGTCGGGCGTGAAGATGGAAGTGGCCGGGGGGTCGAGCGCATCCGAGCCACGCAGCGCCGCCTTGCGCACCGGCACCGGTGCGTTCACGCCGGACTGTGGGACATACGCCGCGATCGACCCATCCGCGGCGTACTGCGGCTCGTAGAACGACGGCACGTAGAACCCGCGCTCCGTGCAGAGCGCCTCGAGCATGGAGCGGCGATCGCTGTGTTCGCGGAACGCCCGGTCGAGGGACGGGATCAGCACCTCGGCCTCACCAGCCGCAATCACGTCGGCAAACGGCGCCAGCGGCTCCGGGTTCACGAACGTCACGGCGCCACCGACGAGCACGAGCGGATCGCGTGGCCCACGCTCGGCGGCATAGCGCTTCATGCCTGCCAGGCGGAGCAGGGTGAGGACGTTCACGTAGTCCCACTCGAAGGACACGGAGAACGCCAGGACGTCGAACTGGTTGACCGGGGTCTGCGACTCGAGTGTCAGCAGCGGCGCGCCCGACGCCGCCAGGTCGGCCAGTTCCTGCTTCGGCGGCAGGAACACCCGTTCGCAGACGATGTCGGGCTGGGCGTTGAAGAGCCGGTAGACCGTCTGGAACCCGAGGTTCGACATCCCCACCCAGTAGGTGTTGGGGAAGGCCAGAGCGATCCGCAGACGTCCACCGTGTGGCTTGCGGACGTAACCGGTTTCCCGGGAAAGGATATCGAGTGCGCGCTCGCGCTGTTGCCAGGACTTCATGCGGACCGATGAGACCCGGAGACCCCGGTGCTGACGCACCCGGCGACCACATCAGCCCGGGCGCCGGGCCCACGCGAACGCTGGCGCTCAGACGCCGGCGATCGCGGGTGCCGTGGGTCTTCCTACTGTATCACCGGCCTGCCAGGACCGCCCGTCGTCGCGAACGGGAGGCCGGCCGCTCAGCCTTCGTGTCGCCGCAGGAAGGCCGGGACGTCGAGCGGGCTCTCCAGGTCGGCGTCGTCAGCCCCCTCGATGGCCGGGCGCTCGGTCTTCAGCCCAGGCAGGTCGAAAACCGGGCGCCGGCTGCCACCGACGACGAGCTTCTCGGCCACGTACCGCTGCTGTGACGCGTTGACGCCCACCGCCTCGCGCGCACGGCCGTGGTCGGCGTACTGGGTCATGTCGAACGGCGTGACGCCAGCGGTGCTCAGCGGGCGCACGTACCCGCCTGGGCCGAAGCCGGTCGCGATCACCGTGATCTTCACGCGCCCCGTCAGGGCCGGGTCCACCACCGCGCCGAAGATGATGTTGGCGTCTTCGTCGGCCGCCTCCTGCACGATCGTCGAGGCGTCGCTCACTTCCACCAGCGACAGGTCCGGCCCGCCGGTCACGTTGATGATGACGCCGCGTGCGCCATTCACGGCGGCCCCTTCGAGCAGGGGGCTCGAAATGGCCCGCTTCGCCGCCTCGATCGCGCGGCCTTCGCCCTCGGCCACCCCCGTGCCCATCATGGCGAGACCCATGCCCGACATAATCGTCTTCACGTCCGCGAAGTCCAGGTTGATCAGGCCCGGCACGAGGATGAGATCCGAGATGCCCTGAATCGCCTGGCGCAGCACGTCGTCCGCGGTGCAGAACGCATCGGTGAGCGGCGTGGACCGATCGATGATGGTCAGCAGCCGCTCGTTGGGGATCGTGATGATGGTGTCCACCGAGTCGCGCAGCGCCTCGAGGCCGCGCTCCGCCTGGATCTGCCGCTTCTTCCCCTCGAACTTGAACGGCTTGGTCACGACCGCGACGGTGAGCGCGCCCAGTTCCGCGGCCAGGCTTGCGATGACCGGAGCGGCGCCGGTGCCGGTGCCGCCGCCCAGCCCGGTGGTCACGAAGATCATGTCGGCGCCGTCGAGCGCCTGGATGATCTTGTCCGTATCCTCCAGCGCCGCGTTACGCCCGACATTGGGGTCGGCGCCGGCGCCGAGCCCCTTGGTGAGCTTCGATCCGATCTGCAGCTTGTTCGGCGCCGCGTTGTTGCGCAGCGCCTGGAGGTCGGTGTTCGCGACGATGAACTCCACACCGTCGAGGCCGACACGCACCATACGGTTCACCGCGTTGCCGCCGCCGCCCCCGACGCCGATCACCTTGATGCGGGCGCCGGTGAATGCCTGGTCGTCGAGCCGCAGTCGCGGTCCGCCCGTGAGTTCGTCACCCGCTCCGTCCAGCATGTCGTCGAACTCGGCCATTCGTCACTCCCTCGTCTTAGAAGAATTCCCGGAACAGGCCGCGCAACTTGCTGACGGCGCCCACGAACGCACCCGTCGCCAGGGGCGCGCGCGCACTCTCTGCCACTGCGTTCCGATGTCCATACAGCGTCAGCCCGACGCCGGTGGCGAAAGTCGGGCTGTTCACGTGATCCGCCAGCCCGCCCACGCCGCTGGGGCAGCCGCGCCGGATGGGCAGGTCGAAGATCTGCTCCGCGATCTCGGGCATGCCGTCGAGAATCGCGCCGCCCCCGGTGAGGACGATGCCCGAGTGGAGGCTCTTCTCGTAGCCCGCGCGCCGGATCTCGTCCCAGACCAGGTGGAAGATCTCCTCCGCGCGAGGCTGCAGGATCTCGGAGAGGATGCGCCGGGCCATCACGCGCGGCTTGCGGCCGCCCACACTCGCGACCTCCATCGTCTCGTCCTCGTCGACCATGCCGGAAAGGGCGCAGCCCGCCTTGCGCTTGATCTTCTCCGCGTCCGGCAGCGGCGTGCGGAGCCCGACGGCGATGTCGTTCGTGAAGTGGTCGCCGCCGACGCCGATGACGGCCGTATGCCAGAGGCTCCCGCGCTCGTAGATCGCGATGTCGGTGGTGCCGCCGCCGATGTCGACGAGGGCCACGCCGAGATCCTTCTCGTCCTCGGTGAGGACCGACTCGCTGGCCGCCAGTTGCTCCACCACGGTTTCGGTGACGTTCACGCCCGCACGGTTGACGCAGGCGACGACGTTCTGCGTCGCGCTCTGGCTGCCGGTGATGATGTGGACGTTCACCTCGAGCCGCGAGCCGGTCATGCCGACAGGCGCCGTGATGCCGTCCTGCTCGTCCACCATGAAGTCCTGCGGCAGCACGTGCAGGATTTCGCGGCCCGCCGGCAGCGACACCGCCTTCGCGGCGTCGATGGCCCTGCGGACGTCCTCGCGCGTGATCTCGCGGTTCTTGCCGGCGACGGCGATGACCCCGCGGCTGTTGAATCCCTTGATGTGCGGGCCGGACAGGCCCAGGTGCACGGAGTCCACCTCGACACCGGCCATCAGTTCGGCCTCCTCGATCGCCTTCTTGATCGAGTCCACCGCCCCCTCGAGGTTGACCACCATGCCGCGGCGGATCCCTTCCGAGACCGCCGCCCCGATGCCGACGATGTCGATGCCCTGGCCGTCGGTCACCTCGCCGACAACGGCCGTGACCTTCGACGTGCCCACGTCCAGGCCGACCAGGTACCGTTCCTTGCGCGCCACTCGTCCTCCGGTCCTGCCTACTGCTGTTTCGCGACTGGCACCCGGCCCACGCCGGCCCGGCCTCGCCCGGGGCCGGCGGTCCCGGCCGTCCGTCCTGCGGGCCGGACGTACACACGCCCGTCGAAGCGCAGGTCGACGTAATCGATCTCCACCACCCGTTCGCGCAGTGCCGGCGCGAGTGACAGGTACGACTCCACGCGGGCCAGGAAGTCCGCCTCGCCCACCCGCAGTTCGGCCGGGTCGTCCGTGAGCAGCACACTCGCGTTGTGCAGGTCGCTGACGTCCACCTGCGAGAGCCGCCCCGCCACGTCGGGTTTCTGGCGAAGCGCCATGATGACGCGAGCGGCGAGCGCGGCTCGCGCCTGGTTCGCACCCGACCCGGCGTCCTCGTTCGTGAAGCCGTCGACGATCGGCAGGTCGAGACTCGCGTATTCCGGCCGGTACTGGTCGATTACCGTACCGCGTTCGTCGACGAGGTACAACTGCCCATTGATGCGCCCGATGGCAATCGGCTGCTTTTCCTGAATCGCCACCTCGATGGTGGACGGAAGCGCGCGCCGGAGCGACACCTCGCGGATCCAGGGCGACGCCAGCAGTCGCGTTCGCCACTCCTCGAGGTCCGTGAGCAGGATGTTCTGCCCGCCGAGCCCTGCGAGGAGGCGGGTCACATCGTCGGCTGACACGCGCTGGTGCCCAATCGTGCGGATCTGCGCGACCTTCAGGAAGTCGGACCCACGCGCGAAAGCGACCGCCTTCGTCCCGATGACCCCGAGCACCAGCAGGACGATCCCATAGCGTGCGACCGCGACGACTGCAGCGCGCCAGACCGTCTTCCGCCGGCCCGGCTTGACGTGCGCACGGTGAAACCGCCGGTCTGCGGACACTGCGACCGGGCTCATGCCGTGCCCCCCACGCCGCCGCTGCGCCGCTCCAGCAGGGGCAGCAGCTGATCGGGCACGGCAGCGATCGACCCGGCGCCCAGCGTGATCACGACATCGCCGGGCTGCGCGAGCCGGGCGAGCGCGGCCGCCACATCGTCGAGCCGATGCACCACGTCGATGGGCACCGACAGACTCTCCCGCATGCGCGCCGCGAGGGCGTCTGCCGAGGCGCCGGCGATGGGATCTTCGCCGGCTCCGTACACCTCCGTCAGCACGATGTGCGACGCGCCGGCCAGCGACGGACCGAAGGCATCCAACAGCGCCGCTGTTCTCGAGTAGCGGTGGGGCTGGAACGCGACCAGGATGCGGCGGTCCAGCGTGCGGGCGGCGGCCATGACCGCTGCCAGCTCGGTCGGGTGGTGGCCATAGTCGTCGACCACGAGCACCCCGCCGGGCTCACCACGCACGTCGAACCGGCGCTCGGCGCCGCGGAACTCCCGGAGTCCGCCGGCGATCCGTTCGAACGGCAGCCCGACCTCGAGCCCCACCACCACGGCGGCCAGCGCGTTCAGCAGGTTGTGCCGCCCGGGCACCCGCAGGTCGAGCCGCCCGAGCGTCACGTGCGACGCCGACGGATCGTCGGATCGCCGGGCCCTGCGTCGAACGGTCGCCGAAACGGCCATCGGCTCGAGATGCACGTCCCCGGCAGTCAGGTCGACATCGCGTTCGAGGCCGTAGGTCGTCACGCGCCGGGTCATGCCCGGCACCAGGCTCGCCAGGTGCGGGTCGTCCCCGCAGCACACGACCGATCCGTAAAAGGGCACCTTGTTCGCGAAGTCGACAAAGGCCCGCTTCAGGTCGTCGAAGCTGCCGTAGTTCTCGAGGTGCTCGTAGTCGATGTTCGTAATCACGGCCACCGTCGGAAAGAGCTTGAGAAACGACCGGTCGCTCTCGTCCGCTTCCGCCACCATCAGTTCGCCACGCCCGAGCCGTGCATTACTGCCGAAGGCGCTGAGCCGTCCGCCGATGACCGCCGTCGGGTCCAGCCCCGCGCGCTCCAGCATCAGCGCGATCATCGAGGTCGTCGTCGTCTTGCCGTGCGCGCCTGCCACCGCGATCGAGAAGCGCAGGCGCATCAGTTCCGCCAGCATCTCGGCCCGCGGGATCACGGGTACGCCCCGACGCTGCGCCTCGACGACCTCCGGGTTGGTCGGGCGCACGGCCGACGAGGTCACCACGACGTCCGCGCCGCCGACGTGATCCGCGCGATGTCCGATCTCCACCCGGACACCGAGTGCGGCCAGGCGGTCGGTCGCGGGCGATCGTTTTTCGTCCGACCCGCTGACCACGTAGCCGAGGTTCAACAGCAGTTCCGCGATTCCGCTCATCCCGCTGCCACCGACACCCACGAAATGAATGCGACGCGTCCGCCCCAGCATGCGAACTGCCCCGTCCGCCGACGCCACGTCAGCTCGCCAGGGCCAGCGCCCGGTCCACGATCTCGCGCGCGGCATCCGGACGTGCCAGCGCCCGGGCGGCTTCACTCATCCGGCGCCGCGCAGGTTCATCCGCAACCAGCCGCAGGATGCGCGCCGCCAGCGCGTCCCCTGTCGCGTCGGCCTGCAGCAGCACGTCGGCTGCTCCGGCCGACGCCATCGCCTCGGCGTTCTTCCGCTGGTGGTCGTCGGTCGCGGTCGGAAGTGGAATCAGCACCGAAGGCCTGCCCGACGCCATCAGCTCGGCCAGGGTCGTCGCGCCGGCACGGCAGACCACGATGTCGGCCGCGCGCAGGCGACGCGCCATGTCGAACAGGAACGGCTCGACCTCGGCCGGCAGCCCCGCCCCACTGTATCCGCCGCGGACCATCTCCACGTCCCGCTCGCCCGTCTGGTGCGTAATGGCCAGCGGGACCCCGCTGGCGCGCAGCGTCGGGGCCGCCGCGATCATGGCCACGTTGATCGCGTGGGCGCCCTGCGACCCGCCGAACACCAGCACCCGCGTCGGCCCTGCCGGCTCGGAATCGCGACCGGCGCCAGTCGCCGAGACGAACTCGGCGCGGACCGGATTGCCACTCACGAAGGCCTTGTCTCCGAAGAACACGCGGGACGACTCGTAAGTGACCGCCGCCGCCCGCACTACGCGTGCCAGGATCCGGTTCGTGAGCCCCGGCACGGCGTTCTGCTCGAGCAGCATCGTCGGCACGCGGCGAAGGGCGGCCGCGAGCACGACGGGCCCCGAACTGTAGCCGCCAACCCCGATCACCAGGTGAGGACGCCGCCGCGACACGATCCGCCAGGCGTCCGCGAGCCCGAGCGGAATCAGCGCCGCCCCTCGAACGGCGCTGCCGAGCGACTTGCCCTTCAACCCTCCACTCCTGATCACGTCGAGCTCAAACCCTTCCCGTGGGATCACCCGAGCCTCGATGCCGCGTGCTGTCCCGGCAAACGTCACGGTGGCGTCGGCCTGGCGGGCCAGCAGCTCGCGAGCGACGGCGATCCCCGGGTACAGATGTCCCCCGGTCCCGCCGCCTGCCACGATCACGCGCAGTCCCCGCATCCACCGGCTCACGCGTCGGCGGACGCATGCCTCGAGACGTTCAGCAGGACACCCATGCCCAGCAGGTTGATCAGCAGCGACGAACCGCCCGCGCTGACGAACGGCAGCGGGATGCCCTTGGTCGGCATCATGCCGAGCACGACACTGATGTTCACGAACGCCTGGACGGCCACCATCGTCGTCAGCCCCAGCGCCAGGAAGGCGCCGAACTGATCCGGCGCATTCATCGCCACGCGGATGCCGCGCCACGTGATGACGCAGAAACACGCGAGCACGATGGTGGCGCCGACCAGGCCCAGCTCCTCCGAAATCACCGCGTAGATGAAGTCGGACTGCGGTTCGGGGAGGTAGAACATCTTCTGGACCCCCTGCATCAGGCCCCGCCCGGTGACACCGCCGGTGCCGACCGCGATCAACGACTGGATCAACTGGAACCCGGATCCGAGCGGATCTTCCCAGGGGTCCATGAACGCAAAGAATCGCCGCCGCCGGTACTCCTCGCCGAACATGATGAGCGCGGCGGCCGGCAGGAGCAGCGTCGCGGCGCCGGCCACGTAGAGGTAGTTCAGCCCGGCCGAGAACACCATCACACCGGCAATGAGCGCCAGCGACATGGAGGTGCCGAAGTCCGGCTCCAGCAGGATCAGGAGCATCAGCAGGCCTACGACGAGGCCGATGGGCACGAGCGCGTACCCGATCTCGTTGATGCGGTGGGCCCGCTTCTCCAGCAGTGCCGCGATGAACAGGATTGCGATCAGCTTCGCGAGTTCCGACGGCTGGATTCCGAGCCCGCCGACGCTGAACCAGCGACGCGCGTTGTTGACCGGCGGGCTGAACAGCACCGCGACGAGCAACAGCAGCACCACGCCGAGACATCCCCAGATGAAGGCCGGCTCGCGGTACCGCCGGTAGTCGATGCCCATGGCGACGAACAGGATCGCCGTCCCCATCGCGGCCCAGAGCATCTGCTTCATCAGGAACAGGTATGGCTGGTGGTACTTGTCCATCGCCACGACGGCCGACGCGCTCCAGACCATGACGATGCTGAGGCACACCAGCCCGATGGTGGCCAGGAACAGCACGCGGTCGGATTTGAGTTTTCTGGCCATGCCTGCCTACAGCCCGCTTCCTGTCGCGCCGAGAATCCGTGAGCGGTCAGCAGTCATCAGCCGGCCTCGGAGGGAGGCACCAGCTTCGCAGGCCGGGGCAGCCTGCGTTCCCAGCAGCCGGTCCTGCCTCGCAGGAAACCGGCTGACGACAGCTCACCGCTCACGACAACTCGACGTCAACCCACCCGGCCTTCGCGCTCCCGTGCGTGCGCCTCGAGCCGGCGCACCGCGTCCTTGAACCTCTGCCCGCGCTCCGCGTAGTCGCGGAACATGTCGAAACTCGCGCACGCCGGCGCCAGCAGCACGACACCCGGCGACGGCGCCAGCGCGAACGCCCGCTCCACCGCCTGCTCCATCGAGGCCGCATCGTGCACCCGCACTACCTCACCGAGCGCATCGTGCACGAGCGGGGCCGCCTCGCCGATGGCCACGACCGCCGCGCCGCGTCCACCCAGCGGGGTCCGCAACAGGCGCAGGTCGCCGCCCTTGAACCGGCCGCCGATGATGGCGACGACGCCGCCGGGGAAGCTCTCCACCGAACGGACCGCCGCCTCGACGTTGGTGGCCTTCGAATCGTTCACGAACCGCACGCCGCCGATCGTGGCGACCAGTTCCATCGCGTGCTCCAGGCCGGCGAACCCGGACACGGCCGTGTCCATGGCGCCGGCGGGCGCTCCCGCAATCAGCGCCATCGTCGATGCCGCGAGCACGTCATCGATCAGGTGTGGCCCGAGCAGGCGCACGTTCGACAGGGGCAGCAGCCGATCGCTGCCGCGCTCCGTCCGGCTCACGATCCACCCGTCCTCGACCACGGTGCCTGCGGCGATCGCGCCGGTCTTCGAGAACAGCCGCGTGCGCGCGGCGGTCCCCCTCGCCAGCGCCAGTGCCGGGGCATCGTCGGCGTTGAGCACGGCCCAGTCATCGCTTGACTGGTTCTCGAAGATCCGCGCCTTGGCAGCCGCATACGCCTCGACCGAGTGGTGCCGATCGAGGTGATCGGGCGAGAAATTCAGCACGGCCGCAATCCACGGGCGGAAGGTGTCGATCTGCTCGAGCTGAAAGCTGCTGGTCTCCACCACGTGCATCGTGTCCGGCCTCGACCCGTCCACCTGCTCGCTCAACGGTGCGCCGATGTTCCCGCCCACGGTGACGTGGAACCCGGCCTGCCGCAGGATGCGGCCCGTCAGCGTGCTCGTCGTCGACTTGCCTTTCGTTCCCGTGATGGCGATCACGCGGCCCTGCAGCCACCGGAACGCCAGTTCCACTTCGCCGATCACCGGCACGCCAGCGGCGCGGGCCGCGACGACTGCAGGCGTCTCGGGCGGTACGCCCGGGCTCAGCACCACCAGGTCGGCCCCGGTGAAGGTGTCCGTCACGTGCCCGCCGAGTTCCAGCGTCACTCCGGCGTCGTCCAGCCGACGCTGGGCCTCGCCGTCCAGCACCGCCCGTGCCTCGGACAGCGTGACGCGCGCACCGCGGCGGACCAGGAGCTCGGCTGCCGCAATGCCACTGCGTGCCGCGCCGACCACCGTCACGCGCCGACCGACGACCGAAAATGCCACCGCCCCGCTCACCGGAGTTTCAACGTCGTCAGGCTCATCAACGCGAAGATGATCCCGACGATGACGAAGCGCGCAATGACCTTGGGTTCGCTCCACCCGATCAGCTCGAAGTGGTGGTGGAGCGGGGCCATACGGAACACACGCCGCCCGGTCAGCTTGAACGACGACACCTGGATGACGACCGACATGGCCTCGAGCACGAACACGCCGCCGACGATGACGAGGAGGAGTTCCTGCTTGATGAGCGTCGCGACGGTGCCGATCGCAGCGCCCAGTGCCAGCGACCCGACGTCGCCCATGAAGATCTCCGCGGGATACGCGTTGTACCAGAGGAATCCGAGGGCGGCGCCGACGAGCGCACCACAGAACACCGTCAACTCCGCCGACTGCGGGAAGCGGACCAGCAGCAGGTAATCGGCCAGCACCCGGTGTCCGGTGACGTATGCAAGCGCGGTGAAGGTTGCGGCGACGATGGCGAAGGTGCTGATGGCCAATCCGTCGAGCCCGTCGGTGAGGTTGACGGCATTCGACCAGGCGACCAGCACGAAGATCACGAACGGCAGGTAGCCCCATCCGAGGTCCGGGATCAGCCACTTGAAGAACGGGAAGATCAGCCGGGTGTTGTACGCCCCGTGCTCCTGCAGGAACATGAGGACCAGGCCAACCACGAGCGCCACCGCGATCTGCCAGCCCATCTTGTAGCGCGGCAGCAGGCCGTGATGATCCTTGCGGACGATCTTCAGGTAGTCGTCGGCGAAGCCGATGGCGCCGTAGGCTGCCGTCGTCAGCGTTGCGATCCAGACGTAGACGTTCGTGAGATCGGCCCACAGCAGGGTCGGCACCAGCGCCGCCGTCAGGATGAGCAAGCCGCCCATCGTGGGCGTACCGGCCTTGGCCCGGTGACTCTGCGGTCCCTCCTGCCGAATGACCTGGCCGATCTGGAACTCGCGCAGCCGGCGCACCATCCACGGACCAAGCAGCAGGCTGATGGCCAGCGCCGAGAGGCTGGCAGCTGCCGTGCGGAAGGTGATGTAACGCGTGACGTTCAGCACCGAGAGCTGGTTGTGAAACGGGAACAGCAGGTGATAGAGCATCGCTAGCTGCCCCCCTTCCTGCCACGGCGGCGCGCCAGCGCATCCTGAGCCACAGCAACGTCGTCGAAGGGCAAGGTCCGGTTTCCGATCACCTGGTACCGTTCGTGTCCCTTGCCGGCGATGAGCACGAGGTCGCCGGCACGCCCGAGGGTGACCGCCTGGTCGATCGCCTCCCGGCGGTCGGGCGTGGAGAGGATGGTCTGGTGGCTGTCCCGCCGCGTGTCGGGCGTGATGCCCCGACGAATCTCGTCGATGATGCGCTGGGGGTCCTCGCTGCGCGGGTTGTCGGACGTGATCACGATGATGTCGCTCAACCGGCCCGCAACGGCGCCCATCAGCGGCCGTTTCGTGCGGTCGCGATCCCCGCCGCACCCGAACACCGTGATGAGACGTCCCGGTGCCAGCGGGCGCGCCGTCTCGAGCAGATTCCGCAGTGCATCGTCGGTGTGCGCGTAATCGACGACGACCGTCAGGTCGTCCGACGGCGTCGACACGACCTGGAACCTCCCAGGCACGGCAGCGAGCGACGCGATACCCTGCTCGATGGCGCTGGTCGGGACGCCCAGTGCCACGCCGGTGGCGACGGCGGCGAGGATGTTGTAGACGTTCGGCTTGCCCACGAGCGGGGACCGCACCGCGACGCTGCCACCTGGAGTCCGCACGTCGAACCGCAGCCCGCTGAGTGCATAGGCGAGCGGGCCCGGCATGACGTCGGCGGGCCGGCTGATGCCGTACGTGATCGAACTGCCGGACGCCGCAATCACGGCGCCGGCGCGCGGGTCGTCGGCGTTCACGACGGCATAGTGGTCGCGCGGCAGCATCTCGAAGAGCCTGCGCTTGGCCCGGAAGTAGTCCTCCATGTCGGCATGGAAGTCGAGATGGTCGCGTGTCAGGTTCGTGAACACGCCGGCGGCAAAGGTCATCCCGTCCACGCGGCGGAGCGCCAGTGCGTGCGACGACACCTCCATCACGCAGGCCGCGCAGCCGCGATCGACCATCTCCCGCAACAACCCCTGGACGTCAGGCGCTTCCGGGGTCGTACGCGTGGCATCGCGTTGCTCGTCACCGATGCGGTACGTCACGGTGCCGAGCAGGCCGGTCCGCATGCCTGCTGCCTCGAATACCGACGCCATCAGGTAGGCGGTGGTCGTCTTGCCGTTGGTGCCGGTGATGCCGACCACCTGCATGTGCCGGCTGGGGTAACCGCTGAGTGCCGCTGCCGCGTGTGCGAGCGCAAGCCGGGCATCGGACACCGTGACCCAGGGCGACCCGGGCACCGCGTCGGTTTCTGCAATCACGGCAATGGCGCCCCGCGCCAGGGCATCCTGCGCAAAGGCGACGCCGTCAGCCACCTTTCCGCGCAAGGCGACGAAGACCTGTCCGGGCTGGACGCGGCGCGAGTCGTACGCCACGCCGGTGATCGGGGTGGCAGGCGAGATCGGTGCAGTCCCGGCGCCGACGGAGACTGCCAGCAGGCCGTGCCCGCGCAGCAGGTCGAGGAGTTCGGCCCAGGTCATTGCGCGGTCACCGGTGCGGGCGGCCGCGCCGTTGCCGGCGCGCGATCGAGCGTGAGGCGGCAGACCACGCCGCCGGCGGCGGGAGTACCAGGCGGAGGGTCCTGACGCACGACGAACCCGTCTCCGTCCATGCGCGCCGTCAGGCCGAACTCGGTCAAGCGGCGCACCGCGACCCGGGCGCTGAGCCCGATCACGTTGGGAACGGTCCCGGGCTCGTCCGCCGTTTCCTCCGGAAGAAACGGAGTCTCCGGCGTCGGCGCGCTCACGACCGTCTGCTGCGGTGTCGACTGGCCGCCGGCCAGCAGCACGGGCGGCTCGGGATTCACGTTGGGTGCAACGCCGGCGTGACGCAGGGCCGCCTCCGCGATGCGGCGGAAGATCGGAGCCGCCACCGGCCCGCCGAAATGGCCGTTGTTGCCCCGCGGTGAGTCGATCACGACCAGGATCGTGAACCGGGGGTTGTTGGAGGGCAGGAACCCGGCAAACGACGCGAACGTGTCGCTGGAGTAATGCCCGTTCACGAGCTTGTTCGCAGTGCCGGTCTTGCCAGCGATGGTGTATCCCTCGATCTTCGCGAGGGTGGCCGTTCCCCGTTCGACGACCTGCTCCATGATCCCGGTCATGGCTGCGGCGGTGTCGGGGCTCATGGTCCGGCGGAGCACCTTCGGCTTCACCGCGAGACGACGATTGTCACGGTAGACGGCCCGGACGACGCGCGGCTCGATGTAGTTGCCGCCATTGGCGACCGAACTGAAGGCGGCGGCCATCTGCAGCGGCGTGACGCCAACCTGGTATCCCATCGACACCGATGCGAGGGCACTCTCCGTCCACTTCGCCCGATCCCAGACGATGCCCGGGCTCTCGGACGGGAAATCGGGTGACACCGGCCGCCCGAAGCCGAACTTCTGCACGTAATCGCTGAAACGATCGGTGCCCAGCTTGAACCCGATGCGGATCGCACCGACGTTGCTCGACTTCACGATGACATCCGTGAAGGACAACGCGCCGTAGTCGTGCGTGTCGCGGATCACGCGCGAGCCGATGTTGATGCGGCCGCCGCTGACGTCGATGATGCGATCGAGCGGCATCAGCTTCTCCTCGATCGCGGCCGACGCAGTGACGACCTTGAAGGTGGAGCCTGGCTCGTAGAGATCCTGGACCGCGCGGTTGCGGCGTGCAGCCGCTGTTGCCTCGCGGTAGTGGTTCGGGTTGAAGGTCGGGTAGTTCGCCAGCGCAAGGATCTCGCCCGTGTTCGGATCCATCACGAGCGCGGTGCCACCGGCCGCGCGGTTCTCGATCACGCCGGCCCGCAGGGCCTCCTCGGCGACGTACTGAAGGTACTCGTCGATTGACAGCTCGACGGTGGAACCGGCGCTGGGTGGCCGCTCGAACCGGTTGAAGGCCCGGCGGTGCGCATCCACCTGCACGAGCACCTGGCCCGCCTTGCCGCGGATGTACGAGTCATACGCGGACTCGAGGCCATTCAGCCCCACATTGTCCACGCCGACGAACCCGAGCACGTGCGAGGCGAGTTCCCCGTTCGGATACTCGCGGTGGCTCTCCTTGACGAAGCCGATGCCGTCCAGCCCCAGCGCGGCGATCTTCTCGGCGACCGGTTGCGGCACCTGGCGTCTGATGTATGCGAAGTTGCGGTTCTTCTTGAGCCGCCCGGCCAGCTCCTGGCGCTCGCCGGCCGTGCAGTCGCCGAAGACGCCGCACAATGCGGTGACGACGGCGGCTTCGTCGCCAATGGCCGACGGCACCGCGTAAATCGTGTCCGCGTCAACGCTGGTGGCAAGCACCCGCCCGTTGCGATCGACGATGTCCCCGCGCTTGGCCGCCAGCGGCCGGGTCTGCATCTGCTGGCGCGCGGCGCGCTCGACCATCTCCTTGTGCTGGACCACCTGCAGCCTGACGAGCCGCGCCTCGATGGCGAGTGCCCAGATCACGAGCAGGACCGCGGCCACGCCGAGCCGGGCGCGCAGGGTCTGGCGCCAGTCTGGCTGCGGCTCGCCCACCCCCGGGTTCCGCCGGTTGGCGCGTGGCCAGAGTGCGCGAAGTCGATTGATCACCGGCGTGCGACCACTGATTTGGCCGGCGGCTCCGCCGGCACGACCCGTTCGATGATCACGGCCTCGCCGCGCGCCGGCGCGACGAGCTGCAGCTGCCCCTTGGCGAGCGATTCGATCCGCTTCGGGGAGCTGAGCTTCTCGATCTCGAGCCGCAGGTGGCGGGCGCGGTCCTCTTCCGACGCGCGCTGCCGCTGCAACTCCTCGAGGGCGTAGCCGTGCCGGATCAGCTCGAAGTGCTGCGCGGCCCAGAACAACATCGACACGACGACCACGGCCGCCAGCCCGAACATCGCGATCAGCTCACGCTGCCGGTCGCGATCGACCTCGCGCACGATGGGGTTGTTCCGGACGTCCTTGCGGACTGCGTATTCGAAGGCTTCAGCCATCACGCCACTCGCTCGGCCGCACGGAGCTTCGCGCTCCGCGCGCGCGGGTTCTGCTGCAGTTCGTCCTCGCCCGCGGTCACCGGCTTCTTCGTCAACACCTCGACGACGTGGTCGGCGGCCAGGGCACGCAGGGTGTGCTTCGCGATCCGGTCCTCCAGCGAGTGGAAGCTGATGACGACGAAACGCGCCCCGGCACGCAGCCGGTGCACGACAGCGCCGACGAAACGATCGAGGTCGTCGAGCTCCCGGTTCACCCAGATGCGGAGTGCCTGGAAGGTACGGGTCGACGGGTCGATTCGGCTGTACCCGCGGATGGGCACGGCGCGCCGGACGATGGCCGCGAGGCGGCCTGTCGTGGCGATCGGCTCGGCTTCCCGCGCGATGACAATGGCGCGCGCGATGCGGCGCGAAAAACGCTCCTCGCCGAGCTCGTAGATGACGTTGGCGATCTCGTTCTCCGCCGCACTGGCAATGAAATCGGCGGCCGTCTCACCCTGCGACCGGTCCATTCGCATGTCGAGCGGCTCGTCGCGCTGGAAGCTGAAACCGCGGCCCTCGCGATCGAGTTGCATCGAGGAGACCCCGAGGTCGGCCAGCGCACCGTCAACCCGCCCGACGCCGCGGCTGTCCAGCTCGCGGTCGACGCTGCGATAGTCCGCGTGCACGAGCTCGACCCGGTCGCGCCACGGAGCGAGCGTCTCGCGGGCGATGGCCAGCGCATCGGCGTCGCGGTCGAAGCCGATGATGCGGGACGCGCCAGCCTCGAGCAGGGCGCGCGAGTGTCCACCGAGGCCGACGGTGCAGTCGAGGAAGAGGCCACCGCGCTGAGGCTGCAGGTAGTGCAGCACCTCTGTCGTGAGCACCGGAACGTGCGCGCTCAAATCCCGAACTCCGAGAGGGCCCGCGCGTCGTCGTCCGTAAAGGGTTCGCGCTGGAGCTTCGACAGGAAGCGATCGTGGTTCCACACGTCGAGATAGCTCACCTGGCCGAGGACGTCGACGTCGCCGATCATCGTGGCGGCGTCGCGCAGGCGAACGGGGATGAGCACGCGCCCCTGCGCGTCGAGTTCGCCGAGTGAGCCGAAGTAGTTCACGCGATCGAGGAAGCGGAGCTTCGACGGGTTGGTGGAGGGCACTTCGCTGAGCTTGCGCTCGAGTTCAAGCCAGACCGGCATCGGGTATATGCGTACGTACTCGCCCGTCAGGCTCGTCAGGAAGAGATCGCGCCCGTACGTGCTCTCCAGCAGGGCCTTGAAGGCGTTTGGCACCTTCAGTCGGCCTTTGTCGTCAATTCGGGCCGGCGCGTTACCCCTGAACACGCAGATCTACTCCACTTCTGTCCACAATTTTCCACGTCGATAGTAGGAGAGGGTCCGGGGCCTGTCAACCGCAAAAGGTGGTCTTTCAGTAACTTACGCCATCAATTCGTACCCGCGCGAAGCTCGGGCGTACGACCAATCCCGGCATTGCCCTGAAGCTACTTGGTCGCACGCCCAACGGCCGGGCCACCCAGGTCCGGGCGCGTCCGATCCGCGGGGTGATTCGGGGCAGTTGCGGTACCATGCGAGGTTTGCCGATGGCCGCCCTCAGTGAGCAGACCAGCGTCCTGATCCCTGCCTTCAACGAAGCGGGAGCGATCGCGGGACTCGTCCGCGCCCTGGCGTCCCAGGCGACGTGGCACGAAGTGCTGGTCGTGGACGATGGATCGACGGACGGGACGGGCGGGCTGGCGGAGGATGCCGGGGCGCGAGTCGTGCGCCACCCGTACAACAAGGGCAACGGCGCCGCGGTCAAAACGGGGCTCCGGCAGGCCGGGGGCCGCTACGTCCTCATCGTCGATGCCGACGGGCAGCACCAGCCGCAGGACGCGGTGCGGCTGGTTTCGTTCCTCGATCGGTACGAACTCGTGGTCGGCGCCCGATCACCCGACTCGCAGGCGTCGTGGTCGCGTCGGCTCGGCAACGCGGCCCTCAATCGACTCGCCAGTCACCTCACGGGCACGGCCATTCCCGACCTGACATCCGGCTTCCGCGCGGCCCGACGCGACTGCCTGCTGGAGTTCGTTCACCTGCTGCCGAATGGATTTTCCACGCCCACAACGTCTACCATGGCTTTCATCCGGGCTGGCTACAGCATCCGGTTCGAACCGATCGTGGCGGCGCCGCGCGTGGGCTCGTCGAAGATCCGGCTCGGCTCCGACGGGGCACGGTTCATCCTGATTCTGCTGAAGGTCATCACCATTTTCAGTCCGCTTCGCCTGTTCGTGCCGCTGAGCGGTGTCACGTTCGCGCTCGGCGCCGGCTACGCTGCGTGGACGATCGCGACGCAGTCGCACGTCACGAACTCGTCGGTGCTGCTCCTCCTCACCAGCGTGATCATCTTCCTCATCGGCCTGGTCTCGGAGCAGATCGCGGCGCTGCGCGTCGAGGGACCCCGCCCGTGACACGGACGGCGCTCGTCATCATCCCGACCTACAACGAGCGGGCGAACCTGCCGGTGCTGGTGCGCGGCCTGATGGTGCACGCCGGGGTCCGCGTGCTCGTCGTGGACGATCAGTCGCCCGACGGCACCGGCGAGGTCGCCGACGCGCTCGGGCGCGAGTTTCCAGGGCGGGTGGACGTGCTGCACCGCAGTTCCAACCGGGGATTCGGGCGCTCGTACATCGACGGCATGAAGCGGGCGATTGCCGAACCGGTGGACGTCATCTGCCAGATGGACGCGGACCTGTCGCACGACCCGTCGCAGCTTCCCGACCTGCTCGCGGCCAGCGAGCGGGCCGACGTCGTGATCGGGTCGCGCTACGTCGCCGGCGGCCGGATCGTCAACTGGCCGATGAAGCGGCACCTCCTCAGCCGCTTCGCCAACATCTACATCCGCACCGTCACGCGCGTGACCGCGCGCGACTGCACGTCCGGTTATCGATGCTGGAACCGCGCCGTGCTCGCGGACATGCCGCTCGACCGGTTCTTCTCCGATGGCTACTCGTTCCTGGTCGAGATGCTCTTCGTCGCTCACCGCCGCGGCCACCGGATCGCCGAGGTCCCGATCACGTTCGTCGAGCGGCGTGAGGGGGAGTCGAAGGTCTCCCGCGCCGTCATCATCGAATCGGCGATGACCCCGTGGCACCTCATTGCCAACCCCGAGTCCGGCCGCAAGGCGCCGCGCTCGGTCCCGCAGCAGCCGTGACGAGCGACCACCTGGCGTTCTACCGGGGACGGCCCGTCCTCGTCACGGGGGGCCTCGGCTTCATCGGCAGCAACCTGGCCCATCACCTGGTGGCACTGGGTGCCGACGTGCTGCTGGTGGACTCGCTGATTCCGGATTACGGCGGCAACCGCTTCAACATCGCCGGGATCGAGGACCGCGTGCGACTGAGCCCCGCCGACCTCCGTCAGCGCGAGACCCTCGCGGATCTCGTACGGGGCCGCGAGGTCATCTTCAACCTGGCGGGCCAGGTGAGCCACATCGACAGCATGCGCGACCCGTACACCGACCTCGAGATCAACTGCCTCAGCCAGCTGAGCCTCCTCGAGGCCTGCCGCCACCACGCACCCGGCGCGAAGGTGGTGTACGCGGGAACCCGCCAGGTTTACGGCCGGCCGGATCGACTCCCGGTGAACGAGACGCAGCTCGTGCGCCCGACCGACGTCAACGGCATCAACAAGGCGGCAGGCGAGTACTACCACCTGGTCTACAACAACGCCTTCGGCCTGCGCGCCTGCTCGTTGCGCCTGACCAACGTGTACGGTCCGCGGCAGCTCATTCGGCACAACCGGCAGGGTTTCATCGGCTGGTTCATCCGGCTCGCGCTCGAGAACCGGACCATCCAGATCTACGGCGACGGCCTCCAGGAGCGCGACTTCGTGCATGTCGACGACGTCGCCGACGCGTTCCTGCGGGCGGGCGCCGCCGATGAGTGCAACGGCGAGGTCTTCAACGTGGGCGGCGGCGTGCCTGTGACGCACCGCGATCTCACGACACTGCTGATCGAGGTCGCTGGCAGCGGCCGGGCCGAGTACGTCCCCTGGCCCACCGAGAAGAAGGCCATCGACATCGGCAGCTTCTACTCGGATTGGTCGAAGTTCCACGCCCGCACCGGGTGGACGCCGACGGTTCCCCTGCGGGAAGGGCTGGCGTCCACGATCGCGTTCTACCGGGCGAACTACGCGCACTACGTCGATCCGGTGCAGGCATCGGCATGAGCGCCGCCCGTGTCCCCTTCGGCTCCCCGGCGCCGCGCGAGGACGCCGCCGACGTCCGCGCAGCCATCGATCGTGTCGTGGCCAGCGGCTGGTACGTCCTGGGACCCGAGGTGGCCGCGTTCGAATCGGAGTTCGCGCGGCTGTCAGGCGCCGCGCATGCGGTCGGTGTCGGCAACGGCACCGACGCGATCGCGCTGGTGCTGAAGGCGCTGGGCATCGGCCCCGGTGACGAGGTCATCACCACTCCCCTGTCGGCCGCCTACACGGCGCTGGCGGTGCTGATGACCGGGGCGCGCCCCGTCTTCGCAGACATCGATCCGGCCCGCCATACCATGGACGCCGACGCCACGCAGCGTGCCGTCACCGCCCGCACCCGCGCGATCCTGCCGGTACACCTGTACGGACAGGCTGCCGACATGACGGCCCTGATGGCGGTCGCGGAGCGGCACGGGCTCCCGGTCGTCGAGGACTGCGCGCAGGCGCACCTGTCCACCTGCGGTGGGACGCCGGTCGGCACCTTCGGAGTCGCCGGCACCTTCAGCTTCTACCCGACCAAGAACCTCGGCGCACTCGGGGACGGCGGCGCGATCGTCACCAACGACGACGCGCTCGCCGCGCGGCTGCGCCGCCTCCGCAACGGCGGACAAACCACCCGGTACCATCACATGGAAGCGGGCATCAACTCGCGCCTGGACGAGATGCAGGCGGCGATCCTGCGTGCGCGCCTGCCCTACCTGCGCGCGTGGACGGAGCGGCGCCGCGCGCTGGCGCGCCTCTATCGCGACCAACTGGCCGGCACGGGCGTCGGCGTCCCGCCTGTGGCCGATGACGGGCACGTCTATCACCTGTTCGTCGTGCGCTCGCAGGAGCGGGCATCGCTGCAGGCGCACCTGGCAGCCGACGGGATCGAAACGCTCGTGCACTATCCGGTGCCGATTCCCGAGCAGCCCGCGCTGGCGGCCGCTGACCCGGCTCGGTGTCCCGAAGCCGTGCGGGCGTGTAACGAACTCCTGTCGCTGCCGCTTCACCCGGGCCTGACGTCCGTCGACGTCGGGGCCGTTACGGCGAGCATCCGGCGCTTCAAGGGGACCAACTGATGCGTGCGCTGATCACGGGCGGGGCGGGGTTCATTGGATCGCACCTGTCGGAAGCGCTGCTGGGCGCGGGCCATCAGGTGCTGATCCTCGACAACCTCTCGACCGGCTCGATCGACAACATCACGCACCTGAAGGGGCGCCCGGGATTCGAGTACCACATCGACTCGGTGAACAACGAACCGCTGCTGGCCGAACTCATCGATCGCGCGGACGTGGTCTTCCACCTGGCGGCCGCGGTGGGGGTGAAGCTCATCGTCGAGCAGCCCGTGCACACCATCGAGACCAACGTGCACGGCACCGAAGTCGTCCTGAAGCACGCCAACAAGAAGAAGAAGCTGGTGGTCGTCGCCTCGACCTCCGAGGTCTACGGCAAGAGCGAGGACGTGCCGTTCCGCGAGGACGCCGACCTGGTGATGGGGCCCACGCCGAAGCACCGGTGGGCCTACGCCTGCAGCAAGGCGATCGACGAGTTCCTGGCCCTGGCGTACTGGAAGGAACGCAAGCTGCCGGTGATCATCGTGCGGTTCTTCAATACCGTCGGGCCGCGCCAGACGGGCCAGTACGGGATGGTCATTCCCAACCTCGTGCGGCAGGCCCTCGCCGGCGCGCCGATCACGGTGTTCGGCGACGGCACACAGAGCCGGTCCTTCGCCCACGTGGCGGACGTGGTCCGGGCGCTGGTCGCGCTGGTCCAGGAACCCAGGGCCATTGGCGAGGTCATCAACATCGGGAACGTCGAGGAGGTCACCATTCGCGCGCTCGCCGAGCGGGTGAAGGCCCTGACCCACTCGGATTCCGCCATCAAGCTCGTCCCGTACGACGAAGCCTACGACTCGGGTTTCGAGGACATGCCGCGACGGGTACCCGACCTGACCAAGGTGCACGCGATGATCGGCTACAGGCCCGAGCATTCCCTGGACACGATCCTCCGGGACGTGATCGCGTTCATCCGCGAACATTAGCCGTATACTGGGCCCATGCGGCGCCACCTCGTCGCCCTGATCCTGGCCGGAACGGCCGCGACAGCCGCCCCTGCTGCGGCGGACGTCCGCGTCACGCTGCAGGATGGCCGCGTGTCGTTGTCCGCGCGGGATGCCACGGTCCGGCAGATCCTCACCGAATGGGCGCGCGTCGGCCAGGTGCGGATCGTGAACATCGAGCGCGTGACGGGCGCACCGGTCACCATCGAGCTGACGGATGCACCCGAAGCGCAGGCGCTCGACGTCGTCCTGCGCTCGACCAGCGGCTACGTCGCCGCGCCGCGCGCCGTGGCAGTGCCCAATGCGTCGCGGTACGACCGCATCCTGCTGCTGCCTGCGAGCACTCCTGCCGCACCGGGCAGGCCGGGCGTCGGTGGTGCCGCGCCACCCGGACCCTCGCCCGCGCCGTTCCAGCCCGCGGCGCCGCCCGTATTTCAGCCGCCGGCCTTCCAGCCGCAGGTCCAGCAGATCGACGACCAGGATCCGGACGACCAGCCGGCCGGCAATCGGCCGGGCGGTGCGCCCAACGGACTGCCGGTGCGGCCGCCAAACAGCGTCAACCCGATGCAGCAGGCCCCGCAGCCGGACGCGCCTTCGGCCCCCGCACAGCCGGTGGCCTACCCGGCACCGACCTCCCCGTTCGGGACGGCCGTTCCGGGGATGCCGGTACCGGTTCCGCAGCAGGCCCAACCACCCGCGCCCGGCCAGCCGCGGCGCTGAGTCCCGCGAGCCATCGCCATGTCCATCGTCGCCCAGGTCAGCAGCGCCGTCATCGACGCCATGCGCCACCAGGATGCCGCGCGCCTGAGTGCGCTGCGGATGCTGAAGGCCGCGCTCATGAACAAGAGCGTCGAGAAAGGCCACGACCTCGACGACACGGAAGCGCGGCAGGTGGTGACGTCCCTGGTGAAACAGCGCCGCGACTCCATCGAGCAGTTCCAGAAGGCGGGCCGCCAGGATCTCGTCGACAAGGAGACCGCTGAAATCGCGGTTCTCGAGACCTACCTTCCCCCCTCCGCGGATCCCGCGGCCCTGGAGCAGGCCGTCACCGACGCCATCGCGGAAACCGGCGCCACGTCCGCCAAGGACATGGGTCGCGTCATGAAGGCGGCGCTCGCCAGGCTCGCGGGCCAGACGGTGGACGGCAAGGTGGTCAACGAGCTCGTCCGGAAGAAGCTGGCCGGCGCCTAGCGCATGGCGCAGGCCGCCCCGCCCCTCGACCTTTCCTCCTCCCCGTCACCCCCCGGTCTCGCGCGCGCCGCCGCCGTCGCCGGTCTCGCGACGTTGACGAGCCGCGTCCTCGGGCTGGTTCGTGAACAGGTCCTGGCGGCGATGTTCGGTGCGGGCAACGAGATGGACGCCTTCCTCGTCGCGTTCCGCGTGCCGAACCTCGTGCGCGATCTCTTCGCCGAAGGGGCGATGAGCGCGGCGTTCGTGCCTACGTTCACGCAGCACCTGGCGCGGCACGGCAAGGCCGCCGCCTGGCGGCTCGGCAACCACGTACTCAATGCGCTCCTGCTCGTGACGAGCCTGCTGGTCGCCGGCGGACTCCTGTTCACGGAGCCGCTCGTGACGCTGTATGCAGGACGCTTCGCGGAGGTGCCGGGCAAGCTGGAACTCACCGTCCGCCTTGCCCGGGTGATGCTCCCGTTCCTGACGCTCGTCGCACTGGCGGCAGCCGTGATGGGGATGCTGAACTCGCTGCGGCACTACTTCCTGCCGGCGCTGGCCCCGGCCACCTTCAACGTCGTGACGATTGCCTTCGCCGTCGCACTCACGCCTGTCATGCCGGCGCTCGGCCAACCGCGCATCCTGTCGCTGGCCATCGCCACACTGGTGGGCGGCGTGACACAGGTGGCGCTGCAGTGGCCCTCGCTCCACCGCGAGGGTTTCCGGTACAGCCCGCGCCTGGACCCACGCGACCCGGGCCTGCAGCGCGTGCTGGTCCTGATGGGACCGGGCACCGTCGGACTGGCGGCGACGCAGTTGAACCTGTTCGTCAGCACGCTCCTCGCGACCAGCGAGGGCACGGGTGCCGTCTCGTGGCTGCAGTATGCCTTCCGCGTGATGTACCTGCCGCTCGGGCTGTTCGGCGTCTCGATCGCGACGGCCGTCCTCCCGGAGGCCGCAAGACACGCGTCGGCGCAGGACCAGGCCTCGGTCCGTGCCACGGTGGTGCGCGGGCTCAGCCTGATGCTGGTCGTGAACGTGCCGGCCATGTGTGGTCTGCTCGTGCTGGCTCCCGACATCATCCGGCTGCTGCTCGAGCGTGGGCGGTTCGGCGCCGCCGACACGCTGGCGACGGCCACCGCGTTGCGGTACTACGCCGTCGGCCTGGCCGGGTATTCGACGGCGCGCATCGCGTCTCCGGTGTTCTACGCGCTCGGGCGCAGCACGGTGCCGGTGACCCTCAGCGTGGTGTCGGTGCTCGCGAACCTGGCCTTCAGCCTCTGGCTGGTGCAGGCGATGGGCTTTGCCGGGCTGGCGCTGGCCACGTCGCTGGCGGCGCTGCTCAATGGGGCTTTGTGTGTGGGCCTGCTGGGCCGGCAGCTCGGCGGCCTGGACACGCCGCGGCTCGCCAGCCTGCTCGCGCGCGTCTCTGTGGCGTCGGCGCTGATGTCGGCCGTGGTCGCAGGCGTGAACCGTTCCCTGTCGGCGTGGACGATGGGTGGCACGAGCGCACGGGCGGCCGCGCTCGTCTGTGTGATCGCCGCGGGACTGCTGGCGCTGACCGTGGCGGCGCGCCTCCTGCGCATCGCGTTGTTCGAGGAGTTGACGGCGAACGCACGAGAGAGGGTACGGAAGTTGCTCGACCGCTGAACGGTTCGTCCGAATCAGCGTGATACGATCCTGAACAGCGCCCATGCGCCGCCCTTCCTCGCCCTACGGCTCGTCACTGTCGATGTCCTTCGGCCCCGGCCCGCTATCGCCGGCCTTGAAGGCCATCATCGGCGCGAACGTCCTGTTGTTCGTCGCGCAGCTGGTGACCGACGCGTACGGCTGGGGGTTGACCTGGCTGCTCGGGCTGATGCCGGCCGACGTGCTGTTCCAGGCGCGCCTCTGGGAACTCGGCACCTACATGTTCCTGCACGGCGGGGTCTTCCACCTGCTGTTCAACATGCTCGCGCTCTGGATGTTCGGCACCGAACTCGAGCGGATGTGGGGCACGCGGTACTTCCTCAAGTTCTACTTCGTCACCGGCATCGGCGCCGGCGTGCTGACGGTGCTCTTCTCGCTGCTCCCATTCAGCTTCGCGCAGTCGCTGCAGCACGCCATCATCATCGGAGCGTCCGGAGCGATCTACGGCCTGCTGCTGGCGTATGCGCTGTATTTCCCGAACCGCCCCATCTACATGTACATGGTGTTCCCGATCCCGGCGAAGTGGTTCGTCGTGATCATGGGCGCTCTGGCGTTCTACTCGTCAATCGGCGAACGCAGCGGCGTTGCGAACGCCACGCATCTCGGCGGGCTCATCGTCGCGTACCTGTTCCTGAAGAGCGGTCGCGTGCACCCGATCGCGGAACTCAAGTATCGCTACCTCAAGTGGAAGATCAATCGCACGCGTGCGCGATTCGACGTCTACACCGGGGGGCGGAAGGACTGGGATCGCCGGGTGCACTAAGGGGAACGCCGAGGTAGTCGTCAGTCCTCACTCGGCAGTTCTCAGTCGGCACTCCTCACTCCTCAATCGGCAGTCCTCATCCTCAGTCGCCAGTCCGCGGTCCTCTGCCCTCAACCGCCTGGAGCCTACCGCCGGAGGCTCAACGGGAGGCGAATGCCGCCGACGGTCAGCCCCAGGAGCGGGGCGAGCACGGGCAGGCCGTAGCCGTTGGTCAGGAACTGGTAGCGGAAGAGCGCACCACTGGCCACGTGGATGTTGAGCACCATCAGGAACGCCAGAAACGCAGCCACCGGCGTCCACACGCCGAGGATCAGCGCGGTTCCCGCGGCCAGTTCGCCGAGCGGCACCAGGCGTGCGAATACGGCGGTGCCGGGGATGGCGACGTGCTCGAGGTACCAGCGCGCGAGCGATCCCGCTGCGGCGCCGTCGAGCCAGCCCGCAAAACGTCCGGCCAGGATGCTGCTGTCCAGGAACCAGCGGTACTTGTTCAGCCCCTCGAAGAGAAAGAACACCCCCATCGAGAGGCGGATGATGGTCAGACCCGTGCCGTGACGGTCGATGGCCATCAGCGGACCTCCTCCTCGTTCTCCGTAAGCCATTCGGCGCGGATTGGGCTGAAGACGTCGAGCTCGAACGTATCCTCCAGGGCCTCGGCCTGGTGCTCCACGCCGGACGGGATGTGAAGCACCTCGCCTTCCCGCACGGTGATCTCTTCGCCGCCCACGACGAAGCGCAGCGCCCCCTGCAGCACGTAGGTCATCTGCTCGCTCTGGTGAGAATGGCGGGGCACGAGACAGCCGCGTTTGACGTACACCTGCACGAGCATCTCGCGCTCGCCCGTGACGATTTTTCGCGACAGCATCTCGGTGACTTTGTCGAGCGCGATCTCGTCCCACCGGTGCAGCCTGACGCCTGTCTGGGTCATGTCGGCTGAGAATATCCCAACGACCCCGGATGCTATAATCCGGTTCGATGAAGGGCGCCGTCGCGAACGGTGATCGGCAGGCATCGACAGCCTCGCAGCCCGCGTACGACGGCCTTTCCCGCGACGCGATTCTCGACGCCTATCGCTGCATCGTCAGGTCCCGGAAGCTGGACGACAAGGAGATCCAGCTCAAGAACCAGAGTCAGGCCTTCTTCCAGATCAGCGGCGCCGGGCACGAGGCCATCCTGGTGGCCGCGGGCCTGACGCTCCGACCCGGGTACGACTGGTTCCACGCCTACTATCGCGACCGTGCGCTCTGCCTGCAGCTGGGCGTGTCCCCGCTCGACATGCTGCTGGCGTCGGTGGGCGCCGCGGCCGATCCGAGCAACGGCGGCCGGCAGATGCCGTCACACTGGGGCAACACGGCGCTGAACATCGTGGCGGGTTCCAGTGCGACGGCGACACAGGTGCTGCACGCCGTCGGCATGGCCGAAGCGGGCGTGCTGTACAGCCGCCTCGACGGGATTGCGAACCGCGACCGCCTGTTCCACGCGGACGAAATCATCTACACGTCGCTCGGCGAGGGGTCGACCAGCGAAGGCGAGTTCTGGGAGGCGGTCAGCGTCTCGTGCACGCGCCACCTGCCGGTGCTGTTCCTGGTCGAGGACAACGGGTATGCCATCTCGACGCCGGTCGAAGTGGAAACGCCCGGCGGCGACATCTCCAAGGTGCTGCGGGGCTTCCCAGGACTGCACATCGAGACCGCCGATGGCACGGACCTGTTCGACAGCCTGCGGGCGATGCGCGCGGCTGCGGCCTACGTCCGCGCGCGCAAGGGGCCTGCGCTCGTGCACGCGCACGTCATCCGGCCGTACTCCCACTCGCTCTCCGACGACGAGAAGCTGTACAAGACGGCGGCCGAACGCGAGGCCGAAGCGAAGCGCGACCCCATCGGCCGCCTGGCCGCGTTCATCACGACGAACGGCCTCGCCACGCCGGCCGATCTGGCGGCGATGGATGCCGAAATCGAGCGCGAAATCACGCTCGCCGCCGAGCAGGCGGTGGCGGCTCCCAAGCCCGCCAGGGACACCGCCGCGCAATTCGTCTTCTCTCCGACGGTCGATCCGACGTCGGCCGCCTTCGACACGCCCGCCCTGGGCGACGGCAAGCCCGAGACGATGGTCGACGTCATCAACCGGACGCTGAAGGACGAGATGGCGCACAACCCGCGCATCATCGTCTTCGGCGAAGACGTGGCCGACGCTTCCCGCAAGGCGGCGCTCCGGGAGGTGAAGGGCAAGGGCGGGGTCTTCAAGGTGACGCACGGCCTGCAGCGGGCGTACGGCGAGGACCGTGTCTTCAACGCGCCCATCGCCGAGGCGAGCATCGTCGGTCGTGCGGTCGGCATGGCGATGCGCGGGCTGAAGCCCGTGGTCGAGATCCAGTTCTTCGACTACATCTGGCCGGCGATGATGCAGATTCGCGACGAGATGTCGATGCTGCGGTATCGGTCGGGCAACCACTGGTCCTGCCCGATGGTCATCCGCGTGCCGATCGGAGGCTACCTGCGCGGCGGCGGCCCGTACCACAGCCAGTCCGGCGAGAGCATCTTCGCGCACTGCCCCGGCATCCGCATCGCATACCCGTCGAACGCCGTGGACGCGGCGGGCCTGCTGCGGACGGCGATCCGCTGCGACGATCCGGTGCTGTATCTCGAACACAAGCACCTGTACAGGCAGACCTACAACAAGGGCGCCTACCCGGGTGCGGAATTCATGATCCCGTTCGGCACGGGAAGCCTGCGCCGCGAAGGGTCGGATGTCCTCGTGATCACGTGGGGCGCCCTGGTGCAGCGTTCGCTGCTGGCCGCCCAGCAGGCGGCGGAGCGTGACGGCATCCACGCGGCGGTGCTCGACCTGCGCACGATCATCCCGTACGACTGGGCACAGATTGCCTCGCTCGTGCGCCAGACCAACCGCGTGGTCATCGCCCACGAGGACGCTCTCACATGCGGATTCGGCGCCGAGATTGCCGCCCGCATCGCGGACGAACTCTTCGCGGATCTCGACGCGCCGGTGAAGCGTGTGGCCGCTCTCGACACGCCGGTGGCGTATGCACCGGATCTCGAGGAGGCGATCCTGCCGCAGCCCTCCGACATCCTTCACGCCATCCGGGCGACCGCCAGGTTTTGAGGCGGGTCGTCCTCGCGGCGATCGTCACGCTTCTCGCGTCCGCCGCTGCGGCACTGACCGCCGACACCCTCACGCCCCGACGCTCCGTTCCGCCCGAGCTGGCCGGCCGCTTCCGCGACGCGCGCGGCCTGCAGCAGGCGGCGGCGGGCCACTACCTCGTGTTCGACCGCCGTGCCCACACGGTGATGGGCATCGACGCGGACTTCGAGTCGGCATGGCGAGTCGTCGAGATCGGCGCGGAGCCCGGGAGGGTGATCGACCCCACCGCGTTCGCGGTGGCACCCGACGGCACCTTCGTCATCGCCGATGCGCCCCGCGGGCAGGCGCGTGTGCAGTTCTTCTCGTCGGCGGGGTTCCGCACCGGCGGGTTCTACATCGGCGACGCGGCGCGGCCCCGGTTGGTCATCGACAACACGGTCCTGAACGGCATCGGGTCGCTGGCCTACACCGGGCGCTCGATCCTGGTGGCACGGCCGGAGACGGGTGCGCTCGTGGCGGAGTATTCGCAGGCCGGCGCATCGCTGCGGGCGTTCGGGCAGTTGCGTCCGACGGGACAGGAAGCGGACCGGGAGGTGCACCTCGCGCTGAACAGTGGCATTCCCGTGGCCGTTCCGGACGGAGGGGTGTACTTCGTGTTCCAGGCGGGCCTGCCGGTGTTCCGCCGCTATGACGCGTCGGGCACGCTGCTCTTCGAACGCCAGATGCAGGGACGTGAACTCGACGAGGTGGTGTCGAGGCTGCCGTCCTCGTGGCCGCGCAATCCCTTCGACGGTGAACTGCCGCTCGTGAGGCCGACGGTGCGGGCGGCCGCGCTCGCGCCGGACGGGCATCTCTGGGTCGCGTTCGATGCCGGCGTCATCTACGTCTTCGACGCGGACGGCGACAAGGTCCGGGTGGTGCGGCTGCGCGGGGCGGGCCCCGTTGCTCCGATCACTCTGGCGTTCGGGGCTCGCGGCCAGCTGATCGTCACGCCGGGCCTGCACGAGTACGCGGTCGACTGACACCCCGTCGGCGCCGAGGTTGACACGAGGACGCCACTGAATGAACATTCATTCAGCGCCATGCCCGCGACCCCAGCCGCCCGACGCCGTCCCGGTCCGCCGACCTCCGCGCCTGCCACGGACAAGCGCGAGTCGATCCTGCGCGCCGCCATCGACGTGTTCGCAAGCCGGGGCTACTTCAACGCCCAGGTCGCCGACGTGGCCCGCGCCGCCGGGGTCGCCGCCGGCACCGTCTACCTGTACTTCCGCAGCAAGGACGACCTCCTCGTCTCGATCTTCGAGCGCACCGTGCGCGACACGCTGGCCGAGGGACGGCGCGCGGTCAGCGGCGTGACCGACCCCGCGGAACGGCTCCGCCGCTTCGCCCGCCTGCACCTGGGCATGCTCGGGCGCGATCGCAACCTCGCCATCGTCTTCCAGGTGGAACTGCGCCAGTCGGTGAAGTTCATGGAGCGGTTCTCCTCGACGCTGCTGCGCGACTACCTCGGGCAGATCCGGGCCGCCATCGAGGAGGGCCAGCGCGTCGGCACGTTCCGGCACGACCTCAATGCCACGAAGGCCGCCAAGATGTACTTCGGCGCCCTCGACGAAATGGCCACCAACTGGATCCTCAGCAGGCGGCGCTACAACCTCGAGTCGGACGCGGATGCCGTGGCCGACCTCTTCCTCGACGGGGCTCGTGCCCGATGACGATGCTGTCCTCGATCCGTTCGGCCGTGGTGCTCGGCGCCGGCACCATGGGCTCGCAGATCGCCGCGCACCTCGCCAATGCCGGCGTGCCGGTACTGCTGCTCGACGTCACGCGTGAGACCGCACGCGACGGCCTGAAGCGCGCGTCGGCGTTGAAGCCGGATCCCTTCTTCACGCGCGAGGCTGCTGCCCTCATCCGCACCGGCGGGTTCGACGAGGACCTGGCCGGGGCTTCCGACACGGACTGGATCATCGAGGCGGTCGTCGAGCGGCTCGACGTCAAGCAGTCGCTCTTCGCACAGGTCGAGGCGGTCCGCGGGCCCGGGACGATCGTCTCGTCCAACACGAGCGGCATCCCGATCGCCGCGCTCGCCGAAGGCCGCAGCCCCTCGTTCCGGCAGCACTTCCTCGGCACGCACTTCTTCAACCCGCCCCGGTACCTCCGGCTCGTCGAGGTCATCCCGCTCGCGGACACCGACCCGTCGGTCGTCGAGCGGATCGGCCGGTTCGTGGACGTCGAGCTCGGCAAGGGCGTCGTGGTCGCGCGCGACACCCCGAACTTCATCGCCAACCGCATCGGCATCTTCGGCGTCGTGCAGACCATGCGGGCGCTCGAGTCTGGACGATGGACGATCGAGGAAATCGACGCGATCACCGGACCGGCGATCGGCCGCCCGAAGAGCGCGACCTTCCGCACCATGGACATCGCGGGGATCGACGTCCTCGGGCACGTCCTGCGCAATCTCGCGGATCGACTGCCCGGCGAGGCAGCGGCGTTCGCCACCCCGCGCCTGGTCGACGACCTGCTCGCGCGCGGCTGGACCGGAGAGAAAGCCGGCCAGGGCGCCTACAGGCGGGAGGGCTCCGAGATCCTGACGCTCGATCCGGCGACCATGACGTACCGGGTGCGCCAGGCGCCGCGCATCGACTCGCTGGACGCGACGAAGCACCTCGACGTGGCCGATCGGGTACGTACGCTCTTCAACGCACCGGACACTGCGGGCGACCTGCTGCGCCTCACGCTGGCGCCAACGCTGCTGTACGCCGCACGGCTCGCTCCCGAGATCGCCTACTCCATCGACGACGTGGACCGCGCGCTGCAGTGGGGCTTCGGCTGGGAGCTGGGTCCGTTCGAGCTGTGGGACGCGATCGGCATCGACGCCGTCCTGCAGGCCGCGCCCCAGGCCGAAGTGCCGCCGGCGATCGCCGAGCTGCGGGCCGCGGGCCGCACACGCTTCCGCGATGGGCGCGTCCCGCCTGCCGGTCCTGGCCTCCAGCTGCTGCGGAGCGCGAAGGAGCGCTCGGGGGTCGTGCGCCGGAACGCAGCGGGCAGCCTCGTGGACCTCGGCGACGGCGTGCTCTGCGTCGAACTCCACTCGAAGATGAACGCCATCGGCGCGGACACCATGCAGATCGTGCATGCCGGGCTGCAGGAGGCGGCCACGAACTTCAACGCCCTCGTGCTCGGCACGGATGCGGTGAACTTCTCGGCGGGTGCGAACCTCATGCTGGTGCTCGTGGAGGCGCAGCAGGGAAACTGGGACGAGATCGACCTGATGGTCCGGACGTTCCAGAAGGCGTCGCTTGGCCTCCGCTATTCGCCGGTGCCGGTCGTGGTGGCGCCGGCCGGACTGGCACTGGGCGGCGGCTGCGAGTTCGTGCTGCACGGCGACCGCGTCCAGGCGGCCGCTGAAACCTACATGGGGCTGGTGGAGGTGGGGGTCGGGCTGATTCCCGCCGGCGGCGGCACCAAGGAACTGATGCAGCGTGCGGCCCGCCTGGCGGGCACGGCCCGTGCGGACCTGCTGCCCTTCGTACAGGCCGCGTTCGAGACGATCGCGCTGGCAAAGGTGTCGACCAGCGCCCGGCACGCGCAGCAACTCGGTTACCTGCGGGCGTACGACGGCGTGAGCATGAACCGTGAGCGGCTCATCGCCGACGCCAAGGCGCTGGCGCTCGAGCGCGTGCGCGAGGGATATCGTGCGCCGCGGCCGGAACCGATCGCCGTGGGCGGCGACAGCCTGTCGGCGACGCTCAAGCTCGGGGTGCACCTGGCCTGGCGCTCCGGCCGGGCGACCGATCACGACGCGCTCATCGGGCGTCTGCTCGCGCACATCATGGGCGGCGGGGACGTGCCGCATGCCACCACGGTCAGCGAGCAGTATCTGCTCGAGCTCGAACGCGAAGCGTTCCTGAAGCTGTGCGGCGAGCGCCGGACGCTGGAACGCATCCAGCACACGCTGAAGACGGGCAAGCCCTTGAGGAACTGACGTGCGCACTCCGGATCGGGGAGAACTGTGACGCGATCGCTGTCGGTGATCGTGCGGGGCGAGGGGCCGCCGCTGGTGCTCGTGCCCGGCGTGCAGGGGCGCTGGGAGTACTCGCGCGGCCTTGTCGAAACACTCGCCAGGACCCACCGCGTGATCACCTTCTCGCTGTGCGACGAGCGCGGCGGACGTCCAGGAGCCGCGCCCTTCGACGTGTTCGCGGATCAGGTGGTCGCCGCCATGGACGCAGCCGGGGTGGACCGGGCCCCGCTCGTCGGGGTGTCCTTCGGCGGGCTCGTCGCACTCCGCGTCGCCGCCAGGCACGGGCCGTCGCGCGCGACGGCACTGGTGCTGGTCTCGGCGCCAGGGCCGCGCTGGCACCTGCGGCCTCGGCACGACATCTATGCACGGCTGCCCTGGCTGTTCGGGCCGATCTTCCTGCTCGAGTCTCCGTGGCGGCTTCGCCAGGAAGTGCTGGCGGCCCTCCCGGACTGGCCGGCCCGTGCCCACTACCTGCGGGAGCAGGCGCGCACGATCGTCACGGCGCCGGTCTCGCTCGCGCGCATGGCGGCGCGTGGACGGCTCATCGGACGGTACGACCGAACGGCCGATGCGCGACGCGTCTCGGTGCCGACGCTGGTGCTGCAGGGGGACCCGGCGCTCGATCACGTCACCGGAGCGGGCGGGACGCACGAATACGCCAACCTGATTCCCAATGCCGCGCTCGTCACGATGGAGCGGACCGGCCACCTCGGCTCGGTGACGCGTCCGACGGAGTGCGCGGCGCTCATTCATCGTTTTCTCGTCGACGCGACGAAGGACACCCGACACAGTGCTGCGTGAGATCCAGGGGCCCGCAGGACGCCTTGAAATCCTGCTCGATCAGCCCGCGGACCAGCGCGGCGTCACACAGGACGGCCTCGTCACCAACGGGGCCGCCACCGGCCCACGTGCCGCCGTCGTGATGGGGCACCCGCACCCCCAGTTCGGCGGCACGATGCACACGAAGGGCCTGTATCACGCCACCAAGGGGCTCACCCGCATCGGATGCGTGGTACTGCGGTTCAACTTCCGCGGCGTAGGCAAGAGCGACGGCGTGTGGGACGAGGGGCGCGGCGAGTGGGACGACTTCACGGCCGCGCTCGACTTCATGGCGGCGCAGTATCCCGGTCTGCCCCTGTGGGCCGGGGGCATGTCGTTCGGTTCGTGGGTCGGCATGAACGTCGGCCGCGAGGATCCGCGGGTATCGCTGCTCCTCGGGGTCGCGGCGCCGGTGTCGAAGTGGGACTTCGAACAGGTGGCGCCGAGCCCCAAGCCGAAGTTCTTCGTGCACGGCGAGTTCGACGAGATCTGCGGCTACCGCGACATCATGGCGTTCTACGGCCGCTGCGCCGACCCGAAGGACGTCGCCATCATCGACGGGTCCGATCACCTCTTCACCGGCAAGGCCAGCTTCGTCGCCGATGCCGTCGAGGACCTGCTGCGGGACTGGAAGGAAGCACCCAAGGACGCTGTATGAACGACGCCGTCATTGTCTCCGCTGTCCGTACCGCCGTCGGCAAGGCGCCGAACGGGTCGCTTCGGGGCACCAGGCCGGATGAACTGGGAGCCGCCGTGCTTGCTGAGGCCCTGCGCCGCGCTCCGGGCATCGAGCCCTCCGAGATCGACGACGTGATCCTGGGCTGCGCGATGCCGGAGGCCGAGCAGGGCATGAACGTCGCCCGGATCGCGAGCCTCCGCGCCGGCGTGCCGGTGACGGCCTCCGCGGTCACCGTCAACCGCTTCTGCTCCTCCGGCCTGCAGGCCATCGCCACTGCGGCCGAACGCATCATGTGCAACGGGGCCACCGCCATCCTCGCGGGCGGCACCGAGTCGATGAGCATGATCCCCATGGGCGGCTTCAAGGTCGCCCCGAACCCCTCGCTGGTGGATCACTATCCGGACGTGTACCTCAGCACGGGGCTCGTCGCCGAGAACCACGCACGCGAGGCCACCGTCTCGCGCGACGAGCAGGACGCGTTCGCCCTGCGCAGCCACCAGCGTGCGATCGCCGCCATCGACGGCGGGCGCTTCGCCGACGAGATCGTGCCCGTGCCCGCGCGCATCGTCGAGCCGGGGACCGGCCGCGTGGTGGAGACCCGCTTCGCCGTGGACGAAGGGCCGCGGCGCGACACGTCCGCCGCCGCGCTCGCGAAGCTGCGGCCCGCGTTCCACGTGGCTGGCACCGTGACCGCCGGCAACTCATCGCAGACCAGCGACGGCGCGGCTGCCGTGCTCGTCACCAGCGCCGCCGCGGCACGCGAGCGAGGCCTGCAGCCGCTCGCTCGCTTCGTCGCCTATGCCACCGCGGGCGTGGAGCCGGAACGCTTCGGCATCGGTCCCGTTCCCGCCGTCCGGAAGGTGCTCAAGCAGGCGGGCCTCACGCTGGACGACATCGACCTCGTCGAGCTGAACGAGGCGTTCGCCGCGCAGGTGCTCGCGTGCCTGCGCGAGCTGCCGATCGACCCGGACAGGCTCAACGTCAACGGCGGCGCCATCGCGCTCGGGCATCCCCTCGGCTGCACGGGCGCCAAGCTCACGACCACATTGCTGTACGAACTGCGCCGGCGCCAGGGCCGGTACGGCCTGGTGACGATGTGCGTGGGCGGCGGCATGGGGGCCGCGGGAATCTTCGAGCGTTTGTGAACCCACCGGCTCGGCACGGTGACCGCAAGGAGCGAACATGACGCCAGTCTCTTCCCCGACGTCTCTCCTGCGCGGCGGCGAGTGGCTGCTCCGCGCAACCGATCCCGCAGCTGTCTTCACGCCGGAGCGGAAGACGGACGAACACCGACTGATCGGCCAGACCGTGGCCGACTTCGTGCGCGACGAGGTCCTGCCCGTCCTGCCGCAGCTCGAGGCCAAGGACTGGGTGTTGTCGCGCACGCTCCTGCAGCGATGCGCCCAGCTCGGCGTGCTCGGCGTGGACGTCGCCGAGGCGTACGGGGGGCTCGACCTCGACAAGGTCACGTCGATCATCGTGAGCGAGCAGATGTCGCGTTCAGCCTCCTTCGGCGCGACCTTCGGCGCGCACGCGAACCTGGTCATCCTGCCGATTTCGCTCTTCGGCACCGAGGCGCAGAAGCGCCAGTACCTCCCGGCCCTGCTGGCCGGGGACCTCGTGGGGGGCTACTGCCTCAGTGAGCCGGGGTCCGGCTCCGACGCACTCGGCGCCCGGACGCGCGCCACACGCCAGCCGGACGGCAGCTTCGTCCTGAACGGCGAGAAGATGTGGATCACCAACGGCGGCTTCGCCGACGTGTTCATCGTCTTCGCCAAGGTGGACGGCGAGCACTTCTCGGCCTTCATCGTGGAACGCCGCTTCGGCGGGGTGAGCAGCGGCAAGGAAGAGCACAAGATGGGCCTGCACGGCTCGTCCACCACGCCGATCCTGCTGCAGGACGTGCCCGTCCCGGCGGCGAACCTGCTGGGCGAGATCGGCAAGGGCCACAAGATCGCGTTCAACGTGCTCAACTTCGCGCGCTACAAGCTCGGCGCGATGTGCGGCGGCAGTTCGGCGGGCGCCATCGAGGAGTCGGCCCGCTACGCAGCGCAGCGGCGGCAGTTCGGGCAGCCCATCGCGTCGTTCGGGGCCATCCGGCACAAACTCGGGGAGATGGTGGCGCGCACCTACGCCGTGGAGAGCCTCGTCTACCGGACCGCCGGGATGATCGATGCCCGGCTGGCCGACAGGTCCGCGTCGGGCACCGACGACGCGGCGGTGCTGGCGGCAGTGGAGGAATACGCCATCGAGGCCTCGATCGCGAAGGTGGCGGGCAGCGAGACGCTCGACTTCGTCCTCGACGAGAACATCCAGATTCACGGCGGCAACGGGTACGTGCAGGACTATCCCGCGGAGCGCCACTACCGCGACGCACGGGTGAACCGGATCTTCGAGGGGACCAACGAAATCAACCGTCTCGTGATTGCCGGCATGCTGGCGCGCCGGGCCGCAAAGGGCGACGTCGCCCTGATCGCGGCCGCGAAGGCGCTGCAGGACGAGCTGCTCGGCCCGCCGTCGCTGGCCGACGACACGACGGGTCCGCTGGCCGACGAAGCATCGGCGGTGGCGAACATGAAGAAGGCCTGCCTGATGGTGGTGGGCCTCGCCATGCAGACCTACCGGGAGACGCTCGCCGACCAGCAGGAGGTGCTGCTGCACGCGTCCGACCTCCTCATCGACACCTACGGGGCGGAAAGCGCGCTCCTGCGCGCGCAGGCCGCGGCGGGCAGCCGGCTGCCCACCGCCGACCTGCAGGCGAGCGCCACGCGCCTGTGCGTCAGCGAGGCGGCGCTGCGCATCGAAGCGGACGCTCGCCGCGCCCTGGCCGTCATGCTCGACGGCGACGCCCTGCGCACCACGATCGCTGCCCTGCGGCGGCTGTTCAGGCAGATGCCGGTCAACGGGGCCGAGCTGCGCCGCCGCCTGGCGGACGAGGCGGTCCGACGCGGGGCGTACCCGTTCTGAGGGTGCTGGTGGCTCCTGCCCGGTGGACGTGAGACGACGCGGGCGTGGCAGCTCGCCACGTCCGCCTCCGCCAGGCGATGCCTACGACGCATCTCCATCCGCCGAGCCATCGGGCGGTCGCGCCAGGCGAACGGGACCCCGCGGCAGATGCGAGGGGTCGACGACCAGGCCGCGCTGGCGGATTTCGATGACGCCACACGCGGCCAGCGCGGCAGCGACGGCGCGCACCCGCGGCATCAGCGCCCGCCACGCATGAGGCTCGACCTCACGGGCAGCGTCGGATGGACAGATGGATGCACCGGCACGGCGCCGGTCGAGCAGGCGCAGGATGGCGGAGCGAATGCGCGCGTCGAGGTCGGTCTCCATCACCGGGTAGAATAAACAGGATGCGCCGCCTGGGAGTCGTCGCCCGCCTCGCCGCACCAGCCCTGGTCGTACTCGCGGCTGCGGCCTGCAGTAATCGTCCCCCGGACGATCCGCAGGACTACGTGCAACGGATCTCGGCGGGGCGTGCGGCAAAGGACGCGGACTTCTCGGCGTCCGCCGATCCCATTCCCGAGGCACGCAAGGCCGAGTTCCTTCCCTTGGCGTACTTCCCGGTGGATCCCGCGTACAACGTCGTCGCCGGGCTCAAGCCGGCGGCGGAGGAGATCGTCGTCATGATGCCGACCTCCACGGGCCAGATGCGGAAGATGCGGCAGGTCGGCACGATGGAGTTCACGCTCAAGGGACAGCCGATGTCGCTCGTGTCCTGGCACGAGGTGGACGCGCCGGACATGAACCGCCTGACGCTGATGTTCAGCGACATGACGAGCGGGACCGAAACCTATGCCGCTGGTCGCTACCTCGACCTGGAGCGGACGGCGAGCGGAATCTATGCCCTCGACTTCAACCAGGCCTATCACCCCTACTGCTACTACAACCCGTCGTACGACTGCCCCTACCCGCCGCCCGAGAATCGCCTGAAGATCCCGATTCATGCCGGGGAGCGGATGAAGAAGCCCGCAGCCGCGCCGTCCCGATGATCCGAGCCGTCATCTTCGACTTCGACGGGGTGATCGCCAACAGCGAGCCCCTCCACTTCCGCGCGTACCGCGACGTGCTCGCCGACCGCGGGCTCGTGCTCACCGAGCGCGACTACTACGATCGCTACCTGGGGTACGACGACATCGGGGCGTTCCGGGCGATCGCGTCGGATCGGGGTGTCGCGCTCGCGGAGGCCGACATCGCCGACCTCGTCGCCCGCAAGGCGGTGCGGCTGGAGGTGCTCGAACGGTCCGCGTCCGTGCTCTTCCCTGGCGCCCGCGACGCCATCGTGCGCATGGCGGCGGCCTGGCCGACGGCCATCGCCTCGGGTGCGCTGAAGGCGGAAATCCTCCGCGTGCTCGAGCACGAGTCGCTGCGCGTGCACTTTCCGGTGGTGGTCTCGGCCGAAGACACGCCGGCGAGCAAGCCCGATCCGGCGCCCTATCTGCTGGCGGTGGACCTGCTCGGTGCGTTCACGCCGGGACTGCGGCCCGAGGAGTGCGTCGCGATCGAGGACTCGAGGTGGGGACTGCAGTCAGCGCGTGATGCCGGGCTGCGGACAGTCGCGATCACGCACACCTACCCGGCCTCAGCGCTGGAGGGGGTCGCGGACATCGTGATCCCGCACCTCGATCGGTTCACGACCGAGCTCGTCGCCGCGCTCGCGCGCTGAGCTGCACGCACGTGCGAGCCCGTGCAGCGCTCCGGCGGCGAGCCGGCTCGGACGCAGGCGCCTGCCTGCCGTACGCGCCCGTGGGCGCTCTCCGGCCACACGGGCGGCGCCGGTCACGATTCTGTAATGTGCGTGTGCCGTTTCGTGACCGGCGACGGCCGCTGCTGCCAACGTTGCACGAGCTCCTTCAAAATTCGCCCGTCGCCCCGCGTTGACCGGTTCCGCACCGTGGCGTGAAAGTTGCCCTTCGACGCCGCACCCATGGATCGGAGTGCCGTCCTCTCCTACTCTGACGTCCGCCGGATCGGCGTGCCGGCTCTGCCGGACCGCGGCGCGATCGACGAGCGGCTTGTCCGCGACTGCCTGAACGGCGACCAGGCCGCCTGGTCGGCGCTGCTTCGTCGATACAAGAACCTGATCTACTCGATCCCGATCAAGTACGGGTTCTCGGCGGACGAGGCGAACGACGTCTTCCAGGACGTCTGCGTGGAGCTGCTGGCCGAACTGCCACGCCTGCGCGAACCCCGGGCGCTGCCGAAGTGGCTGGCGCAGGTGACGGCGCATCGCTGCGCGCGGCTGAAACAGGTGGCGCTTCGCCTGCCGGTGGCGGAGGGAACGGCTGACGCCGTCGAAGAGGTGCCCGCCGCCATACCCGACGTCGAGGACCTCCTCCTCGAGACCGAGCGGGAACAGGCACTGCGCGACGCGGTGACCTCACTCTCGCCCCGCTGCCGCCGGTTGATCGAGCGGCTCTTCTTCGACTCGCCGCCACGGCCCTACGCGGAGGTCGCGAGGGAACTCAATCTGGCGTCCGGATCGATCGGCTTCATCCGGGGCCGCTGCCTCACCCGCCTGCGGACCGCCCTGCGAGATCACGGCTTCCGCTGATGCTGGTTGCCGCTCCCTTGCTGACGCCGGAAGTCCTGCAGGCGCTGGCTGCGCTGGAGACCGACGCGGCGCGCGACACGTTCTTCGACCGGCACCCCGAGTTCGTGGAGGACGCCACCGTCACGGGCCTGGCCGAGGCCGTACGCGACCGCATCCGCATCGACGTCCACCAGGCGGCTGCCCTCGCGGACGCCGCCCTCCTCGTGGCACGTCGGCTGGCGAGCCCCTCCGCGAGCGCCTGGGCTCTTCGCGCCAAGGCGAACACGCGGTGGCACCTTCATGAACTGAGGGAGGCGGTCGAGCTGTTCGAGCAGGCGGCACAGCGGTTCGAGGCCGTGGGAAACGAGGCCGAACTGGGCCGCACCCTGAGTTCGTCGACCCAGTCGCTCATCCTGCTGGGCGAGTACGCGCGGGCACATGCCGCAGCCGACCGGGCACGCGCCATCTTCGAGGCGCTTGGCGACGACCAGCGCCTGGCCCGCCTCGACATCAACGTCGCGAACATCTATCACCGTCAGGATCGGCTCATCGAGGCGCTCGAGGCGTACGAGCGCGCGTACACGCGCCTCCTGCCCTATCAGGACACCGAGGCGATCGGCGTCGCCCTCCACAACCAGGCGGTCTGCCTGATCGTCCTGAACGACTTCGACCGAGCACTGGCCACCTACCAGCGTGCGCGCGAGCACTGTGCCGCCGCCGGCATGCCCGTTCTGGTGGCGCAGGCCGACTACAACATCGCGTATCTGTATTACTTCCGGGGAGACTACAGCCGGGCGCTCGAACTGCTCCGCGCCGCCCGAGCGGCGTGTACGGCTGTCGGCGATCAGTACCACGCCGCGCTCTGCAACCTGGATCAGTCCGAAATCTACCTCGACCTGAACCTCAGCGCCGAGGCGGCCGAGATGGCCCAGGAGGCACAGGCCGGCTTCGAGCGGCTCGGCAATGGCTTCGAGCTGGCCAGAAGCCTCACGAACCTGGCGATCGCGCTGAGCCAACAGGGTGAGGCGTTCCGCGCGCTGGAACTGTTTGCCGACGTACGCGCCAGGTTCGAACGCGAGCAGAACACGGTGTGGCCGTCGGTCATCGACCTGTACCGCGCCCTCGTCCTGACGGGTGCGGGACGGTACTTCGAGGCGCGCCGGTTGTGCACTGCGGCGCTGGCGTTCTTCCGCGCAACCGCATTGCAACGCAAGGCGCTGCTCTGCGAGCTGCTGCTCGCGCGGATCGAGCTCAACACCGGAGACACGGCGCGAGCGCTGCAACACTGCCGACAGGCCATCGTCGACACCGGCACCTTCGAGGCAGGAGTCCTGGTCTACCAGGCGCACTTCCTCGAAGGCGAGATCCACGATGCGCGCGGCGATCGGCATCTGGCCTACGAGTCGTTCCGGCTCGCGCGGGAGCGGCTGGAGACGATCAGGAGCGTGCTCTGGGGTGACGACCTGAAGATCGCCTTCATGAAGACCAAGCTGGCGGTGTACGAACGGCTTGTCGACCTGTGTCTGCGAAGCGATGACGGAGCGGACGTTTCGCCGGAGGTCTTCGAGTACGTCGAGCAGGCTAAATCACGCGGCCTCAGAGACCTCTTTGCCGACCGCACCAGCGGAGGGTCGGTCGCCGGCGCGGGGCAGAGCGATCTCGTCCGTCAGATCAAGACGCTGCGGGAGGAGCTGAACTGGTACTACCACCGGGTCGAGTTCGAGCAGCTCAATCGGGACGAACGCTCCGCCGAACGCCTCGAGCAGCTCCAGGCACAGGTGCGGGACCGGGAGCACAACTTCATCCGCGTCCTTCGGGACATGCCGCAGGGAACGCGCGAACTGGTCGGCCTCGCCGACACCGCGCCTTCGCCACCGGCCGAGATCCAGGCCGCAATCCAGCCGGGCACGGCCGTGGTCGAATACTTCTGCACGGGGGACCGCGTCCTCGGACTCGTCCTCACCCGCGAGAGCCTTGCCGTCGTCCCGCTGACGACGGTGAGCCGCGTGCAGGAGGTCCTGCACCTGCTCCAGTTCCAGCTGTCCAAGTTCCAGTTCGGGCCGGAGTACGTGGCGCGGGCCGGACCGGCCCTGCTCGCCGCCACGCAGGCGCACCTGCGTCATCTCCACGAGGAACTGGTAGCGCCGCTGGAGCTCACAGGATGCGCCCACGTCGCCGTCGTTCCTCACGGCGTGCTTCACTACGTGCCGTTCCACGCGCTGTTCGACGGTCAGCAGTACCTCGCCGATCGGCACACGGTGTCCTACGCTCCCAGCGCCAGCATCTACATGCTGTGCTGCCAGCGGCCGGCGGCCGCGGGTGAAGGGGCGCTGATCCTGGGGGTGCCCGACGCCCGTGCGCCCTTCATCCACGAGGAGGTGACCGCCGTGGCCCGCCTGCTGCCGGCGTCGGACCTGCGTTTGGGCCCCGAGGCAACGGTCGCAGCGCTGCGGGATCGTGCAGCGTCGCACCGCATCGTGCACGTCGCCACGCACGGGTACTTCCGTGAGGACAACCCGCTGTTCTCGGGCGTCCGGCTCGGCGACGCGCACCTCACGGTCCAGGATCTCTACGAGCTGCGCCTGCCGGTGGACCTCGTCGCGCTGAGCGGATGCGGAACCGGGCTCAACGTCGTCGCCGAGGGCGACGAACTGCGCGGCCTGGTCCGCGGCCTGCTCGCGGCAGGCACTCGGTCGGCGCTGCTCTCGCTCTGGGACGTGAACGACCGCTGCACCGCCGACTTCATGGCTGCCTTCTACGCGTCGCTGCATGCCGGCGCGAGCAAGGCTGCGGCGCTGCGGGACGCGATGGTCCGCCTGCGCGAAGGACACCCGCACCCCTATTTCTGGGCACCGTTCGTCCTGATCGGCGCCGACGGGGTGACCGGATGATTTTGTCGCGACCCTATATTTTTCCGGCCCGGCCCTGCCCTTATGAGCAGACCCCAGACAGAGGCGCACGGGTGAGGCCGTGCAGGCCGGTGCGTGGAGACACGATGAGCGACGCCGGGCATTTTTCAGAGGAACAGTGGATTGACTACGCGCGGGATCTGGCCCCAACCGACCAGGCCCGGCTGATGGCGGCCCATCTCGCCAGCGGCTGCCGGGCGTGCGGCACTGCGCACCAGGAGTGGACGGCGGTCTGCGAGCTCGCCAGGACCACCCTGGCGCTGGAGCCCTCCGACGCCACGCTGCGCGTCGCGACCGCCCTCTTCGCCATCCAGCGACCACCGGGGCCGGTCGCCCGCACCGTCGCGGCGGTCCGGACCCTCTTCGACAGCCAGCTGGCCCCCGCGCCGGCCGGCGTCCGCGCCGTCGCGGATACCCGGGCGCGCAAGGTCCTGTACGCGACGGGCGACTTCCTGGTCGATCTGCAGATCGAGACCACGCGGCAATCGGGCTGCGCACTGGTCATCGGGCAGGTCGTCAGCGCAGGTGAGCCGCGGGCCAGCGTGCACGGCGTGCCTGTCGTCATCCTGCGCGACATGCAGGTGCTCGGCAAGGCGATGACCAACTGGCTCGGCGAGTTCCACATCGAATTCGAAGGACCGACGCAGGGACTGTCGGTCGCCCTCGGCCTGAAGCCCGAGGGCATGGTTGTAGCGCTGGGCGGCTCCAGCATGAGGGCATCATGAAGAGACTGATTCGGATATCGTTCGCGCTTCTCCTTCTCGCGGCCGTCTCGGCGACGCCGGCCCTCGCGGCATCCACCCGCCTCATCGTCCGTGTGAACGGGGGCCTTCCGGTGCTCCGCAGCATCTGCGGCCTCGTCGGCTGCACGGTGCAGTACGGACTCGGCGATCCCGACGGCCAGGTGTTCCTCGTGACGGTGCCAACAGGTCCGCTGACGGGCACGGTCGTCAACGCGCTCAGGCTGCAGGCCGCCATCGTGACGGTGGAACTGGACGTGGTTGGCGGCATCCTCGGAGGTGACACCGCCGGGTCCCCGCCGCCGGCGCTGACCGACTCGACCCCGGTGAACTACTACGGGGCCTCAGTCCGACGGGGGTACGTCAGGCAGCCTGCCGCCGACATCGTGGGTGTCGCGAAGACGCAATCCGCCTACGCGGTGGACGGCTACGGGATCGTCGCGGTCATCGACACCGGCGTCGACCCCAACCACCCGGCGCTCGTGCCGGTCCTTGTTCCGGGGTACGACTTCACCCGGAATCGTGACGGGGCGGACGAGAAGGGCGACGTCACCCAGTCGACGGCTGGCGTCATCGACGGTGTCGGGCCTGCGTGGGTCAACCAGTCGACTGTTGCGGTGATCGACCAGTCCACGGCTGGCGTGATCGATGGCTCGGAGTATGTGGGCTTCGGCCACGGCACGATGGTGGCCGGCATCATTCACCTGGTGGCGCCCCGTGCGACGATCCTCCCGCTCAAGGCCTTCAGGGCCGACGGGACGGGTTACGCCTCTGACGTGATTCGCGCGATCTACCGGGCCGTCCAGGCGAATGCGCGGGTGCTGAACATGAGCTTCAGTTTCGCCACACCGTCGAAGGAAGTCGGCAGCGCCATCAGCTATGCGGCGCGGAACCACGCCATCATCGTCGCATCGGTCGGCAACGACGGCGCGAAGACGATGGTGTATCCGGCCGGCTACTCCGACCGCGTCATGGGTGTGGCGTCCACGGACAACAGGGACGTGCGCTCCACGTTCTCGAACTACGGGACGCCGCTGGTCTACGTCGCCGCTCCGGGCGAGGGCGTGGTCACCACCTATCCCTACTCCACGTATGCTGCCGTCTGGGGCACGTCCTTCAGCACGCCCTTCGTCGCCGGCGCGGCCGCGCTCATGCTTGACGTGAATGCCAGTGCCGACGGAGAGGATGCCGCAGCCGCGATCGGCCAGGCGAAGGCGCTGACCACGGAGCTGGGAAAGGGCCGGCTGGACCTCTACAGGGCCATCGGCGCCTGGCGGAAGGCGCTGGGCCTCCGCTAGGCCGGGCGTGACGACCATGCCTCCTCTCGACGGCACCCGGCCTATCCAGCAGGTCACGCTGCGCGTCAAGGAACTCGAGGCGCAGCTCGCGCGCACCCGCTCGGCCGTGATCTGCGCCTTCAACCAGCTGCTCGACCTGAAGGACATGAATACCGGGTGCCACAGCACGCGGCTTGCCGAGTGGGGTGTGCGCGTGGCGCGGGACCTGGGCGTCGGCGAGGACTGCCTCCGCGACGTCGAGATCGCGGCGCTGCTGCACGACATCGGGAAGATCGGGATTCCGGACGCCATCCTGCAGAAGCCCGCCCGGCTGAGCGACGACGAATATGCGTTGATGAAGAAGCATCCGGAGTACGGCTGGGCCATCGTCAGGCTGCTGCCCGAGTTCGAGCGGGCGAGCCTGTTTGTGCTGCACCATCACGAATGCTGGGACGGCAGTGGGTATCCCGCGGGGCTTGCCGGTGCCGAGGTGCCCCTGCCGGCCCGGATCGTCTCGGTGATCGACGCATTCGATGCGATGACCTCCAACCGGCCGTACCGCACAGGCCTGCCCTTCGAGGAAGCGGTTCGCCGGCTGCTCGACTGCCGGCACACGCAGTTCGACCCGGATGTCGTCGACTGCTTCGTCCGCCAGGCTGAAGACGCGCAGGGTGACGTCTTCGCCGCGACGGGCACAGGGCTCGCCGTCGCCGTCTGACGCGCCACCCCGGTCAGATGCGCCGTGCGCCGTGCGCGGCCACGGCGCCCACGTCCGGAAGAAGCGCAGTGAGGAGCCCGATCGCTGGAAGGAAGGCGCAGATGCGGTACACCGCCTCGATGCCAATGACGTCGGCGAGTTCCCCCAGCGCGGCCGCCCCGAGCCCGCCCATCCCGAAGGCAAAGCCGAAGAACACGCCGGAGATGAGCCCGACACGACCGGGCACCAGTTCCTGCGCGTAGACCACGATGGCCGAGAACGCGGAAGCAAGGGTCAGCCCGATGATCACGACCAGCACCACCGTCCAGAAGAGGTTCACGTAGGGCAGGACCAGCGTGAACGGCAGCACGCCGAGGATGGAGGCCCAGATGACCCGCTTGCGGCCGACGCGGTCGCCAATCGGGCCGCCGAGCAGGGTGCCTGCGGCGACGGCCGCCAGGAACACGAAGAGGTGCAGCTGCGCCTCACGCACGGACACCGCGAAGCGCGTCATCAGATAGAACGTGTAATAGCTGCTGAGGCTGGCCATGTAGAAGTACTTGCTGAAGATCAGCGCAGCCAGCACGGCCAGCGCAGCAGCCACGCGACCGCGCGAGAGCGCGTGCCGATGGACGGCGGTGGACGCGCGGACGGACGGGGACACGCGCGCCAGGTGCGCCTGGTACCAGCCGCCGACCCTCCGAGCGACGACGATACCGATGAGCGCCAGGACCGCGCACCACAGGACGCTGCGCTGCCCGAAGGGCGCGACGAGGAAAGCCGCGAGCAACGGGCCGATGGCCGAGCCCGCGTTGCCCCCCACCTGGAACAGCGACTGCGCGAGGCCGTGGCGGCCGCCCGACGCGAGCCGCGCGATGCGGGACGACTCCGGATGGAACACGGACGAGCCGAGTCCCACGCAGACCGCAGCGGACAGCAGGACCCAGTACTCGTGCGCGAAGGCCAGGAGCACGAGGCCAAGCAGTGAGCAGGCCATCCCGCCGACCAGGGCGAAGGGCGCCGGGCGCCGGTCCGTGATGAAGCCGACCACGGGCTGCAGCACCGACGCCGTGAGCATCAGCGCGAGCGTCATCAGCCCGACCTGCCCGAAGGTCAACGCAAAGGTCGTCTTGAGGATGGGGTACATCGCCGGGAGGAGCGACTGCATCGTGTCGTTCAGCAGGTGCGCCAGGCTGATTGACGCGAGGACGGCGAAGGCCGCCATGTCGTCGCGCCGCGCAGGCGCCGCACCTGGTGCGGGAACGGGTGTCGCCATCCGAGGATTGTACGGCGGCTGGTTCCGCCATTCGTCACGCGCGAACCGCACTTCATCCCATCGCGGATTTGGATCGCGCACGGGCGTGTGACGACACGCGGTGACGCGTGACGAACGCCCGCGAGCCGAGTGCCGGGTCCTTCGATACTGCGGCGGAGTCACAGGAGGACTCCGTCCATGCGATTGTTCATCACACGACTCGCGCTGGCGGCCGCGCTGCTGTCGGCGGCGGCGGTCGGCTCGGCGCAGACCACATCGGGTACGATTCGCGGCCGCGTCACCGACGCGCAGGGTCTTGCGCTGCCTGGCGTGACGGTCTCGGCGACCTCGCCCAACCTGCAGGGTGCGAGGACGGCCGTCACCTCGGACAACGGCGATTACGTCTTCAGCGCGCTCCCGCCGGGCACCTACGAGATCGTCTTCGAGCTGAGCGGCTTCCAGCGCGTGCAGCGCACCGTCGGGCTCGCGCCGACACAGGACCTGCCGCTGGCGGTCGAACTCGGGCCGGCGGCCGTCAGCGAGGAAGTGAGCGTGGTGGCGCGCCGGGCGGACGTGCTGACGCAGACGGCGCAGGTGGCGACGAACTTCTCGCACGACCTGGTCTCCACGCTGCCGACCAACCGCGACATCAACGCGTACCTGCTGCTCGCGCCGAGCGTGCACCCCACCGGCCCGAACGGCGGCTACTCGATTGCCGGCGCCGCATCGTTCGAGAGCCTGTTCATGGTGAACGGCGTCACGGTGAACGAGAACCTGCGAGGCCAGGCCAACGACTTGTACATCGAAGATGCCATCCAAGAGGCGACGGTGGCGACGGCGGGCATTTCCGCGGAGTACGGCCGCTTCAGTGGCGGCGTCGTCAACGTCGTCACGAAGTCGGGCGGCAACAGCTTCTCGGGCTCGTTCCGCGAGTCGCTCTACAACGACGGCTGGCGGACGCTGACGCCCTTCGAGGAGCGCGCGATTGCCGCAGACCCCGCGCGACGGGAGCTGCGGGCGCGTGACGTGGTGCCGACCCACGAGTACACGTTGGGAGGCCCGGTGCTGCGGGATCGCCTGTGGTTCTTCACCGCCGGCCGCATCCAGACCCAGTCGGAGGGGCGCACGCTGGTCGCCACGAACATCCCGTACACGTTCAAGCGCCCCACGCAGCGTTACGAGGGGAAGGGGACGTTCTCGCTGGATTCCAACCACCGGTTCCAGGGCGCCTTCACCAAGGTGTTCGACGAACAACAGAACAACACCTTCAACACGTCGGCATCGTCGGATCTCGCGAGCCTCTACACGCGCAAGACACCGCAGGACCTGTCGGTGGTGAACTACAGCGGGGTGCTCTCGAACCGCCTGTTCGTCGAGGCGCTGTTCTCGCAGCGGCACTTCACGTTCGAGGGGGACGGGGCACGGTCCACCGACCTCATCGACGGCACGCTGATGGTCGACAACTCGCAGGGGTACCGCTTCTGGTCGGCCACCTTCTGCGGCGTGTGCGATCCGACGAAGCGGGACAACCAGGACCTCTACGCGAAGGCCACCTACTTCCTGTCCACCAGCAACTGGGGTTCGCACAACCTGACGTTCGGCGGCGACGCGTTCAACGACAAGATCTTCTCGAACAACCACCAGTCGGGCAGCGACTATCGCATCTACACCACCGGGACGGCGATTCGCGGCACGGGCGAGAACGCGCAGGTGTTCCCGGTGATCCGGGGCGACGGCTCGTCGTTCATCCAGTGGAACCCGATTCCCCTGAACAGCGTGGGATCGAACTTCCGCACGCTGTCGGCGTTCGTGAACGACAGCTGGCGCATCAACGGCCGTGTCACCGCGAACATCGGGCTGCGCTGGGACAAGAACCGCGGCCGCGACCAGCAGGGCAACCTCGTCGCGAGCGGCAGCGCGTTCAGCCCCCGCCTCGGGGTGGTGGTCGACCCCTTCGGCGACCAGAAGTGGTCGCTCACGGCCAGCTTCGCGCAGTACGTCGCCGCGCTGAACAACGCCATCGGCGATTCCACGTCGGCCGGGGGCAACCCGCAGGAGTTCCGCTTCACCTACGCGGGACCCGACATCAATCCCGACCCCACCGCGGCGTCGCTCACGCCGACGGCGGCCGCCATCCGGCAGGTCTTCGACTGGTACTTCGCCAACGGCGGACCCAGCCTGCCGTTCCGGCGCCAGCCGACCATTCCGGGCGTGACGCCGCAGATCCGCGGCGGACTCGGGTCGCCCAACGTGCTGGAGTACGCGGCGGGCGTGAACCGGCAGTTCGGGACGCGCGCGGCGCTCCGCCTGGACTATGTGTTCCGCAACTACCGCGACTTCTACGCGCAGCGCACTGACATGACCACGGGCAGGGTGAGCAACCCGCTCGGTCAGCTCTTCGACCTCGCCCTGGTCGAGAACACCGACCTGCTCACGCGGCGATACCAGGGCCTCACCGCGCAGGGCACCTACCGGATCGGCGCGCGCGTCGACGCCGGGGCCACCTACACGGTGTCGAAGGCGTGGGGCAACTTCAACGGCGAGAACGTGGTCAGCGGACCGATCACCGCGCTCGTGCTGAGCTACCCGGAGTACATCCAGGAGTCGTGGAACTATCCGGAGGGCAACCTGCAGGTGGACCAGCGTCACCGGGCGCGGTTCTGGCTCAACCTGGGAGTGCCTCGTGTCGAGGGCCTGACCCTCAGCCTGATGCAGACGCTGGAGACCGGTGTCCCGTTCGGACCGAACAACATCAACGCCGCGAATGCCAACGGCGTCGATCCCCGTCCCTACGTGACGAACCCGGGCTACCTCACTCCGCCTGACAGTTCGACGGTGAACTACTTCTTCACGGCGGACTGCACGCGGGTCCCGGCGGCCATCACGCTGAACGACCTGGGGTGCACGAGCGGGCTGCAGCGGGACGCCTTCCGCACCGTCGGGCAGAAGCGGACCGACCTGGCGGTGAACTACGTGTTCCGCGTCCCGGCGGGCCGTCGCTCGCTCGATCTCTTCGTGCGCGCTGACGTCCTCAACCTGTTCGATCAGTCGCAGCTGTGCGGCTGCGGCGGCACCGTCTTCGGCAACCAGAACCAGCATGGAGGCGGGGTGACGCAGACGCGTATCGACCAGACCGTGCGCACGGCGGCATCACACCCCGCGCTCTACCAGGCCTTCAACCCGTTCACGACCGCCCCCGTGCAGGGCGTGCACTGGGACTACGGCCCCAACTTCGGCACCGCGCTGAACCGCTTCGCGTACACCACGCCGCGCATGTTCCGCATCAACTTCGGCCTGCGCTTCTGACGCCTGGCGGGGCGGGACCTCAGGTCCCGCCCCATCCGTTTCGGCTATGCTAACGGCGTGCTCGCCCCTGGCCTCGTCCACCGCTTCGTCGCTGCCACGCGCGACCCGGACCCCGGACTCGCCGAGCCGGCACTGCTCATTGCCGCCATCGCCTATCCGACACTGGACATGGCTGCCTACGTCGCCAGACTGGATGCGCTCGGAGGCGAGGCAGCCCGCCGCGTCGCGGGCGCGTCGCCCGACGGCCTGGATGTCCCGCCGCACGTGGATCCGCTTGCGTTCGCGCGGATCACCGCGCTGAACGAGTACCTCTTCGTCGAGGAGCGGTTCGCCGGCAACGACACGGAGTACGACGACCCCCGCAACAGCTTCCTGAACGACGTGCTCGATCGCCGCACCGGCATCCCGATCACCCTGGCGCTGGTCTACATCGAGGTGGCGCGCCGAGCCGGGGTCCTCGTGGAAGGGGTCAACTTCCCGGGCCACTTCCTCGTACGCCATCGCGGCACTCCGGGCACGCGGTACTCGCGCGACCTCCTGATCGATGCGCACCACCGCGGCGCCTTGCTTTCCGAACAGATGTGCCGGGAACTGCTTGCGCGGCAGGCGGGCGACGGAGCCGTCTGGGATCCGCACCTGCTGGCCCGTGCGGGGAAGCCGCAGATCGTGGCGCGAATGCTGTTGAACCTCAAGCGGGCGTACGTGCGCCTCTACTCCTTCCAGCAGGCGCGCGACATCACCGAACTGCTCCTCGCGATCGACCCCTCTGCGGTCACCGAACTGCGCGATCGCGGCCTGCTCGCCTATCACCTCAGCGACTTCGCATCCGCGCTGCGCGACCTCGAGTCGTACCTGCAGATGTCACGGGGGCTGGAGATGGACGAGGAACAGCGGGACGAGCAGGCGCGGATCTGGGAGCACGTGAAGACGCTCCGCAAGCGCGTCGCCTCATTCAACTGACACGCCGGGCGTCGCGTCGGGCGGTGCCGACAGGCCCACGCGTGCGCACCGCGCCCGAAGCGGGCAGACCCCGCAGTGCGGCTCGTTCGTGCAGGTCTGCGCCGCATGATGCCGCAGGTAGGTCACCGCGCGTGCGAAGTCGCCCACCTCACGCGGCAGCACCGCCTCGAACTCGCGCCGAAGGCGGCGGGGGTGCGGGAGCGCCGGCGGTCCCGCCAGCCGGAGCCAGAAGCGCGCGGCCTCCGGGTGGATCGGTGCGATCCGGTGCCCTCCGCCGAACAGCAGCAGCCGATGCGCGCCGTCCACGCCGACACGCGGGAGGGTCGCTGCGGCACGGCGTGCGACGCGGATCGGGCCGCGCAGGCGTACAGGCAGCGCCGGATCGCGCCTGAAGCGTTCGACGGTAGCGAGGAGCGCGGCGCTCCGCTGCTCGTGATACGGGCCTGCGTGCGCTACGATCTCGTCGAACGTGCGGCGGGGCACACGCCAGAGTCCGTCGGGGGTCAGCGCCCTCGCCCGCTGCAGCGCCTGCCACGCCGCGTCGCGGCGGGCAACCGTGGTCTGCACGGACAGGACATCCCAGACGTACGCACGGAAGGGATCCGGCGGGGGCAGCGCAAGCGCCCCGTAGAATCGCTCCAGAGACGCGACGACCCAGGCCGCGTCCGCCACGGCACCGCGAACGACCGGTCCGCCGACTGCCCTTGCCACGGTCACGCCCGCCGCCGGGTCGTCACCTCCAGTCCCCGGCGACGCGGCTAGAGCCTGCCGACCTCGTCATACAGCACGGCCGAGGCGATGATGCCGTTGTGGAAGTTGCCGAGGTCGAGCTTCTCGTTGGGGGCATGTGCATTCTCGTCAGGCAGGCCGACACCGAAGAGCACCGACGGCAGGCCCAGCACCTCCTGGAACGTGGCCACCACCGGAATCGACCCGCCTTCCCGCGTGAAGACCGGCTTGCGGCCGAAGCCGTGCTCGATGGCACGGCCGGCAGCCTGGATGTACTTGTTGTCGAAGGAGGCCATCCACGGCTTGCCGCCGTGCATCCGGGTGACCTTCACCTCGACGCTCTTCGGCGCCACCTTCTGCACGTGCTCCTCGAACAGCGCCGCGATGGTGTCCGGATCCTGGTTGGGCACAAGGCGCATCGACACTTTGGCCATGGCCACCGCGGGCAACACGGTCTTGGCGCCTTCGCCCGTGAAGCCTGACAGCAGGCCGTTCACCTCGAAGGTCGGACGCGCCCAGGTCCGCTCGAGGGTCGTGTAGTCGGACTCGCCGTGCAGCTTCGGGATGCCGAAGTCCTTGCGGTACTGCTTCTCGTTGAACGGCAGCGTGGCCCAGGCCTTCCGCTCCTCCTCCGTCAGCGGCACCACGGCATCGTAGAAGCCGGGGATCTTGATGTGGCCGCCGCGGTCCTTCATCTGCGCGAGCATCTGCGCCAGCACGAACGCCGGGTTGGCCAGCGCGCCGCCGAACACGCCCGAATGCAGGTCGGTGCTGCTGCCGCGCAGGTCGATCTGGCAGTAGACCAGCCCGCGCAGGCCGTAGCAGATCGACGGCACGCCGCGCGCGAACATCGCCGAGTCGGAGATCACGACGACATCGGCCTGCAGGGCGTCCTTGTGGGAGGCGATGAACCGATCGAGGTTGGCGCTGCCGACCTCCTCCTCGCCCTCGAGAATCAGCTTGATGTTCACGGGCAGCCGCCCGTTCTGCTTCAAGTGGGCCTCGATCGCCTTCAGGTGCATGAAGACCTGGCCCTTGTCGTCCGCCGACCCGCGCGCGTAGATCTCGCCGTCGCGCACCGTCGCCTCGAACGGCGGTGACACCCACAGGTCGAGCGGGTCGACGGGCTGGACGTCGTAGTGGCCATAGAACAGGATGGTCGGCGCGCCCTCGGCACCGAGCCAGTCGCCGTAGACGACGGGGTTGCCCGCGGTCTCGACCAGGCGCACGTTCCGGAGGCCGACGCGGCGCATTTCCTCCGCGCACCACTCCGCGCAGCGCCGCACGTCGGCGGCATGTTCGGGCAGCGCGCTGATGCTGGGGATGGCGAGCAGGGCCTTCAGCTCATCCACGTACCGCTCGCGGTTGACGTTGATGAAGTCGATGACGTTGTTCATGGCGGCGTGACTCCAGGCGACGCGGGTTGAGGCCGTCCAGCGGCCCTTGTGTTCGGCCGCCCGTCCCTCGCGTCCGAGCGTGTCGGGATGCGCGCGCACGCGCTGGTGCGCGGCCGGCGTGAGCGCCGGGTCCAGCCCATCATAGATGCTTTCGGCGCCGCGTCACACGGCGGGCGGCCTCGACAGCATCCGTTCGCGTGTCTCGGGCGACACCGGGACCGTCCGGTTCTGCCCGAAGTCGAACGCCACGGCGACCGTCCGGGCGTCCGCGACGACGACCCCGGTGGCGACGTTCACCAGTTCGTAGTCGACCGTCACGCTGCTCGTCCCCACCTTGTGAACCGCGAGCCGGATCTCGACCTCGTCGGACAGGAACAGTGGCGCGCGGTAGTTGAGCGACGCATGCGCCATGATCGCGCCCACGCCAGACCCACCGCTGATCGGCGGCTCGCCGATGGCCTTCCACCACTCGATGCGGCACTCTTCGAGATAGGACAGGTACACGGCGTTGTTCACGTGGCCGAGCATGTCACAGTCGCTGAACCGCACGGTCAGCCGATGCCGGAAGGTCCACCGGGAGTCGGGCGCGGGCTCGGACATGGGAGGTAGAATACCTGACCACCGTGCCACCCGTGCCAGAGACCCAGGATCAGTTCACGGCCGACGAGGCCCGGGCGCTCGCGCCCTTCTTCACCAACACCGATCGACCGGTGTTTGCCCTCCGCAACCTGCCCGAGACGGTCAAGGGCGCGCTCTTCGCGCGCTACTCGCGATCGGCCAAGTCGCTGCGCCGCCTGTTCCTCGACGAGTTCCTGGGTGAGGTGGGCGGCGACGCGGCGTCAGTTCCTGCGAGCGCCGTGGGCAGCGAGCGCGCGGAGCGGCTCTACGCCCGCGTGCTGAACGAGTACGGCGACGACTCGGTCGCGCAACTCGGCGGCGCGCACGTGGCCTGCGAAGGGGTGTCGAACATCCTGACCAAGGTCCTCGAGTGGGGGCGCCTGATGGCGTACCTCGAGCAGTCCACGCGGTACGTGCCGTACACCGATCGGCCCAACGGCCGCTGGAAGTACCACGTCCCGGCGGAGATCGCCGCGACGCCGCTCCTGGCCTCCTACACGCGGACGATGGACCGGGCGTTCGAGGTGTATGCGCGGTGGATCCCGGCGCTCGAGTCGCACTTCCGCGCACGGTACCCGAAGGCCCCGGAAGACTCCGACGCGGTGTATCGGTCGGTCATCCGGGCGAAGGCGCTCGACACGCTCCGCGGGCTGCTGCCGGCAGCGACCACTTCCAACCTCGGGATCTACGGGACCGGTCAGGCCTACGAAGCGCTGATCCTGCGCATGCGCGCGCACCCGCTCAGCGAAGTGCGCCTCTTCGGCGATCTCCTGCTCGCCGAACTGCAGCACGTGATGCCGGCGTTCGTGGCACGCGTCGACCAGCCCCACCGCGGCGGGCGCTGGGTGCAGTATTTCGAGGACACGCGGGAGGCCACGCGGCTGGCTGCGGCGGCGGCAATCGGCACCCATGAGGCAGAGCCGCGCGACGAGGTGACGCTGACCGAGTTCGACCCCGAGGGCGAGGTCAAGGTCGTGGCATCGGCGCTGTACGCCTCCTCGACACTGCCCGACGATCAGCTGCTGCGGATCGCGCGGGCGATGCCGGTGGAGGACCGGCTGGCGGTCCTGCGCGCGTACGTCGGCGACCGGGCGAACCGGCGCCACCGCCCCGGCCGCGCCTTCGAGCGCACCGCCTACCGCTTCGACGTGCTGGCGGACTACGGCGCGTTTCGCGACCTGCAGCGCCACCGCCTGCTCACGCTCGAGTGGCAGCCACTCTCGCCCGATCACGGCTACGTGGAACCGGCGGCGCTGGACGACGCAGGCGCGCTCGCGGACTGGCGCGAGGTGATGGACCGCTCGGCCGACCTGCACGCCGCACTGAAGCAGCACGGGCTCCGCGAGGCGGCCGGGTATGCGGTGGCCATGGCGTATCGCGTCCGCTTCTACATGGACATGAACGCGCGCGAGGCCATGCACGTCATCGAGCTGCGGACGGCGCCGCAGGGGCACCCGTCCTACCGCCGCATCTGCCAGGCGATGCACCGCGCGATCCGCGACGTGGCCGGGCACCACGCCCTCGCCGAGGCCATGCAGTACGCGGATCACTCCGCCGTCGAACTCGAGCGGCTCCAGCAGGAGCGCGCCATGGAACAGAAGCGCGCCGCGCGTCAGTCCTCGTCGTCCTTGACCCAATAGCGCGAGTACTCGTCGAGGAAGGTCAGCGTCTCGAAGCCCTTCATCCGATCGAAGAACAGGACGCCGTCCAGGTGATCGGTCTCGTGCTGGATCACGCGCGCCGGGAAGCCCCTGGCCGTCAGCTCGATGCGCTCGGCGTTGCGATCGAAGGCGCGCACCTTGATCTCGTAGTAGCGGGGCACCTGGCCGCGGATGTCCGGGATGCTGAGGCACCCCTCCCAGTCGTCGACCATTTCGGCATTCACCGGGGTGATCTCGGGATTGATGATCGCGATGGGCTCGCTCGGCTCGGCCCCGCGCTCGCTGTCGAGCGACGCCACGAAGAGCCGCAGGCCCTCGTGCACCTGCGGCGCGGCCAGGCCGACGCCGTGGTACTCGGCCATCGTCTCGAACATGTCGTCGATGAGTTTCTGCGTGACCGGGCTCTTGATGCGGGTGCGGTCGAGCGCCTGCGCGCGCTGGCGCAGCACCGGATGACCCATTCGCGCAACCTTCAGAATCGACATACCCGTCGAATTATACTTGCCGTCGCCGAGGCCCCGCACCGTGACGCCGCTCCATCCGCACGACGACCCGCACGGCTACCGCTTCTGCCCGCGCTGCGCGCACCGGCTCGAGCCGCGACAGCTCAAGGCCGGCGACCCGTCACGGCTCGTCTGCGCGGCGTGCGGGTTCGTCTTCTACCTGGACCCCAAGGTCGCCGTCGGCACCATCATCCGCACGACCGGGGATCGCCTCGTGATGGTGCGGCGCGCGATCGAGCCGGGCTACGGCAAGTGGGTGTTCCCGGGCGGCTACGTCGACCGCGGCGAGCCGCTCCTCGAGGCGGCCGTCCGGGAGGCGCGCGAAGAGAGCGGGCTCGTGGTGCGCCTGGACGGCCTGGTGAACATCTACTCGTATGCCGGCCGGGCACCGGTGATCGTCGTCTATGCCGCGACCGCGGTGGGCGGGCAGCTGGCGATCGACGACGAATCGCTGGAAGCCGCGGAACTGCCGGCAGCCGACATCCCGTGGGACGACCTCGCGTTCCGCAGTACTGCCGAAGCGCTCCAGGACTATCTGGCCGGACTCCTGCATCCGCTGCCGAGGTAACGTCCTTTTCCGGCCAGTTTCACGCAGGTGTGCCCGCGTTCACTTACAGGACTGCGGGGCGACCGCCCGGATTCGTAATCACACGTTCACGGTGGCGTGTACGGCTTGCCGACATGCGGCCGCAGGCAGCAACGATGACGCGGATCATACGCGCAGGCGTTCTCTCCCTTGCCCTGTTCTCCGGTGCGTGCGCCGGGATCGAGCAGTCCGGGACACTTCTGGCCCCGACCGGATCGGCGGGCTCGGCCACCCCGTCGCTGCTGGGCACGTGGGCGTCGAACCCGCTGGTCGGCCTCGCGGCCTCGTCGTGCTCGGCGTTCTCGTGGCAGATCACGAGCCAGAGCGGCACGTCGCTGAGCGGCACCTTCAGCGCGACCTGCGCCAACGGCATCTCGGCGACGGGGACCGCGTCGGGCCAGGTGACGGGCAGCGACGTCCCGTACACCGTGACGGGCACGGCCACGGTACCGGGATTCGCATCGTGCCCGTTCTCGATCAGCGGCACGGCGCGCATCGAGAACAGCGACACGCTGCGGATTCCCTATTCGGGCTCCACGTGCCTCGGGCCGCTCCAGGGCGAAGAGACGCTGCGCCGGCCGGTCGCGCCCGCGCCGCCGGCCGCACCGGCGCCGGCTCCCGCGCCCGAACCGGCTCCGGCGCCGCCGCCTGCACCGATCGAGAGCCCGTTCCATGTCGGTCCGGGCCCACAGTCGTGGCTCCGGGCCGAGCAGGTGGTGAACGCGACGGCGGACGAGTTCCCGCACCTCGTGGCGATCTATCCGAGCGACCAGCAGGCGATTGCGGCCGCCGAGGAGCTGCTGCGCCGCACCATCTGGCACCTGCAGCGCGCGGGCTTCCAGGCCGGGCGGCAGAAGAACCCGTCCGGGGCGATTTCCAACGACAAGCTGACGGTGTATGCGGATGGGCGCTGGCGCGCCGTGGACGTGTTCTACGACTACGGTGTCGCCGGGAAACCGACCCAGGTGATCTTCTGGGAGGTGTTCCCGGCGAGCCCGCAGCCTGACGGCGGGATTCCCGACTGACGCCGAAACGAGCGGTTAGTCCGCGAGCCCCTCGGCCTTGCGTTCGGCGGCCGTGATGACGCCGCCGGCGGCCTTGATCTCGGCCTGACGATCCAGGGGCACGGCCGGCACGGTGACGAACCGCTTCACCGCGTCGGCCGTGCCGTTGATCTTCAGGAGCGTCATGAGCCGCGTGAAGCGCTCTTCGAGTGAGGTGCCAATCGCGTCGCGGCGCGCGGCCTCGATGCCCCACATCTGCTTCTTGAAGGGCCCGATGGCCTTCTTGCGCGCCTTGTAGATGAACTGCTGCTCGGTGTCCTTCGGCTTGCGCTCTTCCTGGGCGTGCTCCTGCAGCCAGGCGTACATCTGATCCTTCAGGTCCGCCGGGAACTGCGGATGGTCGTACACCATGTTCTGGAAGTCGGTGGCCAGGTGGATCTCGCAGGCTCCCACGCGCGGGAACGCATCGAACGCCTCGAGCGGCAGCGTGGAGGCGCCGTGCTGCACGGCGCCTCCAAGACCGTACTCCTTCCGGGCGGCGGTCGAGAGTTCCTCGAGCGCAGCGAGGTCGATCGCCACGTCCTTGCGCACGCTGCCGTCGGCGTTGATGAAGCCGCCGTGCGCGGTGCCGGTCTGCACGCTGATCTTGCTGAGACCCACGAGGCCCGCCCCGCGCTCGCGCAGCCTGGCGTTGAAGCCGTCCATGTAGGCGCGCAGCTCGTGGACGTCGGAGTTCTTGCCGCCCACCTCGCCGATCTCGCCGCCGACGGAGATGGTGACCCCCTTCGGCTCGACGCTGCGGATGAAGGCAGCAAAGTCCGCCGCGAGCGACACGTTCACTTCCTGCTGCTCGGCGAGCGTCGGCTTGTCGAGGTCGACGAGCGTGGACGTGTCGATGTCGATGTTGTAGAAGCCGGCGGCGATCTCCTCGCGAATCAGGGCGCGGAGCGTCTCCAGTTCCTTGTCGCGCTCGGGGCTGTTGTACTTCTTGGCGTTGGTCTGCACGTGGTCGCCCTGGATGAACAGCGGACCGGTGAAGCCCTCGCGCAGGGCGGCAGCGGACAGGATGGCGGCGTACTCGTGCGGCCGCTGCTCCGTGTACCCGATCTCCGAGCGGGCGATCTCGAAGATGAACGCGCCCGCGTCCAGCTTCCGGGCCGCGCGGATGACGGCGCGGGCGGTGTCGTAGGTCATCGCGCGGACGTTGATGGCCGGCACGGTGAACCCGCCCGTCTCACCGCGGCCCATGGCGAGGTACAGGTCGTGAATCGACGCGGGGCGGATTCCCGCCGACGCGGCCAGCGACCGGATGACCCAGCGCGCGGTTCCGCGCACCTCGGTCGACGCGCCGAACGCGGCGGTCCACGCCAGTCGATCGATCGTGTCCCCAGCGAGCGCCTGCAGGTTCGTGACCGTCACCTGATCGCCCGACACCGTGGCGGCGCCGTGCACCGCCGCGGAAATCTCGTCTACCGACTCGTACATATGCCCTCGCTTCTCGCAGCCCCTCCGGCCAACCGGATATGTTAGCGCGGGTAGCTGAATTCCTCGACCGTCATGGCGGCCACCGCGCCGGCCACCATCTCCTCGAGGGCGAGCGCCTGCTCGGCCTCGACCGCCTCGACCACGCGCACCCGTGTCGCGGGGTGCCGGGGTGTGAAGAGCGTGCAGCAGTCCTGGTCCGGGATGTTCGAGATGCCCAGGGTGCCGATCCGGGCGGCCTGATCGGCGATCTCGTCCTTGTCCATGCCCACCAGCGGGCGCAGGATCTCGAGCCCGCTGACGTCGGCGATGGTCGTCATGTTCTCCAGCGTCTGGGACGCCACCTGCCCCACCACCTCGCCGGTGACCAGCGCCTTGGCGTGCCACTTCCGCGCGATCCTCTCGGCGATGCGCAGCATCAGGCGGCGATAGATCACGACGCGGTACTCCGGGCGGACGGCCAGCACCACCTGCTGCTGCAGTTCGCCGAACGGCACCAGGGCCAGCCGCGAGCGCTGCTGGTACTGCGTGAGCACGCCCACGATCTCGCGTACCTTCTCCTGCGAGGCGCGCGACAGGATCGGGTAGCTGTGGAAGTGGATGAAGAAGACGTGGCACCCGCGCCGCATCATGCGGAAGGCCGCCACGGGTGAGTCGATCCCGCCCGAGAGCAGGCAGGCGATGCGGCCGCCGGTGCCGGTCGGCAGGCCGCCGGCCCCTGGCTCCTTGCCGAAATAGTAGAACGCCCGGTCGGGCAGCAGCTCGAGGTGGATCGTCAGGGCGGGCTCATCGAGGTCCACCGTCCAGCCCTTTGCGAGCTTGATGTAGCCGCCCACCTCGCGCTCGATCTGGGGAGACGTGAAAGGAATGCGCTTGTCGGCGCGACGGGCCGACACGCGGAACGTGGGCGCCGCCACACCGTCGAGGTCCGCCAGGATCGTGTCCGCCAGCGCCCGGAAGTCGAGCGGGCCGGTGCCCGCCAGGGAAAAGTTGGCGATGCCGAAGACCGTGCACACGCGATCGCGCGCCTGCTCCCAGGTGGTGCCCGGACCCAGGTCGATCTCGATGCGGCCCATGACCGAGCGAATGGAGGCGACGTCGAGATCCGCGAGGGCGACCTTGAGGCGCTGGACGAGCAGCTGCACGAACCACGGGCGGTTCTTGCCCTTCAGCGCGAGTTCCTTGTAGTGGACGACTATCGAGCGCATGACACGAGCGCCGCCTCGGCGGCCTGATGACCGCTGCGGACGGCGGCCTCGATCGTAGCTGGCAGCCTGGTGCCAATCCAGTCGCCGGCGAGGCAGAGTCCGTCCACCGGCGTGGCCACGCCGGGGCGCGCCGGCTGTCCGGGGCTGAGGGAGAAGGTCGCGCGCGGCTCGCGGATGACGGTCGCCCGTGTCCGACGCGCCTCGCGCACCCGCGGCAGCGCGGCGGACAGGTCCGCCTGGGCCGCGTCGATCAGCTGCGCGTTGGTCCACCGCAGCACGTCCGCGGCGCCGCTCGAGACCAGCGACAGGTGCGAGCTGTCGCCGCCGACCACCGCGCGCTTGTCGAAGACCCACTGCATGAGCCGTCCCGGGAGGCCCACGAACGGCTCGTCGAGCACGGGCCGGTCGTACCAGAGATTCACCGTCACGATCGGCGACGCCGCGGTCGCGCGTGCCGCATCGATCACGTCCTGAAGGGGGGCGACCTCACCCTCGAACACCTCCGGCAACGCGAACCACGGCGCAGCGCACACGACGAGCCGGGGCTGCCACCGCTCGGAGCCGGCCGTGACGGCCTCGACCCGGCCCCCGCGCACCACCACGCGCGCGGTCGCGCCCGTCCGCACCATGCCACCGTGCGCATCGAGGAAGGCGCGCGCGGGTTCGGCGTACATCAGGTGCAGCGGTCGCGTCGGCAGCACGATGGCCGAAGACTGCGCGTCGCCCGCGAACATCTCGGCGAGCACGCGCACGAACGGATCGGCCGCGGCCGTGTCCGGCGGCTGGTTCAGCGCCGCGAGCGCGAGCGGCTCCCACAGCATCTCGCGCAGCCGCGGCGTCTGGCCGTGGCGGACGAGCCACTGCGTCACGGTCTCGTCGGCGCGCACCCCGGGCAGGGCCGCTCCAGCGGTGGCCGCAGCGGTCGCCCCGGCTGCGCCAGCGTCCAGCGCACCCGATGCACCCGGTGCCGCCAGCGCGCGCCTGGCATCGCGGATCGGGCCGTCGATCTTGCGGACGGCGAACCGGTCGGCCCACGAGAGCGCCGACCACCCGAGCACGCCCGCCGCCAGGTGCAGGGGCGGTGGCAGCGGCGGGCACTCGAGCCGCGAGCGCGTGCCGGACCGATCGATCATCGTCACCCCGAGCGTCGGCTGGGCGCGCACGTGCTCCGATGCGCCGACGACGTCGAGGAACGCCAACGTCTCGCGGTAGCAGCCCATCAGCGCGTGCTGGCCGTTGTCCACCAGCTCGCCGGTCTCGCGGTCCACGAACGCCGTGGCGCGGCCGCCGAGGCGTGCCCGCGCCTCGAGTACGAGCACGCGGCATCCTCGCGTGGCGAGCCGGGCTGCGGCACTGAGTCCCGCGAACCCCGCCCCGATCACGACGACGTCCGGCGTCATGCGGGGAGGAGCCACTGCCGGAGGGCAATCGCCGCCTGCAGCGGCCTGGGCACGCGCACGCGCTCGCTGAAGACGTCGTATTCCCGCCGCTCGATCCGCGCGAGCGTCGCCGAGTACACGGCGCGCATGATTTCGGCGGCCACCAGCCGGCGGCGATCCGACGCGGGCCGCGCCGCCACCGCGCGGGCGTAGTACTCGCGAGCACGGCGGCACTCGAACGCCAGCAGCTGCCTGACCGGCTCCGTGAGGCGGCCGTGCGCGAGGTCCTCCACCGAACACCCGTGGGCGCGCAGGTCCTCGAGCGGCAGGTACACGCGCCCGCGCTCGAGATCGCCCTTCACGTCGCGGAGGATGTTCGTCAGCTGCAGTGCGACGCCTAAGTGCAGCGCGTACTCGCGTGCGCCCTCGCTCTCGCAGCGGAAGATTCGGATGCAGACCAGCCCAACCGCCGAGGCCACGCGCCGGCAGTACTCGAGCAGGTCGTCGAAGGTCTCGTAGCGGCTGCGATCGAGATCCATCGCCACGCCGTCGATCACATCCTCGAACGCCTGGCGTGGCAGGTCGAATTCCCGGATGAATGGCTGCAGCCGCTGTCCCTCAGGCGTCTCGGGCGTCGCGCCGCTGAAGCACCGCGCGAGTTCGGCGCGCCAGTACGCCACGGCCTGCCGCGGCGGGAGCACGCCGCTCGGGTCCGCCTCGTCCACGGCGTCGTCGACGGCACGGCAGAAGTCCCAGACGGCGATAATCGCCCGGCGCTGGTCGGGCGGAAGCACGAGGAACGCGTAGTAGAAGCTGGTCTTGCGGGCGGCCATCAGGCGGGTACCGGCTTCCATCGGGCCGCCCGCCACAACAGGGCGGGCACGTCGCGACCCGAGAGGCTCGGGCGTTCGGTCAGCAGTTCATCCCGCCGCTGCTCCACGCGGTCGAGGATGCGGGCACCCCCAAGCCAGGTCGCGCGCAGCTCGTAGCGCAGCCGGCCGCTCACCATGTCGCACACGGCGCGTCCCTGCGCGAAGCACTCGCGCGTGCGCTGGACGCACCGGCCGAGCGCGTCGGTCCAGGCCGCGCTGAGTGGAGACCGCGACAAATCCGCCTCGGCCGCGCCCGAGGCTTCCGACACCTCGCGCGGCACGTAGAGCCGCCCTGCCTGCCAGTCGCGGCCGAAGTCCTGCCAGAAGTTCGTGAGCTGCAGGGCCGTGCACAGGGCGTCCGACGACAGGGCAGCCGCCTCGCCGTGATATCCGCCAATGCGCAGCACGAGTCGACCGACCGGGTTGGCCGACCGACGGCAGTAGTCGAGCAGATCCGCCCACGAGGCATAGCGGGTCGTCATGGTATCTTGAGCGAACGCGCTGAGCAGATCGTCGAACAGCGAGACCGGCAGGTCGAGCGAACGGATCGAGTGGCCGAGCGCGAGGAAAATCTGGTCGTCGCGGCTGGCGCTCCCCTGTGCGGCGCCGCCAGCGGCCTCGTGCAGGCGCCCCCGCCAGGCGTCGAGCCGCGCCCGTCGCACCTCCGGGCTGTCCGTGCCCTCGTCCGCGATGTCGTCGGCCACACGCGCGAACGCGTACACGGCCGCCACGTGCGGGCGCATCGCCGGTGGCAGCAGCCGTGACGCCACCGGGAAGTTCTCGTAGTGCGAGCGGGCCAGCGCGGCGCACGCCGCGTAGGCGCGCGCGACGGTCGGGTTCACCACTCCGTTTCCGGCTGGCGCCCGCGGTGGTTCACGACCCGCGCGATCACGAACAGCAGATCGGAGAGCCGGTTCATGTAGCGGACGAGGATCGGATCGGGCTCGGGCGAGAGCCCGACGATGCGACGCTCGGCGCGGCGACAGACGGTGCGCGCCACGTGCAAGGAGGCGCCGCCCGGCGTTCCGCCGGCCAGGATGAAGCGGGTGAGCGGCGGAACTTCCTGCTCGAGCCGATCGATCAGGCGCTCCAGCCGGGTCACGTCGGCGTCGCTGACAAAGGCCTTGGTGACGCGGGTCGCGATGCGGTCGGAGGGGTCGGCCAGCTGCGCACCCACCGCGAACAGGTCGCGCTGGATTCGGATGAGTTCCTGCTCGAGGTCGTCGTCGAGGTGCGACGCGCGTACGAGGCCGAGCCAGGCGTTCAGCTCGTCCACCTCGCCGTAGGCATCGACGCGGGGGTCGGCCTTGCTGACGCGGCTGTTGTCGAAGAGCGACGTTTCGCCGCTGTCACCGGTGCGAGTGTAGATTTTCACGTGAGTCCGTTCCGAAATTATACGAGATGGCCCAGAAGTCCCGCGCCCGCGCCGCCAAGGCCGCACCACTGCCGCTGCCCGCCCCTGCCGAACGACGCCGCTTCCGCCAGCGCCTGCTCACCTGGTATGCCAGGCACGGGCGGGACCTGCCGTGGCGCAAGACCGACGACCCGTATCACATTCTCGTGTCCGAAATCATGCTGCAGCAGACGCAGGTGGACCGTGTGCTGCCGAAATACGCGGAGTGGCTCGACCGCTTCCCGTCGCTCCATGCGCTGGCCGAGGCCGACGAGCAGCACGTCACCGACACGTGGCGGCCGCTCGGTTACAACATCCGGCCGCGCCGCCTCCAGGCCATTGCGCGTGAAGCCGTCGCCCAGTACGACGGCCGCCTGCCGGAAGACGAAGCCACGCTCCTGTCGTTCAAGGGCATCGGCGCCTACACGGCCGGCGCGATCCGCAGCTTCGCCTTCCGCCGACGCGCGGCCATCCTCGACACCAACGTGGCGCGCGTCCTCTTCCGCGTGTTCGTCGCCGCCGGCGATCCGAAGGGCCACGCGATGACGAAGCACCTGTGGTCGCTCTCGGCCTCGCTCGTGCCCCGCAAGCAGGTGTTCGACTTCAACCAGGCGCTGATGGACTTCGGCGCCATGGTGTGTGTGGCGCGCAACCCGAAGTGCCTGGTCTGCCCGATGGCGAAGTCGTGCCGGTCGTTCCCGTTCACGCCGGAGCGTCCGTGACGCGCGTCATTGTCACCGCGGCGGTGATCGAACGCGACGGAAGCTTTCTTGTGACCAGACGACCGGAGGGCACGCACCTGGCCGGCGCGTGGGAGTTCCCCGGCGGCAAGTGCGACCCGGGCGAGCCGCTCGAGGACTGCATGGCGCGCGAGCTCCGCGAGGAACTCGGCGTGGCCTGCACGGTCGGCCGCGAGATCTGCACCCTCACGCACGAATACCCCGACCGACTGATCGAGCTGCACTTCTTTGCCGTCGGCCTGCGGGACGATCCCTCGCCGCAGATCGGCCAGGAGATGCGCTGGGTGACGCGCGCAGACCTCGCGACGCTCGAGTTCCCGCCCGCCGATGCCGAACTGATCCGGCGGCTCTCGTCGGGCGCGGATAGCTGACGCGGCCGACGCGCGTGGCTCAGGCCGGTCGAGCGACGAACGGCAGGGCGACGACCTCGGCAGCGCGGCCATCGCCGGTGGAAACGCGGGTGCCGGGTTCGGTGAAGTCGCGCTTCAGGTAGCCCAGGGCAATGCTGCGGCCCAGCGCCTCGGATACGGCGCTGCTCGTGATCGCGCCGACCTCCCTGCCGTCCACCAGCAGGGGCGTTGCGGCCGGACCCACACGCGCATCCTCGAACACGAGGCCAACCAGGCGGCGGGCGACGCGCCCGTGGCCGCGGTGCAGGACGCGGATGATCACTTCCTGCCCGACGTAGCAGCCCTTGGTGAAGCTGATGGCGCGCGGCTCGATCCCCGCTTCGAGCGGGATGGTCTCTTCGTCCATGTCGACGCCAAACCGCGGGACGCCGGCCTCGATGCGCAGGGTCTCGGCGGTCGCCGCGTCGATCGGCTCCACACCGGCCGCCTGCAGCGCCGCCTCCAGGGGCGCGGCGGATGCGGTCGCGACCAGCACCTCGTACCCCGGTTCGCCCGTGTCGGTGACGCGCAGGACGATCACCGGTTCCCCGGCCAGGGTGAGGCGCAGGCTGCCGTGCTCGCCCAGCGCCTGGATCACGCCAGCCTCGACGCCGAGCGCGCGGGCCACCGCCGCGGCCGCCAGCGGGCCCACGACCACCAGCGCGGCGAACGTCCCGGTGACGTCGCCAAGCTGGACGTCCTCGGAGAAAATGAACTGGTCCAGCCTGGTCAGCACCGTCTCGCGCGCGGCCAGCGGGACGCTGAGCAGGATGACGTCGCCGAGTTCATACACCCACAGGTCCGCAATCATGCGCCCCTGCGGGGTCAGGTAGGCGGCGTAGCAGCCCTGCCCCGGCCCCAGGGCCGCGATGTCGTTCGTGAGCAGGCCCTGCAGGTACGATGCGCGGTCGCGTCCCGAGACGACGATGCGACCGCGGCCGGTGCGCGGAAAGCTGGCGGCGTGCTCGCGCGCCGCCTGGTAGGCGTGAGACGAAGGACCCGGGGCCATGGTGGTATGGTGAAATATGCGCCTGTTTGATTGTACCCGCGCCGGCGCAGCCGGGCTGGCTGTCGGCGCCCTGCTGCTGACGGCGTCGGCTGCCGCGGCGCAGACCGCGGCCACCGCGAACTTCTCGATTTTCATCCGCGCGACCCCGATCGGCACCGAGCAGGTGACCGTCGACCGCAGCGCCGACGGCATCACCATCAGCAGCACCGGCCGGGTGGCCGCACCGGTCGACCTCGTGGTGCGCCAGTTCCGGGCAAAGTACGACGCGAACTGGAAGCCGCTCGAACTCACGGTCGACGCCACGCTGCGCGGCCAGAACTCGTTGCTGAAGTCGACGGTGGTCGGCGGCACGGCCACGACGACCGTCACGACCCCGGCGGGCACGAGCGAGCGTACGGACCCGGTCACTGATCAATCCGTGTTCCTGCCACCGCCCTTCATCGCGCCGTATGAGGCGGTGTCGGCACGCATCCACGGCGCGGCGCCGGGCACGGCGATCACGTTGTTCCAGCCAGGCCAGGGGCCGTTCACGGCGCTGGTCGGCGAGAGCAGCACCGAACGCATCCAGACGGTCGAGCGGCTCGTCGTCGCCCGACGCACGGCCGTGACGTTCCAGGTCGTGGGTGCACCGCCCATTCCCGCCGAGGTGTGGAGTGACGAGAACGGGCGGCTCCTGCGCCTGCGGATCCCCTCACAGACGCTGGAGGTTGCGCGCGAGGACATGGCGGCGGTGTCCACGCGCAGCGTCACCGTGTCGCGGCCCAACGATCTCGACGTCCGCATCCCGGCCAACGGCTTCTCGCTGGCCGGCACGATCTCGCGCCCGGCCACCGCGTCCGCCGAGGTCAGGCTGCCGGCGGTGATCCTGGTGGCGGGTTCCGGCCCGACCAATCGCGACGAACAGGTGTTCGGCATCCCCATCTTCGGGCAGATCTCGAACGCCCTGGCCGACGCGGGCTTTCTCGTGCTGCGGTACGACAAGCGCGGCGTGGGCCAGAGCGGGGGCCGTCCCGAGTCGGCGACGCTCACCGACTACGCCGAGGACCTCAAGGCAGCCGTGCGTCTGCTTGCGGACCGCAAGGACGTCGATCGCAAGCGCATCGCCCTGGTCGGCCACAGCGAGGGCGGGTCGCTGGCCCTCATGGCCGCGGCGAAGAACGACCGCGTCGCGGCCGTGGCGCTGCTGTCCACGATCGGCGGCACCGGGGCGGAGCTGAACATGTACCAGGTGGAGCGCGCCGCGGAACGTGCCGGGCGACCGGAGGCCGACCGGCTTGCCACGATCGACCTGCAGCGGCGGATCCAGGCCGCGGTGTTGACCGGCCGCGGTTGGGACGGCATCCAGATTCCGGACGCGGTTCGACGACAGGCCGACACCCCGTACTTCCAGAGCGTGCTGGCGCTCGACACCGCGAAGCTGGTCAAGGACGTCAACCAGCCGCTGCTCATCCTGCAGGGCGAGCGTGACCGGCAGATCCCGCCGGACAGTGCGGAGAAACTCGCGGCGCTGGCGCGAGCGCGGAAGAAGGCGCCGGCCCCCGAGATCGTGGCGGTCCCCGGCGTCAACCACCTGCTGGTGCCCGCCGAGACCGGCGAGGTCGACGAGTACCCGCGCCTGGGATCCGTGCAGGTCAGCCCCTCGGTGATCGACAGCGTGACCTCGTTCCTCCAGCGCAGCATGCCCGCGAAGCCCTGATCGCCGCACCGGGGCACTCCGGTCCCGGCGGCGTGCGCGCCGGGTGCCGCCCTGCGGCGAGGCCGGGTAGATGCGACGAGCGGCCGGCCGGAGACGCACGATCCGGATGGCCTCGGGTCTGGTATCGTGACGCGCATGCATGGACCCGAGTCTCCCGACAACGCTGCGGCATTCCCCGTCACGAGGCGCCGGCTGCTCGGTGGCCTTGCGGCCCTGGCACTGACACCACTCGCCGGAGGCGCGACGGAGGCGTCGCAGGCTGGCGCCGGACAGGCCGCCGGGTCGTCGGCCGGACCACTCCCCGCATCCGTGCTGCCGCCGGGGATCCGTTCCCGGTTCGTGGACAACGTGAACGGCCTGCGCATGCACGTGCTCGAGGCGGGGTACGAGACACCCGGCCGGCCCGGCGTGCTCCTGATCCACGGGTTCCCTGAGCTGGCGTACAGCTGGCGGAAGATCATGGGCCCGCTGTCCGCGGCGGGCTACCACGTGTTCGCGCCGGACGTACGCGGGTACGGGCGGACGTCGGGCGCCGACTCCGTCAAGTACACCGATGATCTTCGGCCGTTCGGTACCCTGAACAAGATCCGCGACATGCTGGCGCTGGTCTCGGCGATGGGGTACCGGTCGCTGCATGTCGTCGGGCACGACCAGGGGTCGCCGCTGGCCGGCTGGCTCGCCTGTGCGCGGCCCGATGTCTTCCGCACGGTCGTGATGATGAGTGCGCCGTACGGCGGGCCGCCGTCGCTGCCGTTCAACACGGCCACGGCGGCCGCCCGGCCTGCCGCGCCGCCCGAGAATCCGAACGCGATCTACGACGACCTCGCGAAGCTCACGCCGCCGCGCAAGCACTACCAGCGGTATTACCAGACGGCGGACGCCAACGAGAACATGTGGCACGCCAAGCAGGGGCTGCAGGCATTCCTGCGCGCCTACTACCACGCGAAGAGCGCGGACTGGAAGCAGAACAACCCGCACCCGCTGTCCGGACGCACGGCCGCCGCATGGGCGGAGTTGCCCCGCTACTACATCATGGATCTCGACAAGGGCATGGCCGAGCAGGTGGCTGCCGACATGCCGTCAGCGGCGGAGATCGCAGCCAACCGGTGGCTGCCCGATGCCGAACTGAAGGTGTATGCGGAGGAGTACGGCCGTACCGGATTCCAGGGCGGACTGAACGGCTACCGCGGGAGCCCGGGTGACGGCGACCTGCAGGTGTTCGCGGGGCGCACCATCGACGTGCCCGCGACCTTCATCAGCGGCCGGAGCGACTGGGGCACCTATCAGAATCCCGGTGCCCTCGAGCGGCTGGAGAAGACGGTCACGACGAAGTACAAGGGCACCCACCTCGTGGACGGCGCGGGGCACTGGGTGCAGCAGGAGCAGCCTGCGGCCGTGAGCCGGCTGATCGTGGAGTTCCTGAAGGCCAACGGCTGACGCGCAGGCAGGCCGCCGGCGCGACCCGGCGACGGACCATGGGCGAGGCTCTTGCGGGGAGGGCGGCTTTCCTGTCGCGCCGTGGCGCCGAACACGCTAGGGCGTGAGCAGCGCGGCCACCTTGTCCCACTCCAGTTGCTGCCACATCGGCACGTGCCGCGTGCAGCCCTGGGGCGGCGCGGTGGTGTTCGTCGCTGGTGGATTCGGCGCCCGGTTGGGCTCCAGCAGGCGACCGCACCGATCGAAGTCGGTGACGAGCAGGATCTGAGGCGCCGGGCGCGGCAGCGTCGTGTCGAAGTAGCCCCAGTTGTCCATGACGAGCGGACGGCAGCTCGCGACGTTCTCCGCGATGGGCCGGATGGCGCCGCGCATCTGGTATCGCCCCTGCTCGCCCTTCGCCTCGACGTAGCAGGCCGGCACGCCGGCGAGGTCCGGCGTCATCGCCGCCAGCCGCTTCGCAGCGTCGGCGTGTGCGTCGAGCGGATGCCAGTACCAGCTGCCCTCCTGGTCGCGCTGCGGGTTCGCGTCCTTCCGTGCCTTCTCCCGGTTGTAGGCCAGCTCGCGTTCCATCGACGCGAGACGCGTGGAGTAGCCCTGCGGCCGTGTGCTGCGCAGTGACCCGTAGTTCTTCTCGAACTGGTCGCGCATCTGCTGCTCATACGCCGGCGACACCGTCTGCTCCATCGTCGCCTTCAGGTTCGCGAGGCGCTGCTCGGCGCTCGCCCTGTCGGCCTCGAAGCGCGGCATCGCCGCCTTCAACGCGCGACCGTAGGGCACGGGCGCCCAGGGGTCGCGCCCGGCACGAACGATGAGCAGCACCTGTCCGTCCGCGACGGGATGGCCCGAGAACCTCCGCGTCGTGTCCGGCCGCGTGTAGAACTCGATGGCGTTGCCCGCCGCGTTCGACTCGGTGGCGATGACCGGCTGCCCGAGACGGCCGGGCAGCCGGTTGAACCGGTAGTAGGCCGACTCGGTCTCGCCGCCCCGATCGGTCACCCAGACTCCGTTCTTCTTCGTGTCGACGCTGTAGAAGGGGAAGATCCCGGCATCGAACTGCAGCGGCAGCCTGGCCACCGGGGTCCCGTCCGGCAAGCCGGCCGGATCGTAGAGGGACCACGTGCGGGCCTCCGTCACGAAGTACCCGCGGCCGTCACGGCCTTCGGGCGTCGCCTGGAGCAGGAGCGACAGGGAATCGAGCGTGGCCGCCATCTTCTGCACGTCCGCGGGCGTGACGCCGGGCACGCCTGGCACGCGCCCGAACGGGTTCCCGATCGGACGTCTGGTCCACACCACCTTGCGGAGCCATGCAAAGCGCGTCCATCCATTGGGATGGTAGACGAGCCCTTCGGGGTCTGCGGGGTCGTACGGCGCCACCGGGGACGACGCCTGGCCCAGGGCAAGGAACGCACTGGCCACGAGCATGAGCACGGTCTTCATGTACGGAATTATGCGACGGGCGCGGGGCCGGCCCCGCGCCAAACGCGGCGGACAGCACGAGGGGCTAAGCTAGCGCGATGGACATCAGGCGTGGCTCCGCCGGCGACCGGCCGGCGATCGTTTCCACGGATGGACGCGCGGCGCTCCAGACCGCGGCCGCGAAGGTGCGCCGACGCCTCGTGCCGTTCCTCTTCCTGCTGTACGTCTTCGCGTATCTCGACCGGATCAACGTCGGGTTTGCCGCGCTGCAGATGAACGAGGCGCTCGGCTTCTCGTCCGCGGTCTACGGGTTCGGGGCGGGCATCTTCTTCGTCAGCTACACGGCCTTCGAGATTCCGAGCAACCTGGCGCTCGCCCGGGTGGGCGCCCGGCGCTGGATCGCCCGCATCATGATCACGTGGGGCCTCGCCTCGGCGGCGATGATGACCGTCTCGGGCGCGACGAGCTTCTACGCGCTGCGCTTCGTGCTGGGCGCGGCGGAAGCCGGGTTTTTCCCGGGCATCATCTACTACCTCACGCGATGGGTCCCTGCGCAGGAACGCGCGCGCACGGTGGCCAGCTTCATGACGGCCGTCGTCACCGCCGGCATCGTGGGCGGCCCGCTCTCGGGGGCGCTGCTCTCGATGCACGGACTCGCGGGTCTGGCGGGCTGGCAGTGGATGTTCCTCCTCGAGGGCGTACCCGCCGCGCTGCTCGGCCTCGTGGCCCTGCGAGTGCTGGACGACTCGCCGGCCGAGGCCTCCTGGCTCACACGCGACGAGCGGCACGCACTGCTGTCGCGCCTGGCGGACGAGGACGACGCGGGCCGGCATCGCGCGCACGGCATCGGCGCGGCCCTGCGACACCCCTGGGTGTGGGTGCTGTCCGCCGTGTACTTCGTCGTGCCGGTCGCGCTGTACGCGTTCGGCTTCTTCCTGCCGCAGATCCTGCGGGGCACGTTCGCCGGCACCTCGTTCGAGATCGGCCTGCTCAGTGCCGTGCCCTACCTGGCCGGCGCAGCGGCGATGGTCGTGGCGGCCCGCTACTCGGACGCCACGGGCGAGCGCCGCCGTGTCATCGCCGCTGGCGCGGCGGTGTCGGGGGCCGGCTTCATCGGCACCGCCCTCGTGCAGGGACTCGCGCCGTCGCTCGTGCTGCTGTCGGTGGCCATGCTCGGCCTCGCATCGATGTTCGGCCCCTTCTGGACGCTGGCCACGTCATTCCTCGGCGGGCGCGGCGCGGCGGCGGGCATCGCTCTCATCAACTCGGTGGGGAACGTAGGCGGGTTCGTCGGGCCGTACGGCGTCGGTTACCTTCGCGATGCCACGCGCGGGTTCTCCGCCGGCCTGATTGCGATCGGCGTCACGATGCTTGCGGGCGGGCTCGTCGTGCTCTTCGTGCCGGACCGCGGGTCGGGCCAGGCCTGATCACTCGTAGCGCAGGGCCTCGATCGGATCCAGCCGCGACGCCTTGAGGGCGGGCAGGAATCCGGCGATGAGGCCCACGACCATGAGGATTCCTGCGCAGGTGCCGACCAGCCCCGGCGACAGCACCAGGTGGATGTCCGACGACCGGCTCGCATCGTCCAGCAACTCTGAGAGGAACGGTCGAGGGCTGAGCAGCCACACCAGCGCCCACGAGAGCGCAATCCCAATCACGCCACCGGCGAAGGTCGTGACCAGCCCCTCGAGGAGGAACTGCGTCAGGATCTGGCCGCGCGTCGCGCCGAGCGCCTTGCGCACCCCGATCTCCCGGGTCCGCTCCTGGACATTGACGAACATGATGTTCATGATGCCGACGCCGCCGATGGCCAGCGTCAGGACCCCGATGAAGGTGAGCACCAGCTTCAGGCCGGTGACGATGCCGCCCGTGATCTCCTTCGCCTGCTCCGCGCCGAAGATGTTGACCGCACGCTCGTCCGTCGGGTCGAACCGGTAGCGGCCCGCGATGAACTCGCGCACCTGCTTCTCGGCCTTCGCGTATTGGGGCGCCGACACCGCCTGCCACACGAACGTCCCGATCTCCTTCGTATCGGCCAGCGCGCCCATGGTCGTCCACGGTACGAAGATGCAGTACTTGTCGGGCCGCTGGTAGTTGGAGAGCTGGACCTTCTCCTCCATCACGCCGATGACTTCGAAGGGAAGGCCGCCGACGCGAATCGTCTCGCCGACGGCCGGGATCGATCCGAACAGCTTGCGCTGCACCTCGCTGCCGATGAAGGCGACGCGGCGGCGCAGGCGCACGTCCTCGTCGTCGATGAAGCGTCCGCCGGGCTGGGGACGCTCGCTGCGCATCACCCCGTAGCTGGCGGCGATGCCACGGACCAGGTGATTGGACTGGCGGGCGCCGTAAGCCGCCACCATTTCCTTCATGAACTCCGGGCTGATCCGGCTGACGAGGGGCAGGTCCTCGACCGCGTCGATGTCGGCGATGGTGAGCCGCACGCGCTTGCCGGCCCGCTCGCCGCCGGCCTGCTTGCTGGTCTGCCCCATCATGACGACGGCCGTGCCGTCGGAGAACGCACCAGCGAACCCGGACTCCAGCGCGGTGCGGAACCCGTCGCCGTAGGCCAGCAGCACCACGACCGACACGATGCCCCACGAGATGCCGAGCATCGACAAGGCTGCACGGAAGCGATGGTGGTAGAGCCCCGCAAGCGCCTGGGCGGCGACCTCGCCGAGCAGGCGCGTGGAGGGCGCCCGCGGCGGGCGCCGGCTCGACGCGTGTGCGACGGAGGGCAGGGCGGCGGCAGCGGAGTCCACGGCTACATCTCGAAGCGGAGCGCGTCCACCGGCGGCAGCTCGGCGGCCCGCCTGGCGGGATATGTGGAGGTGATCACGCCGATGAGGACGAGCGTGCCCAGCGACAGCAGCCCGGCGTCCCACGAGAGCACCATGCCGGCGAAGCGGTTCGGCATCGGCAGCTGGTTCACCAGGGCACAGATGAGGAGCGCGACCCCCATGCCCAGGCCGCCGCTGAGCAGGGTGAGAAAGAAGCCCTCCAGGAAGAACTGCTGCAGGATGCTGCGCGTGGTCGCGCCGAGCGCCTTCCGCACGCCGATCTCGCGCGTCCGCTCCTTCACGGCGACCAGCATGATGTTCATCACGCCGATCCCGCCGAGGGCGAGCGTGACCAGGCCGACGATCCGGAAGAAGTTCTTCATGCCGTCGATCATGCGGCCGAACATCAGGGTTTCGAGGGAGGTATCCCACATCGTGACCGCCTGGTTGTCGGCCGGATCGAACCCGTGGCGGCGCGCCAGCACCTCGCGTACGTTGCGCTCGAGGGGCCACTGGATGTCCTCGATGCGGCCGGTGCGCTCGTCGAGCACGCGCGGCAGTTGATCCACCACCCACTGGTGCGGCGCCACGATGATGTCCGACAGCGACCCGGCGGGTGCGTCGGTGCGCGGGAGGTCGCGCAGCATGGTGGCGAACGGCACGAAGATCTTCTGGTCGTCGCGGCCGTTGTAGTCGCTGTCCTGCTGCTTCTTCCGCATCCTGCCGACGACCGTGTACGGGACGCCGTTCATCATGAGCGTCTCGCCGAGCACGTGCCGCTTTCCAAAGAGCTGCTCGGCCATGTCGTGCCCGAGGATGGCGACGCGCGCCACCTGCTCCTCGTCGGTCCAGGTGAAGAGGCGGCCGGCCTCGATTTCGATCGTGCGGATCTGCTGGTACGGCGGTTCCATCCCGAACACGCGGCCTGACGCCGAGTTGTACGGCGTCTTCACCTTCACGTTGCTGCGCTGGATCTCGGGGCTGACCACGGCCACCATCGACGCCTCGCGCGCGATGGCGCGGGCATCGTCGACGGTGAGGATGACCTGCCGGCCCGCACGCTCGCCGCCGGCCTGCAGGCTCGTGCGCCCGCCCCACACGATGCCGATGTTCTGGCCGAGTTCGCGCAGCACCTGGTCGTTCCCGCGCCGGAACCCCTCACCCGTCGCGGACAGGACGACGACGGAGATCATGCCCCAGAGGATGCCGAACATCGTGAGCAGGCTGCGGAGGCGGTTGGCCCGCAGGTTCTCGAACGACTGGAGGAGCGCTTCCTTCACGGCAGCACCAGCGGGCGTTCAGGAGGGCAGGACGATCTTGTCGCCGGGCGTGAGCCCCTCGAGCACCTGGACGCGCGTGCCGTTGCCCACGCCGAGCTTCACCGGCACGCGGCGGCGCCCGCCCTTGGCCCCGGCGTCCGCGACGTCGACGAAGGCATTCTTGGACGCGTCGTAAGTGACGGCAGCCTCCGGCACGAGGGTCGAGCCGGCGCGCTCCTCGAGCACGATCTCGGCGTTGGCCGTCATGTTCGCCTTGAGCTCCTTGCCCGGGTTGTCGATCGAGACACGCACCTCGAAGTTGGTGACGTTGTCCTTCTCGACACCCATCGGCGAAATCTTCGTCACCCGCCCGTTGAACACCTTGTCGCGGAACGTCTCCACGCGGATGCGGGCGGGCTGGCCGAGGCGCACCGCGCCGATATCCGATTCGTCCACCTTGCCTCGGACGAAGACCTCGTCGATGTCGCCGAGCGTCATCACGAGCGTGGCATTGGCGCCGAGGTTGAGGATGGAGGAGACGGGGCTGCCGATCTCGACGTCGCGCGTGAGCACCGTGGCGCGGATGGGCGCGCGGATCGTCGCGTTGGCAAGGTCTTCGGCGGCGCGGTCGGCGGCGGCCTTTGCCTGGGCCACCTGCGCCCGAGCCTCGGACACGCGAGCCTGACTGACGAACAGCTGCGACTGGGCGGCGCGACGCTTGTTCTCGGCCACTTCAATGGCGCTGTGGGCGTCGTCGAGGGCGGACTGGGCGATGAGGTGCTGGGTGAAGAGCGACTCGGCGCGCTCGTAGGCGCGGCGGGCGAAGGCGACGTCGGGCCCTTCGGCCTCGACGGTGTTCTTCTTGAGCTGGGCTTCGGCTCCTTCGAGCGCGGCCCGTGCCGCGAGCAGGGTGGCTTCCGCGCCGCGCAGCTGCGCCTGGAGCTGTTCCTTGTCCAGTTCGGCGAGCACGTCACCCTCGTTCACGACGGTGTCGATGTCCACGCGCAAGGCCTTGATGATGCCGTTCGCCTTGGACTTGATCTCCACCTTGGTGATGGGCTCCACCTTCCCGGTGGCCACGACGGAGCGGACCATGGTGCCCTGCTCCACGGTTACGAGCTTCGAGGGGTCGATGTCCACCGATGCCCCGTTGAGCGTGGCGAATCCAGCCACGGCCGCGCCGACGACCGTGACGCCGCCGATGAGGAGGTAGAGGCGAGTGCGTGAGGTCCGTCCCGGCATACCTCCATTTACGAAGAGGGCCGGACCGAAGTTCAACGGGGCGCGCGGTAAGATGGGCCGAACCATGTGGATCCTGCAGAGCTCGGAGGGGGCTGAGCCCGTGGTGACCTACCGGTTGTCCCCAGGTACCATCAAGACGATCGGCCGTTCAACGGGTGCCGAGCTGATGCTGGATGCGGCGCTGGTCTCGCGCCTGCACTGCCGTCTCGAGGCGCACGGCGAAACGCTGGAAGTGGTGGACCTCCAGAGCACGAACGGCACGTTCGTCAACGGCCTGCGCGTGACCCGCGCACACCTGATTCCGGGCGACCGGCTCAAGGTCGGCCGCGTCGAACTGCAGGTGGGCCGGTCGGACTGATGCGATCGGCCGCCCCGACGAGTGACCCTGCGCGCGATCGAGGCGCAGGAAGGCAACCGCGCCTGGGGACCGGCCGCTGAGGATTGAGGACCGACGACGGAAGACCGGCGACTGGCGACTCAGGACCGGCGCCTGAGGACTGAGGACTGTCTCACGCCTCCGCCGCCTGCAGGTACGGGTTGGTCCTCCGCTCGCGGCCGATCGTGGTATCGGGGCCGTGCCCGGGATACACACGGGCCTCGTCGCCGAACGGCAACAGTACCGACCGGATCGATCCGATGAGCGTTGCGTAGTCGCCCCCCGGCAGGTCGGTGCGCCCGATCGTGCCGGCGAACAGCGTGTCGCCCACGAACAGATCGAGCCCGGTCTCGCCCGCCCGCGCGACCTCCAGGCACACGCCTCCCGGGCAGTGGCCGGGCGTGTGGTGTGGCCGCGCCTCGTAGTCGCCGAAGGGCAGGCGCTGGCCCGGGGTGTAGAAGACGTCGATGGCGGGCAGCGGGCCGGTCAGCGTCAGCCCGAACACCTGTGCCTGCTGCGCGGCGCGCTCGTAAAGGAACAGGTCGTCGCGGTGCAGGCAGACCGGCACGCCGAGCGCCTGCTTCGCAGCCGGCACGCCGGTGACGTGATCGACGTGCGCATGCGTGAGCAGGATGTGGCGTACCGCCAGATCTTCGCTCGCGATGAACTCCAGCAGGCCGTCCACCTCGTCACCCGGATCGATCAGCACCGCCTCGCGCGTACGCGGGCAGGCGACGACGAACCCGTTCTTGAAGAAGGGGCCGACCGCCTGCGTCTCGATTATGATCACGTCGTGATTCTAGCAATCCTGGACGACCTGATGTTCACGTCGAAGATCCGCACGACGGCGTCAGGACTGGGCGTCCCGGTCGCCTTCGCCCGGTCGTCCGCAACGGCCCTGGAGCAGATGCGCACCGCGGCTCCGGCGCTGGTCATCCTCGACTTGAACAACCCGCGCACCGATCCGCTCGGCACGCTCGCGGCCATGCGCCGCGACGCGGCCCTGGCCGGCATTCCGACGCTCGGCTACGTCTCGCACGTGGACACGGCGACCATCGAGGCCGCCCGCGCCGCGGGCATCGGTGAGGTGCTGGCACGGTCGGCGTTCACCACGCAGCTGGCTGCCATCCTCGAACGGGGCCGCTGAACCGCCGCGCGTGAGCGTCCACACCGCGATCCTCCGCAACAACCGGAACTTCCGCCTGCTGTTCATCGGGCAGACGGTGTCGCAGCTGGGCGACTGGTTCAACTCGGTCGCCGTGTTCGCCCTGCTGCTCGATCTCACGGGCTCGGCGACGGCGGTCGCTTGGATGATGATCGTGCAGTTCCTGCCGATGGCCGTCGTCGGCCCGATCGCGGGGGTCGTCGTGGACCGGGTCGACCGCCGCCGCCTGATGATCGCGACCGACATCGTGCGCGGCGTGACCATCCTCGGGCTGCTCATGGTCCGTACGCGCGAGCAGGTGTGGTTCGCCTACGTGGTCATGGCGCTGGTCGTGACCGGCTCCTCGTTCTTCGAGCCCGCGCGCACGGCGACGATCCCGAACGTGACGAGCCGGGACGAACTCATGCCCGCCAACGCGCTCTCGAGCGCAACGTGGGCGGCGATGCTCGCCATCGGCGCGTCGGTGGGCGGCCTGGTCACCGCGTTCGCCGGCCGGGACCTCGCCTTCGTGCTGAACGCCGCCTCGTTCTTCGCCTCGGCGTGGTTCATCGGCCAGACGCGGTTCGACGCCCAGCCCGCCCCGCGCCCGGCGCCGCGCGGATGGCTCGAACTCACCGGCCTCGCCGACCTCCGGGACGGCCTCGCGTACGTGCGCCGGAGCCGGCACATCGCGGCGTTGCTGTTCGTCAAGGCCGGCTGGGGCCTGGCCGGCGGGGTGCTGCTGCTGCTGACGATCTTCGGGCAGCAGATCTTCCCCGTCGGCGGCAGCACGGCGGCTGGCATCGGCGTGCTCTACGGAGCCCGGGGCATCGGCGCGGGGCTGGGGCCGATCGCGCTGCGCTGGATGCTCGGCCAGACGCCGACCGTGATGCGCCGCTCGATCGGGCCGGCGTACTTCATCGTCGGCGGTTTCTACGTGGCGCTGGCCGTGGCGCCCACTCTGCCGCTGGCGGCGGCCTGCGTGCTGCTGGCGCATTTCGGCGGATCGATTCTGTGGGTCTTCAGCACGGTGCTGCTGCAGATGGAGGTGCCCGACGCGTTCCGCGGGCGGGTGTTCGCCGCCGAACTGGCGCTCGTGACGCTCACCTCCTCGATCTCGAGCTACGCGACGGGTTACGCGCTGGACCAGATGGGTTGGTCGCCTCGATCGCTGGCGCTGGCACTGGGCACGGCTTTCGCCGTGCCAGGGGCCCTGTGGCTGATCATCAACGCCCGATGGAGACCAGCCGACCACCTCGAACCGCCTGACACGGTTCACTCCGGAGAGGAAGAGGTGCTCGAAGGGCGAGTGGGTTAAGGGAGCGCCGTCCCGCCGCCGCTCCTGTCTCTCTTGATCTCGGCCATCGCACTCTGCACGAGTTCCTTGGCGTCGCGCAGCTGCTCGAGCACGAGCGCGATGTCCATCTTCGGCTGCCCGATGTACCGCTCGCTGCGGCAGTAGACACCGTGCTGGCCGACCAGCGCGAGCGAGTCGGTGAGCAGGTCGAGCGCCACGGCCAGGCGGCCGCGCGCCGATCCCATCATGGTCTCGTGATGTTCGAGCGCGTCCCGATGCTTGTGGAGGACCGACATACCCGGCTACTTCTTCGGCGGCTTCGAGGGACGCAGCTCGATGTAGCTGGGCAGGCTGCGGGTGTCGAGTTCGAGGAGATCGCGCACCATGTCGCCGATGTCCGCTGGTCCGATCTTCCACTCGGCGCCGGCCTCGGCGCTGCCTGAAAAGCCCGTCGCCACCGACCCGGGGGCGATGCAGGTCACGCGGATGTTGTCGTGCCGCACCTCGAGCATCAGGGTTTCGCTGAAGGCATTGAGGCCCGCCTTCGAGGCACAGTACGCCGCCGCGCCGACGAACGCGTTCTTGCCGGCGAGGCTGCTGATGTTGATGATGTAGCCGCCGCCCCGGGCCCGCAGGGCGGGAATGGCGGCGCGGCAGGTGTTGAACACACCGGTCAGGTTGGTGTCGATGAGCGCCGTCCAGGCCTCGTGCGTCATCTCGGACACCGGCACGAACGTGCCCATGCCGGCATTGTTGACGACGATGTCGAGCCCCCCGAACCGGGCGACGATGTCTCCGACGGCGGCCGTCATGCCCGCGTGATCACGCACGTCGACGGCGAGGGTGAGCACCTGACCGCCAGAGAGCCCCTCCAGCGCGCGCTTCGCGTCGTCGAGGCTCGAGGCGCCGCGCCCGGTGATCGCAACGTGCACACCCTGGGCGACGAGCGCACGCGCGATGCCGAGACCGATGCCCTTCGAGCCGCCGGTGACCAGCGCCACCTGTCCACGCAGTTCCTTTTTCATCGCACCCATTACAATAGCCCACACGCATGACGGACGTCGCCATCCTCGGAGCCGGTGAACTCGGCGGCTCGCTCGCGCACGTGCTGGCGCGCCGCGGGATCGTGCGCCGTATCGAGCTCATCGATCCGGCCGGACAGGTGGCCGCCGGCAAAGCGCTCGACATCCTGCAGACAGGTCCGGTCGAGGGTTTCGACACGCAGGTGCGCGGCTCGACCGACATCAGCCGGGTCGCGGGCGCCGCGATCGTGGTGCTCGCGGATGCCGCCACGCCGACCGCCGACGCGGATCCGCTGCTGCCCCTGCGGCAGATCGCGCAGCTCGCGGCGCGCAGCGTCGTGCTCTGCGCGGGCCCCGAGCACCGCACGATCGTCGAGCGTGGCGTCCGCGATCTGCGGTACGCGCGCACGCGGCTCTTCGGTTCCGCGCCCGAGGCGCTCGTGGCGTCCATGCGCGCGCTGGTGGCCCTGCAGACGAACGGCTCCGCCAGGGACGTTGCACTGGCGGTCCTCGGCGTCCCTCCTGACCACGCGGTGGTCGCATGGGACGAGGCGACCATCGGCGGCTTTGCCGCCACGCGCGTCCTGCAGCAGCCGGCGCGACGGAAGCTGTCCGCACAGCTCGGGCCGCTCTGGCCTCCGGGACCGCACGCGCTCGCGCACGCCGCCGTCGAGGCCATCGCCGCAATGGTCGGCGCGTCCCGGCGGACCGTGTGCTGTTTCGTGGCGCCCGACACCGCCCACGGGGAACGAGCCCGGACGGTTGCCCTGCCCGTGCGCCTGGGCCCGGCCGGGATCGCCGGCGTCGACCACCCGACGCTCAGCGTCGGAACCCAGGTCGCGCTCGACAACGCGATGCTGCTGTAGACGGGTCAGGCAGGTCTGGTGGGTCAGGCAGGTCGGGCAGGTCGGGCAGTGCGGGCAGGTCAGGCCGGTCTGGTGGGTCGGGCGGGGCGGTCGCTGGCGCGCGGCGGGTGGGTCAGGCAGACGGGTCGGGCCAGGCGATCAGCACGACCCTGGAACCTCTCGTGCCCGGGTCGCGGGATTGATCGGGTCGGCGCCACTGGGGCCGCGGTCGAATACCGACCTGCAGGAGTTCCAGTCGCGACGCGACCGTCGATCAATCTCGCGCGTTACAAAAGCAAGAATCAGGCCTAGGCGGTTGCGTGATGAAGCGTCAGGCCGCCGGCAAAGTCCGACAGCTGCTTGCGCAGAATCAACCGGCCGCGGTGCAGCCGCGACTTGAGCGTCTGGTCCTTCACGCGGAGCATCGCGCTCGCTTCTTCGGTGGACATGCCCTGGATGTCGCGCAGCATGACAGGGGCCCGGTAAATCGCGGGGAGCGCCATGATCGCGCGCACGACCTTCTTGCGGAGCTGCGAGCGGAGCACCTGCTCGTCCGCTAGGTCCGACCAGTCAGCGATCTCGTGCCGTGCCGTCTTCGGCTCGTCCGAGTCCACCGCCGTGATCGAGAGTTCGTCGTTCTGGGCGCGCTGGTACTTCGCGGTCCGCAGTCGCGACATCGCGGCGTTGAAGGTGATGCGGTAGATCCAGGACGACAGCGCGGCGTCGCCGCGGAAGGCACCTACCTTCCGGTAGACCTTGTAGAGCACGTCCTGCGTCACCTCTTCAGCGTCCTCCTTGTTCCGGAGGTAGCGGAAAGCCAGCTGGTAGATCTTCGAGCTGTAGGTATCCGCCAGATCTCGCAGCGCCGATTCATCCCCGGCCTGCAGCCTGGCGAGCAGCAATTCGTCCTTCGTGTCTCTCATTCGAATCATCCTCGCTGTCATGGAAAACACTTGGACAGCCGGGTTTATTCCCGACCGGACAGTCGGGTTGACTCGAACGCCTAAAGCGCTCAGGGCGATAGAGTTAACGGAGGGCAAGGGCGAGGAGCAGCGTCGGACCGAGCACCCCGAGGGCCAGGAGCAGCCCCAGCAGGGCCCCGGCGACTGGACGGCCGAAGTTCAGCGTCCAGCGGCGGCCGTCACGCGTCGGCACGAACAGGGCCGGATCCTGACTGTTTTTGTACAGCTGCCCGAGCCGCCAGTGAGCTGGCTCGAACGGTCGCGGCTCCGGCCGGCCCAGGCGGCGATTCACCCGCACGGCGACGACCACCGTGGCCACGAGGGCGGCAATCTCGGCCGCGTTGTAGAGCGGGAGGGTAGGCAGGTGCGTGATCCACATCCGCGCGAGCGCAAACGCGGCATACCCCTGCACCGTCACCCAGATGGCCGCGATCAGCACCACCGCCTCTCCCGCGGCTGCGGCTGCGCGCACCTCCGGGGCCGCATCGTGATGCTGCCCGTGTGGCCTCGACAGCAGCAGCGCGGCCACCGCGCCAAAGGTGAGCATCAGGAGCACCTGCACGCCCACGGGGATGAACACGCGTGCGACGGTCCGGTACTGCCAGCCATCGGGGACACCCCGCGCGTTGAAATGCACGGGCAGCAGGTCGGGCAGCGACGCGTACTCGAGGGCGAGGAAGATCGCCGTGGCGCCCGTGACGAGCACCGCGGCGGCCGCCGCCGTCCGCGTGAGTTCGGTCGGCCGAATGGACTGCCAGGCCATCATCGCGGCCCGGGCTGCGCCAGCGCGGGGAGCGCCTGGACGATGTCGCGATCGAACACGTCGGCCATGTGCGCCGCGATGCGCGCCTCCACCTCAGGCCGGCTGACGGAGCACCCGAGACGGGCCAGCGAGGTCACGCCGCGGTCGGCGATACCGCAGGGCACGATGAGGTCGAAGTGCGAGAGATCCGTCGTGTGGTTCAGCGCAAAGCCGTGGCTCGTGATCCAGCGCTGGATGCGCACGCCGATGGCCGCGAGCTTCGCGTCGCCCACCCACACGCCGGTGAGCCCGGCGATCCGCCCGGCGACGATGCCGTAGTCGGCGGCGGTCCGGATGAGGACCTCCTCGATGTCTCGCACGTAGCAATGCACGTCGCGACGGTCGGGATTGAGGTCGATGATGGGATAGCCGACGATCTGCCCGGGGCCGTGGTAGGTGACGTCACCACCGCGTCCGGTCTCGAACACGCCGATGCCGCGCCCGTTCAGTTCCTCGGGCGTGGCGAGGATGTGCGAGCGCCCGCCGTCGCCGCGAACGCCGAGGGTGAGTACCGCCGGGTGCTCGACGAGCAGCAGGACGTCGCCGATGACACCCGAGCGCCGCTCCTCCACGAGCTGGCGCTGGAGCGCCAGGGCCTCGTCATAGGCGAGGCGTCCGAGACGCCGTACTTCAAGGGTTCGCATGCCGTGCAGGGTGCAGACCGACCGCCATGGCTGTCGCGAGTAGAAACACTGCCCCTCCAGTGTATCGGCGGCGCCGGGGGTTGACACCACGGAGCCCCCGCGAGGCGCGCGGCGACCGGCTGAGGCTGGCGGGCGTCCGCCCGGACCAGGGAGGAGCCCGGGCAGTCGCCGGGAAGCGCCGAACCGACGGTGGGGCGATCCGTCGCGCCCACGGGCGCCGCGATCAGGCGTGCGCGGGGTCCCAGTGCTCGAGCTGGTGCTTCACCGCGGCCATGAACTGATCCCCGACGGCCCCATCCACCAGCCGGTGATCGAATCCCATCGCCAGATACCCCATCACCCGGATACCGATCGCATCGTCGATCACCACGGCGCGCTTTTCGATCGTCCCGACCGCCAGGATGCCGACCTGTGGCTGGTTGATGATCGGCAGGCCGAACTGCGCGCCGGATCCGCCCGGGTTGGTGACGGTGAACGTGCCGCCGGCGACCTCCTCCGGCTTGAGCTGCTTGGCGCGCGCGCGATCGGCCAGATCCGTGATGGCGCGTGCGATGCCGAGCAGGTTCTTCTCGTGCGCCTGCTTGATCACCGGCACGATGAGCCCCCAGTCGAGTGCGACGGCGATGCCGATGTTCACGTCACGGTGATACGTGACGTTGAGGTCCGCATCGACCGACGCGTTGAGGATCGGGATCTGGCGAAGCGCGTCCACGGCGGCCTTGATGATGAACGCCAGGTAGGTCAGGCGTGCGCCCGCGGCGTCGTACTCCGCCTTGCGCGCCCTGCGGATCTGGTCGACGCGGCTGTAGTTCACCTCGAACACGGTGTGCACGTGCGCCGACGTCCGCCGACTCACCACCATGTGCTCGGCAATCTTCCGGCGCATCACCGACATCGGCACCGTCTGGCCGACGAGCCCGGCGCCGGTGGCCGGCGTGTGCCCGCCCGCCCGCGCGTGCGGAGCGGATGACGACGTGGCGGTGGCCGGCGCGGCGGCCGGCGGCGCGGCAAGGTACGACAGGATGTCGTGTTTCGTGACGCGGCCCGAGATGCCGGTGCCAGGAATCTGCGCGATGTCGACGTGATGCTCCTGCGCGATCCGCCGCACGAGCGGCGACGACCGCCGCCGCAGCCGGTCTTCTCCGGAGGCGGTGCCCGACGTGGGAAGGGTTGCCGGTTCCGCGGCGGCAGCCGCATCGGCGGCCGGCCCGGCGCGTTCAGCGTGCGTCGCCGGCGCACCGTCGGCCTGCGGCACGGGAGCCGGCGGCTCCTCGGCAGGCGCTGAGGCCGTCGGTATCGGCGCGGCCGCGGGCGGCGTCGCGGCGGGCTGCGTACCAGCGGGCGCAATCACGGCCACGACGGAATTGACGGGAACGGTCTCGCCTTCCTTCGCGCGAATCTCGACCAGCACACCCGCCGCGGGCGACGGGATCTCCGCGTCCACCTTGTCGGTCGAGATCTCGAACAGCGGCTCGTCGCGATCCACGCTGTCGCCGACTTTCTTGATCCAGCGGACGATCGTCCCTTCGGCGATCGACTCGCCCATCTGCGGCATCAGTACGTCGCTAG
>CAYLTD010000019.1:0-71678 GCA_964386715.1 uncultured Bifidobacterium sp.
TCGAGATCTGGTCGTCGCTGCCCTTCCTCTACACCATCATCATCATCAGCTCGGTGGTCGTGCCCGTGTACCTGCCGGGCCGCTATCAGCTGCTGCAGCCTTCGTTCTGGCTGCTCGTCGCGATCCTCGCCGCCTTCAACTGGATGGGCATCACCTACTACGTGCGCGGCGAGTTCTACCGCGAGAAGGTCAAGGACTACGTCGGCGCGGCGATGACCGCCGGGGTGTCGGATGCCGGCATCATCTTCCGGCACATCATGCCCAACGCCCTCACGCCGGTGGTCTCGTTCGCACCGTTCGTGATCGTGGCGAACATCGGATCGCTCGTGGCCCTGGACTTCCTCGGCTTCGGCCTGCCAGCGCCGACGCCGAGCTGGGGCGAGCTGATCGGACAGGGGATGGAGAACCTGACGAAGTGGTGGCTGGTGTTCTACCCGAACGGGGTGCTGTTCCTGACGCTGCTCCTCGTGGTGTTCATCGGTGAAGCGGTGCGGGAGGCGTTCGACCCGCGGGAGTACTCACGGCTGCGATGACGACCCAGACCGGGCCCGCCCCGCTCCTCTCGATCCGCGGCCTGCGGACCTACTTCGACACGGAAGCCGGCGTCGCGAAGGCGGTTGACGGCGTCGACCTGGACATCCGCCCCGGAGAAGTCCTCGGCCTGGTCGGCGAGTCCGGCTCGGGAAAGAGCGTGACCGCCCTCAGCGTCCTGCGCCTCGTCCCCAGCCCGCCAGGGCGAATAGTGGAGGGCGAGATCCGCTTCAAGGGGCGCGACCTCCTGGCGCTGCCCTGGGAGGACATCCGGAAGGTGCGCGGCGCCGAGATCAGCATGATCTTCCAGGAGCCGATGACCTCGCTGAACCCCGTCTTCACGATCGGCATGCAGCTCACCGAGGTGATCCTCCAGCACGAGCCGGTGTCACGCGACGAGGCGCACCGGCGTGCGGTGGACATGCTGACGGAGGTCGGCATCCCGGATGCGGCACGGCGGATGTCGCAGTATCCGCATCACCTCTCGGGCGGCATGCGCCAGCGCGTCATGATTGCCATGGCGCTCGTGCTCAACCCGGACCTCCTCATCGCCGACGAGCCGACGACCGCCCTCGACGTCACCATCCAGGCGCAGATCCTCGACCTGATGCTGCAGCTGAAAGCGCGACGGCCGGGTGCCGCCATCCTGCTCATCACGCACAACCTCGCTGTCGTGGCCGAAACATGCGACCGGGTGGCGGTGATGTATGGCGGCAAGATCCAGGAGGTCGCACCGGTGGCGCGGCTCTTCGAGAACCCGCTGCATCCCTACACCCAGGGCCTGCTGGGCGCCATCCCGCGTGTCGCCGGCGATCGCGCGCGCCGGCTGAACGTCATCCCGGGGACGGTGCCCAGCATCCTCGACATGCCCGCGGGGTGCAAGTTCGTGACGCGGTGCCCGCACCGGTTCGAGCCGTGCGCCGACATCGAACCACCGCTCATCGAGATGGAGCCCGACCACGCGGTCCGCTGCCATCTGTACCCACGCTGAGATGCAGACGTCCACCACCCCGATTCTCGACGTCGAGGACCTGACGGTCCGTTTCCCGGTGACTGGCGGGGTGTTCCTGCGGCGGATCGGGGAGGTACGCGCGGTTGACCATGTCTCGTTCGCGATCGGGCGCGGGGAGACGCTGGGCCTTGTCGGGGAATCGGGCTGCGGCAAGACGACGGTCGGCCGTGCCATCGTCAACATCCTGTCCGCCATGGCATACGGGGTCGAGGTGTCGGGGCGCATCGTCTACCACCACGAGTCGGGGCCGGTGGATCTGGCCGCCCTCAGCCGGCGCGCCATGCGCCCGTATCGGTCGGACATCCAGATGGTGTTCCAGGACCCGTACGCGTCGCTGAACCCGCGCAAGACGGTGGCGCAGATCGTCGCGGAGCCGCTGGCGATCCACTCCCGGCAGTCGGCGCGGGAGCAGGCCGACCGCGTGGCGTGGCTGCTGTCGAAGGTAGGCCTCTCGCCGGAACAGGCCAACCGCTACCCGCACGAGTTCTCGGGCGGACAGCGTCAGCGTATCGGCATCGCACGGGCACTGGCGACCAGCCCGAAACTGGTCGTGGGCGACGAGCCGGTGAGCGCGCTGGACGTGTCGGTGCAGGCACAGGTGATCAACCTGCTGCAGGATCTGCAGGAGGAGTTCGGGCTCTCCTACCTGTTCATCGCGCACGACCTCTCTGTCGTGCGCCACATCTCGAACCGCATCGCGGTGATGTATCTCGGCCACATCGTCGAGATGGGCGAGGCCGAGGTGATCTACCAGCGGCCGCTCCATCCTTACTCGCGCGCGCTCCTCGCCTCGGCACCGCAGCCCGATCCTCACGCGCGACGAGCCCGGCAGGCCAAGCTCTCCGGCGATATCCCGTCGCCAATGAACAAGCCGTCAGGCTGCCCCTTCCGCACCCGATGCCCCCTCGCGCGGCCCGAGTGCGCGCAGGCGAATCCTCCGCTCGAGTTCAGGGACGGACGGTTTGTCGCCTGCCCCTACACCGAGTAGCGCCACCACTTCGCCCTCGACGGACGAGCCCGGGCCCGCCGGGCATTCCGCGGCGGAATGCGAGGCACGTCTCTCAATTTGACGTCGAGCCTCGGTCGTTCTGATGGGATCGCGGTGCACGCCGCCGGCGTCTCTTCTCTTATCCCCGGCAATCAGGCGTATTCCGATCTGGCGGACCGCTTGCGAAAGACGCCGGAGACGCCAGCGCGCCACGCCAAGCGGCACCTGTGCCACGTGTGGCAGGCGCCGAGGGCCCGCGAGGGCCCGCCGTTATCTCAGGAGAAAGCATGACACCCCCGACCGAACGCCCGCTCAAAGTGCTCGTCCTTGCCGCATCCCTGCGCAGCGGCTCGCTGAACCAGAAGCTCGTGGACCTTGCTGCCCGATACGGGGCCGCGCACGGCGTCGAGGTGGACCGGGCGGTCCTGGCTGAATTCGACGTACCGGCCTTCGACGGAGACCTCGAGAAGTCGGGGCTCCCCGCCGGTGCAACGGCCTTCCGCGACCGCCTCGTTGCCGCGGACGCCTTCATCATCGCCTCACCGGAATACAACGGCTCGATGCCTGGCGTGTTGAAGAACCTGATCGACTGGACGTCGCGTTTCCGGCCACAACCGTTCGACGGCAAGCACGGGCTCCTCCTGTCGGCGTCGCCGTCGCTGGCCGGCGGCAACCGCGGCCTCTGGGCCCTGCGCGTGCCCTTCGAGCACCTGGGCTCTCGCGTGTTCCCAGACATGTTCTCCCTGGCCATGGCCCACAAGGCCTTCAACGACGAAGGGTCCATTGCCGATCCGGCGCTCCAGGCCCGATTCGATCGCACGATGGAGTCCTTCCTGTCGCTGGTGGAGGCGGCCACGCACTATCCGTGCATCAAGCGGGCGTGGGTGGAGTTCCTTGGGGAGCCGGTGGGCGCCGGGGTCGACCGCGTGGATGAATCGCCTGTGCGGTGACGACCGCGGAAAGAGCGGCGGTGTACCAGCGCGGCGGCTTCCGCACGTGCGGCGCGGGGCGGCGGCCCTCGGTCGGCCCGACTCCCGGGGGGCCGCCTCCGACCTGCTTCAGGCGGTTCGCGGGTAGGGTGCCGAACTGGCGGTAACGGTCTCCGGTGTCGAGAGGGCGTCTGCGGCGAGGAAGACCCAGGCAACCCAGATCGCATCGGCCAGCAGCAGGTGCACGAGCTGCAGCCAGACGGGAGCCAGCAGCAGGACGTTCACCATGCCGACTGCCAGTTGTAGTGCGAGCAGCGCGACCACGGTACGGGCCAGACGGAGTCCGGAGGCGCGCCCGCCGGCCACCGGCCAGACGGTCGCCATCAGGTGCAGCGCCGTGAGCACGGCGAGCACCGGGTGAATCGTGCGCAGCCGGATCAGGAAATGCGAGGCGGCCGACAGATCGGCGTTCAACCCCTCACTGAGCGTGGCACTCGGAAAGAGCGTGTCTCCGAGCGCGGTGATCGCGCCAGCGACGCTGACCACCAGGAGCGCAGTCCCGCCGACGATCAGGCGGCCAATCCCGTCGCGCTGCGCGTGCACCGTCATTGGTCCGCCGCCCGATGCCCAGAACACCGTGAGCGTCAGCGCCGCAAGCAGGAGGAAGGTATTCAGCAGGTGCGCGGCGACGGCGAAGGCCCGCGCGGCGCTCGCGTCGTTGGCCACCAGCTGGAAGAGCACCAGGCCCGCGCCGAGCAGCGCCTCGGTCAGCATGAACACCAGCGACAACGTGGCGCCACGGCGCACCGGATGCCCGGGCGGCGTCGCGCGGCGCGCCCACACGAAGAGCGCCACGACCGCCACCAGCGCCACGCCGCTCGTGAGGCGGTGCGAGAACTCGATCAGCTGCTCGACGGTTTCGCCGCGGGGCACCACTTCCCCGTTGCACAGCGGCCAGTGCGCGCCGCAGCCCGCGCCGGAGCCGGTGGCGCGCACATACGCTCCCCACGCAATGACGGCAAGGTTGTAGAGCAGGACCACCCACGCGTAACGGGCAAGGCGCCGCATTACTTGATCGTAAACCGTCCGGCTGCGCAGCGGCCACTCACGAGGGATCGACGGACAGTTCCGCGGCGATCTCGAGGATCTGCAGGGCGTGCCGCTCCTCGTGCGCGCCGACGATGGCGAGCCACTGATAGCCGTCGAGCTGTCCAAGCCTGGGGTGCGGACGGCCAATGGCGGTCAGGTCGCGGCCCGCGGCGGCCTCGAGGACCAGCAGCAGGGACGTGCGGCTCCGGTCGAGCGCCTCGACCGCCTGGTCATAGGTCATCGCGCCCCTGGGCTGCACGATCTCCGGCGCCGTCACGCGCGTGGAACGGTCCCGCAGGCGATCGCGCGGGATGGCCGTCGGGCTCGGATGCGTGTCGGGCGCCAGGAGGGGCGCCGTCTCGACGAGAGGGGTGAGAAACGAGACCGTCGCCGTCTCGATCATCGCGAGGTGCTCGAGAATCTCGGCCACCGACCAGCGCTCCGGTGAAGGGCGCTGTTCGAGGAGACCCTTGGGTACGCGCTTGATCGCGTCGCGCAGGTTCTGGCGGTCGGCGGCGAGGCCGGCACGGATGACGGCAAGCGGATCGGGCTGGGTCATGAGGCGATTGTACGCCCGGGCCGGTGGCCGGGTCGTCGAAACGACGCAGGGCGGGCCCAGAGGCCCGCCCTTGGCGTCGGCGAACGGGGCGTCGCGTCGAACGGCCTAGGCGCAGCCGCTCGTGTTACCGCAGTTCGAGCACTTGTAGCAGGCGCCGCTGCGGATCATGATCGCGCCGCAGGTCGAGCAGGGCGGCGCATCCTCCTGGTTCTGGATGGTCGAATAGGAGGCGGCCCCCTGCGCCTGTGCCGGGACCGCGAGCGGCGGGTCGGCCACGGCCGCGGTCCCCGCACCCGGTGCGGGAGCCGACGCGCGGATCTCGTCAAGGTCGCGCCCGTTGACCCCGGCGTGGAACTGCGCCTCCGGCGACAGGAACTTCGACGCCAGCCAGCGGAAGATGTAGTCCACGATCGACTTCGCGAAGCGGATCTCCGGGTTGCGCGTCATGCCGCTCGGCTCGAACCGCACGTGGCTGAACTTGTCCACGAGCGACGCGAGCGGAACGCCGTACTGCAGCGCATAGGAGATCGCCTGCGCGAATGCATCGGCAAAGCCCGAGATCGTCGAGCCCTCCTTGGCCATCACCAGGAAGATCTCCCCCGGCTGGCCGTCCTCGAACAGGCCCACCGTGATGTAGCCCTCGTGTCCCTGGATGTCGAACTTGTGCGTGATCGCGTGCCGTTCATCCGGCAGCTTGCGGCGCACGGGCTGCGTCACCAGCGAGCCGGCCGCCTGCGACACGGTCTCGGACGGCGTGCTCTTCGACGTGTTCAGCGGCTGGGTGCGCTTGCTGCCGTCGCGGTAGATCGAGATGGCCTTTGCGCCGATCTTCCACGACTGGATGTAGGCCTGCTCGATGTCCTCGACCGTCGCGTCCTTCGGCACGTTGACCGTCTTGCTGATGGCGCCAGAGATGAAGGGCTGGGTCGCACCCATCATCTTGATGTGGCCCATGTAGTGGATGGACCGCTGGCCCTTGGCGGCCTTGAACGCACAGTCGAACACCGGCAGGTGCGCTTCCTTGAGGCCGGGCGCGCCCTCGATCGTCTCGTGCTGATCGATGTAGTCCGTGATGGCCTGGATCTGCGCGGCGGTGTAGCCGAGCTTCCGCAACGCCATCGGCACGGTCTGGTTGACGATCTTCATCATCCCGCCGCCGACCAGCTTCTTGTACTTCACCAGCGCGATGTCCGGCTCGACCCCCGTGGTGTCGCAGTCCATCATGAACCCGATGGTGCCGGTCGGGGCCAGAACGGTCGCCTGGGCATTCCGGTAGCCGTGCTGCTCTCCGAGTTCGACGGCGTCCTCCCAGGAACTCTTGGCCGACGTGTAGAGGTCGATCGGCACGTTGCGGGCGTTGACGTCGCGCAGCGCGTCGCGGTGCTTGCGCATGACGCGCAGGAACGGCTCGCGGTTCTTGTCGTAGCCCGAGAACGGCCCGCCCTGATCGCGGGAGATCCGCGCCGATTGGGCGTACGCCTCGCCGGTCATCAGGGCGGTGAGCGCCGCGGCGTAGTCGCGGCCGGCGTCGCTGTCGTACGGCAGGCCGCGCGACATCAGGAGCGCGCCGAGGTTGGCGTAGCCCAGCCCGAGCGGCCGGTACGCGTGGCTGTTCTTCTCGATCGCCGGCGAGGGGTAGCTCGCGTTGTCGACGATGATCTCCTGTGCCGTGATGAGGGTGCGGATGGCCGCCTTGTACGCGACGGTGTCGAACTCGCCGTCCTCCTTCACGAACTTCATCAGGTTGATCGACGCCAGGTTGCACGCGGAGTCATTCAGGAACATGTACTCCGAGCACGGGTTGCTCGCGTGAATCCGGTCGGTCTCCGGGCACGTATGCCACTCGTTGATCGTGGTGTCGAACTGCATGCCCGGGTCGCCGCACACGTGCGTCCCCTCGGCAATGAGCCGCATCAGGTCGCGTGCGTTGTAGCGGTCCACGACCTCGCCGCTGGTGACCGCGCGCGTCTCCCAGGTCGAATCATCGAGAACAGCCCGCATGAAGTCGTCGGTCACGCGCACGCTGTTGTTCGAGTTCTGGAAGAACACGGACGAGTACGCCGGGCCCGTGAACGAGCCGTCGTACCCGGCGTCGATGAGGGCCCACGCCTTCTTCTCTTCCTCGACCTTGCAGTTGATGAACTCGACGATGTCGGGGTGCTCGGCGTTCAGGATGACCATCTTGGCCGCGCGCCGCGTCTTGCCGCCCGACTTGATGACACCTGCAAAGGCGTCGTAGCCCTTCATGAAGGACACCGGGCCCGATGCCGTGCCGCCGCCCGCCAGCAGTTCCTTGGACGAGCGAATCGGCGACAGGTTGGTGCCGGTGCCGGAGCCGAACTTGAAGAGCATGCCCTCGGTGCGGGCAAGGGACAGGATGGAGTCCATCGTGTCCTGCACGGAGTTGATGAAGCAGGCCGAACACTGCGGCGCCTTCTCGAAGCCGCAGTTGAACCAGACCGGGCTGTTGAAGGCGGCCTTCTGGTAGACGAGGATGTGCTTCAGGTCGTCGCTGAACGCCTGCAGGTCCTCTTCGCTGGCGAAGTACCGGTGGTGCCGGGCCCACTCGGTGATCGTGTTCACCACGCGGCCGATGAGCTGCTTCACGCTGCGCTCGCGCTCGGGCGTGCCAATCTGCCCGCGGAAGTACTTGGAGACCACGATGTTCGTGGCCTGCTGCGACCAGGCCTTCGGGATCTCCACGTCCCGCTGTTCGAACACGACCTCACCGCGTTCGTTGCCGATCACCGCCGACCGCAGCTCCCACTCGACCTCGTCGAACGGGTCCACGCCCGCTTCGGTGAAGAAGCGGGGAAAGGTCAGCCCGGGGACGGTGGCAGCGGCCGCCTTCCTCACCTTGGGCTTCTCGGCCTCGGCGAAATTCGCCACGCCCGACGAGCCACTCTCTACTGTCTGCTGACCGGCACCGGCGGCCTGGTAGCCTTCTTTCATTGCTGCTGCTCCGTTTGCTCCGGGGTCATGCCCGGATCAAGCAATCGAGCACCCCTCGCCCCAAGGGGTCCGATCGACTTGTCTCTGAAAATTGGTGGTGAAGCGAACGACCGACCGACGTTGTCCCTCAGGTGCGGGTGTGCCGGAAGGCTGGGAGGCCCCCGGGCGCGCTCGCCCCTCCTTGACGTGCCAGGCGATTCAATATGCGCCCACGTAACGCCGATGTCAATAGCGGACCTACCACATATTGTGCGTGGCTTTTAGGGCACTCGCAAGATGTGGACACCTGTGCGAACGATGGAAATCCCGTGATTTCCCGGCAAACTCTCCGGGATCGGCCGCCGCGCCGCCTTCGATGGCCACACCCTGGCCCTGACACAAGCGGACCGACTGCAGAGAAGTGGCAGGTGGGAGGCTGGCCTGTCGGCCGCCTCCCTCGTGCATCAGGCAGGAGGTGTGGAAGGTGGTGTGCCCCCCCGCAGAACACGGGAGGAACGAGGTTGCCTTACACCCGAGCAACCCGAATGCCAGAGCCCGACCATCGGAAAACGGCGCATTCCCGCGGGCCGCGGCCCGTGTGCGGGCGTCAGGGTGTCACCTCCCTGCACAGGTCCACTGCACGCTGGGTAGTCCGCTTCACATCAGCGCCCCAGCAACTGGGCCGCGAGCGCGGCCGCCTTGTCGGCCAGGTTGCTGGCGAACACCAGGTTCCGCGCCTGGACGGCCGCCTCGGCCTGCACGGCAAACCGCTTCGCCGTGTCGTACTGGTTGCGCGCGTTGGCGTTCAGCGCCTGGTAGTTCACCCGGTTGAGGTCGCTCATGGCCTGCGCGATGAGGGTCCTCACACGCCGCTCCACCTCGCCCTCGCGCTGGGTCGGGGTGGTCTGCAGGGTGGTTGCCGGCGGCCGGGGCGACTCGTCGGCCGGCCGCGGTAGGTCCGCAGGTACCGTCTCGACCTTGGGTGGCTCGGTCGCACGAGGTGCGTCGGTGCGCTGCGCCGGCTCGCTGCGCCGCAGCGTGGTCGGTTGCTCGTCGGGCAGTGCGATCACGGGTGACTGCGGCGGTTCGCTCGCCTCGACCACGCGCGGCGGCGGCGCCGGCATCTCGAGCGGAGGGAGTTCGACCAGCGTCCGGGCCTTGGCGTGCGCACAGGCTGACAGGCCGATCGCGGCAGACACGACCACGGCGGAGCGCAGGCACCCACGGACGTGCTCGCATGTGGCCTTCATCTCCATCGATGCACCCCGCGTTCCTGCATTGTCAACGTCGCCCGCTCACGCCCGCGGGAGCAGGATCGTGAACGTCGTGCCCTTTCCTGGAGTCGACTGTACTTCAATCTCGCCGTCGTGCATCTGGACCGTGCGATAGACCATCGACAGCCCGATGCCGCTGCCCTGCGGCTTGGTCGTGAAGTAGAGATCGAAGATCCGCTGCAGGTGCTCCGGCTTGATGCCCACGCCGGTATCCGCCACGGTGAGCTTCACGCGGCCATTGCGACCCGCTTCGCAGGCCATCCGCAGCGTGCCGCCATCCGGCATGGCCTGGCAGGCATTCAGGGCCAGGTTCAGGACCGCCTGCCGCAACATCGCCGGGTCGCCGTTCACCTCCGGTGCAGACGCCGCATCCACGTCGATGCGGATCCGACGCTGCACGGCCTCCGGCGTCACGATCGGCACCACCTCGCCGAGCAGTTCGGCCAGGTTCACCCGCTGCAGCTTCAGGTCCTCGGGGCGCGTGAACTTCAGGAATCCCTGCACGACCTCGTCCAGGCGCCGGATCTCGCGAGCGATCACGTCCACGTGCTGGAGCGCGGCCGGCGGCGGACCTGGGGGCGCCGCGTCCGCGATGCCGAGCGGACCTCGTGCCACGCCCCGTCCTGCACTCGCCACCGAGGGCGCCACGTACTGACGCAGCAGTTCCAGGTGGATCATCATCGAGTTCAAAGGGTTCTTCACCTCGTGCGCCACGCCAGCTGACAGGCGGCCGAGGGCGGCGAGCTTGCGGGAATACCGGATCGTCGACTGCACCTGGCTCAGGTACTCGACGTTGCGCGCGATGAGCATCACGCCCATCAGCGCGCCGGTCGCATCGAGCACGGGATGCGCGAGCAGCAGGCGCTCGCCCTGCTCCCCGCCCGGCAGCGTGAAGGTGGCGGACAGCGGGCCGCGCGACTGGTGCGTGGCCAGCGTTTCGTCGGCAAGCTGCCGAAGCGGGTGCTTCGCGGGCACGAGTCCCTCGAGCGCCGCTCCACTCGTGGCGTCGGCCACGAGCGAACGCATGGCGGGGTTCGCAAAGAGCAGCTCGCCGTTCGGCGCGACGATCGCCACGGCGTCCTCGAGGTGCTCGACCGCGGATTCCAGGTTTGCGACCTGCCCTGCCATCTGCGAGCGGTCCGCGGCGATCTGCGCGCTGACCGCGTTGAAGAACGTCCCGAGTTCCCCGAACTCGTCCTGTGGCAGATCCAGCTGCACTCCGGACTCGCCGCGCCCGAGCCGCGTCAGCCCGCTCCGGATCACGTGAATCGGGCGCAGCAGCAGCTGAGCGAGCACCGAGGCCCCGAAGACCGCAATGGCCAGTGCTGCCAAGGCGGTGACCACCGCCGGGCCGAGCGATCGGTTCAGGTCGCGGCGGATGAGCAGGGTCGACACGCCGATGTGAATGGAACCGATCGGCCGATCATCGAGCAGCAGAGGCTGGGCGAAATCGAGGTTGCGCCCCTCGTCGCGATAGATCGTCGTGAGCTGCTCCACCTTACTCCGGGTCAGCAGTTCCTGGAGCGAGGCCAGCACCGGGATGGGCTCGCCCTCCTGCGCGCGGTCGGCGTGCATCACCGCCGTGCCGCGAGCGTCGGCGATTGCGGCAAAGGTCACGTTGTTGTCGTACAGGCTCGCCTCGAGGATCGACCGCAGGCCCGGGTCGTCGTGCAGCAGCAGCGTGGGGTCTGCCTCGCCAGTGACGACGACCTCGCGCGCGCGGTGGTAGATCGCATTCGCCAGCAGTTCGGCACGCGCCCGGCTCTCGTCCAGGCTGACCTGCGCCAGCCCCGCGAGGTGCAGCAGACTCAGGACCACGACGACGACGCCGACAATCAGCGTGACGCCGAGGACCTGCTTGCCCTTGATGCCGAGACGCATGGTGATCCTCGCCGGCTTCAGCCCAGGGAACGCCGGGCACCGGGTGGTGACTCCAGGCTCCGGGCTCCCGGGGCGGTTGCCCCGGCCGCCGGTCTCAGTTATCGGTGTTCCGCTTCGGGCGGAGACGCAGCCGGTTCAGTTTGTTGTGCAGCGTCTTCAGGCTGATGCCAAGGATTTCGGCAGCGCGCGTCTTGTTATCGCGCGTGTGCTCGAGCGTCATCATGATCAGCCGGCGTTCGGCCTCCTCGACGGTCGTGCCCGGCGCCAGCGCCACCTGCGGCTGATGGGCCGGCAGTGGCTCGTTCAGCAGCGCCGGCGGCAGGTGCCGCGGCTCGATGAAGGGACCGGCCGAGAGGATCGTGGCGCGCTCGATGACATTGCGCAGCTCGCGCACGTTGCCCGGCCAGTTGTACTGCTCGAGGATCCGCATGGCCTGCTGGTCCATGCCGGCAATCGACTTGTGGTTCCGGACGTTGAACTCGCTGATGAACGCCTGGGTCAGGAGCGCCAGATCGTCCTTGCGGTCGCGCAGGGGCGGCAGCGTCAGCGCAAACACGTTCAGGCGATAGAACAGGTCCTCGCGCAGCTTGCCCTTGGCCACGGCGTCGGCGGGGTCCACGTTGGTCGCGGCAATCACCCGCACGTCGACGCTCTGCTCGTTGCGCCCCCCGAGGCGCCGGAACTTGCGCTCCTGGAGCACGCGCAGCAGCTTCACCTGGGTGGCGGGCGTCATCTCGCCGATCTCGTCCAGGAACAGCGTGCCCCGGTCGGCCAGCTCGAAGCAGCCTTGCCGCCGGTCGGCCGCGCCGGTGAACGCCCCCTTCTCATGCCCGAAGATCTCGCTCTCGAGCAACGTTTCCGGGATCGCGGCGCAGTTGATCGCCACGAAGGGGAAGGACGCCCGCGGGCTCAGCTGGTGGATCGTCTGGGCCACCAGTTCCTTCCCGGTGCCCGACTCCCCCGTGATGAGCACGGAAGCCCCAGTCGGCGCCGCCTGCTCGATGACAGCGTAGATCTTCCGCATCTCGGCGCTGTGCCCGATCATCGTCCCGAAGGTGCCGTGCTCGCGCAGCTGCCGCCTGAGCGCTTTCACCTCGCGCAGCGTCTCCAGACGCTCGACGATCTTGTCGAGCAGAATCTTGAGGCGCTGGATGTCGACCGGCTTCGTCAGGTAGTCGTAGGCGCCCTCCTTCATGGCCTCCACCGCAGTCTCGACCGTCCCCTGCGCAGTGAGGAGCAGCGTGGTGACGTCCGCGCCCTGGGCCTGCAGCGCCCGCAGCAAACCGAGGCCGTCCAGCCTCGGCATGACGAGGTCGGAAATCACGATGGCAGGGCGGAAGGAGGTGACCTTCTCGAGGGCCTCTTCGCCGTCACTGGCCGACTCGGCGAGGAATCCCCAGCTTCGGACCAGTTGTTCGAGACCGACGCGGGCCGACGGATCGTCTTCGACGATGAGGATCCGTTCGGCAACGGCGTTGGCCGCCGTCACCGTATCGCCAAGGAGTGTCATTTTTACATTGTGACCTGCACCGCCTGTTGGCGCAAGCAGCGTCATCTCTCCGTAAGTGATTGAAAAATCAAGCTCTACCTATGGAGCCAGCTTTGCAGTATCCGCCTCCATGCAAGCACCGTTTACCTGTTGTGCAATTGTTGTGCTGGTCAGCATCGGGGCCGCTGGCTGCCAGCAGACCTCGCCTGGAGCGAGCCGTACCCGGAGCGCGGATTCAACCGTGATTCCGCCGGATGCGCCGGGGGGCGCACCTCGCAAGGACTCGCAGGCACCGGCGCGATCATCAGAACCGGCCGCCAGCCCCGCGCCGGAGCAGGCGGCGCCGGCCTCGGCTTCCCGCGAGTTCACCCTGCCGGCGGGCACCGTGCTGCAACTCGTCCTCGACACCGGCGTAGCAAGTGATGTCAGCTCGGCTGGTGACGAAGTCCGGGCGCACCTGCTCGACCCCGTTCGCGTCGGTGACGCGGACGTCTTGCCCCAGGGTACGCCGCTGGTGGGCGCCGTGACCACTGCCGAGCGCCCGGGAAAGGTACAGGGCCTCGCGCGGGTGGCATTCAGCTTCAGCCGCATCGAGGTGCACGGGGCGCGGTATCCGATCGCGACCCGCGCTGTCGCGCGCACGGCCAAGGCCACGAAGAGCAAGGACGCGCTGAAGATCGGGGCCGGTGCCGGAGGTGGTGCTCTGGTCGGCGGACTCGTCGGCGGCAGGAAGGGCGCGGCGATCGGTACCGCGGTCGGAGGCGGGGCGGGCACGGCGGTCGTCCTCTCGACCCGCGGTGAAGACATCCGGCTGGCGCGCGGCGCGCCGGTTCGGGTGACGTTGAGCGAGCCGCTGACAATCCGCGTGCCGGTCCGCTGAGCCCGTCGGAACCGCCTGGTGCGGTACGCTGAGGACATGGAGAGCGACTCCACCCAGGGTTCTGCCCCGCTCGAGCCGCCCGCACCCGAGGCCTTTGGAGCCTCGCCGACCGGAGCCGAGCGAGCCGTCGCCGCTGCGGAGGTGGTGCTCTGCTCGGACTACCCGACACAGATCGCGCTCGCCGCCACATTCAGCCTGTTCGGGTTCCGGCCGCTCGGGCCTGACGGCCTGAGCCTCGCCTACGTCGTCGTGCTGTCCCTGGCGGACACGGCGTTCCTCGTCGCGCTGATGTTGTTCTTCCTGCAGGTGCACGGCGAATCCCCGCGCGACCTCTTCCTCGGCGGGAAGGACATCCGGACTGAAGCGTGGGCCGGCATACCGCTGCTCTTCGGAGCCCTCGCCATTGCGCTGGTCGTGCTTCTGGGCATCCAGGCCGCCGCGCCCTGGCTGCGCACCCAGCCCCGAAATCCGCTTCAGGACCTGGTGCGCACGCCTGGCGACGCGGCAATGTTTGCCGTCGTGTTGATCGTGGCCGGTGGCATTCGCGAGGAGTTGCAGCGCGCGTTCCTGCTGGGCCGCTTCGAACGATGGCTCGGGGGGCGGAAGGTCGGGCTCGTCGTGTCGAGCGTGATGTTCGGGGCCGGGCACCTCGTGCAGGGAGCCGACGCCGCGATTGCGACCGGCGTGCTCGGCGCCTTCTGGGGCCTGGTCTATCTCCGGCGCCGCTCGGTCGTCGCGCCGGTGGTCAGCCACGCGGGGTTCAATCTCGTGCAGGTGCTCCAGTTCCTGTCCCTGGCGCGCTGAGTTCGTCATAGAGGTTGACGATCTCCGCCCGCTGGCGCAGCCCCGCGACCCACTCCTCCACCAGGCGCCGCTGCTGCTCCGGCGAGTCGGCCGTGAAACGCTGATCGAGGTATGCCCGGATGCGGAGATCCTCGCGGACGAGGCCACGCACGTAGCCAACGTCCACACCGAGCCTTGCCAACTGCGCGTCGAGTGCCCGGGCGGAGCCTGCGCGCTGGACGAGGGCGACCATCGCGGCCTCGATCGCGGCCGGTGTCGGCTCGGGCGGTGCGAAACGCTCGGCTTCCTCGAGGATCAGCGCACGGTCGATGAGCCGGGTCAGGGCCTCCCGTACGGGGTCCGTGGCCGACCCAACCTCCACCCGGCCCAGTTCGCGGGCCGTCCGCACGTCACTGAGCGTGATCACCTCACCCGCCGCCACCGCGAGGATGCGGTCGATCACTTCCTGCGCACTCGAGACCTGCGCCAGTCCGCCGAGCAGCGCGCCCAGGACGAGCATGAGGATACCCGCGACATGCCTGGCGCCACGGGGTAAACGGGTGAGACAGCGCCCGGCGTTGGCGACCGGCCGGCGCGGTCGCGGGACGCCGATCACCCGGTCCGCACCGCTGCGGGCCCCGGCCACGGCTAGAACGCCTCCCCGAAGGTGATGAACCACGCCGTCCGCGTTTCACCCGTGCGGCGGGGCACCTTGAATCCGAGATCGAAGCGAAGGGGGCCGACGGGCGACTTGTAGCGGAACCCGAAGCCGAGCGCGGGGCGGAGATCACGCACGGTCACGTCCGACACCGTCTTGAAGACATTGCCGACGTCCGCAAAGCCCACCACGCGAACGCCGCTGCGGACCGGGACCCGGAACTCGCCGTTGAACAACAGCAAGGCATTGCCGCCGAGGGCGAACCCCGCCGCGTCGAGGGTGTCCACCGGGCTCGGCGGATCCCGGCGCACGCCCAGCCGGTCGAGTGTGAATCCGCGCACGGTCGTGTCGCCGCCCGCGAAGAAGCGCTCGCTGGCCGGCAGGTCGCGCGACCCCGCTGCGTTCGGGAACCCCGCTGCGGCGCCCAGCCGCGCGCTCGCCGCGAAGACGATGCCGTTGGTGCGCGGCAGCGTCCGGAACGACTGCGCGGTGATGTACGACTTCACGAATCCGACCTCCGAGCCGACCGTGCGCGCTGCCACCTGCCCGTTGCCGCTGAAGTAGGAGCCCCTGCTCGGATCGACCGGATCGTCCCTCGTGTCGCGGATGGCGGACGCGAGGAACGACGACACACGCACCTTGGGAAACAGCCGGTCGATCGCTCGCTGCTGCGACTGCTCCACGCTCTGGTTGAAGACGCGCGTGCGCTGGATCTGGTAGCCGCCGCTGACGCTCACGTTTCGGCTCAGGCGCATGGCGAGTTCGGCGATGACACTGCGACGAGAGAAGTTGAAGCTGGATCGAATCTGCTGCTCGAGCGTGCCGGTGACGCGGAAGTCGGCGGTCGACTGCAGGATGCGCGGCTGGCGGAACTGCCCCAGGACCCGGTACTGCGGGAACCCGTAGCCCCCGGAGTCGCCGGAGGCCGGCGCCTGGTTGGCGAAGACCGGCGAGTTGCGTGGGTGCAGGCTGGCGCTGGTGAACAGGTTGACCGACCGGTTCGTGCCGAACAGGTTTCGACGCCCCACCTCGAACGACGCGCGCGGCGCGAACTGCAGCTGCTCGGAGGCAACATCGGGGTCGTTCGCCGTGCGGACGACCCGGCGCCGCACCTCGAACCCGGCGCCGTAGCCGATGGTCGTGAGCGGGGCTTCCTCGATCGTGACGAGCACGTCGCGCCGCCCTTCATCCGCACGCCCGAGCTGCGTGATGCGCGCCCGGCGAAACAGGCCGAGCGCCGCGAGCCTCCGCTGGCTCTCGCTGATGGCCTCGAGGCCCAGCGGCTCGCCCGGACGGAACCGCAGTTCGCGCTCGATGGTCTCGCTGCTCGTTCGATCGTTGCCGACGATGAGGATGCGGTCGACGAACACCCTGGCCCCCTCCCGGACCGCGAACACCACGTCGGCGAGCCGGCCGTCGGGGCTGACGCGCGTGCGCGATTCCACCGACGCCGTGTGATAACCGAGATTCGCGTACTTGAGCTCGATCGCATCGCGATCGAACGCCAGTCGCCCGGTGGAGTACGGCTGCCCCGGGGACAGGCTCAGGCCGGTCGTGAGACTCTCGGGAGCGATGTCCCGATTTCCCTCGATCGAGACCGAGTTGACGATGGTGCGCACGTTTTCCGTGATCGCGATGCGAACCGCCATCGGCACGACCGCCTCGGTGGACGCGCCCTGGGCCTCCACCGTGGCATCGGCGCGCGCCGACGCGAACCCCTGGCGTCGATAGGCCTCCTCGATCTGCACGAGGTCGGCATCCAGCGCGGCGGCCGAGAACGGCTGGCCCGCCCGCACACGCAGGCGCGCCGCCAGATCCGGGGTCGGGATGGACGCGTTCCCCCCGACGTCCACCGTCGCGACCCGATACTGGCTGCCACGGCGCACGGTGAAGGTGATGACCAGTTCGCCCTCCCGTGTCTCCCGCACGAAGGGCGCAGACGCGTCGCGATACCCCTGCGCGCGGAGGTACTCGGCGATGCGGTTGCTGGAGTCCTCCAGCAGATCCTCGTCCGCGGACCCTTCCCTGGCGACCGGCACCAGCTCTGCCTGACGATCCGCCGGAATCGGATCGCCCGCGAAGACGATGCGGACCCGCGGGCCCTGGTCGACCACGAAGTCGAGGCGCGCTGTCAGCTGCTGCGCATCGAGCCTCGGCGTCACGGAGGCGCGCGCCTGGTAGTGGCCCTGACGGCGTCGATCGGCGAGATACCGCTCGAGCCGTGCGCCGAAGACCTCGCGCACGAACGGGTCGCCGGTGTGCAGATCGACCCGATCGAGGAACTCGGCGACCGACATGCCGGGCGTGCCCTCCACCGTGATGTCGCCGATGCGCGCCAACGGGCCTGCGTCGACCGTGAAGAGCAGGCGCCGGCGTGGATCCCCGGGCACCGGCTCCACCCGGGCAGTGGCTCGCGCGCTCAGGTAGCCGGCATCTCGAATCACGCGCTCCAGCGTGTCGGCCATCTGCGGGGCACGCGTCTCGCGAGGAGCGCGCCCGAAACTCTCCGCCAGCTGCTGACGGAGGCGCCCCTCGTCCAGGCCGGGCCGGTCGATTCCCCTGAAGGCGATGACCTCAATCGGGTGGGCGGGCACCAGTTCGTACACGAGCCGCACACGTCCGTCCTCGAGCGCCGCCACGACGCGCACGTCGGCATAGGTGCCGAGGCTGAAGAGGTGGGTGATCGATTCCCGCACGGCGTGCAGGTCCAGCGGCTGGCCGACGGCCGTCTCGATGAGCGAGACGAGCCGCGGGTCGGCGAGCGTGCGGCCTTCGGACCGGATGGTCACCGACGCCACCACGCGTCCGAGGTAATCCGCAACGTCCGCCGCGGCGGGCGACGGCGCACCCAGCGCCAGCAAGGCTGCCAGGACCGCCGTCACGAACAGCCGACCCATCAGAACGCGTGCCTCACGCGGAGGTCGATGGCGTAGGTGGAGTCCTCGTTCCTTGACAGGATCCAGGAGAGCCGATCGCTCTCGTCGTACTCCAGCAGCAGGATTTGATCGTTGAGCGAGCTGCTGAGGCTGCGGGAGAACGTCAGGTAGACGCGGTCCGAAATCCGTTTGCCGATCGTCACGCGCGCCGACGGGTTCACGCGGCTCGTCGCCTGGTTGTAGGGGTCGATCAGCGACGGCGACACCTGGAAGGTGTCCACGCCGAAGGTCTGCTCGACGACGCGCCCCACCTCCGATGACAGCGGCGTCGCCAGCAGGGCCGTCGCTCTGGTCGTCAGGATGTCCTGCTGGCGCTGGTTGGGATTCTGCAGCGCGCGCAGTTCCACGTCTCCGGGTCCCTGGGCCGACCGGCGCACGTCGCTGAAGAGGAGTGCGAGCACGTCCGCGGCCGGGAGGGGCGGGTCCGAGCTGAGCTCGGGCTGCAGCCGGTCCACCGTCCCCACGGCTCGCACGATCACCTGGTAGGTCTGTCCCGGGATGCGCACGCGCGTGCGGGCCTCGACGTCGAAGAACGGCTCGATACGCGTCGGGTTGGTGAAGTCGATGTTGCCACGCGTCACCAGGTATCGGCGGCCCTCGAAGGTCACCTCTCCCCGGTCGACCTCGGCGCGGCCGAACAGGACCGGGCGATCGTAGGTGCCGCGCAGCTGGAGGTCCGCACTGGCGACCAGACGCGCCAGGTTGTTCTCGACGCGCAGCGTGGATGGCACGATGACCTCGAGGTCGAAGCGCAGTGGGACCGCCGTGGCCGCGGGCGTCGGCGCCGTTTCGGGACCAGTGCGCCCCGAGCCGAAGTCGAGGATGCCGCCGCTCGGATCGATGCGACGCGTCCAGGTTGCCTGCTTCACGCGCACGACACCGCCGAGGGTGGGAGCCTGCACGCTGCCACGCACCGACAGCTCGGCGTCCACGGTCGACCGGATCCCCTCGGGATAACGCAGGTGCATGTCCTCGCCGCGTACGGTGACGTTCAGGTCGCCTGGGGCGTATCCATCGAGGCCGATCCGCCCGCCGAACTGGATGCGCCCTCCCCCCATCGCCGCCGTCACGTCGTCGAGGCGGACGCCGCGCGAGTCGAACCGGATGGTGCCGTTGATGGCGTCGAGGGCGTTCGGGAGCGAGAAGTGCCGTACGCGGCCGTCGGTGATGACGGCGCTGCCCGTGATCACCGGTTCGTACAACGGGCCGTCGAGGGCGGCGGTCAGCGTGGCGCGGCCAGCGCCCCGTACGTCGCGCATGAAGCCCTGGAGGATGCCAAGGTTGGCGTCGCCGTTGGCCCTCAGCGCGATGCGCTCATCGCCGAGCGAGACCGAGCCGGCGATCGAGAGCTGCGTCTGGTCGCCGACCAGCTGGAGGTCCTCGACGCGAACGACGCGCCGGTCCATGGTCAGCCGGATCGGGCGCGGAATCCGGATGTTGTAATCGAACAACGCCATCTCGAGGCGATCCACCGTGCCCGCCACGCGCAGCCGATCGATGTCGGCCAGGGGGCCCGAGATGCGCAGCGTGCCGCTGGCAACCGCGGTCGTATACGGCGAGAGCTTCGGCTGGAACAGGCGCACGTACGGGTCGAGCGGGCTGTCGTGGAAGCGGAACGTCAGGTCGGCGTCGGATCCGGCGGCGAGCGAAATCCGTCCGGTCGCCGTCAGCGCGAGTTTCTCCGACGAGGCTTCGAGCTCGCCGTTGACCTGCTCGCCCCGCAGCGCGAGCGTGCCCGTGACGAGCCCCACGGGTTCCTGGGCCAGGTGAAAGTCGTTGATCCGGAACCTGACGTCGTATCGCGGCTCGTCGAACGTGCTGCTACCCGCCGCCGAGAACTCGATGACGCCGGACGGCTGGATCGTCGGATACGCAAAGAGGCTCACGCGCTCGGCCGGCAGCCGCCGGCCGTCTACCGCGAAGGAGTACGTGCCGTCCCACCCGACGTACGCTGCGCCGGTGACAGTCCCGCTGTCCTTCGCCATATTGAGCGCGTCGAGCCTGACACCGGTTCCATCGAAGCGCAGGTTCGCGGTGGCGCGCTGGAACGGCTCGTCGTACGCCACGCCGTCCTCGATGGTCATCGCGCCGTACCCTATTGGCGTCTCGTACGCGCCGGTGAGGTGGAACTCGCCGCTCAGCCGCCCGCTGACCGGCCAGTCGTCCAGCTCGAACGCGTGGCGCAGGCTGTCCAGATCGCGGCCGTTCACCCGGATGCGCGCGTTGATCTCCTCGCCGCCGTCCCTGCGGGGATAGCCCAGGGAATAGAGCCCCTCGGCCCTGATCTCGGATTCCCGGTGGCGGATGCGGCCGTCGGTGACAGCCACGTAACCGTTCTCGACGACGATATGCGCCGACCCGTCGCCCCAGAGGGTGTCCCACGCGCGCATGTCCTCGCCACGGAACTCGCCCTCGACGCGCGGGCGGCGGAACGTGCCCGTCATCCCTCCGTCGAACTCCCCGCGGCCGCCGAATGCCACCGGACCGGTCTTCGAACCGAAGTCGGTGAGGATGCCCGCCAGCACCTGGTCGCTCTCCTGCCAGTCGCCGCTGGTGACGTGGAAGTCGAAGTCGGACTCGTCGCCCCACGCGGAGCGCCCGTCGAAGGAGACGAAGGTACGCGGCGTCGCGAACTCGCCGCCGCGCACCTCGACCGTGTCCGGCCCATAGCGGTAGGTCACGCGCGCGGCGATCGGCAGGTGCGCCGGCAGCGGCAGCGGGGCGAATGGCCCCCACTCGTGGAGTGCATGGTCGCGGTCGGCTGCACGCAGGGCGTCGAGCGACGGCGTCATCACCGTCTGCCCGGCTGGCGGCTCGACCGTGAGGGAACCATCGCCCCGGTGTTCGCGGAAGCGGCCCATCGGCCACTCGAGCAGGTTCCGGCCCGACGCACGTCCGCCGAACCGCACGCCCGGCAGCTGGTAGAAGTCGCTCAGCTGCGCCACGTCGATGCCGGCGTACGACGCCTCGAACCGCCCGATGGGTTTGGTGGGCGCACCGAGCGGCGCAATTCCGAACGTGAAGCGTGCGTCTCCTCCGAGGAACTTCGAACCGGCGTTGCGCACCTCGAAGCCGGAGCGCGTCCAGGTCAGCGAGCCGAACAGCTCGGGGAAGCGGTAATCGTAAAGGCCTGCCACCCTTGACGTGAAGTCTCCCGAGAGTTCGTGCCCGCCCTTGAACAGGTGAAAGCGTCCCGAGAAGTCGCCCTCGCCGCTGAGCGCCCACTTCTCGTCCTTGAAGAACAGCTCCCGCATGCGCTGGAACTGCACGCGCGACTTCACGTCGTAGGCCATCTCGGGCCAGTTCCCCATGTCGAGGTCGCCGACCGCGCTGCTGACAGCGCCTTCGGTGCGCATCTCGATGCGGTCCATGTGGAGCTTCGAACCGTCGATGAAGAAGTGCGCGTCGAAGTCCGCCCACATCGGGACGTAGTTCTGGATGGACACGAGCCCGCCCCGGAACGACGCGTCGCCGTTGTAGCCGCGGCTGTTCGTTACGACGATGTCGATGTTCGGCGCCAGGATGCCCCAGGGCGTCTCGTGATCCTCGTAGGCGAACTGGCCACGCAGCGCGTGCACGTACTTGAGCGTGGTGACGAACCGGCGGGGCCCTGGCGGGCGGGTGCTCGTGCTGCGACGAAGCCGGAGGAAGCTGTCCGAGCCCTTCCACTTCTCGACCAGCATGTTCCAGTCGGCCAGTTCGACCGACGTGATCACGATTTCGGGACGCCGCTGGACCAGGCGGCTCCAGTCGAGCGACACCGACAGCAGGCGTGCCTCGAAGAAGGGGCGGTCGCCCGGGTTGAGACCGTCGATGCGGAAGTTCTCCACTTCTACACGGCCGCGGGCCACCCGGATCATGAGCCGCCCGATGTGCAGGGGACGCTGGATCTGCTTCGAGCCTTCGCGCTCGGCGAGGCCGCGGAGGCGTGGCCCGAGATCGATTCGCAAAGTGACGAGGACGGCCACGACGAGGATCGCCAGCATCGTCACGAAGCCAATGGCCACGTAGCGGAAGAAGCGCCGGCGGAAGAAGCGGAGGATGGCGACCACGTGCTTACGAGGCGGACACGATGGCCAGCAGCGCGCCGGCCTCCACGGACTGCCCCTCCTTCACGAGCACCTCGGTCACGACACCGTCGCGGCTCGCGCGGAGCTCGTTCTCCATCTTCATCGCCTCCACGACGACGACCGACTGGCGGGGCTGGACCGGGTCTCCGGGCCGTGCCAGCACCCGCACAATCTTTCCGGGCATCGGCGCCACGATGCGCTGCGGCCCCGTGCCTCCGGCGAGCCCATCCGACTTGCTGCCCCACTTCCGGCGCGTCTGAAGCGCCGCCGGCACGGGAAGCGAGCCGATCCCGACCACGACACCACCGGCCACCGCGTCGACGGCGAGCGACACCTCCCGGCTGGCCACAGCCCCGCCGTTCCCGTTGCTCATCAGGAGCGAGAGCACGTGCCTCCCGACCCGCGCCGCGTCGACGACCCACTCGCGCCCGTCGACGGCGCAGACGAACAGACCGTCACGCCGTGTGACGACCACCTGCCGAAGCCGCCCGTTGACCTGGACGTCGTACTGCATGTCAGCGCAGCCCTTCGGTTCGGGCGCGCATCTTCCACCGCGCAGGTGATGCGAAGGGCGCGGCAGTCGGCGACGCCGTCCCCGCCTGCCCGGCCTGCACGGACGAGGCCGCACGCGGGTCCAATGCCGCGTGGAGCGCCGCGGTGACGGCGGCGAGTTCCTCGCTCTCGGCATCCGGCTCGACGAACGGCCGCCCGTTTCGCTGCCGCAGGATCTCGTCGAGATACGTCGTGTGGAATGCGCCGTCGAGGAACGCCGGCTGCGTCAGCAGCCACGAGAAGAACGGCAGCGTCGTCCGGATGCCGGCGACGACGTATTCCCCCAGCGCCCGGCGCATGCGTGCGATGGCGGCCGGGCGATCCTCGGCCCATGCCACGAGCTTCGAGATCATCGGATCGTAGAAGATGGGCACGTCGAGCCCCTCGGTCGCACCACTGTCGTCCCGGATGCCAGGGCCGGACGGCGCACGCAGATGCTGGATGCGACCGGGCGAGGGCAGGAAGTTGTTGTCGGGATCCTCGGCGTAGATCCGGCACTCGATGGCGTGCCCCTGCGGCACGAGCACCCGTGCGGGATCGAGGTCGAGCCGCTCGCCCCGCGCGATCCGGATCTGCCAGCGCACCAGGTCGACCCCGGTCACCATCTCGGTGATGGGATGCTCGACCTGCAGGCGCGTATTCATCTCGAGGAAATAGAACGCACCGGCGTCGTCGAGCAGGAACTCCATCGTGCCGGCATTGGTATATCCGACGGAGCGGGCGACGGCGGCCGCGGCGCTGGTGATCCGCTCGCGCAACGCAGGCGAAACCGCGAGCGACGGCGTCTCTTCCACCACCTTCTGGTGCCGGCGCTGGATGGAGCACTCGCGCTCCACGAACGGCACGACGACGCCATGGTGGTCGCCGAGCAGTTGCACCTCGATGTGCCGGGGACGGAGCAGTCGACGCTCGAGGAACACGGCCGGGTCGCCGAACGCCGCGCCCGCCTCGGAGCGCGCCGCCCGCACCGCGCCGGGCAACTCCGCCGGGTCCGCCACCGTCCGCATGCCCTTGCCCCCGCCGCCGGCGACGGCCTTCACCAGCAGGGGATATCCGATGCCGTCCGCGATCCGGGCGATCTCCGCATCTGAGACGTCCGACGCCAGCGGGTCCGCCGTGCCGGGTACGACGGGTACGCCAGCCCGAACCGCAGCCTCCCGTGCTGCAGTCTTGCTGCCCATCAGCGCGATGGCCTCAGGCGTCGGGCCGATGAAGGTGAGCCCGGCGGCGCGGACGGCCGCCGCGAAGTCCTCGTTCTCGGCGAGGAACCCGTAGCCAGGGTGGACGCCATCGGCGCCCGAACGGCGCGCCGCGTCGACGATGGCGTCGATGCGGAGGTAACTGTCGCGCGGGGCGCTAGGCCCGATCGGATAGGCCTCGTCGGCATAGCGCACGTGCAGCGCGCTGCGGTCGCACTCCGAATAGACCGCGACCGGGGAGATCTCCATCTCCCGGCACGCACGGATGACACGCACCGCGATCTCGCCGCGGTTGGCGATGAGGATCTTCTTCACTCGACGGGTATCGATTGCGACCGCTAACTATTCTAGCACCGGGACTTAGGTCGGAGTGCCGGATGCCGCGCCTCAGAGCGGGATATTGCCGTGCTTTTTCGGAGGATTGCGATCCCGCTTGTTCTCCAGGCTGCGGAGCGCGGCGATCACCTTGCGGCGGGTGTGCCGCGGCCGGATCACCTCGTCGATGAATCCGTGCGCGGCCGCGACGTACGGATGGGCGAACTTCTGCCGGAACTCGGACACCTTCTCGGCGCGCGCGGCGATGGCGTCCGCCGCAGCCTCGAGTTCCCGCTTGTAGAGGATGTTCACGGCGCCGTCCGGTCCCATCACGGCGAGTTCGGCGGTGGGCCAGGCGAAGTTCAGGTCCGTCCGAATGTGCTTGCTGGCCATGACGCAGTAGGCGCCGCCGTAGGCCTTGCGGGTGATGACGGTCACCTTTGGCACCGTGGCCTCGGCGAACGCGTACAACAGCTTCGCCCCGTGACGGATGATCCCCCCGTACTCCTGCACGGTACCGGGGAGGAACCCGGGCACGTCCTCGAAGGTGACGAGCGGGATGTTGAACGCGTCGCAGAAGCGGACGAAGCGGGCGCCCTTCACCGACGCATCGATGTCGAGCGTCCCGGCGAGCACTGCGGGCTGATTGGCGACGATGCCCACCGACCGGCCGTCGATCCGGGCAAAGCCCACGACGATGTTCCTGGCGTAGTGCTGGTGCACCTCGAGGAAATAGCCGTCATCGGCGACCGCGTGGATGACATCGAGCATGTCGTAGGGTTGGTTCGGCGATGGGGGCACGATCGTATCGAGCGCCGGCACGTCCGCGTCCGGGTGCTCGGCGGGCGCCAGCCGAGGGGCATCGTCGACATTGTTCGACGGCAGGAAGGAGAGCAGCTCGCGGATGAGCGCCAGGCACTCGCGATCGTCGTCGACCGCAAAATGCGCGACGCCGCTCGTGGCGTTGTGCGTCATCGCGCCGCCGAGCTGTTCCTTCGTCACCTCCTCGTGCGTGACGGTCCGGATGACGTCAGGACCGGTCACGAACATGTAGCTCGTGTTCCGGACCATGGCCGTGAAGTCCGTGATGGCCGGTGAATAGACCGCGCCACCCGCGCAGGGCCCCATGATCGCGGAGATCTGGGGCACGACCCCGGACGCGAGCGTGTTGCGGAGGAAGATGTCCGCGTATCCGCCGAGCGAGAGGACGCCTTCCTGGATACGCGCGCCCCCGGAGTCGTTGAGGCCGACGATCGGCGCCCCGAGCCTCATCGCGAGATCCATGATCTTGACGATCTTCGCGGCATTCGTCTCGGAGAGCGAGCCGCCGAAGACGGTGAAGTCCTGGGCGAACGCGAAGACCACACGGCCATCCACGAGACCGTGGCCGGCGACGACGCCGTCACCCGGGACGAGCTGCAGCTCCATGCCGAAGTCGCGGCACCGGTGGGTCACGAGCTTGTCGACCTCCTCGAAGGTGCCGGGGTCGAACAGCAGCCCGATCCGCTCACGAGCGGTGAGCTTGCCCGACTCGTGCTGGCGTCGCAGCCGGTCCTCACCGCCGCCCAGTTCGGCTCGGCGCTCGAGATCGTCGAGAACGGTCTTCGGGTCCATCGGGTCGCGGCTCGCGTGGCTGTGTCGGGCGGAGCGCCTACTTGCGGCCGCCGTAGGCCTTCTCCCAGTCCTTGAGGAACCGTTCGAGGCCGATGTTGGTGAGCGGGTGGTTGAACAGCTGATCGATCACCGCCGGCGGGCAGGTGCAGATATCCGCTCCCATGCGCGCCGCGTCGACGATGTGAATGGGGTGCCGGCAGCTCGCGACGAGCACTTCGGTGGTGAATTCGTAGTTGTCGTAGATCTCGACGATCTCGCGGATCAGCTCCATCCCGTTGGCGCCGACGTCGTCGAGGCGCCCGACGAACGGGCTGACGAAGGTGGCCCCGGCCTTCGCCGCGAGCAGCGCCTGGGCGGCTGAGAACACCAGCGTGACGTTCACCTTGATGCCCTCGTCCGCCAGGGTCTTGCAGGCGCGGATGCCGTCGCGCGTGAGCGGCAGCTTGACGACCATGTGCTCGTCGAGATCGGCGATGCTGTGGCCTTCCCGGATCATGCCGTCGAAGTCGGTGGCAATCACCTCCCCACTCACCGGCCCCTTCACGATCTCGCAGATCTTCTTGAGGTTCTCGCGGTAGTCACCCGGCTCCTTCGCGAGCAGGGAGGGGTTGGTGGTCACCCCGTCGAGGATGCCGATGGTGGCAAGGGTCTGGATGTCCTTGATGTTGCCGGTGTCGACGAACAGCTTCATGAAAACCTCTCAGTAGGGCCGGCTGTCCGGCTGGTCTCACCCGTCGTCAGTGCGCGCGTTCGGCTCTCACCGGGTTGCTGAGCTCACCGATGCCCTCGATGCGGACGCTGACCGTGTCGCCATCGACGATGGGACCAACCCCGGACGGTGTCCCGGTCGAGATGATGTCACCCGGCTCGAGCGTCATGACGAAGGTGATGTATTCGATCAGGTACTCGACAGGAAAAATCAGGTTACTGGTGCTCGAGTGCTGGCGGCGCTCGCCGTTGACGAACCCCTCGATTATGCGCGGGCCGCGGGATCCACCAATCTCGACGCAGGGTCCGAACGGCGCGAAGGTGTCGAATCCCTTTGCACGCGTGTACTGCACTTCCCGGTTCTGGATGTCGCGTGCCGTCACGTCGTTCAGGCACGTCAGCCCGAAGACGTGGTCCCATGCCTTCGCGGCCGGCACACGGTGCGCACGCCTGCCGATGACGAGCGCGAGTTCGGATTCGTAGTGCACGGCACCAACGCCGGGCGGCAGCAGGATCGGCGCGCCCGGATCGAGGACCGTCGTCGACGGCTTCAGGAAGAGCATCGGTTCCGGCGGCAGCGGCTTCTTCATCTCCGCGGCATGATCGCGATAGTTGAGCCCGACGCACACGAGCTTGCCGGGTTGCGCGGGTGCCAGGATGGACAGGTTGTCGAGCCCACCCTCGAGAACCGGTCCCGTGGTGTAGCCGTCGTAGATGCTCCGGCCCGACGGAACCGCGCGCGACAGCAGGCCGTCCCGTTCCACCGCGTAGAAGGCGTCCCCGCCCTGTGACACTCGATACAGTCGCTCCATGGATGCCTCGAATTCTACGTCTATCGCGCGGTCTCGACGACCCGCTCGGATGGCGTACTGCGGTTGCCGGCCTTGTCCACGGCGACGACGGCGTAGGTTACCGTGGCCCCCGCCGGGACGGTGTCGCGGAAATTCGACTCGGTGATCGGCTCAGGCGTGACCGGGGTCAGTTCGGTGGCAGGAGCGACGGCCCGCAGCACGACATACCCTCCCAGGTCCGCTTCCCGGCTGGCCGACCAGATCAGGCTGATGGCCCCTGCGGAACTCACACCGACAAGGCCTTCCGGGCGGGCTGGAGGAAACGTGTCGCGCAGCGTGACACACTGCCGCGGCGACGGCGCGCTCTCGATGCGCGCGCCCTCGACGACGGCGACGCTGCGCACCTCGTAACAGCGCTCGGCCCCCCACTCGATAGCCTTGTCCGTCGCCTCGGCCTGGGGAACGGGATCGGCCGTCAGTGCCGACCCGTCGGGCCGATACACTCCGTACGCCAGGGCCGCTGTGCCTTCCGCGGGCGGTACCGGGTCCCAGGTAATCGTGATCGTGTCCTCGGTGTAGCTGAGCCTGGGCTCGGCCGGTGCGGGCGGGGGCGGCACGAGCGGCACCGCGATCCGATCGGACAGCGCACCACGACGGCCCCGATGGTTGATGCCGACCGCGACATAGGCACGATAGCCGTCACCCCCGACGGCCTCGAGGGTGTCCCGCACCGACGCGACGGCGTCCTGGTCGACGGCGCCTTCGCGCCTGGGACGCTCCGCCTCGGGCTGGTCGTCGTCGGGCGGCTCGTTCACGGGCACTGCACCGACCCTGGTGCCTCGCCGCACCACGTCCTCGGCCACGACCGTGCCCGGCACGGTCCACGCGTAGATTTCCACCCGGGCGATGTCAGCCGGAGCCGTGCGATCCGTGTTCGACGCGGGCACCTTGAACGAAAGGTCGACAGTGTCGCCGCGCCGCACTGCCCGTATTTCACCCGGCGCGACCGGCAATTGCACGAGCGGCGGGAGGGGCGGGCCCTTCTTGCCGCAGCCGGCGAGGGCGACTGCGGCGGCGAGCGCTGCCAGCACGCCGGGGCGCCACCCCATGCGCGAGCCGATCACAGCACGTACCGGGAGAGGTCTTGGTTCTTGACGATGTCCGCGAGCATCCGGGTGACGTAGGCTTCGTCGATCACGACGTCCTTGTTGGTGAGGTCGGGCCCTTCGAACGAGATTTCGTCGAGCAGCCGCTCCATCACCGTGTGGAGGCGCCGCGCCCCGATGTTCTCGGTGCGCTCGTTGACGAGGGTGGCGAAATCGGCGACCTTCCGGACCGCGTCCTCCGTGAATGTGAGCGAGATGCCCTCGGTCGCCATCAAGGCCGTGTACTGCTTGATGAGCGCGCTCCGCGGCTCCGTGAGGATGCGCACGAACTCGTCCTTCCCAAGCGGCTCGAGTTCCACGCGAATCGGGAAGCGCCCCTGCAGTTCGGGGATGAGATCGGAAGGCTTCGAGACGTGAAACGCGCCCGCGGCGATGAAGAGGATGTGGTCGGTCCGCACCAGTCCGTGCTTGGTGTGGACGGTGGTGCCCTCGACGATCGGCAGGATGTCGCGCTGCACCCCTTCTCGGCTCACATCCGGGCCGTGCGCACCTTCACGTCCGGCAATCTTGTCGATCTCGTCCACGAAGATGATGCCGGACTGCTCGACTCGCGCGACGGCCGCGCGCGAAACGCTGTCCATGTCGATCAGCTTCTGTTCCTCTTCCTGGACCAGATGCTCGAGCGCGTCCGGCACCTTCATGCGACGCCTCTTCGTCCGTCCCTGGAAGAGCCCCTGCATCGTGTCGGTCAGGTTCGCGCCGATCTCCTCGACCGAAGCTCCCGACACGACGTCGAGCGATGGGAAACTCGGCTTCTCGCGGACGTCGAGTTCCACCGTGCGCGCATCGAGCCGCCCCGCACGCAGCTGCTCGCGGATACGCTCGCGCGTCTGGAGGTGCCCGTCACGCGCCGCCGGCGTGTCCTCGTCCGCCCCCGGCGGACGGGTGGGCGGCAGCAACAGGTCGAGGAGACGCTCCTCGGCATTCTCGGCCGCCTTGCCCCGGACCTCCTCGCTCCGCTCGGCCCGAATCATCTCGACGCCGAGCTCGACCAGATCGCGCACCATCGACTCGACGTCGCGGCCAACGTAGCCGACCTCCGTGAACTTCGACGCTTCGACCTTGATGAACGGCGACTGGGCGAGCCTGGCGAGACGCCGCGCAATCTCGGTCTTGCCCACCCCGGTCGGCCCGATCATCAGGATGTTCTTCGGTGCGACATCCTCGGCCAGTTCGGGCGACAGCTTCTGCCGGCGCAGCCGGTTCCTCAGGGCGATCGCCACCGCACGCTTGGCCGCAGCCTGACCGACGACGTGCTTGTCGAGTTCGGCGACGATCTCGCGGGGCGTCAACGACTCGGTGGCCGTCCTGGTGCTTTCCGGCAGGAAGATGGGCACGGGCCTAGAGCTCTTCGATCGCGATGTTCGCGTTGGTGTAGATGCAGATTTCACCCGCGATCGCCATGGCGCGCTCGGCAATCGTGCGGGCGTCGAGCGAAGTGTGGCGGGTGAGTGCGCGCGCGGCGGCGAGGGCGTAAGGCCCCCCGGATCCGATCGCCACCACCCCGTCGTCGGGTTCGATGAGATCGCCCGTGCCCGACAGCAGGAACGTCGACTGCTGGTCGAGCACGAGCAGCATGGCCTCGAGCCTGCGCAGCAGGCGATCGCTCCGCCAGTCCCTTGCGAGTTCGACGGCCGATCGTTCGAGGTTGCCTCGGTATTGCTCGAGCTTGGCTTCGAAGCGCGAGAACAACGCGAAGGAGTCGGCGGCGGAACCCGCGAAGCCGGCGAGGATGCGGTCGTTGTACAGCCGCCGGATCTTGCGTGCTCCCTGCTTCATCACGGTCCGGCCGAAGGTCACCTGGCCATCGCCGGCGAGAACCGCCCGTCCCTGGTGCCGGACGGCGAGGATCGTGGTGCTGTGGAACACGAACTCTGACTGTATCGGCCGGATGATCGGGGTGTCAAGAAAACGGGACGACCCCTGCCCACACGTCAGGACACGCCGCGACGCGCGACGGGAATCCGCGCAAAATGCGGCGAGTTTGGCCGATGCGCGTCTGGCAGCGTGGTTGCTCTCGTGCAGAGGTGGAGCCGTCCATGGTCACATCGAACAGGTTCTTTTCCGTCTTTCATCGTCCTGGTGCGGCCGCGCTGCTCGTGGCCGCCGGACTCATCGCACCGGTCGGGCCCGCGGCGGCGCAGGAGCCCGTTACCGACGAGGCTCAGGCCAGCGCGGGCGCAGTGGCAGCGCCGGAGCCGGCCTTCGCTGTCGCACGCGCATCCCGCGTACCAGACGCCGACGCAGGCCGCACGATCGACGGCCGCGTCTCGGCAGTCGCCGGTGAACTGCAGACGGTGTTCGAGCAGCGCTCCCGCGGAGGCGGGGGCGGTCGGAGCGGCGGCGGGTCGGGCGGCGGCACGGCCGTGCCGCGCGGCGGCGGCGGCGGCGGCAGCAGTGCCGGGGGCGGCGGGTCGCGAGGTGGGTCCGGAGGCGGAACCTACACCGGTCCACGCACCAGGAGCCGCAGCGGGAGCGGCGGCGATGCGAGCGGTACGCCCACCTACAGTCGGCCCCGCGACGGGCGGAATGCGACAGGTGAAGCCGTGCAGCGGAGGCCCGGCACAGGGGGAGGGGGCGGGGGCGGGGGGACGACCGTCATCGTGCCCGGCCGCGGGTACTGGGGCGGCCTGTATCCCTGGGGCTGGGGCGGCCTCGGCTTCGGTGGGCTTTACGGCGGCTACTGGGGCGGATGGGGCGGCGGCTTCTACGACCCGTGGTGGTATGGCGGCTATCCCGCGGGTGGTTGGGCCGGCGGCGTCGCTTACGCGGACGGTGGCATCAAGCTGAAGATGAAGCCGCGGCAGGCTGAAGTGTTCGTCGACGGGTACTTCGCGGGACGGGTGGACGACTACGATGGGTTCCTGCAGCGCCTGCGCCTCGAGCCCGGACCGCACCGCGTGGAGGTGCGGCTGGACGGGTACGAGCCGCTGTCTTTCGAGGTACGGATCATCCCGGACCGCACGATCAGCTACAAGGGATCGCTGAAGAAGATCGGCGAAACCAACTAGGGTCGGGTGCGCGCCGCCGAGCGCTGCATCCACCAGTAAACCGGAATCCCCAGCGCGATGATGGCGAGGCCCGCCAGCGACGGCTGGGGATTGCGCCAGATCTCATTGCCGACCATCACGGCGCTCGCGACCACGAAGATCGCCGGCGCCGCGGGATAGCCCCACGCCCGGAACGGGCGCTCGCGCGCGGGCTCACGCCGCCGCAGCACGAACACCGCCGCCACCGCAACTCCGGAGAACAGCACGACCGCGAACCCGGTGTAACTCACCAGTTGCGAGAGCGACGCGGACAGCACCAGCACCCCGCTCCACAGCGCCTGCGTGACGATGGCACTGACCGGCGCGTGGAACCGTGGATGGATCCGGGCGGCAGGGGCGGCGAACAGTCCGTCCCGCGCCATCGCGAAGTACACCCGCGGGCCCGCCAGCACCATGGCGCTGATGCTGGCGGCGATGCTGATGATGGTGAACACGGCGAGCAGGCTGCCCACCGTGAAGCCGAACAGCCGTTCGGCAACCGTGTCCACGAGCGTTCCCTTGACGGCCGCCAGTTCGGCCGCGGGGAGCGCAACCAGGTAGAGCGCGTTCAACCCGAGATAGATGAGCACCACGGCCAGTGTGCCGAGCCCCAGGGCGAGCGGCACGTTTCGCTGGGGCTCGCGGACTTCCTCCGCCACGTAGGCGGCGGCGTTCCAGCCCGAGTACGTGAACATCACCGGAACCAGCGCCAGCACGACGCCGGTGAGTGGAATCGTCCCTGGCGTGGCGATGTTCGCGGCGTGGCCGCCGCCGGCGGAAAAGCCAGCTGCAAGAAACAGCAGGATGCCGGAGACCTTCGCACCCGCCAGGATGTTCTGCACGACACGCCCCGGCCCGAGGCCGCGCAGGTGGACAAGCGTAATCAAGAGGATCGCGGCCAGCGCGAACAGCGACTTTGGCGTCACCACGAGGGAGACCGCGGGGATGGGGATCGTCAGCAGCGGCGTGGCGTCGCCTGCGATTGGCACGAACCGTCCGAGATACTCGGCGAGCGCGACGGCACTGGCCGCGATCGCGCCCGAGAAGCCGGCAACGAACGACGTCCACCCGCTCAGGAATCCCGCCAGCGGACCGAACGCCTCGCGCAGGTAGACGTACTCGCCACCGGCGCGCGGACGCATGGACGCGAGTTCGGCGTACGCCATGGCGCCGGCAAAGGCCAAGGCCCCTCCGAGGGCCCAGACCAGCAGGATGCCGGGGGCGCTGGGCACCAGGCCGGCGACGATGATCGGCGAAAAGAAGATGCCGCCACCGATGACATTGGAGACGACGATGGCGGCCGCGTCGACGGGGCCGAGGCGTCTCTGGAGGGCCGGGGCGGGTGCGGGCACGCGCGCAGCCGTGACGTTATCGGGCGAGCAGCTGGCGCTCGACCGGGTGCTCTGCGATGAGCGTCCACTGGGTCGAGCCGTACTTGGCGAAGATCTGGACGCGCGCGTCCACGAACAGCTTGTTGGCGAGCATCTGCGCGCGCGGCTCGGTACTCGTGTAGCCGAGGTTCGATTTGACCGTCAGGACGTTGCTGGACGCGCCAGGCGCCAGGCCCTCAGAGCCGGTGACCTTCAGGAAGCCGGCGCCCCACTCCTCGTTTTCGCCAACGCGTCGGAAGATGACGTTGCCTTGCAGGGTCGTTAACGGTTCGGTGCCGACGTTCTTGAAGCGGAACGTGACAGTGGGCGCGATCTTGTTCTGGCCATTCACGACGCCAAGGTCCGACCAGCCGGTCGAGACCTCTTCCACCTGAAGCGCGGTCTTCAGATCGATCTTGGAACCGCAGCTTGCACCGGCGAGGGCGAGCAGCAGTGTCAGGCAGAGTGTCGCGCGCATGCCGCCATTCTAGAACACCCGGACTTCGATGCGGTCGCGCACGTCCAGCCGGGACACCTGTCCCCCGAGAAACGCGGTCAGGTCCGCGCCCCGTACCCGAATGACGACCGTGCGGGCTTCAGTGTCCACCCCGAGCCTGGGTCGGTCGTCGCTGCGCCGGGCCGCGACCGTGAGCCATTCGGATGCTCCGATGTTCAGGCCGCGGCTGTGCTCGAGCATGGCGTCGATCAGAGCCTCCCGGATTTCGGTGCGGTAGGCCTCTTCAGGGTCGGCCAGCACCGCATCCACCGCTGGACGGGCCGCACTGACTGCGCTGGCCGGCACCGGACCCACGCCGATCGCCTGGGTGGCCGCGCCTGCGGGATCGGGAGCGGCCGGCAGGGGCGCCACCTGAAGCTCGACGCGTTTGAAGGCCTGCTGCACGTCGCTGCCTGCGGCCTGGACGAACGTGCGCAGCGTGCCGAGCGCCCGCTCCAGGCCGAGGTCGTTCTGGTCGAGCGTCCGCATGCTCCAGGCAAACGTCCCCTCGAGCGAGGGCACCTCGACATCGAAGAACACGCCGTACCCCTCGAGGCGGAACCCGCGTGCGCGCGCGTTCTCGGCGAGCAGCATGTCCGCCGGCATGGCGGCGGACAGCCTGTCCCTCATGACCGTAGCCCCGTGCTCCACGGCGCCCTCGAGCACGCGCTCCATCTGGCCGATCTGGTAGCGCGCTTCCCGGAGCCGCTGCTGTTCCTGGCGCCCGGCGCCCGCACTGCCACGCGCTTCCGGGGGCTGCGCGCCGACCAGCGACGCCAGGCCGACCATCATCGCCGTTACGCAAGCAGTCCGCATGAATACGAAAGCAGTCCGCATGAAGATGTATCCCTGCCGTGTGTCGTACGCCCGTGACTCCGCCGGGCGCGCCGTCGAGTCGTCCATGTGCCCCTCTGCCGGCCCAGGCGGCATGCCGCTACGGCCGTTGTGAGACCTGCTGCGCCAGGCTGTTCAATTGCCGTTGGGTTCTCATCACCTCGACGCCCGTGCGGCTCTGAATCAGCCCGAGGCTGCGATCGATCTTCACGAGATCGGCCTGCCGTTGCGCCTGCGCCTCGCGGGCGACCTGCGCGACACGAAGCGCCAGCTCGTTCTGCTGTCGCTGCTCGCTCTCGGCCACGAGGGCACGCACGCGCCGGAGCAGCGACTCGGCGTCGGTCGACGAGACCGCCTCGACGCGTGTCCGCTGCGCCGCCAGTTCCGACCGCAGGGCGCCTTCGAGCGCGACCAGGTCCGCCTTCCACGGAGTATCGGCCGGTCCTGCCAGGGCTGCGGGTGTCGGCGAGGTGGTGCCACGAGCCGTCGCCTGGGACGACTCCAACGGCGCCATCCAGCCCGTGCGAACGGTGAGGCCGTCTCCCGTGAACGAGACCCGCAGGTTGGCCAGGCCCAGTCCCGCCGAGAACAGCAGGACCGCCGCGGCTGCCTGTGCCCACGCCGGGAGCCGATGCCCCGCGTAACTCCAGCGTTCGGCCGCGGCGGGCGCCGGGACCAGGCGCAGCGGCACGCGCGGCGACTTTCCGCCCACTCCTGGCGCCGGCTCGGGTGACGCCCAGCTCGCGAGCGTCTCCCTGACGTCCGAGAAGGCCGCCAGCTCACTCCGACACGCCGCGCACGCCGGAAGATGGGCCTCGAAGACGCGTCGGTCCGGCGCGTCGAGTTCGTCATACACGAATGCGATCAGCGCCTCTTCGCGCTGCTCGCCAAATGGACAGGTCATCTCGTTCTTCATGTCACGCCACTCGCCCGGCGGTCCGCTCCAGTTCGCGGCGCAGCACCGTCAGTCCTTGATACAAGCGCGTCTTCACCGTGCTCAGCGGACACCCCATCAGGTCTGCGATCTCCTGGAACGTCAGGCCGTGATACTCCTTCAGGATGATCGCCTCTCGCTGCTCATCGGGCAGGAGCGCCATCGCCCGTTCCACGTGTCGAGTCAGGTCCTTGCGCGCGACCAGCGCCTCGATCGATTCCGACGGCTCGGTCGAGGCCTGGAGGTCGGCCAGGTCGGTGTCCTCCGGCGGCTGGACGACCGGCGTGCGGCGCTCCCGGCGCATCCAGTCGTGGCACAGGTTCAGCGTGATGCGATAGAGCCAGGACGAGAACTTCGCCTGTCCCCGGAACTTGGGTAACGCCCGGAAGGCGCGCAGGAACGTCTCCTGGCACACGTCCCGTGCGTCCTCTTCGCGGCCGATGGTGCGGTACGCCAACGCATAGATTGGCCGCTCCCACCGCAGGACCAGCTGGTTGAAACTGTCGTGATCGCCGCCCATCGATCGGGCGACGAGTTCTTCGTCGGTCCACGTCATGCGTCGCCGGGGGCCCTCACAAGCTTAGACGGTCCCGGCCGTGGTTCGGCCGGACGCCTGCCGGCCGCCCCTCCGGGTGCTCGCCCGGCGCGCCGGTGTAGCCGAGCTTGGATGTGGTCCCTCCCAGTGCTCGAGCGCTGACCCGAAGGCGCCCTGCCGGCGGCCACAGCCGCGATCGGCCGCGCCGCCCGGCGTCGGGCCCGGAGGCGCAGCCACGCGGACGACCCGCTGGCGCAGTGCGCAGGACCAAGCGCCACGCGCGTCGCGTACTCGCCCCGGCGCTCCAGGCCTGCGCGGGGTACCGCCCCCTGTGACAAGGCCACACCCCCGACATCGAAGTTCGTGCGACACTAAGTGCAGCAGCCGCGCAGAACCTTGTGGTCCGTGGTGTCGAGCGAGGGGGGAGGCTCCAGGCCACCACCTGCGCGGACGCGCGCACGCCGGAATCATTCACGACAGGGAGCGGTCGGCCCGGTCGGATCGCCGAGCAACACCAGGATGATTGACAAGACGTTTCTGACAACCGAAGAAGTACTCGAATACCTGCAGGTCAACCTGCGGACGGTATACCGGTTGATTCAGGCCGGCAAGCTGCCCGCCGTCCGCGTCGGTCGACAGTGGCGCTTCCGCAAGACGGACATCGACTCGTGGCTGGACAGTCAGCACACGCGCGCCGCCGCCCGTCCGGCCGTGTCGGCCGCCTCCCCTGCCCCGGCCGACGCGCGGGAGGCGCAGGCCGGTCGGCGCCCGAGGATCCTCGTGGTCGACGACGAGCCGAGCATCCGCGACGTCCTCGCGAAGACACTCGCCCTGGCAGACTACGACGTCGACCTCGCGCAGGACGGCCGGGCCGCACTCGATCGCGTGCGGCGCGGCAGCTACGACCTCCTCATCGCAGACTTGAAGATGCCGGACCTCGACGGGCTCAGCGTCATCCGAGAGGCCCGGCGCTACGAGTCCGACCTGCCGGTCATCATCATCACCGGCTACTCGACGGAGTCGGCCGCCATCGAAGCGGTGAACCTTGGTGTGTCCGGCTACCTGACCAAGCCGTTTCGCGTGCCGCAGGTCCTCGCCGCGGCCGCCAAGGCCCTCGGCGAGTGATCCAGCTCTCGGACCTCACCAAGACCTTCGGCGACCGGGTCCTCCTCGACCACGTCACCTGGCAGATCACCGCCCGCGAACGGGTGGGTCTGTGCGGCCCCAATGGCGCCGGCAAGACCACCCTCCTCAAGATCATGGCGGGCCTGGAGGAGCCCGACTCCGGCGCCGTGCTGAAACCCTCCGCCCTCACCGTTGGTTACCTGCCGCAGGACGGACTCTCGCACGCGGGCAGAACGGTCTTCGAGGAAGCCAGCAGTGCCTTCGACGACCTGCTCCGGATGAAGGCGGAGATGCACACGCTGGAGGACCGGCTGGGCGACGCGTCGGTCCCGGCGGGCGAACACGACGCGATGCTCGCCCGCTACAGCGACCTCCAGGACGCGTTCCGGCTCGGCGACGGCTACACCATCGAGTTGAAGACCGCGACGGTGCTCCAGGGTCTCGGCTTCCGCAGCGCGGACTTCACGCGGCCGACCGAGACGTTCTCGGGCGGCTGGCAGATGCGGCTGGCGCTGGCCAAACTGCTGCTTCGCCAGCCCAACCTGCTGCTCCTCGACGAGCCCACCAATCACCTCGATCTCGAGGCCCGCAACTGGCTCGAGGAGTACCTGAACGCCTATCCGCACGCCGTCATCCTCGTGTCGCACGACCGCTTCTTCCTCGACGCCGTCGTCACGCGGATCGCCGACCTGACCCTGCGCACGCTGACCGATTACGTCGGTAACTACAGCGCCTACCTCGCGGCGCACGAGGCGCGCATCGAACAGCTGCGCAAGGCCAAGCGGGAGCAGGACGAGGAAGTCGCGCGCGTGAAGATGTTCATCGACCGGTTTCGCTACCAGGCCACGAAGGCGTCTCAGGTGCAGAGCCGGATCAAGATGCTCGAGAAGGTGGTGCCGATCGAGGTGCCGCCAGAGCGGAAGAAGATCCGCTTCGACTTCCCGGTCTGCGGGAAGAGCGGCCGGACGGTGCTGGAACTGAAACACGTCCGGAAGGCCTACGCCGACCTGGTGGTGTTTGACGACCTGAACCTGCACATCGAGCGGGGCGACCGGATCGCCCTGGTGGGCCCCAACGGCGCAGGCAAGTCCACGCTCATGCGCATGCTCTCGGGCGAGGAGGCACCCGACAGCGGCGAGCGGATCGAAGGGCACCACCTCGTCATGCAGTACTTCGCGCAGGACGAGGCGACGCGCATCAACCCGGTGCCGACCGTCTACGAGACCCTGGCCGACGGATCGCCGCTGCACATGGTCCCGATGATCCGGAACATCCTCGGCGGCTTCCTCTTCAGCGGCGACGACATCTACAAGAAGGTCCGCGTGCTCTCGGGCGGCGAGCGCACCCGCCTCGCCGTGGCGCGGATGCTGCTGCGTCCCTCGAACACGCTGCTGCTCGACGAGCCGACCAACCACCTGGACCTCGACTCCAAGGAAGTGCTTCTGGACGCCCTGGTGGACTACGGGGGCACCCTCATCTTCGTGTCGCACGATCGCTACTTCGTCGAGCGGCTGGCGACCAAGATCATCGAGGTCGGCAACGGAACCGCGATGCTCTACCCCGGCACCTACAAGGAGTTCCTGTGGCACAGGGACCATCCGGCCGATACGGAGATCACGACGTTGTCGGCCGCCAGGCGGGAACCGTTCCCGTCGGCCCGGGTCTCGCCCGAGAAGGCACCGGCGTCGAGGCCGGCGCAGGCAGCGGCTGCGCCACCGAGCCGTGAGGAGCGCAAGCGGCAGGACGCGGAGGCGAGGAAAAAGGCCCGCGCCGACCGGGAGCGGAAGGCCCAGGTCGACGCACTCGAAGCGGAGATTGCGACCACCGAGGCGGCGATCAGGGCTATCGAGACCCGGATGGCGGCACCGGGCTTCTATGACGATCGCGACGCGGCGCAGCAGGCGATCGACGAACACCAGTCGCTGATGTGGAAGGTGGGCGAACTGATGCAGCGCTGGGAAGATCTGCAGTCCGCCTCCGACATGGCCGCGGCGACCGACTGATTACGTTTTCGTCAGTCGATTACGTATCCGTGATATTCGAGCGAGGGCCGGCCCGGTTACACGTGCCGTTTGCGCAATCTTTTCCGCAAATCTGACGGGAACAGCCCGGGCATGCCGCTTGCCCCCACGTTGTCGAGCTGAAGGGTATGCCCGCACTGCGTCCACCAACCGAAATCGCGTCGAAGAGGCGTCGTGCCGCCACACCTGCTCCCGGCGCGGGGCCCGACGACCGGTTCTTCCGGCACCTCGTCAACAGCATGCGGAACGGCGTCATTGCCATCCACCGCAACGGCACGCTGGCGCTCGTCAACGACGATGCGTATCGGGTGTTTGCGCTGACGCGAGGCGCCGAGGACATCGGGCAACCCTTCGGCACCATCTTCCGCAGCCGCCCGGAACTGGTGCGGGTGCTGGCCGCGGCCTTCGAGATGTCGACGCTGCCGAACCGCGCAGAACTGCGCCTGAAGGACCTCGACCGCGTGGTCGGCTACACGCTCTCCCGGGTGAGGGACGACGCCGGCCAGGCGATCGGCGCGGTGATGTTCCTGAAGGACCTCACCCAGGTGGAGCAGCTCGAGGAGCGCGAGCGCCTGCGCGATCGGCTGGCGTCGCTCGGCGAGATGGCGGCCGGCATCGCGCACGAGTTGAAGAATCCGCTCGCGGGCATCGAGGTCATGGCTGGCCTGCTGCGGCGGCAGGTCCCCGATTCGCCGGACGCGCAGTCGCTGCTCGCCGACATCCTCAGCGAAGCCAAGCTCGCGAACGCGATCGTGGTGGAGATGCTGGAGTTCGTGCGCCCAATCCGGCTGCAGATGGAACAGACCGACATCGCCGGCGTGCTGCAGCAGTCGCTGATGAACGCGGACAGCAAGGTGCCGCGCCACCGGATCGAGGTGCACATGGACATCGCACCGGGCGTTCCGCTGATCGATGGCGACGCCGTCCAGTTGTGCCAGGTGTTCACGAATTTGCTGACCAATGCGTTCGAAGCCGTCGGCGGGGCCGGCCGAATCGAGGTGAAGGCGGTACTCGAAGCGGTCGAGCACGACCCGGAGTTCCTCGACGTGCAGCAGCCGACCCAGGCGGTGGTGATCGAGGTCGCCGATGACGGGCCCGGCATCCCCGCGGACCTGAGCGACCGGATCTTCAATCCCTTCTTCACGACCAAGACGACCGGCTCGGGGCTCGGGCTGCCGATCGTCCGCAAGATCGTGGACGCCCACGATGGGCGGATCGACCTGAGCAGCGAGCCGGGCCGGGGCACGCGGTTCCGCGTGACGCTGCCCGTCTCGTCGAATGCGAGCTGGTTCAAGTAGAGAGGCATCGAACATGGGCCGAATCCTGGTTGCGGACGATCACGATGCGCTGCGGCGCGGGCTTGCCCGCGGCCTGGCGGAAGCCGGCCACGAGGTGGAGGAAGCGTCGAACGGCAACGCCGCCATCGAGCGCCTGCACGACAGCCACTTCGACGTCGTGCTGAGCGACCTCAAGATGGGCGGCAGCGACGGCATGGACGTCCTCCGCACGTGCCGCGCGCTGCATCCCACGACGGCCGTGATCCTCATGACCGCGTTCGGCACCGTCAACACGGCGGTCGAAGCCATGAAGATCGGCGCGTTCGACTACGTCCAGAAGCCCTTCGAGATCGAGGAGATGGAGGTCAAGATCGAGAAGGCGCTCGAGATGAAGCGCCTGAAGCACGAGCTCGAGTACCTCCGCGGCACCCAGCAGGACATCTACGACTTCGACCGCATCGTGGGATCGAGCCCCGCCCTCGGGAGCGTCCTCGACATCGTCAAGAAGGTGGCGAAGAGCAACACAACGGTGTTGATCCGCGGGGAAACCGGCACCGGCAAGGAACTGATCGCCGGCGCCACGCACCACAACTCGCTGCGCAATGCCCGCAACTTCGTGAAGGTGAACTGCGCGGCCCTGCAGGAGAACCTGCTCGAGTCCGAGCTGTTCGGGCACGAGAAGGGCGCGTTCACCGGTGCGGACAAGCAGCGCATCGGCCGATTCGAGCAGGCCGACGGGGGCACGCTGTTCCTCGACGAGATCGGCGACATGAGCCCGAGCACGCAGGCCAAGATCCTGCGCGTGCTCCAGGAGCACGAGTTCGAGCGACTCGGGGGGACGCGGACGCTGCGCGTGGACGTGCGCCTGATCGCCGCGACGAACCGCGACCTGCCGGCGATGGTGCAGGCCGGGCAGTTCCGCGAGGACCTGTATTACCGGCTGAACGTCGTGTCGATCGAGATGCCGCCCCTGCGAGAGCGCAAGGAAGACATCGTGCCGCTCGCCAACTCGTTCATCCGCCGCTTCTCGGGCGAGCTGAAGAAGCGGATCGACGGGCTGGAGCCCGACGCGCAGAAGCTGCTGATGCGCTACAACTGGCCCGGCAACATCCGCGAGCTCGAGAACACGATTGAGCGCGCGATGCTGCTGGCCGAGGGCCGCGCCATCGCCGCCGACGATCTCCGCCTCGGCGAGACGCCGACGCCGGGTGGGCGCGAGCAGGCGCCGGTCGTGCGCATCCCCCCCACGGGCATCCCGCTCGACAGCGTGGAGCGCATCGCGCTCATCGAGGCGCTCAAGATGTCCAACTGGGTGCAGAAGGACGCAGCCGAACTGCTCTCGATCAGCCCGCGGGTCATGAACTACAAGATCAAGACGCTCGGCATCGAGTTCCCGCGCGGCCGCCGTGCGGCGCCGCTCCACCAGGCCGAGGGACCGATCGCCGCTGCGTCCTGAAGGTGTGGCGGTCCGGCATCGCGAAACGCGCGAACCTCGCGCGGCGTTCGGCCGGCCGATGGGCACCAGCCACATCACTGGTGCCCGGCGCGCGTACGGGGCTATGTGCGCTCGTCGGTCTTCGGGGGCGGCTGGTGGGTGGCCGCCTGCCGTCGCGCCCGCGGGTGAGCCTTCCGGTAGACGTCGAGCAACTGCGCCGCGTTGACGTGCGTATAGCGCTGCGTCGTGCTGAGGCGCGCGTGTCCCAGCAGCTCCTGGATGGCCCGCAGGTCGGCGCCGCGCTGCAGCAGGTGCGTCGCGAACGAATGACGCAGGGCATGCGGGCTGATCTCGCGGCTCGCGGTGGCCGAGTACTTCCGCACGATCCGGTCGATGCTGCGGACGGTGAGGCGACCGCCCCGGTAGTTGACGAACAGCGGCTCGCGCCTGGCGCGCCCGGAGGCGCGCTGATCCCGTCCCCGCGAGCCGGGCACGCGCGGGTCGGCGATCCCGTGGCGCACGTATCGCTCCCGATCCTGCAGCCATGCCCGGATCGCCTTTGCCGCGGCGGTGTTGAACGGTACCAGCCGCTCCCGCCCTCCCTTGCCCAGCACCCGCACCATCCTTCCGGACAGGTTGACGTCCGCGAGGTCGAGGCCGGCCAGTTCCGCACGGCGCAGCCCGGATGCATAGAACAGCTCGAGGATGGCCTGGTCGCGGCGGCCGAGCGGCTCCTCGGCGTCCGGCGCCTCGAGCGTGCGCGCCACCTCCTGCTCCGAGAGGTAGGTCGGCATCCGTACGTCCCGTTTCGGGGTGGACACGAGGCTGCCCGGATCGTGATCGATCACACCTTCACGGCGGAGATAGCGCAGGAAGGTGCGGATGGCGGCGAGCTTGCGCGCGGCGGTCGCGCGCGACTGCCCCTCGGCGTACAGGTGGGCGAGGAACGCCCGGATCGCGTCGCGGTCGAGCGCCTCGGCGCCGAGGTCCCGCCGCTTGACGTCTGCGGCGGCGGCCACGTGGCCGATGAACTGGGAAAGGTCGGTGTCGTAGGCCTGCACCGTGTGCGGGGACACGTTGCGGTTCAGCGCGAGGAACTTCAGGAAAACCTTCAGGTGCTCGATCATGCGGCGCGGTGGCGCGTCCAGGTCTCGAGTGCGGCGAGGGCGCGCGTCGCCATCGCCAGCTTCCGTTCCATCTTGCCGCGCGGCGGCGTCATGAGCGGCTCCATGATGCCGAAGGTGATGTTCGAGGGCACATAATGCGCCGGGTCGGCATGCGAGGCGTAGTAGGCCAGAGCGCCGATGGCGGTGCTCCGAGGCGGCGCGGAGGTGGGCCGCCCCGCGGCCAGCGCGGCGGCGTTCAGGCCGGCGAGCAACCCGGACGCCGCGGACTCCACGTAGCCCTCGACGCCGGACATCTGGCCGGCGAAAAACAACGTCGGGTGCCTCCGCAGCTGCCACGTCTCGGTCAGCACCGTCGGACCGTTCACGTACGTGTTGCGGTGCACCATGCCGTAGCGGACGAACTCCGCCTGAGCGAGCCCTGGAATCAGGCGGAGGACGCGCGCCTGCTCGCCCCACTTCAGCTGTGTCTGGAACCCGACCAGGCTGTAGTGGTCCGCGGCCAGATTGTCCTGGCGCAATTGCACGGCGGCGTACGGCGTCCGACCCGTCGCCGGGTCGGTCAGGCCGACCGGCTTCATCGGCCCGAACCGCAGCGTATCAGGCCCCCTGTGCGCCATCACCTCGATCGGCAGGCATCCCTCGAAGAAGTGCGCCGTGTCGAAGTCGTGCACGGTCGCCGACTCGGCGTGGACCACGGCGTCGTAGAAGCGCTCGTACTCGTCCTTCGTGAACGGGCAGTTGAGGTAGTCGCCCTGTCCATCATCCACGCCGCAGGCCACGTCGGCGCTCACGGGCTTTCCAGCGCCGGTTGACGCGCCCCGGATGCTGCGGTCCCATCGCGACTGCCGGAAAACCTTCCTCCGGTCGATCGACTCCGCCAGGACGATCGGGCTGATGGCGTCGTAGAAGTACAGGTGGTCGGCGCCGACCAGGCGGGCAATCTCGTCGGACAGGGCGTCGGACGTCAGCGGGCCGGTGGCCACGATCACCGGGTGTTCGGTCGAGGAAGGAGGGATCATCCGCACCTCCTCGCGAACGATGGTGATGAGGGGATGCGCCGCGACGGCGGCGGTCATCGATTCGGCAAACCGCTCGCGATCGACCGCGAGAGCCGCACCGGCAGGCACTCGACTGTCTTCTGCCACGCGCAGCACCAGCGACCCGAGCCGTCGCATCTCCTCCTTCAGGAGGCCGACGGCGTTATCCAGCTTGTCGCCACGGAACGAATTGCTGCACACCAGTTCGGCAAGCCGGTCCGTCTTGTGGACGGCGGTCGGCCGGACGGGGCGCATCTCATGGAGCGTCACCGGCACGCCGGCGTTTGCCGCCTGCCAGGCGGCCTCGCATCCGGCGAGACCTCCCCCGATGACGCGGATCATGACGCGGTCGTGGCCTTGCGCGCCGCCTTCTTGCGGGCCGTACCGGGCTTCTTCGCGGTCTTCCCCGAGGCGGCCGCAGACCCGGCCGACTTCCTCGCCGTGCGTGAGCCGCCGGCCCGGCCCCGCTTCGGCCGCGGAGTCGCCGACCGGCGGGCCTCCAGCAGGTCATGGGCCGCGGCGAAGGTGAGGGTCCCGGGGTCGACCCCCTTCGGCACGGACGCGTTGGTTTCGCCGTCGGTGACGTACGGGCCGTATCGCCCTTCGAGCACCTGCAACGGCGCGCCGCCGTCGGGACGGGCAATCGCCGCGATCACCTTCTTCACCGCCTGCCGCCGGCGGGAGCGCTTGGGCTCGCTGAATAGCTGGAGCGCCCTGCCCAGATCGACGGTGAAGAGTTCCTCGTCGCTCTCGAGCGACCGGAAATCGTCGCCGTGCTTCACGTACGGACCAAACCGACCGAGCCCGGCCAGCACGGACTGGCCCGTGTCGGGATGGACCCCGAGTTCCCGGGGCAGTTGCAGGAGCCTGAGCGCCTCGTCCAGCGTCACGCTGGCTTCCGTCATGCCGCCGATCAGGGAGGAACGCTTCGGCTTGTCCTTCGAGCCCTTCTCCGGGGTCTCGCCAAGCTGCACGTAGGCGCCGAACCGACCGTGAATCGCATAGACGTTCTGCGCGGTCGCGGGATCCACGCCAAGCAGGCGCGGCCCCTCGGCCTTCGCGCGCAGGAGCGCCACGGCCTTGTCGACCGTCAGGTCGGCCGGAGCCATGGTGTCGGGCAGCGACGCCGTCCTGCCGGGCCCGCCTTCCCCCTGCTGCAGGAACGGTCCGTAGCGCCCAATCCGGACGCGGATCGGCTCGCCCGACTCCGGCTCGGTGCCAACGTCGATGAGCGGGTAGTCTGCGCGCTCCTCTGCCTGGCGCACCGCGTCTTCGAGGCCGCGATGGCTCGCATCGCCGCGGTAGAACTCCTCGATGAAGTGCAGCCAGTCGCGCTCGCCACGTGAGATCTGGTCGAGGTCCTCTTCCATCTCGGCCGTGAACTCGAAGTCGACGAGGTCATCGAAATGAGCACGCAGCAGCCGAGTCACGGCGAAGGCCGTGAAGCTCGGCACGAGTGCCTTCCCCTGGCGGAAGACGTATCCGCGGCGCTCGATCGTCCCGATCGTGGCAGCGTAGGTCGAGGGTCGACCGATACCCAGCCGCTCGAGTTCCTTGATGAGCGAGGCTTCCGTGAAGCGTGCGGGCGGCGAGGTGTCGTGACGCTTCGACGTAAGCGACAGCAGTGCGACCTCGTCGGGTCGAGGGGCCGCGGCTGCCGTCGCCACGACTCGCGCTCCAACCGCGAGCTTGGGCAGCACCGTTTCCTGGTCTTCGAGTTCGGCTGTCGGGTCGTCGCTGCCTTCGACGTACGCCCGGCGAAAGCCTGCGAACTCAATCGCCTTGCCCGATGCCGCGAACACGGCCGGCTCCCCGTTGGTGCCGGTCCCGGTGATTTCGACGGTGGTGCGCAGCACCCGCGCATCGACCATCTGCGACGCCATGGTCCGCTTCCAGATGAGGTCGTACACGCGCAGGTCGTCGCCGTCGAGGCCGACCGCCTGCGGGGTCGCGGCGAAGTCGGCCGGCCGGATCGCCTCGTGCGCTTCCTGGGCGTTCTTGACCTTGGTCGCGTAGCGCCGCGGACCGGCGTGGTACGCCTCACCGAACATGTCGCGGATGGCCGCCGCCGATTCGGCCAGCGCCTTCTCGCTGAGCGTCGTCGAGTCGGTCCGGTGGTACGAGATGTGGCCGTCCTGGAAGAGGCGCTGGGCCGCCTGCATCGTGCGCTCGGTGGAGAATCCGAGCTTTCGGCTGGCCTCCTGCGTGAGGGTCGAGGTCGTGAAGGGCGGCGCCGGGCGTTCGACGCCGGGCTTCTCTTCGACCGACGTGACGGTCCAGGGCAGGTTCGTTCGCAGCGCGGCGACGAGAGCCTCCGCGTCCGCCTGCGAAACGACCCGGGTGTGACGGCCGATGAAGCGGCCGCTCGAATCGAAGTCCTTGCCGCTGGCGACCCGCTCGCTGCCGACCCGGACCAGCGTGGCCCCGAACTCGCGCCCGTCGCCCGACAGCCGAGCCTCGAGGTCCCAGTAAGTGGCCGTGCGAAACGCCAGCCGCTCTTCTTCGCGGTCCACGATCAGCCGGACCGCGACGCTCTGGACGCGTCCGGCGCTCAGGCCGGTCTGCACCTTCTTCCAGAGCACCGGCGACAGCGTGTAGCCATACAACCGATCGAGAATCCGGCGGCTCTCCTGTGCCCGCACGAGATTTTCGTTGACGTCCTGCGCGTCCTGCACCGCTTCGCGAATCGCGGATTCGGTGATCTCGTGGAACACGATGCGCTTGACCGGCACCTTCGGCTTGAGCACCTCCTTGAGATGCCAGCTGATCGACTCGCCTTCGCGGTCCGGGTCGGTCGCGAGGAACACGGCGCTGGCGTTCTTCAGGGCAGCCTTCAGCGCCTGCACGTGTTTCTTCTTGTCGTTCGGGACGACGTAGTAGGGCTTGAAGTCGTTGTCGGTATCGACGCCCAGACGCCCCCACTTCTTCTTGCGAATCTCGTCGGGGATTTCGTCGGCGGACTCCGGCAGATCCCGGACGTGCCCGTAACTGGCCTGGATGTCGTAGTCGCGGCTATCCAGGAACCGCTGGATCGTCCGGGCCTTGGCCGGTGATTCCACAATGACGAGTGTCTTTGCCATCTCTCTGACCTGTCACCCTAGCACGTTCTGTCAAACCGGACGAAACAGCCGCCCGGCACCCGACCGACCCTGCCGGCGAGTTCCAGTTCGAGCAGGCGCGCGAGCACCAGATGTGGGGACATGCCAGTTTTGGCCGAAATTACCGCCAAATCGACGGCTTCCCCGACCTCCATGGCCGACAGACACGGGTCCGGCGGGCCGGTCGCCTCCGGACTCGGCCTGCCCGTGCCTGCGCGGTCCAGCCCGGCTTCTTCCAGGATGTCCGCCGCACACTCGACGAGGCGGGCCCCGTCCCTCAGAAGCGCGTGCCCGCCCCGATTGCGTCCACCGAGCACAGCGCCTGGAACCACGCACACCTCTCGTCCCTGATCGAGCGCGCAGCGTGCGGTGATGAGCGACCCGCTCCGTTCTCCTGCCTCCACGACCACCACGGCGGTTACCAGCCCGCTGATGAGTCGGTTGCGACGCGGGAAGAATTCCGGACGCGGCCATGTTCCCGGGAGGAACTCGCTCACGATCGCGCCGTTGGCCTGGACCGCCGCGGCCAGGTCGCGGTGTTCCGCCGGGTAGATGACGTCCGCCCCGCACCCGAGGACGGCCACGGTGCCCCCGGAGCCGGAGAGTGCGCCCCGATGGGCCGCGGCATCAACCCCACGCGCGAGACCGCTCACGACAGCGACCCCGGCTGCCGACAGGTCGGCCGCCAGCCGCTCGGCGACCGTGAGTGCATAAGAGGTGGCCGCGCGGGAGCCGACCAGGGCGACCGAGGGCTCGTGCAGTCGGCGGGGCTCGCCTGAGACCCAGAGCACGGGCGGGGGATCGGCGATCTCGCGCAACAGCGCCGGATAGTGCGGATCACCCCATCCAACGGCGTCCAGGTTCAGTGCGCCGGCCTCGGCGAGTGCCCGAGCTGCGCGGGTGAGCAACTGACCCGGATCGGTCCAGGCGGGCCGCCGCGGCAGGCCCGCGCCCTCGGCGCAGTGCTCGGTCAGAATGTGTCGAGGCGACACTCCGCGTCGCAGATCGCACGCGACACGTGGCCAGCGCGTCAGCGGCAGGAGCGACAAGGCGGCCAGTTCAACCGCAACCGGCATCACACACCCCGGCGGCACAGGCGTGCGGCGACCGCACGACCGTCCGCGTCGATGCGGGGCCCGACCGTGCTCAGTATAGGGCTGGCTCGTGCTCGCGTGAGGACACTCCCGAAACCGCGCACAGAGGGTGGGCGTCATATGTGTGCAGACAGGCCGTTTCTGCTGCGTCCGCCGTGGCACCCTGCTTGCTCGTCCCGAGGCGATTGTTCGCGCCAAAGCCTTGCTCGGCCTGATCCGAGTGGCTATAGTGAGGTCACAATCCACGCCATGCGCCATACGCGGTTGCTCGCACCCTCGACGCTTCTCGCAGTGCTCATCGCCGCGAGCCCTGCGTTTGCCGACGCGCGCAGCGAAGCCAAGTCCCATGTGGAGTTCGGCATCGACGTCGCGCAGCGTGGCCTGTGGCGCGAAGCCATCTACCGCTGGGAGCGTGCCCTCGAGATCGACCCCACGTACGCTGCCGCCCTGAACAACCTGGCGGTCGCCTACGAGCACGAAGGACAACTGGACAAGGCGCGAAAGGCGTACGAGCGCGCACTCGAAATCGACCCCAACAACGCGCAGATCCGGCAGAACTACGAACTGTTCAAGGAAATCAATGACCGCTCTGCTGCCGAGGACAAGTAGGTCGCGGCTCGCGCTCAGTGCCGTAGCGGCCATCGCGGCCACCACTTTGGCGTGCGGTCCTACCTCCTTCGAAATCCCGATTGAAACACCGCTCCAGCCCAAGCTCGATATCAGCGCGTTCCAGCGCGTGCTCATCGCCGGCTTCGTCGCGGGCGGCAGCGAGGATGTGGACACGAACCAGGAGACGGTGCGGCTGCTTCGGAGCCAGCTGCGCTCCAAATCGTCGCTCCGGGTGATTGACGCGGACGTGATGCCGTTGATGCAGATCGCGCAGGAACAGAGCCGGCCCGAGCCGGCCGGAGTCGTGGCGAGCCGCGACGGCGGGGCTGCCGGTGCACCGGCACCGATGCTCGCGCTGCCCGAACGGATCCGCGAGGAAAAGGATCTCGAGCCCTACGAGCGCCTGTTCGCGAACACCGCCTACTGGAAGCGTATCGGCGAGGAATACCAGAACCCCCTCATCGTCACCGGCACGGTGCTGTTCACTCCCCACACCCGGTCCGGGTTCGTGTCGCGCGACGTCGAGCAGTACGACTCGTTCGGCCGCCGGCGTGTGACGCCGGTTCGCACGTACATGGAGCGGAAGGGATTCATCCTCCGTCCGAAGTTCGTGTTCATCGACGGTCGATCCGGCGCCACGATGTATTCGGAGAGCTACAGGGAAGAGGTGCTCTACAACGCCCAGCAGACGACGCCGGCTCTGTCGTCCTATTTCGAACTGATGGACCGGCTGGTACCCAACTTCCTCAGCACGCTCAGCAGCCAGAAGGTGCGCGGGTCGCGCGTCCTGCTGAAGTGACGACGCCAGCGCGCTCGGCGCCGGACGGTTCCCGGGCAGCACCCGGCCGATAGGCCAGCAGACCGATGATGGGCCTGACCGTGGGGCGTCGTTCTCTCGCCGGCATCGCGGCAGCGCTGACGCTGAGTGCCGGCTGCACCTCCTTCTCTCCGTCCGCGCCAAGTTCCACGCTCGCAGTTCCCGCCGTCTCGCCTGCAGCTCCCGGCACCATCGGTGGGCTCGAGGCCACGCTGTCGTTCTGTGCCAGCGAGATCAACCGCTACCGCGCCGCCGCTGGAGTCGGACCGCTGGCCCGCTCTGGCGCCCTCGAAGCCTTCGCGGCAGCCGCCATCGAGTACGACCACAAGGCCCGGCTGCCGCACGCCTACTTCACGACCACCAACGGTGGCAACGGCGTCTCCCGTGCGCAGAATCAGCTGCTGCTCTGGAAGGGCTACGCGGTGAACGAGGTGATTCGCCTCGGCCTGGCACGCATGTGGGCCGAGGGGGAGCAGGGATCGCACCGACAGACCATGACCGGTCCGTACACGGAAGTAGGCTGCGGGGTGTTCCTGTCGGGCACCGAAGTGAGCGTCAGCCAGGACTTCCGGTAACAGGTGGTTGTCCCGGGCGCCAGCGGCCCGGGGTCGAACCAGCGGCCGGTCCAGGCGCACCTCAGGTTTTGCTTGGCACTGCTGCCCCGCAGGTTGTACACTCCATCCTTTGCACAGGTGTCGAATATGTACGCAATCGTTCAGACCAGCGGTCGTCAGGTGAAGGTCACTCCCGGTGCTGTCGCGCTCGTGGACGGCACGGCGGGAGAACCCGGCGCGGAACTGACGCTGGAACAGGTGCTGCTCGTCGAGAAGGACGGCGGCGAGGTGGTCGCGGGCGCGCCGTTCGTGGCCAACGCCAAGGTGCTGGCCGTCGTCGAAGGCGAGGCGCGCGGGCCGAAGATTCGCGTGTTCAAGAAGAAGCGTCGGAAGGGCATGCGCCGGACCAAGGGCCATCGCGCGACGTTCACGCGGCTCCGCATCAAGGACATCGTTCTCTAGGTTTCAGACATGGCTCACAAGAAAGGTCAGGGCAGTTCCCGCAACGGTCGCGATTCCAACTCGCAGCGGCTGGGCGTGAAGCGGCACGACGGCAACGTCGTGACCGGAGGCAGCATCATCGTGCGCCAGCGCGGCCGCCGGTTCCGCCCGGGGCTGAACGCCGGCATCGGCAAGGACGATACGATCTTCGCGAAGGTCGACGGCCGTGTACGTTTCGAGGACCACGGCGCGAAGGGGCGTGTCATCAGCATCCTTCCGCTCGAGCAGGCGTAGTCCCCCAGACACGCACTCGGATCAGGTCAGCCGTCCGGTTCCCTCCTCAGCGCCGGTCTGCGCACCGTTGTTGCAGCGGAATCCAGCAGATGGTGGAGTTGGCCAGGCGGCGCCCGACCAGATGATCTGATGTTCGTCGACGAAGTAGACATCCACGTCACGGCGGGCCACGGCGGGCGCGGGTGTCTGGCGTTCCGGCGCGAGAAGTACGTGCCCCGCGGCGGCCCAAGCGGCGGCGACGGCGGCCACGGCGGCTCGGTGTTCGTAGTCGCCAGCCCGCACCTCAACACCCTGATCAACTTCCGCTACCATCCGGAGTTCGACGCCGAACGCGGAGGGCACGGCGAGGGTTCCAACCGCACCGGCCGGAACGGCCGCGACCTGGAGTTGCAGGTTCCGGTGGGCACCCTCGTGTACGACCGCACCGGAGCGGCGGATACCCCCCGGCTGATCGCGGACCTCTCGCATGCCGGCGACCGCGTGCTCGTGGCCAAGGGCGGACGCGGGGGCCTGGGCAACGCGCACTTCGCCACCTCGACCAACCGTGCGCCGCGCAAGGTGCAGCCCGGCGAGGCCGGGGAAGAGAAGTACCTCCGCCTGGAACTGAAACTGCTCGCAGACGTGGGGCTGGTAGGCTTCCCCAACGCGGGCAAGTCGACGCTGATCTCCCGCATCTCCGCCGCCCGACCGAAGATCGCCGACTACCCGTTCACGACACTGACGCCGAATCTCGGTGTCGTCGGCCTCAGCGACGACCGCAGCTTCGTCGTGGCAGACGTTCCCGGCCTCATCGAGGGCGCGCATCGCGGCCTGGGCCTCGGGCATCAGTTCCTGCGCCATCTGGAGCGAACCAAGGTACTGATCCATCTGATCGATGTATCGGGCGCCACAGGGCGCGACCCGATCGAGGACATGGACACCGTACGGCGGGAGCTGGAGCTGTTCGATGCCCAGCTGGCTGGCAAGCCGCAACTGGTCGCCGCGAACAAGATAGATGCGCTCGATGACGAGGCGCGTGCCGTGGCCGTGGAGACGCGGGCGCGCGCGCTCGGGCTGCCCTTCTTCCGCATCTCGGGTGTCACCGGTGTCGGGGTTCCTGCGCTGCTCGAGGCAGCATGGCGGGAACTGGTGACGGCGCGTGACGCCCAATCGGCCCAGCTCCACCTTCCACCCGACGACGAGAACGCCGGGAGCGCCTCACACGAATGATGTCCCGACGCATCGGCCTCCTCGGCGGCACTTTCGACCCGATCCACATGGGTCATCTCGATGTCGGCCGACTGGCACAGCTTGCCCTGGGTCTTCAGGAAGTGCTGGTCATCCCGGCCAACGTCCCGCCACATCGGCCGAAGCCGCTCATATCCAGCTTCCACCGGTTTGCGATGGTGGCACTTGCGGTGGCCGGTCGCGAGGGGTGGCGAGCCTCGGACGTGGAACTGCGCCACGAGGCTCCGTCCTATACCGTGACAACGCTGCAGCGGTTTCACGAGCGCGGGTACGCGCCGACCGAACTGCACTTCCTGATTGGCGCCGATGCGTTCATCGACATTGCCAAGTGGCGCGACTACCCCCGGCTGCTGGACCGGGCGCACTTCGTGGTGGTCTCGCGACCGGGCTGCCCGGCCTCGAACCTCCCGCAGGCCCTGCCCACGCTCGCCTCGCGCATGGTCCGCCCCGGAACCGAGCCGTCGACACCATCGATATTCCTGATCGACGGGGACACGGCCGACGTGTCATCCACCGCCATTCGCCGCCTGCTGGGCGCGGGCGAACGCGTCGAGGGCATGGTGGACCCGCGCGTGCTGCAACACATTGAGCAGCATGGGCTCTATCGCGCATTCACTTCGGAGCGGCGAGGCGTGCCGATCACGCCGCCGGCCGCGGCAGGCAGGTTGCATGGCGAAGACTGAGAAACCACAGGCCGACCCGCCCACGGAGAAACCTGCACGCCGCAGGAGGGCGCCCCGCCTGCCGACGCAGGTGTTGCGCGCAGTGCAGGCGGCCGAGGACAAGAAGGCGGTCGACCTCGTGGTGCTGGACCTCCGGAAGGCCGGGGGCTTCACCGACTTCTTCGTCATCTGCTCCGGTACGAACAGCCGCCAGATTCGCGCGATCGCCGATGGCATCGAAGAAGCCCTTGCCGCCGAGGGCGAGAAGCCGGCCCACGTCGAGGGTTACGACCGCTCGGAGTGGGTGCTGCTCGATTACTTCGACTTCATCGTCCACGTCTTCTCGCCGGAGACCCGGGCCTTTTACGGCCTCGAGCGGCTCTGGGGAAACGCGGAGATGGTCGGACGCGGCGAATCAGCCTCTCCTTCAGCCTGACATCGTCCGGCCGCGCGGGCTGCCGTGATGCAGGCGGCCCGCGAGTGGCTGGATGCGCTTCTCGCTGTCACCTTCGCGCCGCTCTGCGCGGCGTGCGACGCACCCCTGCGTGCTCCGACGCGCGGCTGTGTGTGCGGGGACTGCTGGGAGGGCATCACACCCGACGTCCCGCCTGCACACGACATCCTCGCGGCATTCGGGGGCGTCGTGCGAAGCGGCGCCTCCGCGGGGGTGTACGAAGGCTCGCTGCGAGCGATCATCCAGGCCCTCAAGTACGACGGGCGTCGATCGCTGGCGCGGCCCCTCGGCCAGCGGATGCGTGCGGCGAGCCACCCGCTGCTCGTGGGCGCCAGCGCGGTGGTGCCAGTGCCCCTTCACCGTTCCCGCCGGCGGGAGCGCGGCTTCAACCAGGCGGCCGACCTCGCCGCTCATTTGGGGCCGCCTGTCGTCCATGCACTGGCACGGGCCAGGCGGACTCAGCCCCAGGCCGGCCTGACGGCGGACGAGCGGCGCGCGAACGTCGCAGGCTCGTTTGTCGGAACGAGGGCGGCCGCCGAACTGGGGGGCGCTGCAGTCGTGCTGGTGGATGACGTGTGGACCACGGGGGCGACTCTGGGCACCTGCGCGCGCGTGCTCCTCGAAGCGGGCGCGCGGGAGGTGCGGGTCGTTACCGCAGCCCGAGTCGCGCCATCGTCGCGGTGAGCACTTCACCGGCGATGACGTCCCTGCCGCGCTCACCATCGAGCAGCAGCCAGCCCTCGGCCGCTGCGAGCGTGCGGTAGTGCTCGCGCACCCGGGCCTGCAGCGCGAGGTCGCGCTCGTAGCGGTCGCGATCCATGGCCTTGCGGCGCACGGCGGTCTCGGGAGCGATATCCAGCATGATTGTCAGGGAAGGCCGCGGGAGAAATCGCTGGATGTCGCGCAGCCACGCCCCATCGAGGCCAAAGGCCTGGCCGTAGGCGACGCTGGAGGCGAGGTACCGGTCGCTGATCAGGATCCAGCCCTCCGCCACGCGGTCGGCCATTTCCTGCCGGTGCTCGTACCGGTTCGCCACGTAGAGCAGTTGCATCACGTCAGGGCCGTAGTCGCGCTCGCCTGCCAGGGCGCGGCCGAGTTCCGTGCCGATCGGGGTGTCGTAGTCGGGAAACGCGATCAGCTGAACGCGATGGCCGGCGGCCTCGAGCGCCGCGCGCAGGCGTTCCGCCTGGGTCTGCTTGCCGCTCTGGTCGAGGCCTTCGAACGCGATGAGGTGCCCCTGCATCCGCTCACGCGCCGGTCTCGACCGCGGCCCGCTCGAGGGCCAGCATGTCGTCCACCGTCTGACGCCGCCGGATGACCTCCCACCGGCCGTCGTCCACGAGCACTTCGGCAGGCAGCGGCCGCCGGTTGTAGTTGGAAGCCATGGCTGCGCCGTAGGCGCCGGCGTCGCGGATGACCAGCAGGTCGCCGACCTGCAAGGGCGCGAGCAGGCGATCGCGTCCCACGACGTCACTGCTCTCGCACACGGGCCCGACGATCTCGTAGTGCCGTGCCTCCTCGCCCGAGTCGGACGCCCGCTCGATCCGGTGGAAGGCGCCGTAGAGCGCCGGCCGCATCAACTCCGTCATACCCGCGTCGATGACAGCGAAGTCGCTCACCGCGTTGCGGGGCTTGATGTCGATCACACGCGCGAGCAGGACGCCGGCCGGTCCCACGATGGCGCGGCCCGGCTCGAGCACGATTGGCAGGCCTGTTGGCCGGACCGCATCCACGATCGCGCTCACGTACTCGTGCGCAGACAGAACCGGCGTCCCGTCGTAGGAGATCCCGAGGCCTCCTCCCACGTCCACGTACTCGAGCGGCAGGCCGGCGCGGGAGAGTTCACCGGCCATGGCGGCCACGAATGCCGCTGCCCCCCGCAGGGGTTCGAGGCTGGTGATCTGCGAACCGATGTGCACGTGGACCGCCACGAGCTTGAGAAACGGGCGCCCGTCGAGGGTCGCGAACACCTCGCGTGCAGCGTCGGTGGGCACGCCGAACTTGTTGATCTTCAGGCCGGTCGAGATGTGCGGATGGCTCTTGGCGTCGATGTCGGGATTGATGCGAACAGCGACACGCGCAGGACGTCCCAGGCGCGCGGCGATGGCCTCGATGCGGTCGAGTTCCCCGGCGGACTCCACGTTGATGGCCTTCAGACCGAGCGGCACGGCGGCTTCGAGTTCAGCGGGCGCCTTGCCGACGCCCGTGAACACGATTTGGGAGACGTCGAACCCGACGCGCCGGGCCACCTCGATTTCCCAGATCGAGTTGGCATCCGCGAAGCTGCCGAGCGAGCGGAGCAGGCGGGTCAGCCCCAGACTCGAGTTCGCCTTGAGCGCGTAGTGCAGCGCGTGCGGGTAGCCGCCAAACGCCTCGTCGAGCGCGGCGTAGCGACCGCGGATTTCGGACGCGCTGTAGACGTAGGTGGGCGTGCCCTCGCCCGCCGCGATCGACGACAGCGGCACGCCCTCGCACGCGAGGTCCCGCCCTGCTCTGTGGAATCCAGTCACGAATCGACTCCCGACTATATCACCTGATATCATCGCGTGATCCTGCGCTCCCTCACATGGCCGTCGAACCTTCCGCGCCCGAAGACGTCGAATCGCTGATCCAGCGGTGCCTGCGAGGCGATCAGGCGGCGTGGGAGCGCATCGTCCGGCTGTACTGGCGAAAGGTGTTCAACGTCGCCTACAAGTTCGTGGGCAAGCACGACGAGGCCGAGGACCTGACGCAGGACATCTTCCTGAAGATCTTCAAGTCGCTCGAGACCTTCGATCGCCGCGCCAACTTCCAGACCTGGCTGATCAGCGTCAGCCGCAATCTCTGCATCGATCACTACCGGAGCGTGCGCAAGGAACGCGAAACGATCGATCGTGACGTCGACGCGAACGAGCTGACACCGGCGGCGGCGGATGCCAGCCCCATCGCCGCGCTCGAGCAGCGCGACCGCGTGACGCTGCTGCGCGACGCGCTCGCTTCCCTGCCGGAGGCGCTCCGGACCGCGGTCGTGATGCGCGACATCCAGGAGTGCTCCTACCAGGAGATCGCCGACCGCCTGCAACTGCCCGAAGGCACGGTGAAGTCACGGATCAACCGCGGGCGGACCGAACTCGCACGGCAGATTCGGCGCCTGCGGGGGGAAGACTACAGTCCGAGCGGGTCGTCCACGGACGGCCGCTCTCGTACGGGAGCCTACTGATGAACGTCACGACCGAACAGTCCGGCAACGTCTCGATCGTCAGGGTCGGCGACAGCCGGTTGATGTACCCGATGCTGGCCGACTTCTCTGCCGTCGTGACGGCACTCGTGAACGGCGGCTCACGCCGGATCGTCATCGACCTGGCGCCGGTCACCTACGTGGACAGCGCCACGATCGGCTGCTTCATGGATCTCTACCGGACCATCGCCGGTGTCGGCGGACAGCTCAAGCTGTCAGGCGTGCAGAAGCGCGTCGAGACCATGCTGACGATGACCGGCGCGCAGAACTTCATCCAACTGGTCACCGACGAGGCGACCGCGGTGAAGAGCTTCGGGAACTAGCCATGCGCACCATCAAGACCACGACGGGCTCCGAGGTCACGCTGGACGGGGACCTGCTCGCGATCATGGAGCTGCTGTACCGCGAGGTCACGGCCAGGCGGGCCCTCGAGCGCACCTTCGACGACATGGTGCGCGAGATTCATCACCTCATCGACCAGATGGACGAGGACGAGCGGCGGGCCTACCTGCTCGAGAGCCTGTTCCTGAACACCGTGCGCTACGAGAACGACAAGCTCGAGGCGTACATGAAGAAGCTCTCGAAGAAGTAGCACGTGTCACTGAACTTCCTCGCCACACGCTTCCAGTGTTCGTGGCCGTGGGACATCCTCGTGATGCTCTGCGACGGCCGCTTCGTCTGCGGGTGCGCCGACCCGTATGGACGGCGCGTGCTCGGCGATGCCAGGACCGGTTCGGTGCAGGACACGTGGACCGGCGATGCGATCCGCGCCCTCCGGGCGGATCTGAACACCGGCGGCTCGCGGTTCTGCGGCGACTGTCCCCTGAAGCTGCCGCTCAGGAAGGACCAGGTCCCCACGGTGCGCCCGCTCGACGCAGGCCTGCGGCCGCGGCGCATGTACGTGGAGTGCACGGCGGCGTGCAACATTTCGTGCAGCCAGGCGTGCTGCGCTCCCGAGACCGGCATCACCCGCACGCGGCAGGCGGGGATGCTGGACTTCGAGCTGTTCCGGCGGGTGATGGACGAAGCCGGACCGACGCTGGCCCGCGTCGACTTCTTCAACTACGGCGAGGCGTTTCTCCACAAGAGGGCCGTGGAGATGTGCGAGTACATCAAGACGCACTTCCCGCACATCTACCTGTACACGAGCACGAACGGCCTGGCACTCTCCGAGGATCAGGCCAGGCGCCTGGTCCACTCCGGAATCGACGAGGTGACGTTCTCGATCGATGGCGCCTCCCAGGCGGCTTACGAGCAGTACCGCCAGCGCGGCAAGTTCGACGTCGCGATTCGCAACCTGCGCGCGATGGTGGACGAGAAGCGGAAGTCCGGGCGAGACCTCCCCTACCTGAACTGGCGATACATCCTCTTCAAGTGGAATGACAGCGACGAGGAGATGCAGCGGGCCCGTGACCTGGCCCGGGACATCGGGGTCGATCGCCTGTGCTGGGAGATCACCGATCACCCCGAGAACGCCTACTCGCGCCGCTTCGTGCCCGGATCGGAAGCCTGGGAGTCGATCCGCCGCGAAACGTGGGACGACAGCAACCTCGGCAACGCGATACCGGGCGCCACGCCTCGGGCCCGGATTGAGGTGAAGCCGCTGCTGCCTGGGCTGCCGTTTGTCGGGGTCCGCGGGCGTGGCCTGGCCATTCGGGCACGCGTCCACAACCTGAGCACCCGCACTTTCCCGGTCACCGGATCGCAGGGACGGCGCATTGTCCGCCTGGGGGCGCAACTGTGCGCTGAGGATGGCCGCCTCATCAACCTCGACTACGCGCGGGCCGACTTGCCCCGCCCCCTCGAAGGGGGAGGCACCGCGGACGTGACCGTGGAACTGAAGGCCCTCCCCGACCCCGGGCGTTATGTGCTGAAGTTCGACCTGGTCAACGAAGGCGTGGAGTGGTTCGAGAAGTGCGGGTCTGCGACGACGACCCACCCGCTACGCGTACTCTAGCGGGGCGCGTGCGCCTCAACGGCAGCGGGCCGCGGCCTGTTCCGCCGCGCGATCGTGGCGCGTCAGTTCGCGAGCCTGGCGGCGGGTGCGGCTGACGTCGTCAGCGCCGGGACCACGACGTCCGCAGAGCCTTCCACGAGTCGCCAGCAGTCGCTGGCCTCGAGAATCTTCCCCGCAAACTCGGTGTGCAGCGCATGGCCGGCACGGTGCGCAACTAGGTGCCCAATGACCGGGTGGCCGACCAGCGCGAGGTCGCCGACGGCGTCGAGAATCTTGTGGCGCACGAACTCGTCCTCGAAACGCAGCGCGTTGTTCAGGACGCCCGTCTCCCCCAGCACGATCGCGTTCTCGAGCGAACCACCCAGCGCCAGGCCGTTGCGCCGCAGCATTTCGACGTCCTTCAAGAAGGTGAACGTGCGCGCCGGCGCGATCTCCTCGATGAACGTTTCTTCGGTGATGCGCAGCGTCCGGGTCTGGTGCCGCAGCAGCGGGTGATCGAAGCTGATGCTGTAGGTGACCTTGAAGTGATCCGAGGGGTAGAGCGCAATGCGCTTTTCGCCCTTCGACAACGTGATGGGCCGCGTGATCTTGAGGTACTTCCGCGGCGTTGCCAGCTGCTTCACACCCGCTTCCTGGATCAGGTAGATGAAGGGAGCGGCGCTGCCGTCCATGATCGGGACTTCTGGAGAGTTCAGCTCGATGAGCACGTTGTCGATGCCCATGCTCACGAGCGCCGCGAGCAGGTGCTCGACCGTCTCCACCGAGACTTCATTGCGCGACAGCGCGGTGGCCAACTGGATGCCGCCCAGGTGCTGGACCCGGGCCGGCACTTCGTGGTCGCCCTGGTCGGTCCGGCGGAACCGGATGCCAAAGTCGACCGGAGCCGGCTTCAGTGATAACTGGACCTTGTTGCCGGAATGCAGACCGATTCCGACACAGGAAATTGCGCGACGAAGGGTACGCTGTGCGTCCATGAGTCTCTCAGCGAGCGGGGACGTGCACAGACGAGGTGAGCAAACGGGATGCCCGGTGAACTCGCGCGCAACCTCGGTAACGAGGCCCTGAGTCACCGTTAGTTTCAGCGATGTTTCGCCGAATATTCGCAATAGCCGAGACGTGCGGGTGTGGCTGCGAGACCACAGTCGAAGCCGCCAAAGTTGTGGCGATTATACCACAAGAGCTATACGGCCTCGGGCCGCGCGGTGTGGCTCCCGTGGCTCAGCATCTCGGCGAGATAGCGACCGGTCGCTGACGTTTCGTGGCGGGCCACCTCTTCAGGCGTGCCCTGCGCCACGATCCGGCCACCGCCCGCCCCGCCCTCCGGGCCGAGGTCGATGACGTAGTCCGCGGTGCGAATCACGTCGAGGTTGTGCTCGATGACGACGACGGTGTTGCCCTGGTCCACGAGCTTGTTCAGCACGTCGAGCAACTTGCGGGTGTCCTCGAAATGGAGGCCGGTCGTCGGCTCGTCGAGGATGTACAACGTCCGGCCCGTCCCGCGACGGGATAGCTCCTTGGCGAGCTTCACGCGCTGCGCCTCGCCTCCGGAGAGCGTGGTGGCCGACTGGCCGAGCGCGATGTACCCCAGCCCCACGTCCTGCAGCGTGCGGAGCTTGTTCGCGATAGCCGGGAAGTTTTCGAGCAGGGGCACGGCCTGGTCGACCGTCAGTTCCAGGACATCTGCAATCGAGCGTCCGCGGTAGGCGATGTCGAGCGTCTCACGGTTGTAGCGACGTCCCTTGCACTGCTCGCACGTGACGTACACATTGGGCAGGAAGTGCATCTCGATCGCGATGACGCCGTCCCCCTGACAGGCCTCGCAGCGCCCGCCCTTGACGTTGAACGAGAAGCGGCCAGCCTTGAAGCCACGCTGCCGCGCCTCGGGCATCATCGCGAACAGATCGCGGATGAACGAGAACAGACCCGTGTAGGTGGCGGGGTTCGACCGCGGCGTTCGCCCGATGGGCGACTGGTCGATCTCGATCACCTTGTCGATCAGGTCGATTCCTTCGATGCGATCGTGGGCGCCAGGTTCGTCGGCCGCGTGGTAGATCGCACGGGCGAGCGAGCGGTACAGGATGTCGTTCACCAGCGTGGACTTGCCGGATCCGCTCACCCCCGTCACGGCCGTGAACACGCCCAGCGGCACCCGCACGTCGATGCCCTTGAGGTTGTTCTCGCGTGCGCCGCGGATGATCAGCTCGCCACGCGCGGACTGCCGTCGGAGTGCGGGCGTCGGTATCGACTGCCGGCCGGTGAGGTAGGACCCGGTGATGGAGGCCTCGTCTTCCATGAGGTCAGCCGCGGTGCCTTGGAAGATGACGTGCCCCCCGTGTTCGCCGGCGCCCGGGCCGAGATCGATGACCCAGTCGGCGGTCCGGATCGTCTCCTCGTCGTGCTCGACCACGATCACGGTATTACCCAGGTCGCGCAGGCGTGCCAGCGTATTGAGCAGCTTGCGGTTGTCGCGCTGGTGCAGACCGATCGACGGCTCGTCGAGCACATACAGCACCCCGGTCAGGTTGGCGCCGATCTGCGTGGCGAGCCGGATGCGCTGCCCCTCTCCCCCTGACAACGTCGCCGCACTGCGCCCCAGCGTCAGGTATCCGACTCCGACGTCGTTGAGGAATCGAACGCGGTCCTGGATCTCGCGCAGGATGCGCTCGGCGATGATGGCCTCCCGATCGGTCAGCTGCAGCCCGTCGAAGATGGCCAGCGCTTCGGAGATAGGAAGGTCCACGTAGTCGGCGACCGTGCGCCCCTTGACCTTCACCGACAGGCTTTCCGCCCTGAGCCGGCGCCCGCCGCACGACACACAGGGGCGGAGCGATCGGTACACCTCGAGGTCGGCCTGCTCGGCCCACGTGCCATCGTCGTAACGACGCCGAAGATTCGGGACCAGGCCCTCGAACTTCTGCACGCCGCCCTTGGGCGTCCCGAACAGCAGCACGTCGCGCTGTTTTCTGGAGAGCCTGGCGAACGGCGCCTCGAGATCGATGCCGAACTCGCTGGACAGGGATTGGAGCGCCTCGCGCACGAGTTTCCGGTCGCCCTTCGCCCATGGGGCAACCGCGCCGCCAGCGAGCGACTTCGATTCGTCCGGGATGAGGCGGTGGGGGTCGAAGTCGACCAGGGCCCCGAGGCCCTGACACTCCGGGCACGCGCCGTGCGGGGAGTTGAAGGAAAAGGCCCGCGGCGTCATCTCGGGCACGCTGATGCCGCAGTCGACGCACGCGAGGCGGCGCGAGAAGAGCCGATCGCCCGAGTCGAACGCGTTGATCACCACGATGTCGTCCGCAAGCTTGAGCGCAGTCTCGACGGATTCGGTGAGGCGACGTTCCACCCCGCCACGAACGACGACGCGGTCGACCACGACCTCGATTGTGTGATTGCGGCGCCGATCGAGCTTGACCTCCTCCTCCAGCGAGCGGAACTGCCCATCGATGCGGGCTTTCGTGAAGCCGCGCTGGCGCAGCTGGGTCAGTTCCTTCTTGAACTCTCCCTTGCGGCCCCGCACGATGGGCGCCAGCACGTTGATCCGCGAATCCTGCGGGTACAGCATCACCATGTCGACGATGCGCTCGAGCGACTGGCTGGAGATCTCCTTGCCGCAGTTCGGGCAGTGCGGCACGCCGATGCTCGCGAACAGCAGCCGCAGGTAGTCGTAGATCTCCGTCACGGTACCCACGGTCGAACGCGGATTGGAGCCGGTGGTCTTCTGCTCGATGGAGATGGCCGGCGACAGTCCATCGATCAGGTCGACGTCGGGCTTCTCCATCTGCTCCAGGAACTGGCGCGCATAGGCCGACAGCGACTCTACGTAGCGCCGCTGTCCCTCGGCATAGATGGTGTCGAACGCAAGCGACGACTTGCCCGATCCGGACAAGCCGGTGATCACCACCAACCGGTGTCGCGGGATGTCGACGTCGATGTTCTTGAGGTTGTGCACGCGGGCGCCGCGTACCGCGATCCAGTCGTGCGCCATGGTCCCTCAGCTGCCAGAACTTCGTGGTGCGAAAACCTTCATTCTAGCATCGGGAAACACCGTGCGCCCCTGGCTGAAGCAATGTCCGCGTCCAGCCGCCGCGGCGCTACGGTGCGTCGCTGCGGAGGCGACTGTGGCGGTAGCCGTAGCCGAAGTACAGGAGCAAACCCAGCACAAGCCAGATGCCGAAGCGCTCCCAGGCATGCGTCGGGAGCCCCAGCATCACGTAAACGCACGCTGCCGCGCCTGCCGTGGCCACCAGCGGCAGCGCGGGGACGCGGAACGGGCGCGGTCGGTCGGGGTCCGTGCGGCGCAACACAAGGACGCCGATGCAGACGATGGCGAAGGCGGACAAGGTGCCGATATTCGTCAGGTCGTAGATCTCGTTCTCGTCGAGGACGAGCCCACCCACCGCGACCGCGATCCCGGTCACCAGAGTGGTCACGTGAGGCGTTCGGTAGCGCGGATGAATCCGGGACGCCCACGCGGGAAGCAGACCGTCGCGCGCCATGGAGAAGAAGATGCGTGGCTGGCCGTATTGGAACACGAGCAGCACGGCTGTGAGCGACACCACTGCGCCGAGCGCCACGAACCACCCGGCCGTCTCGAGCCCCGCCAACTGGAGCGCTTCCGCGAGCGGATCGGCAGCCCGGAGTTGTTGGTACGGCACCAGGCCTGTGGCCACGAGCCCGACGACGACATAGATCAGCGTGCAGATGGCGAGCCCGCCGAGGATGCCAATCGGCATGTTCCGCTGCGGATCCCGTGTTTCTTCCGCCGCCGTCGAGATCGCGTCGAAGCCGATGTAGGCGAAGAACACGATCGCCGCGCCCTGGTGTATTCCGCGCCAGCCGTTGGGAGCGAAAGGCACGAAGTTCGCCGCGTCGATATGTCCAACCCCGACGGCAACGAACACCGCCAGGACCAGGAGCTTCACTGCCACCATGACGTTGTTGACCCGGACGCTTTCCTTCACGCCGATGTACAGGAGCCAGGTGATCAACATCACGATCACGAACGCCGGTATGTTCAGGAGCACCGGTATCCCAGCGACACGTGGCGCCGTCTGCAGCAGGGCGTGTACGGCGGGATCCGAACTGAGAAGTGCGGTCCGATACCCGTGTGTCAGGTAATCCGGCAGGTGAATGCCGAACCCGGTCAACAGCGACGAGAAGTAGCCTGACCACGCGATCGCCACGGCAATGTTGCCGACGGCATACTCGAGGATCAGGTCCCAGCCGATCACCCACGCCACCAGTTCCCCGAGCGTCGCGTAGGAGTAGGCGTAGGCACTGCCGGACTGCGGCATCATCGCGGCCAGTTCCGCATAGCAGAGGGCCGCCAGCCCGCACACGGCTCCGAGGAGGATGAAGGACAGCACCAGGGCCGGCCCGGCGCCGAGCCGGACGACCTCCCCAGACGGAAGCGTCTCTCCGGCCGCCGCCGTGCCGATCGACGAGAAGATGCCCGCCCCGATGACGGCGCCGATCGCGAGCATGACGAGATCGCCGGCTCCCATCACCCGCTGCAGTCCACCGGGCGTCTCCACCTCGGAGACGATCGCGGCGATCGGCTTGCGCTTGAGCAACTGCGACATATGCGGGGGCATTGTACCCATGGGTCGGAGCGTGCGGTGCGGGCTACCGCAGGGAGAATCGGTACGCCGTGTCGTTCGTGCAGGCGACGAGAACGCCCCTGGCGTCGTCGAAGGCAAACCCGATGAGACCGGGTGCGGACAACAGCAACTCGGGTCGTCGGGCATCACCCAGGCGATAGAGTCCCGCGCTCCCGGCCAGCGCCTCGACGACGTGCAGCACCCCGTCGGGGCCGAGGCCGAGACCCTGCGGGCGACCGAACCCGTCAGCGAAGACGGAGACGGTGCCATCCCAGAGCACCCGATACACCACGTCGCGAGCCGACAACGTCGGGGCGGTCACAAACAGTCCGTCGGGAGCGAGCGCCAGGTGGAACGCCGCGACGCTCGAGGGCAGGGTCGCGAACGTCGTCGCCTCGCCACTCGGCGCCACTGCGAAGATTGTTCCGGACCGATCGCCAACGAACAGCGTGCCGTCCGCTCTGAAGGCGAGGCCGCATGCGATGCCAAGGTCGGTCGCTACCGCCTCTGCCCCGCCATCCGCGTTCAGGCGGTAGACCGCACCCTCGAACCGGCTCGTGACATACAACGCATCTTCAGGCCCGATGACCATCGACGTGGGGTTGGTAATGGCGGAAGAGAAGTTCTCACGGGTGCCGTCGGGCCGCACACGGAAGATCGACACCGGAACCTGCTGTCCGCGGCTCCCGCTGTACGTCAGGTAGACATTGCCGGCGGCGTCGATCACCGGGTTGTCCACCTGGTGCAGCCCGGTGGCGATCGGGACGCCCACATCGACGAAGAGTTCGCCAGGAACGCCGCCAACCCGCACGGCTACCCGTCCGGCTGCGTGGCCATCGACGACCACGCCAATGGTGGACGGCGACGCGAAGGCAACCCGGGCGGAATGGTCGCCGACCGTAACCTGCGGTAGTGCGGAGCTGACGACGGGAAGCCCGTCGCCAACAACCGAAATACGGCCGCCCGGGATGGTGAACTGCGGAGCGATCGACAAGAGGCGCGGGGTGGGCATGAAGAGGAGTGGACGGGCCGAAGGCCGCTGCTGGATCAGGTATCGTCCAGCTCGGCGTTCCAGTACAGGTAATCGCGCCAACTCTCCGGCGCGTTGTGCAGCCCAATCGTAATCCGGATTGCCGGTGCGGACTCCGGGCGCTTCGGAACTCGCAGGAGGTGCATGCCGGCCTGGGACGGGGTCCGTCCGCCCTTGCTCCTGTTGCACTGGACGCAACAGGTCACGATGTTCTCCCAGTCCTTGCGGCCGCCCTGGGCGACGGGCACGACGTGATCGAATGTGAGTTCGCTCGTCGGGAAGACGTGCCCGCAGTACTGACAGCGATGCTCGTCCCTGGCGTAGATGTTCGCCCGGGAGAAGGGGACGTAGTCGAAACGGCGCTTGATCTTGATGTAGCGCAGCAGGCGGATGACGGATGGGAGCTTGAAGCTGATGGAGACGGCGCGGATCTCCCGGTCGTACACGGAGATAACCTCAACCTTGCCCTGGCACCACAGCGTCACCGCCTTCTGCCAGTGGACAATCTTGAGGGGCTCGTACGACGCGTTCAGGAGAAGCGTCTGTTCCATAGCATCGCTTCGACTGTTTCGCTGTTCCTCCGCTCGAGGCCTTCAGCAGTTTGCCCCGACCGTTGCCGAGGTGTCAAGGCGAGTGCCCGCTGTAAACACCCACGGCTGCGGTGGTTAGCGCTGAATGCCGATACAATGCCGAGGCTATGGGGACGCGCGCGGCGAGGATGGGGTTCACTGTTGGGTCGGTCGCCCTCACCCTGCTGCTCACTGGCTGCGCAACGACCGGTGCCCGCCCGAAGCCATTCCCGACACCTGCGGCGGGCGAGGTGCCTCGCGTCGCCCCGCCCCGTGCCGGATCGGCGGCGGAAGCGGCCACTGCCGTCGATGCCAGCGGGCTTCCGTCGCTGGTGCAGACGGCGCTGGCACTACGCGGGATACCCTACCGTGCCGGCGGTTCCACGCCGGACGGGTTTGACTGCAGTGGCTTCACGCAGTGGGTCTTCGCCCAGCACGGCGTTCGGCTTCCTCGCGAGACGCAGGAGCAGTTCCACGCGGGTGTGCCGGTGGCCCCTGGGCAGCAGCGGCCTGGCGACCTGGTCTTCTACCGCACGGGGGGTGGGTCGGTCTCGCACGTCGGCATCCTGCTCGGCGACGGCTCGTTCGTACACGCGCCCAGTTCGCGAGGGGTTGTCCGGATTGAACCGATGGCGCTGACGTACTGGCAGCGCCGCTTCGTCGGATTTCGTCGGATGATCGACTAGGCCGCGTGCCGCCGTTCGCGGCCCCGGTCCGCGCAGCGTGAGGCGTCGTGGAAGAACTGGCGCAGGTGCAGATCGGCTTCCGTGAACGAAGTGCGCCGCAGCGGAGCCCGCCAGGCGTCAACTTCCACACCACTCATTGCCACATCACAGGCGGGCTGTGGCTCGACACGCTCGACGAAACGCTGCGGATACGAGGGGAAGCCCCGAAAGCTGGTGCCGACCACCGCCGAGTACTGCGCGACCAGCCCGTTGAAATCGTGCCGCAGGAAATCGTACGCGGTGGGATCGGGTCGCGTATCGAGGTAGTCGGACACCATCTGCGCGACCTGGGTGAAGAAATGCGGGCCGTGGCAATTGGCCACGAACGTACCGTTCTCCCGCTCGAAGCGCCGGATGCCGTTCTGAGCCGGGTCGATGTGATACAGCTCGTGCACCACCGTGTCGAGCTTCGCAATCCAGGCGTCGCTGGCGCGCCGGTAGAAACGCTCTTTGCGCGAACGCTCCAGCGACTGATCACAGAAACGCGGGAGCGTGAACGAGATGAGGTACTTCATCGGCCGGCCGGAAACCGTGACGCTCGGTGATTTCGTCACGAACCACTCCGACCGTCTGGTGACCTCGCCGGTCCGGCGATCCCGCCAGAAGTAGTATCCAGGCTCGCTCGGTGGGAGGGTGAGGCAGTGGCAGGTGGCGAACACGCCGTCGGTGTGCGCCCGGCCGAACCGAGCAAAGACCAGAATGTCTTCCACGTCGATGAAGGACAGGGTCGGCACGCGCGCCACGATGTCGCGCATGAGCAGCGCGAGACGTTCCGTGTAGTTGATCATGCGCCTGCGTCCGCCGAACACGTCAGGGGCCGTGCGCCGCCCGTGAAGTGGACGCAACGCGGGAAGCCACTGTCGCTCGCCATACGCCTGTTACCGATGCCACTCACCTTAGCCCCCGCCGGATAACGCGTCAAGCTGGTCAGGCTCAAAGGTTATCGTCCAGTCCTGCGGTCAGGGTCAGGTGTCGACAGCCGCTCGCCCTCGTCTGGCGCGGGTTGGGCGCGGGCCCCCATTCGCCTGAGAATGAGCCGCTGCCGCCGGCTGAGCCTCGCAGTGGGCCTTGCAGGGTTCAGGACCCGGGGGTTGATGATGGCGCCGGCGAGCAGTGCGGCTTCCTCGGGCCCCAAGGTCGCGGCAGAGTGGCCGAAATACGCCTGCGAGGCCGCTTCAACCCCGTATATGCCGTCTCCCCACTCGATGACATTCAGGTAGATTTCCAGAATCCGCGACTTCGAGAGTTCTGCCTCCAGCCGCCGAGCGATGATGAGCTCACGGAACTTGCGCAACGGATTGCGCGAGGGGGATAGATAAAGGTTCTTCGCGAGTTGCTGGGTGATCGTGCTCGCACCGCGTACCATCCGCCCGCGCTGCCAGTCGAGTTCGATGGACTTGCGCAGTTCGTAGTAGTCCACACCCTCGTGGCCCCAAAACGCCGCGTCTTCCGCCACCAGCACGGCCTTCGTCAGGCTCGGGGAGATGCGGCGATACGGGAGCCAGCGCTGGATACGCTGCGGTCGCCGCCCGGCGGCTGATGCTTCTCCATCCCGCAGCCGCATGAAGGCTGTGGTCGAGGGGTTGTCCGAGCGGAGTGGCCGGACGTCGGGAAGCGTAAGGTACGCGTAGGCGAGGGCGGCGAACGCGGTCGCGACGCTTCCAACGAGGGCGACAGCGGCCCGGCGCAGCATCGGTCAGGCCGGCGCAGGGTGATTCTGCCTGGTCAGCGCAGCGGTCAGCGCACTGCCCAGCAGCAGGACCAGCCGGGTGGAAGAGCTGTGTCCCATGAGGCCGATGCGCCAGATCTTCCCGGCCAATGGACCCAGCCCCGCACCAATTTCGATGTTGAAGGCTTCGAGCAGTTCGCGCCGCACGGCGGCCTCGTCGACTCCGCGCGGAACCGTCACGGCATTCAGTGTCCACAGCCGCTCGCCCGGCGGCGGCAGCACCGAAAGGCCCAGCGGTGCGAGGGTTCCGATCAACGCCTGATGGTTGCGCTCGTGTCGCGCCCATCGCGCCTCGAGCCCCTCCTCCTCGATGGCTGCCAGTGCCTCATCGAGGGCATACACCAGCGTGGAGGACATGGTGTGGTGGTACTTCCGCCGCAGCCAGTAGTCCTCGAGCAGGGTCAGGTCGAAATAGAAGCTCCGGCACGGCACGCGTCGTTCCAATGCCCGTGGCGTAAACACGACAGGAGACAGGCCAGCAGGCGCCCCGAGGCACTTCTGCGTGCAGCTGTAGCAGGCGTCAATTCCCCAGGCGTCGACCTCGACAGGGTGTCCGCCGAGCGAGGTCACCGCGTCGACGAGCACCAGGGCACCATGGCTGCGCGTCACGGCGGCCAGGTGCTGCACGGGATTGAGCACGCCAGTCGAGGTCTCGGCGTGCACCATGGCGACGATGTCAGCCGGCGCGGCGCGCAGAGCCGCATCGAGTGCCGCGGGCTCGCAGGCCCGGCCCCACTCGACGGGCAGTCGCGTGACGACGGCGCCGTAGCGTTCACACATCTGTGCCAGCCGGTCGCCGAAGTACCCGGTGACGATGACGAGCACCCGTGTGCCCGGCGCGACGAGGTTCGCCACGGCCGTCTCCATGCCGCTCGTCCCGGTGCCGGACACGGCGAAGGCAAAGGAGCCTTCGGGCGCACGGAACACCCGGGTCAGCCTCGCCCGCACATCATCGAGCAACGCCAGCATGAGCGGATCGAGGTGACTGAGCGTCGGCGCCGCCATGGCGCGCATCACGCGTGGCGCCGTCATGCTGGGCCCGGGTCCAAGCAGGATGCGATCGATATCGGGCAAGAGACTCATGCGTATGCCTCCTCGAATGCTGCGAGCGCGGCGCGCAAGGCGTCGAGGGCCTCCGGCGGCGCTGGTTCCAGAGGCGGACGCGGCAGTCCGACGTCGACGCCTCGAAGCGCGAGAGCTGCCTTCAAACCCGCGACTCCCCACGCGGAAGCGATCAGTCGGGCCAGCGGCAGCAACTGCCGCTGCAGCACTCGCGCCGCTTCGTATTGGCCGGACCGCATCAGGTCGAACAGGCGAACGCAGGGCTCCGGCAGCAGGCCCGCCAGGGCCAGGATGCCTCCCGTGACCCCGGTCGCCAACGCGGCCTGGAACGTCGAGGCCGAACCCGCCAGGACGGCGAACTCCGGCAGCGTGAGTGCGACGAGATCGGACAAGTGAGGGATGTCGCTCCCGGATTCCTTGATGCCGCGCACGTTGGGATGTTGCGCCAGCTTCATGACGACGTCGGGTTGCAGCGTCACGCCCGTTGCCGCGGTGAAGCTGTACAGCAGGACCGGCACGGGCGACGCATCGGCGACGGCCGTGTAGTACCGCTCGAGAGACGCGCCGTTCATCTGCCCCTTGAAGTACATGGGAGTCCGGACGATGACGGCGTCGGCGCCCAACTCCGCGGCCGTCTTCACGGCGGCGATCGTGTGCAGCGTCGACTCGCGAGCGGCGCCCGCGATCAGGAGCCGACCCGCGGGGATCCCTGCCCGGGCGGTCGCAATCACGGCTGCCGCCTCGCCCTCGGACAGGAGGCCGGCCTCGCCGTTGGTGCCGAGCATCACAAAACCGGTCAGCGGGCTATCCACCCAGTGTGGGAGGGCGGCGCGAAGCCGGTGCTGGTCGACTCGGCCCTCATCATCGAAAGGCGTCGGCAGGGGCGCGAAGACACCGTCGAGGCGCATGCGCTTCATTGTATGGCGTCTGGAGGGGCGCGCACCGGGCGCGAGCCGGAACGGTCGTCCGCGCGTTGACGGCAGCCGACCAGCGCTGCGCAGAGACATCCAGAACCCGACCGTGTGGCCAACGGGTTGGCCACTGCGATCCTGCGAGGAAAGCGTACGCAGGGGTGCACGTCAGCGCGGCGGGCCTGCGTCGCGCCAGGATGCGGTACGGGTGACGGCCAACGGGTTACCCGAACGCGAGTCGCCCCGGGGAGTCGACGCCCGCCACACGCTACCGCTAACCGTCTGACCAACCAGCAGTTGGGAGCGTCCGTGGTGTCCGCGTCAGTGACGGACCCCTGGCACCGAGCGTGCCTTCACGTCGGTCATCTGCGCACACTGCTGCAGCCACGGCGCCCCGAACCTGACGCCCCGACTCAGGTATCGGCCGGGACGTGCTGCATCAATAGCGCGCCCCTTCGACCTGCTCAGGACCTGAGTGACCGAGTGGAGTGCTTCATGGCCCGTGTCCCGCTTCTTCGAACGACTGCCGCTGCACTGCTGCTGCTCTGCCACGGGTGGGTGACGCCTTCGGCCGTCGCGGCTCCCCGGGCGCGACTCGGCGTCGACCTCGAACAGAAACTGGCCGCCGGCGCGCAGCGGATCGACGTCATCGTGCAGGGCACGCCCGCCGAGGTCGCGGCCCTGGCTCGCCGCTACAACCTCCGCGTGCGCAAGCCGCTCAAGGCCGGGGCGGTGTTGACGGTGACGGCCGGACAACTGGAAGCCCTCGCGTCGGACGGGGCGCTGACGCACGTCGCGGAAGACGGGATCGTCCGGTCCGCGTATCTGGCGACGACGGCCATCGGCGCCGACCAGGTCTGGGAGGGGGTTGGGAGGCTTCGCGGGGTCAGCGGCCAGGGCATCGGTGTGGCGCTGATCGATTCCGGCATCGACCCGCGGCACGCGGCGCTCGTGAACCGGGTGGTGGCGACCAGGGACTTCATCGGGGGAGACGGGTCGGATCCCTTTGGTCACGGCACGCACGTGGGTGCCCTGATTGCCGGTGCGGCGGCGCAACTCCCCGAAACTGAGGGCCTGCGGGGCGTGGCGCCGTCGGCGCGGCTGATCAACCTCCGCGTGCTCGATGGGTCCGGCCTGGGCCGGGTGAGCGACGTCGTCGCCGCCATCGACTGGGCGATCGACAACCGGCACCGCTACAACATCCGGGTCATCAACCTCTCACTCGGCGCGCCGGTCACTCAGTCCTACCGGGATGATCCGATGGGCGAGGCCGTCGAGCGGGCCGTAGCGGCCGGAATGCTGGTCGTCGCGGCTGCCGGGAATCAGGGGACCCGAGACGGCACGCCGGTTTTCGGCAGCGTGACGTCGCCGGGCAATCACCCGCTGGCCATGACGGTGGGGGCCGTGGACATGCACGGGACGCCGGAGCGGTCCGATGACACGGTCGCTCCATACAGCGCGAAGGGGCCGACGCGGTTCGATCGCGTGATCAAGCCGGACCTGGTCGCGCCGGGCCATCGCCTCCCGTCGGCTGAGGCGGCCGGTTCCTTCTTCGCCGCGTCGTTCACGGACCGACACGTCGCAGGCTCGGGACCGCATGCGTATATCGCGTTGTCGGGCACCAGCATGGCGGCGGGTGTGGCGAGCGGGGTGGCGGCACTGGTGTTCGATGCCCGTCCGTCCTTGGCGCCCACCCAGGTGAAGGCGCTGCTTCAGCTGACCAGTTCGCATATGCCCGGAGAGGGCTTCCTGACGGCGGGCACCGGGTTGATCAATGCAGCGGCCGCGGTGCGGGCGACGAAACCCGGTGCGGATGCGGCGACGGTAATCGCAGGAGAAGCCGTGAGGGCGTATCAGGTGCCGCTGGGGTCGAATGGGCGGCCCGTGATGCGTGCGGCCCTGTCGTTCGTGTGGGGGAGCGCTGCGGACACCATCGTCTGGGGCAACGCCGCGGATTCCATCGTCTGGGGTAACGCCGCGGATTCCATCGTCTGGGGCAACGCCGCGGATTCCATCGTCTGGGGCAACGCCGCGGATTCCATCGTCTGGGGCA
>CAYLTD010000019.1:71778-102920 GCA_964386715.1 uncultured Bifidobacterium sp.
ACTGAAGCGGCACCACAATCTGTGGCCCCTGTAAACCTGAGGAGCACATGATGCCTGCGATTATCGTTTGGGACTAGATCAGCCGATAACCACAGCGGGAATGGTGTCGTCCCCGCAACTCTCCATCGGCGGCAGGTTGTACGTTTCTGTCGTGGTCCTGCTAGGGCTGCTCGTGATAACGCAGTCCGCTTACGACCTCGCGGGCGCACAGATCGGTCACGAATGGTACCTGCTGGCGGCGCTGACGCTAATCAGCGGATCCGCCACCGTCAAGCTACCAGCCGTTCCCGCGTCTATTTCCATCTCCGAGCCGTTTGTCGTCACTGCGGTTCTGCTGTACGGGCCCGCAGCTGGAACTTTGACAGTCGCGCTTGATGGTTTGGTGATTTCCTTCTGGATAGCCAAGCGGCGACGAGAAATCTACCGCGCCCTCTTTAACATGTCCGCGCCAGCTGTATCGCTGTGGCTGGCTGCGCAGCTGTTTTTCTGGACGGCCGGCATCAAGCCACTCGTCCTCGAACCCGCGCCCCTAGACAAGATCCTGCCCTCCCTACTGCTCTTCGCAGTCACCTACTTCGGCTCCAACAGTTGGTTGATCACGTTTGCCATTGCCCTGGAGAAGGAGATCTCTCCGTTCGGAGTCTGGCGCAACAATTTCGCTTGGCTGTCGCTTAACTATTTCTGTGGTGCATCGGTAGCCCTGCTGCTTGTTGTGTACACCCGCAGGATCGACTTCAAGTCCATCGGTGTGATCCTCCCGTTACTTCTGGTCCTGTACTTCACCTTCAAGACGTCCATGGACCGCGTTGAAGATGCGAATCGACATGTTGACAAGGTCAACCGGCTATATCTTTCGACGATAGAAGCCTTGGCAATGGCCGTAGACGCCAAGGACCAGGTCACTCACGGGCACATCCGGCGGGTGCAGCGGTACGCTATCGGCCTTGCTAGGCGGCTCGGTGTGACTGATGACGCGCTACTCCGAGCGATCGAGGCCGCGGCGCTTCTGCACGACATGGGCAAGTTAGCGGTTCCAGAGCACATTCTGAACAAGCCTGGTCGACTGACGGCAGCGGAGTTCGAGAAGATGAAGACGCACGCTTCCATCGGTGCCGAGATGCTGTCGGCGATAGACTTCCCATACCCCGTGGTCCCGATTGTTCGACATCACCACGAGAACTGGGATGGCACCGGCTACCCCGACGGCATTCGAGGCACCGACATCCCGATCGGCGCCAGGATCTTGTCCGTTGTCGACTGCTTCGACGCCCTCACCTCAGACCGGCCGTATCGACGACGGTTGACGGATGAGCAGGCACTGGACATCCTCAGCGAACGAAAAGGGACTATGTACGACCCGCTGGTAGTTGAAACATTTGCGAGGGTCTTCAGAGAACTGGATGTACCGCTGGCGCCAGAGCGAGCGCCACATGGCAGCGCGGATCGCTTTGAACTGGCAAGCCGGCAGGAACCGAGCGCTCAGGGTCGAGCGAGCTTCGGTGAACGCATTGCGCCGGTCGAATGTCAGGCTGCTCTCGTACGCATTAGCGGTGCTGCAAAATCAGATGTAGCCGTCTTTTACGAGTACGATTGCGCTGCGGACCGCTTAGTCGCACATCAAGTGAAGGGTCGAAGTGCTTTAGATCTTCAGGGCTCTCGAGTCCGCTTGGGTGAACAGCTTAGCGGATGGGTCGCCGCGACACGACAACCCATTCTGAATTCTGACGCAGCCTTGGACTTAGGGGAGCGCGCTCATCGAAGTGTGCCGCCGCTGGCATTCTGCCTGTCAATGCCAGTTGTATACGACGACGCCCTGGTTGGCGTGATGTCCCTATATTCCTCGAGCCCCTTTACTGAGGACGACGAGCGGATCTGTCGAGACGTCATCGGCGCGATGATCGCGTCGACTGAAGAGGAGCGCGCCGCCGGCGGGCTTGTGGGAGCAGTTCGCTCAGCCTAGGGGCTCTTGCACAGAGTCTTTCCTGTCGACCGAAATTCCAATTCACTAAAGCCCGTTGTGGTCCACAATTGCCGAGGTTTGCCTTGGAGGCCACGTGGATCCACTTGCACAAGCTCGTGCCTTGGCGGGCACAGGCCGCTTCATCGAAGCCCTTCATTTCCTTGATCGTGTTCCACAACTCCGCCTGACTCCGACAGCAGTGCTTGAGAGGGCAGCGCTCCTCGAGACTGTAGGCCGAGCGGCGGAGGCGGAACACCTGGTTGCCCAGGCTTTCCGTTCGCGCTCTATCGAAACATCTGCCAAAGCTCTGGGCGAGTACATCCTTTCGCGAATCGCTTCGGGAGAGGGTGCCATCGACGCCGAGTTCAAGCACCTTGCGGGGGCACTCAGTCTGGCGGAAAGGTGCGGTGATACTGTGCGCGCCGCCTGGTGTCAGTTGCGCCTGGTCGCCCTCAGCGCCGACCTGCATGGTCCCAGATCCTGCGAACCACTGGTTAGGTCCGCCAGACACACGGTCTCCTGTACCGGCGAGCCACATCTCATAGCCGCGCTGCACCTGATTGTCGCGGACGTCGACGGCAAGCACGGTCTCCCAGCCAAAGGTGAGCGGCACGTAGGTCTGGCGCTGAGTCTGCTCGGCAGGTGGGACAACGTGTGGCTCAGATCGTGGTCCGAGAACACACTCCAAGCGTTGTGCTTAACTCAGAGTGATTACCCTCGCGCACACACGCACGGAATGCGAGCTCTGGGCTTTGCCGAACAATCCGGCGCCGTTTCCGCTATACGAAGCGCATCAGCCAATCTTGGACATCTCAAGTTTTGCACCGGAGACTTCGAAAGCGCCCTCAAGCATTTGGAAGCGGCGCTGCGCACATCTAGGCCAAGGAGCGAGTATCACCTTGCGGTGGCGGATTCACTCGCAAGGGTGAAACTCGCCATGGGCGACTTGGAGAGTGGGTATGAACTAGTTAATCAAATGGAGAGTGATGCCGCCGAATCGCACGAGACCGGCTACATCAGGCGCTACTCCACTCTCACGCGAGGTGAAATCCTAAGCCGTCTTGGACGGCTGTCCGAGGCTCTCGATTGCTTCCGCCGCACATGCGCAACGGCTCGCTTGGTCGGTGATGACGGCTTGGAAATGAGGTCAAGCCTGCTGATCCAAGAAACCGAAGCGCGGTTGGGTCTACCGGGGCGAATCGACGAACACATCCGGCCACTTGATCCGAGAAACCCTCTGGCTATCGCAGACTATGAGCGTTCGATAGCGGTGAGACAGAGTGTCCAAGGCTCTCAAGACGCGGCCCAGATACACCAAGAGCGGGCGGGTCGCATCGCGCGCATTCTTGGCGACGTACCCCGCAGTCGAGACTTGGAACGCCTCTCCGACGTGCTGGCGCGGGACAGGCCGGAATTGCCGAGCGGGACAGCTCAGCAGTTGGTCCTTCAGGAGACAGCAACCCTCCTTATGCAAGCAGGCCGGCCCGAACTCGCCGCCGTCGGGCTGGTCGCCATCCTGCGTCAATTGCCCTGCGTCACCGCAGCCGCCGCACTGGCCGTGGCTCAGGACGGCAGCGTCGAGACCCTGGACAGCTATGGCTCGCTGTCCGCCGCGCCTGCGACGCGTACCTTTGCCGTCGGTACCGCGCGCACCCGTGCCATCGACCTTCAGGTCGGCTTCCTCGCCGACCTCGAATCCCAGGCAACCGTCAATAGCGTCGGGTTCATCATCGCCACGCTCCATGCACTCGAGCGCGGCCGCATCGAACACGAGGAACGCCTCACGCTCTGGCCCGTCGACGAGCTTCCCGCCGAAGACGACGACTCGGTGGTCACCGGCAAGATGCGCGAAATCATGATCTTCGGCCGGCGCATCGCGACCAGCACCGTCACCGTGCTGATCACCGGCGAGAGTGGGACGGGAAAGGAGGTGGTCGCTCGTGCCATCCACCGCTACTCAGGCCGCGGCAACAAGCCCTTCGTGCCGTTCAACTGCTCGGCGGTGCCTCGCGAACTCCTCGAGAGCCAGCTGTTCGGCCACCGGCGCGGAGCCTTCACGGGCGCCGATCGCGACAATCCTGGCCTGATCCGTGCCGCTCGCGACGGCACGCTGTTCCTCGACGAGATCGGCGACCTCTCGCTCGACCTCCAGCCCAAGCTCCTGCGATTCCTGGAATCGAACGAGATCAGCCCGGTCGGCGAAACGTCGCCCCAGCACGTCGACGTTCGCGTGATCGCGGCAACCAACGCCAACCTGGAACAGCTCGTCGCCGCTGGCCGGTTCCGCGAGGACCTGTACTATCGCCTCGCTGTCGTACCCATCGCCATTCCACCGCTGCGAGAGCGCCGCGACGAGATCCGTGCCTTCGCGCACAGCCTGACGGCCAAGGCGGCCCACGAGTTCGGGAAGGGACGCGTCACCGTGACCGAGGAGCTGATGGCGCACCTGCTGGTGTATCCATGGCCCGGCAACGTGCGGCAGTTGAACAACGAACTCCGCCGGATGGTGGCCATCGTCGACCCCGACACACCGCTCGTGCCGGACCACCTGCCTCGGACCCTTCGGACCGAGATGGAAGATCTGATGCGGCGCGAAGACGGGCTCGAGATCACCATTCCCCTGACGGAGGGACTGGACCAGACCGTTGCGCGCATCGAACGCGAAATGATCCGCAAGGCGCTCGCACGGTGCAACGGGCGCGTCGAGGCCGCCGCCAAGGCGCTCGGCATCTCCCGCAAGGGCCTGTACCTGAAGCGGCGGCGCCTCGGCGTGTGACGCGGCGCAGGTCGCGGTGAACTCAGTCGACCACGTACGCCGACACCTTGCCCCGCTTCATCTCCGCCAGGTTTGGCTGGCGGTCGCGTGGCAGGCTGAGGAAGTACTCGGCCATCGGCCGGTCGTCGGTCAGAAGGGGCCCGTCGCCGAGATACGCCCGGATCTCGTCGGGCCCGGCAACGAACAACTGGAGCAGGGCGTCGAAGGACTCGACGCGGACGTCCTGCATCGCCGTCCGTCGACCCGGCAGCCAGGTGCGCTCGTCGAAGGCACGCCGCGACAACTTCAAGGGCTGCAGCGAACCGATGAACAGGTTGCCGTCGGCCCACGCCGTGGTGTGCGGGAAGACGCTCATGAAGGTCCGACCGATCAGCTTGAATTCCGCCTCGGTGCCCGGAATCCACTGCATGACGATGCCGTCCGGTTTCAGCACGCTCCGCACCAGCCGGAAGTACTCCTCGGAATAGATGTTGCCGGCACCGGCGAAGATCGGCTGGATCACGTCCGCCGTGACGACGTCGTACTTGTTGTGGGTCAGGAGCATGAAGTTGCGTCCGTCATCGACGCGCAACTTCACGTTCGGCCGATGGACCACACCGTAGTTGATCTCCTCGAAAAGCTTCGCGCCGTTCACGACCGCGTCCGCGAGTTCGACGACGTCCACTTCGACGCCGTCGTGCACGCTGACCGCGCCGGGCGTCGCTCCTCCGCCGAGGCCAATCACCAGGGCGCGCCGTGCATCGGGATGCACCAGCATTGGCAGGTGACCGATGCGGCGATGCGTGAACGTGGTCGGGAAATCGGTGCCGGCCTGATGATTGCCGTTGATGGTCATCACGCGTCGACGCCGACCCGGCTCGCCGAACTCGTGGACCCCGACGGTGGCCTCCGTTCCTTCCTGCTTCCAGATTGGGTCCATGGTGGGATACCGCTGGAAGATGAACTGGTCGTACGGGTCCGGCAGCGTCCGCACCGCTGCCACGAACAGCACAACCGCGGCGGTGCCGACGAGGGCCCTGGTGACCCATCGAAGGTCGGCGACCGCCAGAAGGGCAAGCCCCCCGAGGAGGCTCACGGTGGCAATGCAGATCAGCGAGGTCTGGCTGCCGAACTGCGGCAGGAGGATGAATCCGCCCAGCAGCGACCCGACGATCGCGCCCGCCACGTTGAGCGAGTAGAAGACCCCGACGCGCGATGCCGCGTGCGCCCCGTCGCCGCCTCCCACCCACACACGCAACCCGATGGGAAAGGCCGTCCCCATCAGGAGCGCAGCGGGCAGGATCGTGAGCAGGCTGCCAGCCAACGGGTAGATGAGATAGCCCGGCATCACCGCCTCGAGGAATCCGAGGCGCTGGCTGACAAGCGGCAGGTACGCCAGCGGCCGGAACGACGCGACGATCGCCACGCCGAGCAAAAGCTCCAGGACCGCCAGGACGTTGATCCAGCGGAGCCGCCGTCCGAGGAGCGGGGCGACCAGGTAACTGCCGGCAGCAATGCCGCCAAGGATCGTGGCCAGCATCAGCGCGAAGCTGTACACGGTCGGCCGCACGATCATCGTGATCACGCGAAACCACACCACTTCCAGGGCCATCGACACGGCGCCTGAGAGGGCGAAGACCACGAGCACCACCGCAAGGCCCGCTGATGCGGCCGCCGCAGGCGTCTGCCGCGGCGCGGGGGACGCCTCGGATACGCTGTCACCTGTTGCGGCGATCCGTGCGTTCAGCAGCATGGCGCCGGCGGCGACGACGAGGTTGCACGCCGCGGCGACGTAGAACGTCCCCTGGATCCCGAGCGACGGAATCAGAGACAAGCCCGACACGAGGGTGCCAAGGATGGCGCCGGCAGCATTGCTGCCGTAGAGCAGGCCGACCTGACTCTCCAGCGCGCCAGTCCGGAAGATCGACGCCTTCAGCACCAGGGGCAAGGTCGAGCCCATGAGCGCCGTTGGAACGATGAGGACGATGAATCCGATGATCAGCCTCGCCGTGGTGAGGGCCGCAAACGACGACGGGAGGGACGGGTACACCGCCACGTAGCCAGTTTGAAGAATGCTCAGCATCGCAGGCGTCGCGAGCGCGGTTGCGCCGACCAGCACTTCAGCGAGGGCGAATGCGCGCAGGGGCTGCCGAATCCGGTCGGCCAGCCGACCGGCCGCATAACTGCCCACCGCCAGCCCCGCCATGAAGGTCGCCCAGACCGAGCTGGCGGCGTAGACGGTCACGCCGAATACCCAGCCCAGCATGCGCAGCCAGAGCACCTGATAGATGAGGGCGCTCACTCCGGACAGGAAGAACAGGACCGCAAGCAGCAACAGGAACCAGCGACGACGCGACTCAGCAATCACTGCCGCACAGTATCACGGGCACGCGGGAGCCGTCCCGAGTCCAGGTAGCGCTGGATGGAGGCCAGCAGCACACGCTGCGACCCGACCCGGGTGCGCATGGTGTCGAGCTTGCCGTCGCGGATCCGGTAATAGATCGTGCGCCGCGAGACGCCCAGCAGCGCTGCAGCATCGGCTATCAGGAGACTTCGGACGTGGCCGTCGCGCATACGGCGGCAGCGGGCAGGAGAGGTGCCATGCCCACGGTCCCCGTGAGTGCGGAAATTCGCCGTGCTCCTGTGCACACGGCCGGTCGCGCGGACGCCGGATTTTACCCGGATGGGTAGCGGATACCCGACCGAGCCGCTCTGCTCCCGGCTGCCACCAAGGCTTCTGTCGCCAAGGCTCCCGCCGCCGTCAAGACGGGGCTCCGCGGAATTCGCTGGACCGCCGCAACGAGATTTTTGAATAATCAAAAATATGAGTTCTGCTCTTGACGGATCCGCTGTCCCGCCCGGGCCGGGCTGGCGCAGCACCGGCTCCGACCGCAGCCTGCCGGAGGTACACGGCACGGTGCCGATCCCGGCAGGTGCCGGTTTCTGGCGGAAGCTGTTCGCCTTCGCGGGTCCGGGGTACCTGGTGGCTGTGGGCTACATGGACCCGGGTAACTGGGCGACGGACATCGCGGGCGGGGCTCGATTCGGCTACACGCTGCTCAGCGTGATCATGATCTCCAACCTCATGGCGATCCTGCTGCAGTCGCTCGCCGCGCGGCTGGGGATCGCGAGCGGGCGCGACCTGGCCCAGGCGTGCCGCGACAGTTACTCGCCGCGCACCACCTTCGTCCTCTGGGTGCTGTGCGAGATCGCGATCGCGGCGTGCGATCTCGCTGAGGTCGTGGGCGCGGCCATCGCGCTGAACCTGCTGTTCGGGCTGCCGCTCACATGGGGCGTCTGCCTGACGGCTCTGGACGTGTTGATCGTGCTCTACCTGCAGCACCGGGGCTTCCGCTACGTCGAGGCGCTCGTGGTGGGCCTGATCCTGGCCATCGCCGGCTCGTTCGCGATCGAACTGTGGCTGGCCCGCCCGGATCTCAGTGCCGTTGCCGCCGGCTTCATCCCGCGAGCCGAGGTGCTCCGCAACAGCGAGATGCTCTACATCGCCATCGGCATCCTTGGGGCAACGGTGATGCCCCACAACCTGTACCTGCACTCCTCCATCGTGCAGACTCGCAAGTACCTCGACACGCACGAAAGCAAGGCCGAGGCGATTCGCTTTGCGTCGATCGACTCGGCGGTCGCCCTCATGTCCGCCCTGTTCATCAACGCCGCGATCCTGGTGATGGCCGCCGCCACGTTCCACACCGCGGGACACAACGACGTGGCGGACATCTCGGACGCCTACAAGCTGCTCGCGCCCCTCCTCGGAACGACAGCCGCCAGCGTGCTGTTCGCCGTGGCGCTCCTGTGCTCGGGCCAGAACGCGACGCTGACCGGCACGCTGGCCGGGCAGATCGTGATGGAAGGCTTCATCAACCTGAGGCTGCGTCCGTGGCTGCGCCGGCTGATCACCCGGCTCATCGCCATCGTGCCTGCGGTCATCGTCACTGTGCTGTACGGCGAACGAGGCACCGGTCCGCTGCTGATTCTCAGCCAGGTGGTCCTCAGCCTCCAGCTGCCGTTCGCGGTGTTCCCCCTGGTCTCGTTCACGAACGATCCCGGCAAGATGGGCGCGTTCGTCAATCCGCCGTGGGTGAAGGCGCTCGCCTGGCTCGTCGCCGTCGTGATTGCCGCCCTCAATACCTGGCTGCTGTATCAGACCTTCGTCGGGCTGTAGAATCGCGACGCCGATGTATCGACGCATCCTCATTGCCCTCGAGCACTCGCCGGCCGATGCCACGATCCTGCACCATGTGCGCGACCTGGCCCGCCTCACCGGCGCCGAACTGCTGCTGGTGCACGTCGCCGACGGGTGGGCCGCCCGCCACTACGACCAGTTGAACCTCCGCGAGTCGGAAGAAATGCGGGCGGACCGCACCTACCTCGAGGAAGTACGCTCGGCGTTGGCGGCCGACGGGTTTTCAGTGGGAGTGGAACTGGCGAAAGGCGACCCGGCTACGGAGTTGATCCGGGTCGCCGAGCAGGGGCACGTCGACCTGATTGCGATGTCAACCCACGGTCATCGGTTCGTGGCCGACCTGCTCTTCGGGACCACCGTCGACAAGGTTCGTCACCTCGTCAGAATCCCGGTGCTGCTCCTGCGGGCGCAGTAGGCAGCGTCAAGCTTCCGGCGTCTCCTCGTCGTCACCCCAGGGCGAGGGCTGCGGGCCTGGCACGATGCCGGCGATATCCGGGTCCTCTTCGCCTTCCCGGCGAGGGGCATTGCTCTTCTGCAGCTTGGCGGTCGCGCGCCGCTCTTCCTTCTGTTTCCGCTTTTCCTGCCGCGCCCGCTCTTTTGCGCGCTTCTCGAGCGTGGGTCGTGTTCGGTTGGCCACGGGTCCTCCTGCTTTCTCCAAGTAATGTATCACCGCAGCCGACGGGAGTGTCGGACCGGGAGCGGCGGGTCGCTTTCCCGCAGCGTACAGCGCACCTGGAACCCGTCGGGTGGCCGACCCGGACGCCAGGACGATGGAGACGGCCGTCAGCTCGCTCGAGCCGAGCGGGCGGCCAGCGCATCCTGTGTCGCGTATCGATGTGCCCGGGGAGAAGGCGCGGGCGTGACGAGGGTTCGAGTCGAAAAGCAGCCGGCCGGTCCCCCAGGACCGACCGGCAGATCGATGACGGGCGCGGCGCGGACTACCGGGACGACGAAGCGGTCTGCGGCAGTGCGAACGCCGTAATCGTCGTGGCCGACGGCATCACGACCCACTGTCGTCCATCCAGCATGTAGGTCGTGGGCGGTCCGAAGAACTGGGCACCGGTGCCGTACTTGTAGAGCACCTTGCCGCTTGCGGCGTCAACCGCCATGAACGTGCCCTGGTGGTCGCCGCTGAACACCACGCCGCTCGCCGTTGCGGTCACGCCGGCCCACCCTGGCGCGTCGTACTTCACTTCCCACTTCATCTGGCCCGTGATCGGATCGATGGCCCGCAGCGCGCCCCAGCGTTCGCCAACGGGGGCCACGGTGCCGCCCATGGTGCGATCACCCACGTTGGCATCGGGCGTGGCCTTCTTGATGAAGTTGGCGCACGTCATCCGGACGGTGACGAAGAACAGGTTGCGCTTCGCGTCGAAGGACGGCGTCATGAAGTTCGTGTTGCCGTACCAGTCGGGGCAGGTCATCGTCCCCTGTTCGGTGGGCGCGTGGCCCGGGATCTCGATCGGGCGGCCTTCCGGCGTGAAGCCCGACGCCCAGTTCTGGTTGCCGTACTGATGCGCGGTGATGAACTTGCCATTCGTGCGATCGAGCACGTAGATGAAGCCATTGCGGTTCGCCTGCATCACCACCTTGCGTGCCTGGCCATTGATCGTGAGGTCGGCGAGCACGGGCGTCTGGTTCGCGTCCCAGTCGTGCGTATCGTGCGGGGTGAACTGGAAGTGCCATTTCAGCTTGCCGCTGTCCGGATCGAGCGCAACCAGCGACGCCGCGTAGAGGTTGTCGCCCGGTCGGCTGTCGCCGTCCCAGTCGGGATTGGGATTGCCCGTGCCCCAGTACAGGGTGTTCAACTCCGCGTCGTACGTGCCCGTGAGCCACGTCGGCGCGCCGCCGCGTTCGAGCACGTCGACCGGCCACGTCTCCGATCCGGGCTCGCCGGGCGCCGGCACGGTCCAGAACCGCCAGATGCGATGACCGTCCGCCGGATCGATGGCATCGAGGAACCCACGGTTCGCATACTCACCGCCCGCGATCCCGACAATCAGTTTCCCCTTGACGACCAGCGGCGCGGGGGTGCTGGCGTACCCCAGCTTGAAGTCCGCGAGTTCGACGTCCCAGATCACCTTGCCGGTCTTCATTTCGAACGCAACGAGGTGCGCGTCGAGGGTCGTCATGAACAGGCGGTCGCCGTACACGGCGAAGCCGCGGTTCACGGGACCGCAGCACACCTTGAGCCCTGCGGGCAGGGAGCGCGTGTACTTCCAGATCTGCTTGCCGGTGCGCGCGTCGATCGCCCACGCGTTGTTCGACGGGCCCGTATAGTACAGGACGCCGTCGAGGACCACCGGTGTCGCCTCGAACTGGTTCGCCAGGACAGCGGTCTGGAACGTCCACTGTGGTGCGAGTTGGCTCGCATTCGCCGGCGTGATCTGCGTCAGTGGGCTGAGCCGCTGCCCGGTGAAATCGCCGGAGACGACCAGCCACCGGCTCGGGTCGGACAGCCCCTGCGCGAGGTCCTTGTCCGTGATGTTTTGCCCGTAGGTCGGCGCCGCAAGGCCTGCCGCCACCAGGAGTGCCGCCATGGTGCGGCCCGTCCACGTCACTCGCATTGCCATTCCTCCGCTGTGAAAATGCCCGCCCATTATGCCTAAGCTTCTAACCGGGGGGAAGGTTTCCGGCGATGGTGTTGTCGCTGATTGTCGCGGCCCACTGCGGCTCGCGAAGCTTGCCGGCCACCCGGCGGAGTCGAGGTCGTCGGGGCCGTACCTGATCTATGATCTTCGCCCCGGCCGTAAAGCGGTGCCACGGCCGACCGGCAATCTAACAGGGGTGAACCGGATGAGGACGACGAGTTCGGCAGCCGGCCCGGTGCGACGGGTGACGGTTTCATTCGTGGGCGCGGCAGCCCTCGCAGTCCTGGCCGCCGCGTGGACGGGTGGCAGCCTGCATGCGCAGGGCTCCTCCATGCCCGGCAAGGAGCCCGATCTGAGCGGCATCTGGGATGGGACGCCCCGCGCCAGACCCGTGAACAGCGAGACGGTGCCATGGGGGAAGGACAACTTTCCCGAATTGACGGAACGCGGCCTTGCGTACCAGAAGGTGTTCGACGAGGCGCTCTCTCCCAAGTACGACTGCCAGCCCGCGTCGTCGCCCGCCATCCAGTACGACCCCTACTCGATGGAAGTGATCCAGTGGCCCGATCGCGTCATCTTCCGTTACGAAAAGGATGACCAGATGCGAACGGTCTGGCTGGACGGCCGCAAGCCGAACAACCAGGACTGGAGCCTGCAGGGTTTCTCGGTCGGCCGCTACGAGGGCAACGCCCTGATCGTCGACACCGACCATTTCGTGTTCGACATCACCGGGTTCGACGACTACAACGGCATCCCGTCGTCGACGTTGAAGAAGGTGCAGGAGCGCTACTGGCGCGAAGGGCCAGACCTGAAGGTGACGGTGACCGTCGAGGACCCGATGTTCCTGAAGAAGCCGACCGGCTACACGACGCGGTGGGTGCCGGCTCGCCAGGGCTACAAGTTATCGGCCTGGGACTGCGATCCGGAAACCTCGCGCGCACCCGTGCGCATGATGCCGCAGAAGTACCGCTGAGAACGACCGCTCGCTCCGAGGAGGCAGACATGAAGGTTCCACGTTGGGCCATTTCCGCGTTGGCCGGGCTCGTGGTGGCGGCAGTCGCGGCCGCCGTGCCAGCCATCGCCCACCATTCGAGCGCGCCGTTCTACGATGCGACGAAGCGGGTCGAAGCGCAGGGCCCGGTCACCAAACTGCTGCTGCGCAATCCGCACTCGTTCCTCTACTTCGAGTCCGAGGTGAACGGCAAGAAGGTCGAGTGGCAGGTGGAACTGGGTCCGGCCGCCTCGCTCACGAGGACGGGCTGGACCGCGGACACGCTCAAGCCGGGCACCATCATCAAGGTGTCCGGACAGCCGTCACGCGCCGAGGGCTCGTACGGCATGTGCTGCGCCAAAGTCACCCGCCCGGACGGCAGCCCGATCCAGCCGGGCGGCCGGGTGATGGAGGAACAGCAGCCGCCGCGCTGATCGCGCCCGCACATCCGCCTCGTGAACGCACTGTTTGCCTGGTTGGAGGCGACCTCGCTGGCCGCGTGGGTCCGCGAGTCGCCCTCCATCTGGGCCTACCCCACCGTCCTCACGCTGCACACCGCCGGCCTCGGGCTGGTGGTCGGCGCCAGCGCAGTCCTGCACCTTCGGCTGCTCGGGTTCGGTCGCCGCCTGGCGCTGCCGGCTCTCGCAGGACTCTTCCCGATCCTCTGGACCGGCCTCACCCTGAACGCCGCCACGGGGATCATGCTGTTCGTCGCGGACGCCACGACCAAGGGACACCAGGCGGTCTTCTACGTCAAGCTCGCCCTCATCGCGGTCGCACTCTGGACGACGCTGTCGACGCGGCGCACGATACGCAGCGACCATCAGGGTGAAGGGTCGGCACGCTGGTCGGCCGTCTCGCTCGCCTGCTGGGCGGGCGCGATCACCGCGGGACGCCTCATGGCTTACCTGTGAGCGCGGGCATGGACACACTGGTTACCTGGCTGCAGTCCACCTCGTTGTCGCAGGCCATCGTCTTCACCACCTGGATCTGGCCGGCGGCCGAGACGCTGCACTTCGTGGGGCTGACGCTGGTGCTCGGCATCGTCGGCCTGTTCGACCTGCGGTTGATGGGCTTTTTCCGCGGCACCGCGGTCGCCGCCGTGCGCGACCTCATGCCGTTCGCCCTGATCGGCTTCGGTCTGAACCTCGTGACCGGCCTCATCTTCCTCATCGGTCACCCGGAGCAGTACGCCCACAACATCGCCTGGTGGTGGAAAGTGGCCTGCCTGGTGCTCGCCGGTGCGAACGCTCTCGTGTTCGAGAGTACGGTGGCGCGCACCACTGTACCGCTGGGACCGGGCGGCGACACGCCGCCAGTGGCGAAGGCGATCGGCGCGATCTCGGTGCTGGCCTGGATGGGCGTCTTGTATTGGGGCCGCATGCTGCCCTTCATCGGCGATGCCTACTGAATGCCGACATATTCGAGGCTCGCAATGCGACAGCCGATCCGATAGCCTAGCCCCATGCTGGAACGGTCGAGGCTGTGCGACGTGTGCGCCGGCACCGTCGACGTGATGACGATTGCGAAGTCGTTGTCCGACGGCCGGACGGTCCCCACGAAGATCGGGGCCTGCCAGCGGTGCGGCAAGTGGTTCAACGAAGCGGGCATCGGAGAGCTCCCGCCCAGCCACTCCGCACACGACCGCCCCCTCGACTGACTCCCCGGAGGGGCGTGCCGCGTCCCGAACCCTCGCACGTCGCCGAGGGTCGTCCGGACCTTGCACCGTGGCGACGCGGCGCGCGATCAGGTATCACTGCGCGCGGATTGGGTGCGGCGGTTCGCGGCTACGGGGCGTGGCCGGGCGACACGAGCTGCGGCGGCGGCACCGGCTGCCGCTGCTCCCCGGCGCTCGCCCGGCTGCCTGGCAGCGCCGCCTGCCCGCGGCGGGCTTCATCGAGCGACAGCGCGAGCACCCGCATCGCCTCCTGATCGGCGTGGAACCCCATCGAGTTCTCGGCCTCGATGAAGTCGAGCAGGAACTGCGCGCGGCGCTGGTGGCTGCGCGCCGGCTCGAGCGCCGCATCGCCAGCGCCTCCCGTGCGCGCGGCCTTGATGTCGCCAATCAACGCGACCAGTGCATCCATGGCGATGTTGCGAACTTGATACGTACGGTCCTGGATCGTGTGCACGCGCTCGCGGAGCTCCTCTTCCGGCCAGTGATGGCAGGTCTGGCAGGCGCGATTCACGTTGAGCAGCGGACTGCGGACGTGATGATCGCTTACCTTCATCGCCCCAACGCGCTGGTAGGGCATGTGGCAGTCCGCGCACGCCACGCCGGACCGCGCATGGACACCCTGGTTCCACATCTCGAACTCCGGGTGCTGCGCCTTGAGCACCGGGGCACCCGATTCGGCGTGCGTCCAGTCCTTGAAGCCGCTCTGCTCGTAGTACGCCAGGATGTCGTCGGCCCGCAGCCCCTTCTCCCACGGATACGTCAGCCGCTTGTCCGGCCCCTTGAAGTAGTACTCGACGTGGCACTGCCCGCACACGTAGGCGCGCATCTCCTGGCGCGTGGCGTCTCGATTGACGTCGTAACCGGTGATGCCCTGCGCCGCCTTCACCTGGCGAATCCCTTCAAGGAATCCCGGTCGCGTGACGCGCAGCTGCATCGAAGCCGGATCGTGACAGTCGATACACGCAACCGGGTGCTGCACCTTCGTGCGTGCCTCCCGGTACGGCATCTTGTTCATGGCTTCGAAGCCCTTGATCAGGTCGCCGCCGCCAAGGTCCTTGTAGACGGTGTAGACGGAGGCGTGACAGTGCATGCAGGTGCCGGGCTGCTGCGCGACGTCCTGTCGCCCGGTGTACGTCTGATCGTCCAGCATGTAGGCGTGGCCGCGCTCTTCACGAAAGTCGGTCGCGAAGGCATAGCCCGCCCACATCGTCTTGAGGCGCGGGTCTTCATCGAGGCGTGACTGCGCCACCACGCTTCGCGGGTCGTCGGCGGACGGTGAGCGGGGCACCGCCTCGCTCCCGCCGTAGCGCGTCCGCTGCTGGTCCACGGTCCGCCTGTAGCTGTCGTACTGCACGGGGAAGTTCTTGCCCCACTCAGCGGGATCCACCGTCGCGTCGCTGAGCTCGACCACCCTGTAGAACGGGTTTCGCGCCTCCTGCTGCCGCGTGAAGATGTTGACCAGCAGGGCCGCCACGGCTACGGCCGCCACGGCGGCGAGCACGGCGGCCACGATGGTTGCGGAGAACGAGCGTCTCATTCGAGGTGCCCCACGTCGTAATGGCAGCGGGCGCAGGCGAGCCCGTCACGGGCGCTGCCGGTGTGTGCCGGGTCGATCGACTCAGTGAGCTCTGCGTGGCACTTGCGACACGCGCGCTCCAGCACGGCGCGGTTACGCGCCGTGATCTGCAACGGATCGGGATACCGCCCGGTGGTGAAGTAGAACGAATGCCAGAAGCCGTTCTGCGCCTTCGTGACGTACTTCGCGATGACACCGGGGGGCGTATGGCAATCGTTGCAGACGGCCACCGTGTGGTGACTCGCGCGCGTCCAGGCGCGGAAGTGGTCCTGCATGATGTGGCAGTTCGCGCATGCGGAGGGCTCGTTCGTCAGATACGAGTACCCCTTCGCGTACACGAACGTGTAGCCGCCGACACCGACGGCCAGGCCGATGCAGATGGCCAGCACGCGTACGACCCATCCGTTATTCATCGCGCCGTTCACGCCCGGCCATCCTAGCATTGGCCCCCTTGCGATCCTCCGTCCGGGCACCCGAGCAGTACGGCGCGGGGCACGTTCACCCGAGCAATACGTGCACTCTTGGCGGATGCCTTGCAGTGTGAGTCGTCGTGAACGTCAATCCACGAAGGAGGACCTCAACTGTGATGAAGAACTACCTCGCCGCCACCGCTGCAGCCGTGGTGTGCTCGAGCCTCGCGCTGGGCGCCCAGGCGCCGACGCCGAACCAGGCTCCCGCAACGACGACTCAGAATCCAACGACGACGAGCCAGGCTCCCTCGACGACTGCTCCGCAGTCCGCGAGCGCCGACAAGCCGTCGGCCACCTTCACCGGGTGCATCTACCAGGAGAAGGACGTCCCGGGCCGTGCGCCCAACGTCGCAGAGCGCGTCGGGATTGGCGAAGACTACATCCTCGCGGACGTCCGTCCGGCGGCGTCGAGCGGCACGGCCGGCGCGGTGGGCACGAGCGGAACGACGGCCGCCGGCGGCGCGGCGAACCGGATGTACAAGCTCGAATTCGTTGACGGCGGCAAGCTGAAGGCCATGGTCGGCAAGCGCGTCGAAGTGAGCGGCCGCATCGATGCCGAAGCGGGTGACTCCACCGGCCAGCCGGCCGCCCGGACGTCGGCTACCGATCGCGTCATCGGTCGCGATGCCATCGACATCGCGGAGTTCGAGGTGACGAGCATCCGCGAAGTGAGCGGCACCTGCCCGGCCTCGCCGTCGGCCCGCTGACGCGTCTCCTCGAGCGCGAGCCGCGAGGCGGCTCGCGCTCATTCTTTTTGCCGCTACAGAGTTTCCTCTAAGTCTATTTCTCTATCAGATACGCACGCGCTACGCTTCCTCCATACTGCAGTGCAGGGCCGCAGGACGCCGGCGACGCCGCACGGAGGCGACGCGATGCGCGGTGCACACGAGCGTGAGGCTCCTTCGACGACCGTACCTGGGGCCGCCGACTGGCATGCGCTGCCGCCTGATGCCGCGTTGACGCGCGCCCGCAGCCGGCGCGAGGGGCTTTCGGACGACGATGCAATCGCCCGCCTGCGCGACGTGGGCCCCAATACGCTCGACAGGACCTCCAGCGACGGGGCCCTGCGCATCCTCTGGCGCCAGTTCCACAACCCACTCGTCTGGGTGCTGATCGGATCGGCGTCAGCGGCGATGCTGCTCGGCAAGACGACCGACGGGATCGTCGTCCTGGCCGTCATCCTCGCCAACGCGGTCGTCGGCTTCGTGCAGGAACATCGCGCCACCCGGGCGCTCGAGGCGCTGGCCGGCATGGTGCCGGAGTTCGCCACGGCCGTCCGCTCGGGGCAGCGGCGGATGGTGCCGGTGGCCGACCTCGTGCCGGGCGACATCGTGTTCCTGACCGGCGGCGACAAGGTGCCCGCGGACATGCGGGTACTGGAAGTCGCGCACCTGCAGGTCGACGAGGCGGCCCTGACGGGCGAGTCGGTGCCGGTGCTGAAGCAGGTGGCCGCCGTCGTGAACGACGCGTCACTGGGCGACCGCACGTCCATGGTGTACAGCGGGACGCTGGTGACCGCGGGCACCGGCACGGCCCTGGTTGCCGCGACGGGCGGCGCCACCGAACTTGGACGAATCTCACGCCTCATCGAGCAGGCGACCGATCTGCAGACGCCGCTGACGCGGGCCGTCGCAACCCTGGGCCGCCAGATCACAGTGGCCATCCTCGGACTCGCGGCCGTGATGCTCGTCGTCGGCACGTGGCGCGAAACGGCGCGCGGCACACCGCTGCCGGAGGCCGTACGCGACACGGCCATGTTCGCCATCGCCCTCGCGGTCGGTGCGATTCCCGAAGGCCTTCCCGCCATCGTCACGATCGCGCTCGCCATCGGTGTGCAGCGCATGGCGGCCCGGCGGGCGATCATGCGCAAGCTCCCAGCGGTCGAGACCCTGGGCAGCACGACCGTCATCTGCACCGACAAGACGGGAACTCTTACCCGCAACGAGATGACGCTGCAGGCGGTCTGGACGCCGGAGTTCGGCACCTGCGAGGTGAGCGGCCTGGGCTACCGCCCCGAAGGCTCGTTCACACGCGGCGCTCCGGATGGGCAGGGTGTCGTGCACACCGCACTGCCCCCTGGGGGCGTGGCGTCGAACAGCGGGAGCGGGACCGGTGCGACGCAGGACGACCACCGCGCGCCGGCCGACGTGCGGCACCTCCTGGAGTGCGCGGCGCTCTGCAGCGACGCATCCGTGCACGAGCAGGAGGGCGTTTACGGGATCACGGGTGATCCCACAGAAGCAGCCCTCGTCGTCGCGGCCATGAAAGGCGGCCTTGACGTGGAGCGGCTGCGCGCGGTGCACCCACGACGGGACGCCGTGCCCTTCGAGTCCGACTACCAGTTCATGGCCACGCTGCACGGGTTTCCCTCGGGCCTGCGCCTGCTGGTCAAGGGCGCTCCCGAGGCCGTGCTCGCACGCGCAGCGGGCGAGCACCGCGAGGGGGTGCTGCGGGAGGTACACGCGCTGGCAGACCGGGGCATGCGGGTGCTGGCGGTGGCGGCGCGCGACTGGCCATCCGATCAACCGCTCTCGGTGGCGGCAATCGGTGGCCTTTCTCTGGTTGGCCTCGTCGGCATGATCGACCCGCCGCGTCAGGAGGCGATCGAGGCGGTGCGCACCTGCCTTGCCGCCGGCATCCAGGTGAAGATGATCACCGGCGACCACAAGGCCACGGCCGCCGCCATCGGCCGGGCGGTGGGCCTGCCCGAGGGGCGTGGGGCGCTCGCGGGCGCCGAACTGGCGAGGCTCGACGAGCAGGGCCTGCGGTCGGCGGCCCTCGCCCATCACGTGTTCGCGCGCGTCGCGCCCGAACACAAGCTGCGGCTCGTGAAGGCCCTGCAGGGCGAGGGGCACGTCGTGGCGATGACCGGCGACGGTGTGAACGACGCCCCCGCGCTGAAGCAGGCCGACATCGGTGTCGCGATGGGGATTACCGGGACGGCGGTGTCGAAGGAGGCGGCCGACGTGGTGCTCACGGACGACAACTTCGCCACCATTACCGCAGCCGTCGAGGAAGGCCGGCGTACGTACGACAACCTCGTGAAGTCACTGGGGTTCGTCCTGCCGACCAACCTGGCGCTGGCGTTCATCCTGGCAATCGCCGTCGCGTTCTTCCCGTTCGTCAGCGCGACCGGTCCGCTCGTGCTGCCGATGCTGCCGACGCAGCTCCTGTGGATCAACCTCGTCGCGACCGTGGCGCTGGCCCTGCCGCTGGCGTTCGAGGCCCAGGAGCCGGACATCATGTCCCGCCCGCCTCGGACGCCAGGGGCTCCGGTCCTGGATCGCCTCCTGATCACGCGGACCACGGTGGCCAGTCTTGTGATGACCGCGGGTGCCATCGCACTCTTCCGCTACGACCTGGCGGTTGCCACCGCGGCGGGCGCGTCGCAGGCTGGCGCGCTCGCCAGAGCCCAGTCCATGGCGGTCACCGCGGTGGTGATGTCGCAGGTGTTCTACCTGCTGAACTGCCGGTCGATGCGTCACTCCCTGCGCGCCATCGGGGTGTTCTCGAACCCGTACGTTTTCGCGGGCGTGGCCCTCACGCTCTTGCTGCAGGCCACGTTGCTGTACGCGCCGGTGCTGCAGCGCGTCTTCGGCACGACCCCGCTGTCGCCACGCGACATCGTCCTGGCCACGGCGGTGGGAGCGGCGGTCGTGCCGGTGATGTGGATCGTGCAGCAGGTCCAGGGTGACGCGCCGACGTCCCCACGCGAGCGACCGGCCGCGGTTCGCGCGGGCGGGCACGACTGAAGGACGCGGCCGCCGTGCCGATTGTGTGGGCGGAGAGCTATCGGTTCATGAGAGCAGTGAAATCACGGGCAAATCGCGTTCCGGTGGGCGGAGTGGTGGTGTCGCTGGACGACACGCGGGCGGGCGTGGCGAACATCAGCCGGACCGGCGCACTGCTGGTGGTGGGATACGACCTCGAGATCGGCCGCGAGGCAGTGCTGACGGTGAACACGGATACCGGTCCGGCCTCAGTGCCGGTGCGTGTGGTCCGCTCGCAGCGCGACCGGCACGCGAGCGAAGGCCATCCCCGCTTCCTGGTCGCGGTGGCGTTCTCGGACCCCTCGGCGGCCGTGGGTCGGGTCGTGCAGGGGCTGATGCAGGCGCCGCGGTGGAGCGGGGCCGCCTGACTCGTGACTTCGGCTGAACCGGGCTTCAAGGGCCGCAGGGTCAGGGGGAACGAACGTTGGCGAAGGCTGGCGGAGAGAGTGGGATTCGAACCCACGGTAGAGTTTCCCCTACACACGCTTTCCAAGCGTGCTCCTTCAACCACTCGGACATCTCTCCGCGCATGTAGAATCAACAGTTTACAGGCGAGTGGCTGAGCCGTAAACCTCAAATTGTGTAGCGAATTGTGTAAGACCTCTGAATGTCCCGAGATCACTTACGGGGATTTCACCCACCGCGAACGAGGCGTCAGGGGCCCACCACAACCGGGCGCGCGGCCGATGACCAGTATAGCCGCCCAGGGCCCCGACGAGCCCCTTGGAGACGTGCCTCCTGGTCAAAATCGCGCGCGGGTCATGAGCCTCCGTTCTGGCGACCGTCTGGCGCGCTCTACGACACCGGAAGGCCCAGCTTGTCGAAGAATGCTCTGTTGCGCTCCTTCGCCGCATTCACGAGCCTGTCGAATGAGGTCACCTCGACGTACGCCTTGTCGTTCCGCATGTGGCCGAAATACCCCATGTGGTCGCTCGTAACGGTCAGCTGATGGCGGTGCACGCACCGCTCGATGATCTTCGGTGTCAAGTCGCAGATGACGTAGCAGAACCCCGGGATGTCCTCAGAATTCGGAATCGGTCGTCCAGCGGCCGTCTGGACACTCCCTTTTCGGATTTTTCGCAGGTAGTCCAACGCCTGCTCAACTGGATCGCTGTCGTCGTTCCGCATCGGTCGCTTCAGTTCGATCACGACCAGGGAGGCATACGGAGGCGCCTTTGTCTCCGACATCACCATCGGGTTGTCGAACACATTCAAGGCGACGATGTCGGGCTCCTGTGTGGACGTAGCGCCGGTGATCGGGATGGACTTCAAAGGCAGATCGGAAGCCAAGTAGTTGTGAAACGCCAGGCGTTCGTCGACAAGCCAGAGGTTGCAGCTGTCGAGATCAACCTGCGTCGAGTCCGCCCTCATCGGCATGATGAGCGTATGGATCAAGTCCTCTCGCACGTAGTGCCCTTGGTCGTCCTTCGTGATCGCCTCCTGAAGGAGATCAATGACGACCCGCCGGTGAGCCACGTAGCCGGCGAGATCCGACATCTTTACGTCCTCGACCTTCTTCAGGTAGTCGGACACTCGCTGCTTGTAGGCAGTCGCCGTCTCGTTGAACTGCGGCGACAGGATGCTTTGTCCTTCCTCCATCAACTGTCGCTCGAGGTCCGCGAAGTGCCGGTGAAGCGTCAGCTCAAGTTCCTTGTCCGTGATGTCGGGGTCAATGGTTCCAACGGAGGACTCGAGCCGGCTGACGATCGGACGATATCGAGGCGCAGACTCGGCGACAAACTTCGTCACTCGCTCGGCGGCTCGCCGCTTCACGTCAGCTAGGTAGGCATCGAGGTGCCGGCTCGCCTCGGTGATGACCATGTTCCTGATGTCGATCCAGCCGATCTCAGTACCCTCGAACAGTCCCTCGACATCCGCGGGTAGGTCGAATGCGCTTCGCTCAGGTCGAACCCGCTCGTCGAGAACGGTGGAGTTCACATAGCAGACGTAGGTAAAGGCTCCATCGTCGTCCGACAGGCTTCCGTGCAGGCCTGGCACGCGGCCCGCGAGCCTCTCTTCGAGCACGAGTCGATTGTTTGCGCAGTAAGCAATCGCATGTTCCGGGGCTGCCGATGCTCGCAACTTCACATGGAGCAGGTCAAAGACCCGACCCTTCAGCGTCGTCTTTTGTCGGACGGCCTGCGAGTGCATGTGCTGTTCGAACACATCGTCCAGGGAGAGCAGGGTTCCATCGTCTTCAATCGAGATCGACGGACACCCACCCTGTCTGACGAAGTACCACAGGCAGTGCTCAATGAGCGCGTTGGCGATCGCCTCAGGAGTCTTTCGTGCCTTCGCCCGGTACGCCGGTGCGAATCCTCGCAGACGCACGACCGTTTCTCGAGGGCTGCCAGAAGGCGCCTCGGTGGAGTCGCCCCCCGTGATTCCAGCCTTTGAAAACGCAAACGTGCGCCGCCGACGAACGTCTCCCTCGTCGAACGTGCTCTCTACCTCTACGTTGTCGAACGCCTTGAGCCACAGCAGTCGGCCGATTCCACGCCCGCCCTTAGCCACTTTGTGATCTGTGTCAAGCGTCAAGAACGCCTGAAAGTTGTCCTCGTTGAAACCAACGCCGTTGTCGATGACTTTGAATCCAGTGATGTCTGGGAGAGGGTGTCCCACTGACTTCCGGTCGCCGTTGCCGTCGAGTAGAGGCAGCGACTGTTCTCGCTCGATGACAACACGGATTCGCCATGACACCGGTGGGACGCTGGCCTCCTCGATCCCGTGAATCGAGTTGATCACGGCTTCGAAAAGCGGGAGCAGGCCGTTCGAGAGAGGCAAAGATGTGTTGCGAAGCCGCCCGCTGAGGTTGGTGGCGATGTTCATTTCTGCACCTGCTGTCCTTAGAGTGAATCTCAGCCTACGATGTCACTCACAAACTCCGATACCGGGTCGACGCCGCTGATGAAGAGCCTGTCGCGGGCTCTGGTGCAGGCCACGTAAAGGAGGTGTCGCTCCGTCTCGTACACCTCCTGCAGGTCGCCGTCGTCGCCGACGCTCTCGATACGCGATTGCAGAGGAACGACTTCGTCGTCGCACGCCATGACGGCCACAGCGCGGAACTCAAGCCCCTTCGCCAGGTGCATCGTGGCGACGCTCGTCTCGCCTTGCCGGACGTCGACGCGGTCATCCAGAAGGCGCGGCGAGAGCCCGGCGGCCGTCACGGCGGCGGTGGCACGGGCTGACTGTTCCGCGGACCGAACGAAGACGGCGATCTCGTGCGGCTTCAGCCCTTCGTCAACCAGCGCCCGCAGCCACTCCCCGACACCGGCCTGCTCCAGTTCTTCCTTAGCAAACGTCCGGATGTCTGGCGGCGGACCGTTGAAAACCGACAGGGTGTGGCGGCGGTCCTCCCGATTACCATCGACGTCAGCGATCTCCGGGCCGAGAAGGCGATCGGCCTGTTCTCGGATCTGGTGTGATGTCCGGTAGTTGACGCGGAGGGACTTCGACCGCCCGCGGATGTCCACGCCGAGGGCCTTCCAAGAGAATGGCTGCTGGAAGATCCGCTGGCCTGTGTCCCCGGAGAAGAACAGGCCGTTCGGGCGGCCGGCGCCCAGTGCCGCAAGGAACCGGAGCTGCGCGATGCTGACGTCCTGCGCTTCGTCGATGACCGCTGCATCGTATGCAGGCGTGCTGCGCCCGACCTGGGCGTCCGCGAGGCCTTGGAACATCGCGGACTCGGTGAGCAGGCCGCGCGACTTCAGTCCCGCCCGGACTCTCTCAAAGACCTTCCACAAGATCGTGCGGCCTGATTCAGGGAGGCGAGTGCGACGACCGAGGCGCTGAACGTCCCGATAGTCCTCCCAGCTGTCTAGCTGCCAGGCGTCGACCACGTGCTCCCATTCGTCCCGTAGGAACGACGCGGAGAACCTGTGACCCTCAGTCGTCGACGCCGCTTCCTGGAGCAGCGTCTCGATATCTGCACTAGATGCCAAGCGCACCGGCCCGAGCTGTGCTTGGTGCAGCCGGAGGCCCAAAGCGCGCATCGCGAAGACCTCGAGCCTCTCCGCCAGGCGCGGCTCAACACTGATCAATCGCTTCACGTTGGCGCGGAGTGCGTGCGCCAGCGGGTCGGAGAACGTCGCGAGAAGGATTCGGGCCTCAGGACGGCTCCGGGCCAGATGCACAGCCCTGTGGATCGCGACGACCGTCTTTCCGGTACCCGCTGACCCTGATACGCGGGCGGGGCCGGCGTAGTCCCGCGTCACTAGTTGGCGCTGCTCGGGATGCAGGAATACGGCCCACTTGTCCCAGGGGGCATCGAGCGCCTGCTCCAGTTCGGCGACGCTCGTCACCACGCGGAAGCGCCGCTGGGCATCCGGATGGGTGAAGGGATCGGCCGGCATGCCAGGAGGGGGCGCCTCCGGTTTCAGCGGCCGAGGCGCACCCCCGGTTGCGAGTTCCAGAATCGCTTCGGCGGCTTCGGCGGGCAGGTGCTGGGCAAGCGCGAGCAGCCCGTCTTCGTCCGCCTGCCGGACATCGTCGAGCCATTCTGATGGCACGCCGAATTCGAGGAGTTGGCGGTCGGACGTGCCGGCGAGCGGCCGTGCCGCTGGCTTCGGTGATGTCACGGCGGGCACGTACGCCGGGACTACGATCTCGCGTACCGACTCCCGCAGCTCAATGATCTGAGCCGCCCCCGTGCTGGGATGAGTCTCGAGCTTTCTGCGCTCCGCCCACGCGTATGCGCGGTCATGGTGATCCACGTAGCACAGAAGCAGACTGCGGTCGGTGCGATGCACGATGAGCCGAATGTCGGCGCTCACCCGGACGGACCAGAAACGCTTGTCCCTGGCCTTGTCCAGCTTGTGAAAACTCAAGCCTGGCGCCGACGGGTCCATCTGGAGGTCGAACGCCGTCGTCTTGACGGCCTTCTGCTCGTCACCGGTAAGCCGCGCCAGGCTATCGGTGAAGGTGTCGGCGATGAGAAACGAGCTCATTCGACCCGGAACACCTTCATCACCTCGTCACCGAGGTGATTGATAACCTTCACCGCGATCCGGCCGCTCTTCGGCATCGGGAATGGCCGCGAGATGTCGCTGTTGAGTGTCGCCCAGACGTCCGCATCGATCTCGGCCTTGAGAGTCGTCTTCAGGGCGCCGTACGGGTCGTTCTGGCCCAGGAAGTAGGCGTGGCGGACGAAGAAGCTCTCTTCGTTGTAGTCCGTGTCGATGAACCAGCAGGCGATACCCTCGGCACCGTCGCTGCGAACCTCGCCGGTGGTCGGGTCGAAGACGTCCACGCCCTTGACATGTACGCGGAGCGAGCCGTCGTCCACGTGCAGCACGTCGATGTCCGGTTCGCCGAATACGACGAACAGATTGCCCTTGCCGGTGGCCTTCAGGTCGCCGCCCATATGGAGATCGGCGTTCATCCGTGCCTTGAGGACAGGGATGCGGCCGAGCTTGCTGAACTCGCTCGCGTGCGCCTCGTAGTTGAAGGCGCAGGCGATGAGGACATCGAATCCGGCGTCACCAGCCTCTCGGGCGGAGGCCACGAGATCGGGCCGAGAGACGGTGCCGAACTCGGGACCTATGAAGATGGCCGCGCGCTTCTCGGCGTCACCTTCGCGGAAGCGGCCCTCAGCGCAGACCATCTCGCCCGGCCACGGCGTGAGGGAGGTGAAGGTGATGCGATCCTGCTTATGCGCCTGCTGCACCCCAGCCGTCTTGAGGTTGTCGAGGATCATCTGCTCGAACGTCTGGCCGTAAGGCGGCCCGCTCTCCTTGACTTGGAGCGGATCGATCAACTCGTCGTTCTCGTCTACACCAAGCGTCCGGTGCGGGCTGAGACTCTCGACGGTGAAAGGACCTGCCACACGAACCGTCTTGGCGTCGACGTACGGCTTGTCGTACAGGAACTCGAACTCGGCCTTGGCGGCGATGGACTTATCGATCTCCTGCTGCCGGGCGATGCGGGCCTTCCACCAGTCGGCGTGTAACGTCTTCGCCGCGTCCGGACACTGGGCATCGATCTCTCGCGGAATCTCCCACTCCTGCCACGTCTTCTTGAGCGCGGCGTTCAGTTTCTCGCGCAATGGCTCCAGCGTCGCCTGCCACTGTTCCCAGATGACGTCGATCTCCGCGTTGTTGGCGATGGACTTGAGCGTGATGTGCGGCACGCGCTCATAGACGAAGCCGTGGCGAATGTTCCCCTGCACGGGCTGCGAACTCGGCGCGGTGCGGGTGACTTCGGCTTCCCTGAGCTGGCCATCGCGGGAATCGGCCAGCAAGTAGAACGGGTAACGTGATCCCATGACGCGAGCGCGAGCTAGCGCCAGCGCCACGCGAGAGGTATCGATTGTGATCCACCGACGCCCCCACTGCTCCGCGACCGTGGCAGTAGTGCCAGAGCCGCACGTCGGGTCAAGTACGAGGTCGCCTGGATCAGTCGCCATTAGGAGGCATCGCTCAACCGTCTTGGAGCCCGTCTGGACTACGTAAAGCTTCTCGTCCGTGAAGTTGCCTGTTCCGGTGTCGGTCCAGATGTTAGCGAACGGCAGGGCCGCGAAGTCGTCGTGAAAGCGCCGGTAGCGGAAACTATTCTCTGCGACGTGTATTCGCTCCGCCCGGAGAAGACGATTGATGCCGATCGGGTAGTTCGGCTTCCAGTGGGAAGCCTTCGTGAAAGGATCGAGCGACACGCCTCTGTGCTTAAAGGGCTGCGGTTCCGATGCTCGGCCCTGAGAGAGCAAGTTGTCTGGGTTGTAAAGCTTGGCTCCGTCAGGGACGGGTTCACGGCCGTCCTTCTCCGATGAGTTGACACCCCGAAACGTGAAGTCCTCTTTGAGCAGCCACGTCGCGTTGCCTTTGCCAAGTTCGTACGGCTTCTCCCGATACAGCGAGCGTGACTTTAAGACATCGCGCTTCCTTGCGTACCAAAGAGCAAAGTCGCAGACGTTTGAGATCGCGTCGCTGGAGAAGCCATATGTCTTCTGGATGACGATCTCACTGATCAGATTCTCTTCCCCAAACACCTCATCCATCAATGCACGGACACGGTGAACGTTCTCATCACCAATCTGCACGAAGATCGAGCCTGAATCTGTGAGGAGATCACGGGCGACGGTGAGGCGGTCGCGCAGGTAGGTCAGGTAGCTATGGATGCCGTCACGCCATGTGTCGCGGAAGGCTTTGACCTGTTCGGGCTCGCGGGTGATATGGCCGGCGTTGCCGTCTTTCACGTCGCGGCTGGTGGTCGACCACTGGAAGTTACTGTTGAACTTGATGCCATAGGGAGGGTCGAAGTAGATGCACTGCACCTTGCCGCGCAGGCCCTCGCGCTCGGCCAGACTGGCCATGACCTGGAGGGAGTCTCCAAGAATCATTCGATTCGTCCAATTCTGGTCGTGATGGTAGAAGTCCGTCCTGTCGGCGCCCTCAGCCACGCCATTGAAATCAGAGAACAGATCAATCTGTGCTCCGGACTCCTGTCCCTTCGCACCCTTGGAGTCCCTCAGAAGATCGTCGATGAGCACCTTTGGGTGCACCTTCTCTTGGATGTAGAGCGGTGGCGCCTGGACGACGAGGTCGCTCCAGTCCTGCGCATCCTTTCCGCGCCAGACGAGCTGTGGATCCAGATCGGTGTTTCGCGGATACCGTATTTCCTTGCGTGCAACGTGCTCGGTTTCGAGCACAGACTGGTGCTCGGCGGTCGGAATATTGACGCGCTTGTCGTCGGTGTGCCGGAGGGCCTCGACGTTCTTGGGGAACTTCGCACGCTTGGCCACGTCAGCCCACCTTCTCGACGGCGGATGCCCGATCGGCCAGCACCCTGTTGAACTCCTCGGCGACCTTGGCCTCGAAGTCGGACTCCATCTGGTATACGTCCGCAAGCTCGGCGAATGCCCATCGCCCGAACGTCCCGAGGTTATTCACGCCAGGCACCCAGTAGGTCTCCATCGTCAGCTTCTTATCCTTCGCGTCTTCGCGGCGATAGCCCTTGGTCTCGATGACGAGGCGCAGCAGATCGTTGGGACCGCGGCCATCGTCAACGAGCACGATGAAGTCCGGCCGATAGCGGCGGACTTCCGAACCGTAGCGGTAGGGCACGTCGAATCCGAGATTGTGGTTCTTCGTGTAGGCCACAACCCGAGGGTGCCCCTCAACGACGCGACAGAGCTCCGCTTCCCACTGGCTATCGAGGATCACCCAGTTCACGTGGTTCTTCTGTGGGGGACCACTCGTATCCCAGCGATCGGGCTTGGACGTCGGGAATCTAACGTGAGCCGTCGACCCCTCGGGATTGTATGGGTCGAGCAGTGCCTTGATCGGCCGTTGTCCCTGGAGTGCCATTGTGATGCCGGCCGTGATCCGGTTGCAGGCCGCATCAGCAAGATCCTCGTAGAGCAACAGCGCGGGATACGTCCCGCCCTTGCAGACCAGACACGTGTCGAGCCACTGTTTCGTAATCCGCTTCAACTGACCGAACAAATGGAGCTTGGGCTCCTCGCCCGGGTCGCGCCATTCCTTGTAGAGCAGGCGCTTCGTGAGGTGGAACAGGAGCGTCGATGGCCGGACGTCCTCGAGGTGCTCAACCGTCAGCTCCGCGGCCTCGCCGATGATGCCCTGGTTGCGCGTCCGGGTGGGGCCAACGAGATCCGGCGTCAGCTCCATCACGGAATCCGGTGTGAAGTTGGCGGTCAGCCTTTCGGTGGGCAGCTCGACTCGGTAGCCCTCGACGCGCGGGAATCGGATCTCGAGGTGGTCCCGCTCCGGTCGAACGGCCCTCACCTGCACTGTCTCTCGGGGCGGTGTGGGAGGCGCCACGACGGGCTTGGCCGTGAAGTCGAACGGCACGCCGAAGATGTCGGCGTACTCGGCATCGAACAGGCCGTCCTCGTTCAGTTCGTAGGACTGGCGGCGGAGTGCGCGGCCGATGACCTGCTCGCACAACAGCTGCGTGCCGAATGCACGGATGCCAAGAATGTGCGTCACGTTGTTGGCGTCCCAGCCTTCGGTCAGCATGGACACCGACACGACGCAGCGGATACCGGCGCCGAGCTGGCCAGCCTTGCCGACCGTGTTCATCACCTCGCGCAGCAGTTCCTGATCGGTAATGCTCTCGGCCGCACGAGCGTCGCCGGTGCGCTCCACCATCTCGCGTCGGAATCGCTCGATCTCGTCGGCTGCCATGGCGCGGAACTTGTCGTCGAGCGCTTCGCCGGACTCCAGCTCCTCCGAATCGATCAACAACGTGTTCGGCCGAGCCAGCGGATTGCCCGTCGTCTCGTCGAAGTTGCGGAAGAGCGCCAGCCGCCCATGTTCCAGGGTTGACGTGCCATCCTCGTTCTGACGATAGAAGCCGGAGATGTAGTCGTACACCAGCTTCGAGATCGCGGTGTTCTGGCAAACGACGATGAAACACGGCGGGACCGAGATGCCGCGCTGCTGCCACAGCTCGAAGGTTCGCTTGTAGTGGCCGTACAGGGCCTCGAGCGCGGTCTGCAACTTGTTCGGCAGTTTCAGCGGGTCGAGGTCGCCACCAGCGCCCCGGCCCTTCTTCGGCATGTCCTTGCGGATGTGTTCCCAGAGGTCACGGTAGACCGGCATCTCGTCGCCGGGGATGTTCTCGGCGACGGGCACGCGGGGCAGCTTGACGATGCCGCATTCAATCGCGTCCATGAGCGAGAAATCGCTCATCGTCCACGGGAACAGGGTGCCTTCGGCGTAGCCCGATCCACTGAGGAAGAACGGCGTCGCCGACAGATCGATCACGCGGGCGAAGCCGAGTGTTCGGTTCACGGCCTCCAGCCCTGAGACCCAGAGGCGCGCCGCTTCGTTGTTCTTCTCGGCCTCCTTCCGGTCGTCGCCCTTCAGTGATTCGTCGTCCTGGTCCGAAGGTTTCTCGCGGTAGCAATGGTGCGCTTCGTCGTTGAGAGCCAGGATGTGCTTCATCCCCATCAGCTCGGGCATGACGCGCTGCAGCATCTGGCCTTCGGTCTCGAGTGTCTGCAGTTCGGGGCCGGTGGCGCCTTGCAGGAGCGCGCGCCCACCCGCCGACAGTTCGAGCCGCTCGCGGCGCTTGAAGGCGTGGTAGTTCGTGATGACGATCCGCGCCTTCTTCATGTCCTCCAGCATGTCGTGCGGAACTAGCTCACGCGTGCCGTAGTAATTGTCCGGGTCGTTCGGCTGCAGGACGCGAAGGCGGTCGCGGATCGTCAGGCCAGGCGCCACCAGCAGGAACCCCCGCGTGAACGTCTTACTGCCGGGCCGGCGCACGGCGTTCAGCGTCTGCCATGCGATGAGCATCGCCATGACCGTCGTCTTGCCAGCGCCAGTGGCCAGCTTCAGTGCGAGACGTTCCAGGCTGGGGTTGGCCTCGTTGTTGACGACCTTGAGGTATTCGAGCAGCCGCTTGCCGCCGACCAGGTGGGGCGCGACTTCCGTGAGCCAGATGGCTGTTTCCACCGCCTCGATCTGACAGAAGAACGGACGCACCCCGCCGAACTTGTAGTTCCGCCAATGGTCGAGCAGGCGGGCAGTCTCGGGGGTCACCTGCCACTGGCTGGTCGACAAGCCGCGCCACGAATCGACCTGGCTGCGGACCTCGTTGATGATCGACGTGAGGTCGTACGCCTGCTTCTTCGTCGTGAGGCCCTTGCCCTCGTCAAGGACCAGTTCCTGTTGGCGGCTTCCGCGGCGCTTCTTCGCCTTCGGGATCGGCGTAACAAAGTCGGCCCTGCGCCGGCGATCCAGCAGGACCCCTGTCGGCTGCCCGGTTTCGTCCAATTCCCAGTGCTGTCGGGGGTATTCGTACGGAGAATTGACGATGGGCCGCTCAAAGAACTGGTTGGACATTCCGGTCTCAGTGGTTGGCCAGCGCGGCCGGCGCTTCGGATTCTAGCCGAAAGGACAGCGTAGGCCGACGATTTCAGGGCCAGGATGGCAGCGCTCCGGCGGCACCCGCCGATGGCAATAAAATGAGCGAAGGTGCTGTCGGCTTGGCCGACCCTTCCGCGTCCTGGCCGAGCCGAACCGCCGTCGAGGCCTCGGGCCGCACGGTGCCGAATCGGGAGTCTGGCCGCTACGTCGCAGAGATCGTCAAGTCCGCTTCGACCGTGTCGTCATCACCTTCAACGTCCTCCCCTTCTGACCTGCCCGGCGATTTTCGGACCAGCTGAAGCTTGAGAGAATGGCGCCCTC
>CAYLTD010000020.1:0-93973 GCA_964386715.1 uncultured Bifidobacterium sp.
ATCACGAACGTGTTCGAGGGCATCGACGCGAACATCGACTGGCGCCTGCCGAAGGGCGCGTTCGTCCGCGGCGGCCTCAACCTGCAGCGCCGCAACTTCAACAACTGCGGCCTGATCGAGTCGGCGGGTCCCGACGCGGTGGCGGGCGCCACGGCGCTCGGCACCGAGATCTACGGGTACGACAACTCCAGCTTCTGCGACCGGCAGTACCCGTTCCGTCCCGACGTGAAGTTCATGGGCTCCTACACCCTGCCGCTGGACATCCAGTTCAGTGCGACCTACCAGTTCGTGCGCGGCGTGCAGACCGGCGGCGCCGGTCCCTCGATCCAGGCGAACTGGCCGGTGCTGAACTCGGTGATTCAGCCCTTCATCGGGGCGCCCTGGACCGGCGCGAACTCGCGCACGGTGCAGTTGATTCGCGAAGGCTTCGACTTCGGTGATCAGAACCTGAACCAGGTGGACTTCCGGGCGTCCAAGCGCTTCACCGTCAACGGCAAGCGCCTGCGGCTGGACTTCGACCTCTACAACGCGTTCAACAGCAACTGGCCGTTCACGCTGCAGTCGACGTTCTCGACCGCATCCACGTCGGCCTGGCTGCGCCCGACGAACGTGCTGCAGTCGCGCTTCTTCAAGATCGGCGCGCAGTTCGACTTCTAGTCCCGCTCTCCGTCCGCGGGAGACCCGGACCCTTTCCGTGGTCCCCCGCGGGCGGTCTCGACGTGGGCAGGACGGCAGACGGGACGCGCCGGGCACGGCACGCCGGCCCGTCCGGACCGGTTGGGGGTCCGGACGGACCGGCGCCCGCGCGCGGCCCGTCATGTGTCCTGCCCGAAGGCGGCAGCCTCCACCGGGAGAGGCTGCCGCCTCTTTCTTTCGTCAGCTGGCGCGTCGTTCGCGCCGCGGTCCTGCGTGCACCTGGCCGTGCCGCAGGGCTCATGGGGGATAATGAAGGCCCCATGACCGTGCCCGTCGAGCGCCTGATGCGCGAGATCGAAGCCGACGTTCGCCAGGCCCGCCGGGCGCGGTTGCTGGCGCGCGGAGGCGCAGCCGACTATCGCGACCCCGCGATCTACGCGACGGTCGACGAGGTCCTGCGGCGGGCCGTCGATGCGCGCGACCACGACGCGCTGCTGCTGCCGGACTTCCTCTCCGGCGAAGCCGACTGGCAGTTGGCGCTGCACCTGCGCTACGCCAGCCACAGACCGCTGCTCGGGCGCTGGCTCATCGCCGTCAAGCGCCGGCTGCTCCTGCCGCTGATGCGGTGGCTCTACGAGTACAGCCTCGAGAACTTCCGCCGGCAGCGTCGCATCAACACGCTGCTCTTCGCCTGCCTCGAGGAACTGGCCATCGAGAACGCTCGCCTGCGCCAGCGCCTCGATGCGGCCGGCATCGCTCCGTCTCCGCCGGTTCCCGGCACCGGTACGCCTGCCCCACGATGAAGCTCGCGTGTGTCGTGCACCGCTACGGCACCGACATCGCCGGCGGGTCGGAGGCCCACTGTCGACAGGTGGCAGAGCATCTGGCTGCCCGTCACGACGTGACCATCCTCACGACTACGGCCCGCGACCACATCACGTGGCGGAACGAGTATCCCGAAGGCGACGCGGTGGTCGGCTCGCTTCAGGTCAAACGCTTCGCCGTGGCGCGACAGCGGTCGCTCCACCGGTTCGCCGAAGCCAGCGAGGTGGCGTTCAGCGGCACGGCCAGTGAGGCCGAGCAGGACGCCTGGTTCCGCGAGAACGGTCCGGATGCGCCCGGACTCTTCGACTACCTGCGCCAGCATGGCCGTGAGTACGACCGCGTCCTGTTCTGGGCGTTCCGGTACGCCACGACGTACTTCGGCCTCCCGCTCGTCGAGGAGCGGGCCATCCTGGTACCCACGGCCGAAGAGGATCCGGTGATCCGCATGTCGACCCTGGGTCGATTCCTTGCGCGGCCCGCCGGGTTCGTCTATCTCACGCCGGAAGAGCAGGAACTGGTCGAGCGGCACCGTCCCGGGCCGCCGGCGCCGTCCTGCATCATCGGTTCGGGACTCGATCCCGTGACGCCGGCGCCTGCCGTATCGCTGGCGCAACGCGGCGTGCGCGATCCCTTCGTCCTGTACCTGGGCCGCATCGATCCGAACAAGGGCTGCGGCGACCTGGTGCAGCACTTCATGCGGTTCAAGGCCGACGAGCCCGGGCCGGCCCGGCTCGTGATGGCAGGGCCTGCGAGCATGCCGATTCCCGATCATCCCGACATCGTGCCCCTCGGCTTCGTGGACGAAGCCACGCGCGCGGCGCTGCTCTCGCAGGCCGTGCTGCTCGTGATGCCGTCGCGTTACGAGAGCCTGAGCCTCGTGCTGCTCGAGGCGTGGAACCACGGGCTGCCGGCGGTCGTCAACGCGCACTGCGCCGTGCTCAGGGGGCAGGCCCGGCGCTCCAACGGCGCGTTGTACTACGCCAACTACGACGAGTTCGCCCGCTGCCTCGCCCGGCTCCTCGCCGACCGGCCGCTCGCGCGGACCCTCGGCGAGCAGGGGCTCGCCTACGTCGATCGCGAGTACCGGTGGCCGACTGTCGTTGCGCGCGTGGACGACCTGCTGGTACGCACGGGGCCGCCCGGAGCGGGTGTGCTGCCGCGCGTTGGCGCTTGACACGCTGGTGCAGTCACGTAATAGTCCTCCCCGGAACAGGAGAGTTCGCCGATGCGATCAGGGATCCGCACGCTGTTGGCCGCCGCCGCTGGCGCAGCCGTGACCGCCGCGCTATCGCTGGCGGTCGCGCCCGTGTCGGGGCAGCAGCCGGCAGCATATCGCGCGCCTCGCGCCGCCGATGGACATCCAGACCTGAACGGGATCTGGCAGGCGCTGAACGAAGCCAACTGGGACGTCGAGATGCACATGGCGCGTCCGGCCCTCCAGGTGCGGCCTGGGCCGTATGGGCCGGTGCCTGCGCCACCGGTGCTGCCCCTAGGCGCCGTCGCCGCCGTGCCCCCGGGCGTGGGTGTGGTCGAAGGCGACCTGCCCTACAAGCCCGAGGCGCTCGAGAAGCGGAACAAGAACCGCGAAAACTGGGTGACGTCGGACCCCGAGGTGAAGTGCTACCTGCCGGGCGTGCCGCGCGCCACCTACATGCCGCAGCCGTTCCAGATCTTCCACAGCAACTCCGCAATCTTCATCGCCTACCAGTACGCCGGCGCGGTGCGGAACATCTACCTCAAGGATCCCGGCCCGCCGCCCGTCGACTCGTGGATGGGGCAGTCGGTTGGCCGCTGGGAAGGCGACACGCTCGTCGTCACGGCCAACGGCTTCAACGACCAGACCTGGTTCGACCGTGCCGGGAACTGGCACAGTGAGCAGATGAAGGTGACGGAGCGCTACACGCGCACCGCGCCCGATGTGATCACCTACGAGGCCACCATCGAGGACCCGCAGGTCTTCACGCGCCCATGGAAGATGTCGATGCCCCTGTATCGTCGGCTCGACAAGGGCGTGCAGCTGATGGACTTCAAGTGTGTCGAGTTCGTCGAGGAACTGATGTACGGGCAGTGGCGCAAGAACCCGCTGCCGCGGTAACAGGTCGGAGGTCCGCATGCGCGTGAGGATGCTGACGTCGGCGGCGGTTGCGTCCACCCTGCTCGCCGTGCTGGCGTGGCAGGTTCCCGCGGAAGGGCAGGCACCCGCACGCCCGGCGGGCCGCGCCGGCGGCGCGGTGCCGCGCACCCCGGACGGTAAACCCGACCTCCAGGGCACCTACGATATCGCCACGCTCACGCCGATCGAACGCCCCGCCGCGTTCGGTAACCAGCTCACGATGACCGACGAGCAGGCCCGCCGGCTCGAACAGGCGCAGGCGCAGCGGCGCGAGCGGGCCTCGCAGCCCGACAACGGGAATCGGGCGGCGCCGCCCATCGGCGGCGACGGTTCCACCGGCGCCGCGGGCAACGTCGGAGGCTACAACAACTTCTGGGTGGACAACGGCACCGCCTACGTGACGGTGAATGGGCAGAAGCGCACCTCCATCGTCGTCGATCCGCCGAACGGCCGGATCCCGGCATTGACCGCCGCCGCCCGCCAGCGCCAGGCGGCGCGGGTGGTGCGTACGTCAGACGAGCAGGAGGGCGACGACCCCGGGCTCGAGTCGGCGCCCGGCGCCTACGACGACCCGGAACGCCGGCCCCTGGGTGAGCGGTGCCTCCTCGGATTCGGCTCCACGTCCGGCCCCCCGGCCTTTCCCGTGCTCTACAACAACCTGCACACGATCGTGCAGACGAAGGACCACGTCATGATTCTCAACGAGATGAATCACGACGCGCGGGTCGTTCGTCTGAACAGCAAGCACGCGCCGGCGTCCGTGCGCAGCTGGATGGGGGATTCGATCGGCTGGTGGGACGGGGACAGCCTGGTCGTGGAGACCACCAACTTCACGGGCAAGACCCGGTTCCGCGGGTCCACGGAAAACCTCAAGGTCACCGAGCGGTTCACCCGCGTCGACGGCAGGACGCTCCTGTACCGGTTCACGGTCGAGGACCCGGAGACGTGGGTGGCGCCGTGGAGCGGCGAGTACACCTGGCCCGCGACAAACGACCTGATGTACGAGTACGCCTGTCACGAGGCCAACTACGCGCTGGGGAACATCCTCCGCGGCGCCAGACAGCGCGAACGGGACACGAAGAAGTAGGAGCGCCGCTACAATAGGGGCGGAGGGGAAAGGCAACGTCGATGAACAAGACTGTGTGCGTCATGCTCGGAGGGTTCGCGCTGGTGGCCACGGCGGTCTCGCCGCTGGTTGCGCATCATGCGTTCGGTGGCGAGTTCGATCCGAACCGTCCAATCCTGCTGAAGGGCGCGGTGACCCGGGTCGAGTGGGTTAACCCCCACGCCTGGATTCATCTGGCGGCGAAGGAAGTCACCGTCGCGGGCGAGAAGAAGAACCTGAGCGGCACCGAGGACTGGGCCGTCGAGGGTGGCACGCCGAACACGCTGCTCCGCCGCGGCATCACCCGCGACTCGCTGAAGATCGGCACCGAAATCGTCGTGGACGGCTACCAGACGCGGGACCACTCGCTGATGCGTGGCAACGGCCGGAACATCACCTTCACCGACGGCCGCAAGCTGTTCATGGGCTCGTCGGGGACTGGCGCCCCGCGCGACGGTGCCGACCCCACGGAGTTGCCGCGGTAGCAGACGCCCCGCAATCGCCGAAACGACAAGGGCACGAGCGCCGCCGTCTGGCCTCGTGCCCTTGTCGTTTGCCCCTGAACGTCAGGCGGCCCGTTTCGGATGTGCGGTCGGTGCCCCCCGCCGTGTCCTGCCCGACCTAGCTGCCCGCCAGACCCGCCTGACCTCCACGGCCAGCGGCCCCCCGACCTACCCCGAGAACCCGATCCAGCGGCCGGCGGCCGCCACGGTGAACCACAGTCCCATCGACAGCAGCGCCACGACCGCCTGCGTGCCGCCGCCAAACTGCCCGGCATCAGCGAACACCACACGGCGCCGCAGGGTGTAGGCGTAGATGGTCGCGAAGAACAGGGTGATGATCTTCACCCAGAATGGATTGCTGTAGTAGCACTTCACCGCTTCGGAGGCGAACAGCGCGACGCCCGACACGATCAGCACGATCAGGCCGAGGTTCACGAACGGTTGCGCCTCACGTGCCAGTTCTGCCACGGGGCGCTGGCGCAGGCCGAGGTTGAGCATGCGCATGTCGACCAGCAGTACCGCGCCCCCCATGGTGGCGAGCGCGAGCAGGTGGATGGATTCGATCACGGCGAAGGCCCAGACCGACTCACGCACTGCGCGGCCAAGCCCGGTGTCCTCGAACCACTGGAAGAATGACAGGAGGTCCATCGCTCGGTCCTATTGCTTCGCGTCGTAGGAGCAGCCGGTCGCGATCTGGACCCACGTGGGCTGGGGCTTGTCGCAATCGAACCAGTTGTAGGCAATCATGCGGCCGGTGACGATGATGCCCGCCCACAGCAGCAGCGAGGCTGCACCGGCCAGCCTGGCCCGTGACGGTGCCTCGCCGCGGCCCCATTCGCCCACCGACTTGAAGATGCCGGTGTGGAACATCAGGGCGTTCAGCCCGGCCAGGATGAGGAACACCACCTTCAGTCTGAAGAAGATGTTCTGGTAGGAGCGCACCGGGATCGCGTAGAACAGCAGGACCCCGCTCACGACCATGATGAAGAAACCCAGGAACATCCACGGCTGGAGCCGGGCCACCACATCGGCGACCGGCACCCGGCGCAGCGTGACCCCCAGCAGCCGGAGGTCCAGCATCATCGTCATGCCCACGAACAGGCAGAGCGTGAGCACGTGGACCGACTCCACCAACGGGTACATGAAGAGCGACTCGTGCAGGGCGATACTGCCCGGCGTGCTGGCGAGCCACTCGCAGAATGGCAATAGTGACATGGAATTGGTGTCCGCCTCAGGAGGGTTGTGTCCGCCTCAGGAGGGCTGTTAGATAGCATCGCGCCTCGACGGCTGTCAACCGCCGGGTCGGCGCACTGGAGGACAAACGATGCCACTGACGCGGCTCACGATGATCGCGCTGCTGGTGCTGCTGCTCGCGCCCGTCCCCCTGGACGCCCAGCGCCCCCAGCCCCAGCCGGTCGGGACCATGAGCGACCTCATGGTCACGGTGATTTATCCTGCGTCCGACGCCATCTTCTACGTCGAGACGCGGGCACCCGGGTCGGATGCGGACTGGACCGCGCTCCAGGGCAAGGCCCTCATGGTGGCGGAGGCCGGCAACCTGCTGATGCTGCCGGCCCACATGCGCGACGAGGACCGATGGCTGGCCGACGCGCGTCTCATGCGGGATGCCGGCGCTGCCGCGTTCCGGGCGGCGAAGGCGAAGAACCTTCAGGCCCTGATCGACCTGAACGATCAGCTGTATCAGAGCTGCGTCACCTGCCACCTGCACTATCGGCCCAACTACGGGAGAGGACGATGACGACACGCGTGAAGACGGGAATCCTTGCGGCCCTGTTCGTCTGCACGGCGCTGGCGGTGGCGCCGCACGGGGCCGGCATTCCGCCCGCCGCAAAGCCCGAGGAGGTCGGCTTCTCGGGAGCCCGCCTGGGTCGCATCCACGACACCGTGCAGCGGTACGTGGACCAGGGGCAGTTTGCCGGCGCCGTCACGCTGGTGGCGCGCCGCGGCAAGGTGGTGCACTTCGAGCCGCACGGCTACATGGACCTGGACACGAAGGCACCCATGCGGAAGGACGCCATCTTCCGGATCGCGTCGATGTCCAAGCCGGTCACCGGGGTCGCCATCATGATGCTGATGGAGGAGGGCAAGGTCCGGCTGACCGACCCCGTGTCCCGCTTCATCCCGGAGTTCAAGGACCTGAAGGTGGCCGTGATTCGACCCGGTTACGTGGCGCCGCCCGTGGCCGCCGGACAGCAGCCGCCCATTCCCGACTACTACACCGTGCCGGCGAACCGCGAGATCACCATCAAGGACCTGCTGACGCACACTCACGGCCTCGAGAGCGGCAGCCTCGGGAATCGCCTGGGGGGGCGGATGGCGCCGCGGGACGTGTCCAGAACACTGGCCGACCAGGTGCCGAACCTGGCGAAGGTGCCGCTGGACTTCCAGCCGGGCTCGCAGTGGAGCTACAGCCTGCTCGCTGGCATGGACACGCTCGGCCGCATCGTCGAAATCGCCTCTGGGCTGACCTACGAACAGTTCCTGAAGCAGCGGCTGTTCGAGCCACTGGGTATGCGGGACACGGGCTTCTGGGTGCCCGCCGACAGGCAGGGGCGCGTGGCAGCACTCTACAACCGGACGCCGAAGGGGATCGTGCGGGGCGAGACACCCTCCTGGCTGGCGACGTCCACATTCTTCTCGGGCGGCGGCGGGTTGTGGTCCACGGCCGAGGACTACGCCCAGTTCGCGCAGATGCTGGTGAACGGGGGCGAATGGAACGGTGTCCGTGTGCTGAGCCCGAGAACGGTCGCGCTGATGGCGTCGAACCACGTCGGCGACCTGTACACCGGTGCGGGGGCGGGCGCGCGCGTGCAGGGCCTGGGGTTCGGCCTGTCGATGGAGGTCGTCCTCGATGCCATCACCGCCAACCGCCGCACCTCGGAAGGGTCGTTCGGCTGGGACGGCGCGTTCGGCACGCACTTCTGGGTGGACCCGAAGGAGCGCCTGATCGGGGTGCTCATGGTGCAGACGCCCGGAACAGGGGTGACCCGCGATTTCGAGAACGCCGTCATGCAGGCCATCATCGACTGAGGACCATTCACGGCGCTGGATCGGCGGCCTGCCACGGCGCCCCGCCGCCGGTCCCACCGACGGAATGTGTTGACTTTGGCCGTGGAGCCTCTAGCATTACCCGCGGCAGGGGGAGCACCTCCGGCCAGATCCACACCTGGTGATCAGGAGGGCGCATGCGGTCCACGTTCCTTCGGGTGGTTGCGGTCGTTGCGGGGCTGGCGCTCGGGAGCGCCGTCAGGGTGGAGGCGCAGCAGCGCGCCAGCATCGTCGGCGTGGTGCAGGATTCCACCGGCGCCGTCCTTCCAGGAGTCACGGTCGAAGCCGCCAGCCCGGTTCTCATCGAGAAGACCCGGTCCACCATCACCGACGCCGCGGGCCGCTATGCGGTGGTCGACCTCAGGCCGGGCGTCTACACGGTCACGTTCTCCCTCGCAGGCTTCACCACCACGAAGCGCGAGGGGATAGAACTGCAGGGCGCCTTCGCCGCCCAGGTGAACGCCTCGCTGTCGGTCGGATCGATGGAGGAGACGCTCACCGTGACCGGCGCGTCGCCCGTGGTCGACACGCAGAGCACCCAGGCGCAGGCGGTGCTCAACCGGCAGATTCTGGATGCGCTGCCCGCCGCGCGCACCATGCAGGGCGGCGCCGGCCTGGTGCCGGGCGTCACGTTCTACTCGCAGGGCTTCACGTCGAACATGAGCTACCACGGCTCGCTCCGGCAGGACCAGAGCATCCGGTTCGACGGCATGAACATAGGCCAGAACCTTACGCAGCAGGGGCAGCAGGCCAACGGCGTCGGCGTGAACGAACTCGCCCAGGAAGAACTGGTGTACGACGCTGGCGGCCAGAGCGCGGAAAACGCCGTCGGCGGTGTGCGCATGGATTCCATCCCGAAGGAAGGGGGCAACCGCTTCTCGTTCGTCGGGCGCGCGTTCGGATCGAACGCGGGGCTGCAGGCGGACAACATCACGGATGAACTGCGCCGATACATCACCCGCGGGAACAGCCTCGATTTCAGCTACGAGGTGAACGGTGTGCTCGGTGGCCCGATCAAGCGCGACAAGCTGTGGTTCCTCTTCGCGCACCGGAACATGCAGACCAACAACATCGTTCCGCTGCCAGCCGGGATCTTCCCGAAGCTGCCACAGGGCGGCGAGGCCGAGTCCGGCGGCCAGCCGAACCGCCTGTCGAACGTCCGCCTGACGTCGCAGCTGTCTCCGCGCAACAAGGTGAACTTCGCCTACTTCAATGGCGCCGCTGGTACGCAGCGGTCCGACGTCGGCTGCACGGCCACGAGTTTCAACCAGGTGTCCTGCATCTCCCCTGAAGCCTCTTACGCGCTTCCGCAGCCGCTGCAGTACGCGGCGCAGGGCAAGTGGACGTCGCCGGTGACAAGCCGGCTGCTCCTGGAGGTGGGGCAGTCGTTCTCCGTGGCGACCTACAAGTTCGACTATCAGCCTGAAGTTGGTCCCTTCGACATCCAGAACTTCAACCGCACCACGAGCGTCCGCACGGTGGCTTCATCCACGGCGCCGAACGACTACTACAGCCAGGTCTGGAATGCGGTGGCCAACGTGTCGTACGTGACGGGCTCGCACAACATCAAGGTCGGCGTGAACCAGCAGTGGGGCTGGGATCACACGAAGGTCGAGCGCAACGGCGACACGTCGCTGCTGACCTTCCTCAACAACGCGCAGGGTATTCCGGTGGCGCAGAGCGCGTCGCTCACCAACTCACCCTACGACCGGCGCAACAACCTCAACGCCATTCTCGGGGTGTACGCACAGGACCGCTGGACGACGAAGCGGCTGACGCTGACCTACGGTGGTCGGTGGGATCACTTCAACGCGTCGGCGCCAGCGCAGTCCGCATCCGGCGGGCGGTTCATGTCGGACGCGGCGCGCGCTGCCCGGGCCGACATCGCGCCCGTGAGCTGCACGCCCTGCTGGAACGACTGGTCCATCCGCGGCGGCGCGTCGTTCGACGTATTCGGCAACGGCAAGACGGCGCTGAAGATGTCGATTGGAAAGTTCCTCGCCCAGGAGGCGCTGGGGCTGGCGGCGTCCGTGAATCCGCTCAACGGCCAGACCGACACGCGCGCGTGGACCGATCGTGACGGCAACGGCTCGATTCTCGACGCGAGCGGCAACGTACAGTTCAACGAACTCGGCGCCACGACCAACAGCCGCTTCGGCCTGCCGGGACTCGGCGGCACGCAGATCGACCCGGGCATCCCGCGCTCGTCGAACTGGGAGACCAGCGTGTCGGTGCAGCACGAGCTGTTTCCGCGCGTGGCGGTGACGGGCGGTTACTATCATCGCCGGTTCAGCAACATCTACTACACCGCCAACACGCTGCTGAACCCGGAGACCGACTTCACCACCTACACCATCACGGTCCCGTCGACTCCCAACCTCCCCGAGGGTGGCGGCCAGCAGATCCTGATGTACAACCTGCTGCCCTCGAAGCTCGGACAGGTGAACAACGTGCGCACGTGGTCCACCCGCAATACGCGCGAGTACGACGGGCTCGAGGTGACGGTGAACGCCCGCATCAACAAGGGGTTCCTGTTCGGCGGCATCACCTGGGACCGCACGGCCACCAACGACTGCCTCGACCTGGCCAATTCGAACCCGAACAACCTGCGCTTCTGCGAACAGGTGCCGCCGCTGCGCGCGCTCTACAAGCTCTCGGGCGCCTACCAGCTCCCGCTCGAGATCAACCTGAGCGGCTCGTTCCAGGCGCGGCCCGGCATCCCGATCGGCAGCTACTACACGTTCAACAGCGCGATTGCCGGCGTGACGCTGACCGGCGGCGGGACCCAGACCGTGACCGTCATCAACCCGGCCACCTACTTCTACCCCTACGTGAAGACGAACGACATCCGCCTCGGCCGCCGCTTCCGCAACGGCCGCACGCGCGTGGAGCCGTTCATGGAGGTGTTCAACCTCCTCAATCTGTCGACCGTCCTCACCGTGAACGAAAATATCGGCCCGAACTATGGCGAGCCGGGTAGCATCATTCAGGGGCGCCGCCTGCAGTTCGGCGCCCGGGTCGACTGGTAACGCGGCTCAGGAGGATCCATGCGAGTGACTGTTCGTTCCGTCGTCTCGTGGAATCGGCTGGTCGTGGCTGGCGCGCTCGCCCTGGCAGGTGCCGAGACACCCGCCCAGGCCGCCGGCGCGCCGCCCACGTTCTCGAAGGACGTCGCACCCATCGTCTACAAGGCGTGCGCCGAATGCCATCGGCCCGGCTCGATCGCGCCCATGTCGCTGCTCAGTTACGAGGATGTGCGCCCCTGGGCGCGCGCCGTCAAGCAGCGCGTCGTCAACCGCGAGATGCCGCCGTGGGGGGCCGACCCGACCGTCGGCAAGTGGGCCAACGATCCGAGTCTGTCGAAGGCCGAGATCGACACCATCGCCGCCTGGGTAGACGGCGGGGCGCCGGAAGGCAACAAGGCCGACCTCCCGAAGCTGCCGGCGTTCACCGAGGGCTGGTCCATCGGCAAGCCGGACCTGGTCTTCAAGTTCCCGAAGCCGTTCAAGGTGCCGGCCGACGGCACGGTGCCCTACACCTACGTCACCGTACCGACGAACCTGAAGGAAGACATCTGGGTGCGTGCGGTGGAGTACAAGCCGACGGACCGCCGCGTGCTGCACCACATCATCAGCGACCTTGTCGACGGCAGCGGCCAGCAGGTGGATCTCACGCCGCGCCTCCAGAAGGATCCGAACCTGAAGGAGATCGGCAGCATCGGGGGCTACGTGCCCGGCCGCATCGACAACATGTTCGAGGAGGGCACCGCCCGGAAGATCCCGGCCGGTTCGTACATCGTCCTGCAGATGCACTACACCACCATCGGCGTCCCGGTGGAGGACTCGCTCGAGATCGGTGTGCTGCTGTCCAAGGAACCGCCGACGAAGCTCCGCCAGGTGGGCGGCGGCTCGATGCCGAACACGACGTTCGCGATCCCCCCCGGACATCCGAATTACGAGGTGTCGGCGAAGAAGACGTTCGATCGCGACACGCTCCTCTCGTCGCTCTACCCGCACATGCACGTGCGCGGCAAGGACGTGAAGTACACGCTGGTGTATCCCGACGGCCGGGAGGAACTGCTCCTGAGCGTGCCCAAGTACGACTTCAACTGGCAGCTCACCTACACCCTCGCCGAGCCCAAGCCGGTCCCGAAGGGGTCGACGCTGGTGGTCACCGCGCACTTCGACAACTCGAAGGCGAACCGCTTCAACCCGGATCCGACGGCGACCGTCCGGTGGGGCGACCAGACGTGGGAAGAGATGCTGATCGGCTACTACGGCACGATCGAGACGGGCGACGCGCCCGCGCCTGGCCGGCGACGGTCAGGCGGTCAGTAGCCGGTGTCGTCGCGCACCATCATCACGGCGTCGCTGTGGGCCCTGGTGCTCGCCGCGGCGCCGTCGTTTGCCCAGGACGGTGCGGCGCTGTTCACGTCCCGCTGCGTCACCTGTCACAGTTCCGGCGATGTGCGCACGCCGCCAGTGGCCTCGCTCCGCCAGCGCCCCCCCGAATCCATCGTCGACGCCCTGACGAGCGGGGTCATGCGCCAGCAGGGTGCGGACCTGGCCCCGGCTGAACGTCGCGCCATCGCCGAATACCTCTCGGGGCGTCCGATAGGACCCGCGCTCGACCCCGCTGCCGGCCGGTGCACGAACCCGGCGCCCTTCGACACCGCTGCCGGCACGATCTGGGGAGGGTGGGGACCGGACCCGGGCAACGCACGGTTCCAGCCGCGCGCCGGCTTCGCGGCGGAACAGATCCCCCGCCTCACGCTCAAGTGGGCGTTCGGGTTCCCCGGCGCCTCCGGCGCGCGTGGGTTGCCGACGATGGCCGGCGGGCGCGTGTTCGTGGGCAGCCAGGGCGGCACCGTGTACGCGCTCGACGCGAAGTCGGGCTGCATCGCGTGGTCGTTCCAGGCGAAGGCTGGCGTGCGTTCTGCGATCACGATCGGACCCGGTCGACCCGGGGTGCCTGCTGTCGCGTACTTCGGTGATGGCCGCTCGAATGTCTACGCGCTGAACGCGGACACGGGTGCACTGCTCTGGTCGAAGGTTGTCGAGGAGCATCCCAACTCGCACGTGACGGGCGCGCCGGCGCTGCACGCGGGCCGGCTCTACGTTGCCGTGTCCTCGGGTGAAGAGGCCCAGGGAAACAACCCGAAATACGAATGCTGCACCTTCCGTGGCAGCGTCGTCGCGCTCGACGCCGCGACGGGCGCCCTCGCCTGGAAGACCTACACGATCGCCAACGAGCCCCGGCCGATTGGGAAGAATCGCTCCGGCACCACCCGCTGGGGGCCCTCCGGCGCGGCCATCTGGGCATCACCGACGATCGACGCCAGGCGTGGGCTGCTATACGCCGCAACTGGCAATATGTACACGGAGCCGGATCAGAAGACCGGGGACGCGGTGCTCGCGTTCCGCCTCGCGACCGGCGAGCTGGTGTGGAGCGCGCAGCTGACGCCGAACGACGTTTTCGTCATGGGCTGCAACCAGCCCAACGCCCCGAACTGCGGCGACGATGTGGGCCCCGACTTCGACTTCGGGAACGCCCCGATGCTCGTCTCGCTGTCCGGTGGACGCGACATGATCGTCATCGGCCAGAAGTCCGGCGTCGGCTATGCGCTGGACCCGGAACGCAAGGGCGCGGTGTTGTGGCAGTACCGCGCCGGCGATGGCAGCCCGCTCGGCGGGATGGAGTTCGGGTCGGCAGCCGACGGACAACACGTCTACTTCCCTGTCGCCGACGGAAACGGTCCTCATGCCGGGGAACTGCACGCCGTGCGGTTGGCCAGCGGAGAGCGCGCCTGGTTCACGCCGCCGCCGGCGCTCGCCTGCGGCGCGCGAGGGCGGGGCTGTACGCCGGCCATACTCGCGGCGATCTCAGTCATGCCGGGCGCCGTGTTCGCCGGTGCGCAGGACGGCGGCCTGCGTGCGTACTCCACTGCCGATGGCCGTGTGCTGTGGGAGTACAACACCAACCGCGACTTCACGACGGTCAACGGGGTCCCGGCAAAGGGAGCGTCGATGAGCGGGGGAGGCCCGATCATCGGCGGTGGGCTCGTGCTGGTCGGTTCGGGCTACGGGTCGCTCGGCGGGCGAGCCGGCAACGTGCTGCTGGCGTTCGGGCCGGAGTAACCGCCGCCCCGCCCAGTGCAGCCAGGCGGCTCCATGCCGGCCGTCGCGCGACCCTGCGCCGGGGGCGACGCTACTGCTTGGTGTAATGGCCGATGCCCAGCCGGCGGAATGGCCCGCCGTCCACCGAGAACTCCTCCGTCACGTCGAAGGACGTGTCCGACAGGATCGAGAACACCCGCCGCAGTTGATAGGTCTTGCCGCTCGCCGTCACCGGGCTCGTCGTGAAGGTCACCGCGAGCGGGCTCTTCCAGTTGCCGAGGCTCAGAAGCTCCAGGCCTTCCCCGCGGCGTTCGGCCATCACCAGTGTGTCGGTGTCCGGGTCCACGCCGATGAAGACGCGCTCCTCGAACGCGGTGCCGAACGAGTCGCCCTTCAGCGTACCCGCCGCGAAATTGGACGCGCCGGCCCGCGCGATGGTCAGCTCGCCCTTGCGGTTGCCGATGCTGAGCGGGGGGAATTCGCCGCCGATGTACTCGAACGCCCACCGCCCCACGAAGTAGGCCACCTGCTGTTCGACCTGGCGCTGCACCACGTCGGCGCGGGCGCGGCGTCTCAGCGCGAAGGTGACAGGGAAGCGCTGGCCGCCAATCCCCACGGTTCCGGCCCCGGTGAGCACGGGGCCTTCCTGGGTGAACAGCGCGCTCAGGCTCACGTTCCCGAGCCTCGATTCCGACGCGGCTTCGACGGCGAGGCCCGACGACGTCACCTCCACCTTCGTCAGCGGGACATCTGCCCCCTCGGAGAGGCCGGTGGTCGACCCGGAGTACTTCCCGCCGTCCTTCGCAATCGTGACGACTATGGTGGTCTCGGTTCCCGCGGCGGACTTGACGGTGCCGCGCCAGTTGCCGAGGAAGGGCTCGGGCTGCGCGCTGGCGGGCGCGGCGACAGTCAACAACACAAGGGCGAGGGCCGACGTTCTCATCGCTGTCCTCCGCGAACGACGTGCACAACGTCGAGGTTCGGCATACTATACGCGCTCGGACGAACCCTCGAACCCGGAGTTGGCGCAGATGCGGAGAATAGTTGCGGCGATGGTGGTGCTGGCGGCCGGATGCAGCCGCGCTCCCGCTCCGCCGCCGTTCAAGGCGGTGGCGGACACCAAGACGCTGATGGCGGAGGTGGTCGAGCGCCAGGCGCAGATCGTCTGGGACGCGGTCGGCACCATCGTGACCGCCGACGGCACGCAGGAGATCAGGCCGCACAGCGACGAAGACTGGGCAAGGGTGAAGGCGGCGGCGCTCACCGTCACGGAGGCGGGAAACCTGCTGATGATGGCCCCGCGTGCCCAGGACGGCGAGCGGTGGATGCAGAACGTTCAGCGCATGATGGGCGAAGGCGAGCGGCTGATCGGGGCAGCCGACCGCAGGAATCCGCAGGAGGTGTTCGACATGGGGGCAGACCTCTACGAAGCCTGTGTCACCTGCCACACCCAGTACATGCCGGCCATCAAGGACCTGTACCGCTGACGCGGCACGCCCCGCACGGGATCCTCTGACCATGCCTGCCGTCCTCGGGGCCGGTGGACGACGGCGAGGCGGCGCGTTCCTGGTGGTCGCCCTCGCGTGGCTCGCGCTCGCGGGCCCCCTCGCGGCCCAACCCGCCCCACGCCTCGCGACCGGCGAGGTGACTGGGACGGTGCGTGATCAGACTGGCGGGACGCTTCCGGGCGTGTCGGTCGAACTCTCGAGCGAGCGCACGATTGTGGCGACCGCGCTCGCCGATGCGGCGGGCCGGTACCGACTCGATGCCGTGCCCCCTGGCACGTACACGCTGTCGTTCAACCTCCTCAACTTCAGCGAGCAGCAGCGGCGCGGCATCGTCGTCGGTGCCGGCGCCACGGTGACGGTCGATGCCGTGCTTGCCCTCGCCCTCAGCGCGGACGTCGTCGTCACCGGCAAGCGGTCCTTCGTCAACCTGGCCGACGCGGACAACCCGGCGGAGAACCTGCTCGGAATCGCCCTGTCGGCCAGCCAGGGCGCGATCACGGCCCGGCAACTCGAGGTGCGGCCCGTGATGCGCGCCGGGGAGGTGCTGGAAACGGTGCCGGGCGTGATCATCACCCAGCACTCGGGCGAGGGAAAGGCCAACCAGTATTTCCTCCGCGGTTTCAATCTCGATCACGGCAGCGACTTCGCGACCACCGTGGCTGGCGTGCCCGTGAACATGCCAACCCATGCGCACAGCCAGGGATATGCCGACATCAACTTCCTGATTCCCGAGCTGGTAGCGGGGGTGCAGTACTCGAAGGGACCGTACTTCGCCGAACAGGGCGACTTCGCCACGGCCGGTGCCTCGAACATCACGTACGCGACGTCCCTCGAGCGGCCGCTTGCCAGCCTTGAAATCGGCGGCTACGGCTACGGCCGCATGCTGCTGGCCGGCTCGCGCGCGGGCGCGGCCGGGCACCTGCTCGGGGCGCTCGAACTGTGGCGCAATGCGGGGCCGTGGCAGCGCCCGGACGACTATCGCAAGTACAACGGTGTGCTGCGCTACAGCCGAGGCGATGCCGTCAACGCCTTCGCGCTGACGGCGATGGCGTATCACGGCTCGTGGAACGCGACCGAGGCGGTTCCCGTACGCGCCATCGCCAGCCAGGCCATCGGCCGGTTCGGCACCCTCGACGATTCCGACCGCGGCCGCACCGGCCGCTACAGCCTGTCGGCCGACTGGCAGCGCGGCGGGGCCTCCACATTGACCAAGGTCACGGCGTACGCCATGCGGTACGACCTCGACCTCGTCTCGAACTTCACGTTTTTCCTGAACGATCCAGTCAACGGCGACCAGCAGCAGCAAGTGGACCGCCGTTACGTGACGGGCACCCGTGTGTCTCGCCGGATCGTCACGCGGGTGCAGGGGCGGCCCGTCCAGTACACCGTTGGTGTGCAGGTGAGGAACGACCTGATTCCGGAGGTCGCGCTCTATCACACGGCTCGAGCCGTCCGGCTCGAGACCCGGAGCGACTCCTCGGCCACGGTGACGAGCGGCGGCCTCTATGGGCAGGCCGAGGTGGAGTGGGCGCCGCACGTGCGCGCGACGGCCGGCCTCCGGGCCGACGGCTCACGGTTCAGCGTCGAGGCGCTCGATCCATTGAACAGCGGTGGCGCCCGCGCGGGGTTACTGAGCCCGAAAGGAGGCCTGACGCTGGGGCCGTGGCAGGCCACAGAGGTCTACGTCAACGGTGGCTATGGGTTCCACAGCAACAGCGCGCTGGGCACGACGATCACGCGCGACCCGGACGGCAATCCCGTCGATCGCGTCACGCCGCTCGTGCGTGCCAGCGGCGCCGAGCTGGGAGTGCGGACCGTCGCCATCCCGCACCTGCAGTCCACGGTTGCGCTCTGGATGCTGCGCCTCGCGTCTGAACTCGTGTTCAACGGCGATGCCGGGGCGACCGAGCCCGGGCCCGCCAGCCGCAGGCACGGCATCGAAATCGCCAACTACTACAGCCCGACGCGATGGCTGGTGTTCGATGTCGACCTGTCGCTGTCGAAGGCCCGCTTCGCCGGGCAGGGCGCCGACGGCCGCTATGTGCCGGAGGCGGTGGGTACCGTGGTCTCGGCGGGCGCCAGTGTCGACAACTTCCACCGGACGTTCGGGAGCCTCAGGTGGCGCTACTTCGGGCCGCGTGCCCTGGTGGACGACAACTCGCAGCGCTCGGCCGCAACCAGCCTGGTGAACCTTCAGCTCGGGCACCAGCCGGCGTCGCACTTGCGGATGGTGCTCGACGTCTTCAACCTCTTCGACACCCGCGCATCGGACATCGACTACTACTTCACGTCACGGCTTCCCGGCGAGCCGCTGGCGGGCATCGACGACCGGCACGTTCATCCGGCGGTCCCGCGGACGCTCAGGCTCGGCGCCGTCTACGCGTTCTGACCTGCCCTCACTGCTGCTGGGTCGATGCCGGGCGTCTCCGGTGCCGATCGAAGAACTCGAAGAGGCCGGGGAAGTTCGGCGCCACCACGTTGCCGTGCGTGCCTCCTGGCACCTCGATGTACACCGTCTCCATCCCCAGCTCCTTCGCCTTCGTCACCATGGCCCGCGAGCCCTGCACGCTGACCGTCGCGTCGTTGGCGCCATGGACGACGAACTGCGGGAGGTGGCGGATACGTTCCAGCGTTGCCGGCGCACCGGCCCCCGCGAAGGTGCCGATGGCGGCCCAGATCTCGGGATACTTGGGCGCGATCCGCCACGTGCCGATCGCCCCCATCGAGTGGCCGGCCAGGTAGATGCGCGACTCGTCGATCTTGTACTGCTGCCGCACCAGCTTGAGCACCTCCAGCACGTCCGCTTCGCTGCGCTCCTGGACCCGGCGTGTGATGGGGTCGGCGGGAGGCTGCCCGAGCCCCCACCCGTACGAGCCGTCGACGCGGTACCCAAGCGGTGCGGCGACGATGTAGCCGTGGCGCTCGGCGAGCGGGGGAAACGCCTGGTCGTAGTTCTCGAAGAACGAGTCTTCGGTGCCTCCCAGCCCGTGGAGCGCGACGACGAGCGGGTATGCCCGGGAGCCGTCGTAGTTCGTGGGGACATACAGGCGATACGGCATGATCTCGTTCGCCGCCTCCAGGCGGTAATGCCGCTTGAAGTCGCCGGTCCGGCCGCTGAAGGGATGCCGTCCGCCCTTTACCGCCGCTGCAACCTGCTGTGCCGCGGCGAAGTCTGCCGGCGGGTTGAAGGTGCGCAGTTCGAGGCTGCCGCGGTTGACCTGACGCATGCGGTCGACCGGATAGAGGATATCGGCGCGTACATCGGCCGGGGCCTTGGCGGCGTCCGCCTCCAGCGTCGTGACCAGCTGGTCCAGCCCCCTCCGCACGTGCACAGCCAGGGTGGCAGAGCCGAGCGGCCGGCTGCCCTCGGCCATCTCCACCCAGAGCTGGTAGGTGCCGTCCTCCACACCCGTGACATCGATGTCGACCGTGAACGGAGCCTCGCGCAGGTCCCGTGGCACACCGTCGAAGTTCCCGAGTTCCTTCACGACCACGCCTGGCCGCGCAGGCTGGCCGGCGGGCGCCAGCGAGCGTTCCCGGAGCGACACTTTCGCGGAGAGCGGCTGGGCAAGGTCGATCGCGGGGCTGAAGATCTGCTCGAGCCTGACGACGTGGGGCCGTGACGAGTCGAATACGACCGCCGGTGTCCGGATGACGACCGACGCCGCGAACTCCGCCTCGGGAGTCCAGTCGCGGCCGGCCAGCAGCGTCGTCCCCTTCGCGAGGAGCCGCCGGATCTCGCCTGTGCGGCCAAGCCGGGTGGCCTCGGCGAGTTCGCGATCCACGGCGTCGATTTGCACCTTCAACGGACCGTCGGGCTTCACCGTGACCTTGCGCGTGTTGTAGCCGACCCGCAGCGACGCGAGGCTCGTCAGGGCCTGCCCCGAGGCGATGGACGGGATGAGGAGCGCGGCAGCGACAGGCAGCAGCAGGCGTATCTTCATGGCGAGATAGTAGCCGAATCCGCACCCGTCGCCGCGCGGCGCGGACATGGCCAGCCAGGTGGTGCGCGAGATGCGCGCCAGGGGTGCGCCCGCCACACTGGCTGGCACGGACGACCGGACGGTGTGCGCGGAGGCGGCGCGGTCGGATGGGTTGCTCACCGGGCGGCTGTGCCATGATGTGCCGCTGGTGACCGGAGCCCTGGCTGCGACGCCTTGCGGCCAGACGGCGCCCGCGGCTGAAAGCGAGGAGGCCATGAAGACGAGGCAGCCTGGACGTGGCCTGGCAACGCGGCTGCGCGTCTGCCTGTGCGTGAGCGCGCTGTGTACAATCGCCCCGGTCGCCTCCCTGCCCGCACGAGCCGAGGTGACGCGCGTGGATGTGACGCGGCGAGCCGACGTGGGAGCCTCGGGTTACGAGAAGATCGTCGGCACCATCCACTTCGCCATCGACCCGCTCAACCCGCGCAACGCCGTCATCGCGGACCTCGACAGGGTGAAGAAGTCAGAGGACGGCCGGGTCGTGTTCGCGTCCGACTTCTTCATCCTCCGGCCCCTGGACGCCGCGCGCGCGAACGGCGTGGCTCTCATCGAGGTCTCGAACCGCGGAAACAAGGGATTGCTCGCGAACTTCAACCTGGCGACAGGCGAGGTGCTGGATCCCGCGTCCGACGCCGACCTCGGTGACGGTTTCCTCATGCGCGCCGGTTACACGCTCGTGTGGGTGGGCTGGCAGTTCGACGTCGAGCGCCGCGGCGGCCGCCTCGCACTCGATGCACCGATCGCGACAGGCGTCAGCACCGTCCTGCGGTCCAACTTCATCGTCGACCGGCCGGCGACGACGGCCACGGTGACCGACCTTGCCGGGTACGTGCTCGAAGCCGACGGACCTGACGCCATGCTCACGGTGCGCGACGGCCTGTTCGCGGTGCCGCAGCCGATCGACCGTTCCGCGTGGACACTGAATGGCCACGAGGTCTCCTTGGACAAGGGCTTCACGCCCGGGCGAACCTACGAGTTGACGGTGCGTGCCACGAACCTGCCTGTGGCGGGCACCGGCCTCGCCGCCTTTCGCGACATCGGCGCGTGGCTCAAGTTTGCGCCCGATGCGCTGGTGTCCGTGCGTCATGCCTACGCGTTCGGGCTGTCGCAGTCGGGCCGATTCCTTCGGACGTTCCTGTACTACGGCTTCAACTCGGACGAGCGCGGCCGGCAGGTGTTCGATGGCGTGCTCGCGCATATTGCGGGGGGCGCGCGCCTGAGCCTCAACGAGCGCGGCGCACGGCCCAACCAGAGCAAGGCGCCGTCTCCGGGATTCCCGTTCGCGGACGCGGCACTGACCAACCCGATCACGGGCGAGGTCGACGGGCTTCTCGACAACGATCGCGCCCGTGCCAACCAGCCGAAGGTCTTCTACACGAATTCTGCCGTCGAGTATTGGGGGGCCGATCGCAACGCTGCACTCGTGCACACCACGCCTGACGGCTCCCGCGACATCGAACCGCCCGCGAACGTCCGCGTGTATTTCCTCGCGGGCACGCAGCACGTGCCCGCGCGTTTCCCTCCAGGCGTGACCGTCGGACAGCAGCTCGCGAACCCGCTCGAGTATCGCCACACGCTGCGCGCGCTGCTGACCGCCATGGACCGCTGGGTGAAGGACGGGGCGGCGCCGCCCGCCAGCCGCTACCCGAAGCTCGCGGATCGCACGCTGGTGCCCGTGTCGGAGTTCGCCTTCCCGGCCATCCCGCGTGTGCCGTCGCCACGGACCACGAAGCCCGGTCGCGACGGGGCCGTGAAGCTGCCGCTCCTCGTGCCTGCTGTCGACGTGGATGGGAACGAACGGTCGGGGGTTCGAACGGCGGAGCAGGCCGTGCCAATCGCGACGTTCACCGGCTGGAACTACCGTCACCCGTCGACGGGCGCGCCGACCGAGTTCGCGCGCCTCACGGGCTCGGAGATTCCGTTCGCGAAGACGGCGGCGGGCCGCTCCGGCGATCCCCGCCGATCGCTGGCCGAACGGTATGCGTCGAAAGACGACTACCTCGCGCAGGCGCGGGCCCACTGCGAGGCGCTGGTTCGGGATGGGTTCCTGCTGCAGGGCGACGTGGCTGCCGTGATGCAGCGGGCCAACGCGCAGTGGGAGTTCGTGGTGGGGAGATGAACGGAAGGGCGGCGGCCCATTCAGGCCTGCCGCCCTTCACGTCGCCTACTGCGGGACGATGTCGAGGCCGATCTGGAGCGGGAAACCCTGCGGCTTGATGAGCGGACCGGTGTCGGGATCGCTGGGCACCGCCGTGACTTCGATCTTCGTGTTCGCCGGCAGTTCAATCGGATCCACCAGCCAGTATCGGCGCGGCCACTCGGGCCTGGCATTGCGCAGCTTCAGCAGCGGTACCTTGCGGCCCGACGCCGCAACGGCGTTGATCTCGACCGTTGCGTACGGGTCGTCGAGCATCGGCGTCACGGCGAACACGCGACCCGCCTTTGGCATCGCGCCGCCGAAGCTGCGCGGCTCGAGCCCATCGGAACCGGCCGGACCGTCGATGGTGACCGTCTCGACGGCCTTGCCTGCCAGCGGCTCCTCGGTGAAATACAGGCCGACCGTGCTCTTGTCGGACACCGACTTCTGCTCGTCCATCCAGGACTTCTTGTAGTCGATCTTCACCTTCAGCCTGGCGCCGGGCATCAGCTTGAAGGCCGCGCCAGACGGCGCCGGCGTCACATCGTCTCCGGGTTCCCACAGTGCGAGCAGCGGACCGCCGTCGACGCGGATATACGCGCGTCGCACCATCGAGACGGTACCCGGCAGCAGATCGACGGCCTTCACCCACTTCACCTCGGTGAGGTTGGTCGGGATCTCGACCTCGGTGGACGCCTGCATCACGTTGTCCGGCACCGTGTAGGCGGCGGGCATCGGCAACTCGACGTCGGGCTTGCCCAGGCTCCAGCCGGTGCGCGCGGGCACCGGCGGTATCTTCACCGTGAGGTCGCCATGCGGCGTGCCGCCGATCGCCCACGTGATGATCGTGTCCAGTTCGCGCGCCGTGAGTGCGTGGTTGTTGCGCACCGCCGGGCCGGTCGGGTCTGCGTACCAGGGCGGCATGGTGCCCGACAGCAGCATCTCGCGGATCGACTCCGCCCAGGCCACCGCGCCGCCGTCCGTGTTGTAGGTCATCAGCGACATCGGAGCGGGGCCGCCGTCGGTGTGGCAGCGCCCGCACTTGTCGCGGAGCAGCGGGAAGATTTCCTTGTTGTAGGTGAAAGGCGAGATCTTCGCCTTGTGGGCGTCCACCACCGTCGTCGTCCATGTGGCGACGAGGGCGACTGCCGCGGCACCGGCGACCGCGCCGGCCATGATGGCGCGCACCCGGCGCGCCCCGAGGTTAGCGATTCCCATATGCAGCCTTCAGGTCCGTCACTGCCGTGGAGAGGCGCTGATAGGCCTCGGTGAGTTTGGCTTTGTTTCCGAGATCGCCGTAGCCGTCAATCTCCCACGCCGCCGTGACGACGCGCTTGACGGCCGATGTGACCGAGGCGCGCTGCGCGGCGGGCAGCGACGCGGCGTAGTTCTCGAGGACGAGTGCAACCGTCTTCGTGCCCATCGCGGGCAGCCAGACCTCGGCAAGGTTGCCGTCTCGCATCAGGCTGTCGATCTGCCCGGTACGGGCGTCGAGTTCCTTCAGCAGGCCGGGGAGGTCCTTCGGCAGCACCTCTTCGTTGAGTGCGGCCGCGAGGGCGGGCGGCATCGGGGCGATCTCTCCCGCAAACGGATCGTTCTCCTTGCCGGGCGCGGGGGCGATGACGATGCCTTCGGGCGTTTCGGTGACGGTGCCGCGCGTGGACCCGGCCTGGCCGAGCGGTTGGGACGGCGCGGGTGCCGGAGCCGGGGCCGCCTGCGGTGCGGGCTGCGCCGGCGTCGCCGGGCGTGCCTGCGCTGCCTGGGCGGTCGTGCCACTGGCAGACGGGCGGCTTGGCGCAGGCGGGGCCGAGGGCGCCGCCTGCCGCGTGGTGGTGGCCGGGGGGGCGGCCGCCGCGGGCGTCGCACCGGGAACTGGCGGCGGCTCCTTCGAGTACTCGTTGAACTGGAAGTCGAAGGGCTGTTCCGGCACCTGGGCGCTGAGCTTCAGCTTCAGCGTGGCGCGCAGGGGCAGGGCCGCCTGGGCGGCCGGGATCTTCGCTTCCATCGTGGTGCGGTCGCGGCCGATGGCCAGCGGCACCGTGGCGACTTCCTTGTCGGCCTTGTCGCGGATGACCACCGATCCGGTGAAGCCCTTCACGGCCAGCGGCTTGGTGAAGTTGTCGTAGAAGAACACGCGGAACAGGCCGGCCTGCGGGTAGGCGCCCTCGACGTGGTGCCAGGCGTCGGCGGCCATGTAGAACTGGCCGCCGTGGCGCGGGTTGTGGTCGCCGTGGGCGCGCAGTTCGTAGCCGATTTTGCGAGGCTGGCCATTGGCGCAGGTGCCGGGCTCGAGCAGTTTCTTGTCCGGGGCGTCGGCGCAGGTCCACGACAGCGCGACCGTCACAGGGATCAGCTCGCGGCCGTCACGCCGGCACTTGCCGGGTCCGTCGTGCACCTCGAGGGCCTGGTGGACGGGGCACCAGTACTTCGCGTCGAGGCGGACAGGGACGAGCGCCATCTTGCACTTGGGGCAGTCGCCCGGCTTGTCGTCGATGACTTCTTCGTCGCCCGGCATCGGGCAGACGTACGAGAGCGGCGGAAGCTTCTGCGCGGCAGCGGCCCTGGATGCCTGTCCAGCCTGTGGAACAGCGGACGTGAGCAGCGCCAGCGTCACGACGGCGAGGCCCGCGAATGATGTGCGCATGTCCTTATTCTACCGGAGGTACTGCGGGATGGCTTGTCGGCGGGGCCCCAACGCCGTACCAATTTCCGGGTAGTTTCGGGCGCGTCGAGACATCCTGCGACAAGCCTGCCGGACTGTTCGGATGATGACCCGCACGCGAATCGAGCGGGGATGCGCGAAGATAGCTGAACTGGCGTGGCCGGCCAGGGGCATGGACGCTCTGCAGCCACCCCACGCGAGGACACCGGATGACCAGAGTCCCAGCCGCGCTCGTTGTGGTGCTCGCGGCCGCCACGCTCACGATGCAGGCCCAGCCAGCCCCGTTCTCCGTCGCCGAAACCAGCCTTGCCGACTTGCGCGCCGCACTCGACGCGCGCCGCGTCACGTCAGTCCAGCTCGTGGCGGCCTACCTGCAGCGCATCGCCACGTACGAAGACCTGTTGAACGCGACGCTGCACGTCAACCGCCGAGCCCTCGACGAGGCGCAGGCGCGCGACCGGGAACGAGCTGCGGGACAGGTGCGCGGGCCGCTGCACGGCATCCCGGTGGCCGTGAAGGACAACATCCTCACGAGCGACATGCCCACCACCGGCGGCGCGCTGGCGTTCGTCGGCTACGTGCCGCCGTATGACGCGACGCTGGTCAGGAACCTCCGCGAGGCCGGCGCGATCGTCATCGCCAAGACCGGCATGACCGAGCTGGCGAACTGGGTGGCCGGCGCACCGACGCCCATGCCGACCAACTACAACGCGGTGCACGGCTTCGGCTTCAACCCGTACGACCCGCGGCGCGACCCGCGCCCCGGCGCGGATGGGCGGCCCGTGCTGGCCACCGGTGGCTCGAGCTCCGGTGTCGGCACGGCCGCAAGCTTCTGGGCCGCCAACGTCGGCACCGAAACGTCGGGGTCGATCCTCAGCCCGGCGAACCAGAACATGCTGGTGGGTATCAAGCCGACCGTCGGCCGCATTAGCCGCTACGGCGTCATCCCGATCACCGCGGACCAGGACACGCCCGGCCCGATGGCGCGCACCGTGCGGGACGCGGCCATCATGCTCGGTGTGCTCGAGGGGCCACAGCCGGACCCGAACGATCCCGCGACGCGCGCCTGCCAGGCGCCGCCCGGACGCGACTACACGCCGTTCCTACGCGCGGACGCGCTGCGCGGCGCGCGCATCGGCATCCCGCGTGCGTTCTTCTACGACCCGGTCAGGGTCCCGGGGAACGATCAGCCACGCGGCGGCCTCACGCCCGCACAGGCGCAGGCCATGCGCGACGCCGTCGAGGTGCTGCGGGCACAGGGCGCCGTGATCGTCGATCCCGCCGACATTCCCAGCGTCGTGGATCCGGCGGCCGACAACAACTTCCTCACGTGGAGCACGTGCGGTGCCGAAACGCGCGACAAGGACGCTGGGTGCTCCGTGGTGTTCAAGTACGGCATGAAGCGCGACTTCAACGCCTGGCTGGCCACCCTCGGTGCCGGTGCACCGGTGAAGAGCCTCGGCGAACTGCGCGCGTGGAATACCGCTCATGCCTCTGCCAATGCGATTCGCTACGGGCAGTCGCTGCTCGACAGCTCGGAAGAGATGGATCTCGCGCGCGATCGCGGGCGGTACGAAGCGGATCGCGCGAAGGACCTGCGCCTGTCCGCCGCGCACGGCATCGACGAGGCCATGAAGACGCATCGCCTCGACGCCATCCTGTTTCCCGGCGGCGCTGGCGCGTCGATCGCCGCGCGCCCCGGTTATCCGACGGTGATCGTGCCGTTCGCGCGCGTGCCCAACGCGCCGACACCCGCGCTACCTGACGGCTTCGATGCGCAGCCGGCACCGTTCGGCGTGAGCTTCACCGGGGGGGCGTGCAGCGAGCCCAGGCTGATCGCCCTGGCTTATGCCTTCGAGCAGGCGACGACGAAACGCGTGCCTCCCTCGTCGACGCCTTAGGGTCGAACCGCACCCGCGAGTGGCCCTGCAGGCGGCGCGCCGTCAGCGATCGAGGGTGACCGAGAGCGGCGTCAGCATGGCCGTCGGATTCGTCGCCGCCCCGACCGCCACGGGTGTGGCGACGAAGTGTTCGTAGACCACGAGCTGGTGCTGGGTCGTGGCCTCCGCCGGCTGAAAGCGGTAGCTCGCCTGGCCGCTGCCCGCGAGGGTGATGGTGTAGGTGCCCGCGCTCCGCCCGAACTGCCCGATGGCGAACGCCACGGCCGCTCCGACGTCCTGCAGGTGCCCCCAGCCGGCTGCGTTCTTCGCACGCGTCGCGGTGGACGTCTCGAGCGCGCGGCGCTGGCTTGCGGGCCCCGACTCGATCCGCCAGCCGGTGGGACCGGAGGGGCCCACGCTCTGGGTCAGCGTGGTCAGGTCGGCGGCGGCGCGGAACACGCCGTAGGTGCCGCTGTCCGTACCGAAGTCCCACAGGATCGGGAACGCCGCAAACGCATACGGGCGCTCGATTGCGACGTCGCGCACGCGGCGGCCGCGGTCCGTGACCGTGGCCGTGGTCTTCAGCCACGTCTTGCTGTTGGGCATCTCGAGCAGCAGTTCCACCGGCACGCTCGTCGTGTCGTCCAGCGGCACGGACGCCGTGTAGCGCAGCGCCACCAGCAACGGCCCCGGCTTCACGATCTCGAGCTGCGGATTCTGGGCTCTCGACAGGTCGACCCGCCGGCCGCTGGTATCGCCGAGCACGAGCCCGTTGCTGCCCGTCCCGATCCCCTCGCCGCGGTAGGTCGCGGACGCGAGGAGGGGAGCGCCGGATTTCGGGAACGTCAGGTTCCCGACCACCACGGCATCAGGCTGCTCGGCGGCTGTGAGGCCGCGTCCGGTCGGCGGGGCGGCCGCCACGCCCGCGCCGAACTGCAGCTCGTACCGCCGCTCCTCTTCGGGCCCGAGGCTCGCGTTGAAGTCCACGTCGAGCGCCTGCACGGAGCCGTCGTCCCAGCGGCTCGCCGCCGTGTACTGTGCGGGTACCTCCGCGCCGTTGGTCACCACGCGGGCCTGCGTCGGTTGCTCCAGGGCACCCTTCGGAAGGGCGATGCGCGCGGTGACCGGATACTCGGCGCGGCGAATGCCTGCTGTCTCGCGGACGCGGAAGACACGGGTGGAGGAGGGCGCTGCAGGTGCACCTTGCGACGCCGCCGGCAGCACGGCGGAGAACGTCGAACAGAGCCCGGCAACCACTGCCGAGGCGCCGATCAGCCAGCCGATGGACGGCGTGCGGCTCCGAGTGGACATGTCGAGCATCATAGCGCCGCTCAGCTGCCAGCGACTCTGCACGGCCGCCGCGTTCCCACGCGCCAGACCCTGCGGCGGCGGGTTGACACCCGACGCCCCGCCCGCTCCGCGGCCCGGCGCTCGCGCCAGCGCCCCGGGTGAGCGACAATGTGGGGGAGCGCTGGTGTCAGCCAGCGGTGAACGACCCGCTGAGAAGAGGGAGGCCTGCATGAAGACGATGTCTCGGTCGGTGTGGGGCGTGCTGGTGGCACTGGCCCTGCTCGCCGGCGGTACTCGGCTCCTCGCGCACATGAAGCTGGAGAAGAGCGAACCGGCGGCCAACGCCGTCGTGACGGCTCCGATGCCCCATGTGCAGGTGTTCTTCAGCGAGCCGCCCGACGTGAAGGTCAGCAAGCTCGAAATCAAGGGGCCGTCAGCCGCCACGAAGCTCGTGCAGATGCACGTGATGGACAAGTCGTTGATGGCGATGGTGGAGGGCGACATGCCGAACGGCACCTACACCGTGTCGTGGCAGGCGGCCGGCAAGGACGGACACATCCAGAAGGGCGACTTCACCTTCACCGTCAAACGCTGACCCGCGGGGCCGGGCCTACCAGGCCCGGCCGCCGTAGAATCGACCCGTGCGGTCCCTGCTGACCCATGTCGTCGTCGCCGGGGCCGTGGCGCTTGCCCCGCTGTGCCGGCCGTTGCCGCTGGCGCTCCAGGCTGCCCCGGTTCAGGCACCGGCAACCCTGTATCGGTGGAAGCTGCCTCCTGGCTTTCCCCAGCCCCGCGTGCCGCCCGACAACCCGATGACCGCCGAGAAGGTGGAACTCGGCCGGCACCTGTTCTACGACACCCGCCTGTCGGCCGATGGCCGCTTTTCGTGCGCGACGTGCCATCAACAGGCCCGTGCGTTCGCCGACGACAAGCCACGGGGGGTCGGGCTCACCGGGCAGGTCCATCCACGTGGCGCCATGAGCCTTGCCAACGTCGCGTACAACCCGGTGTTGACGTGGGCCAACCCCGTCATGCGCCGGCTCGAGGACCAGGCGCTCGTGCCGATGTTCGGCACCGACCCCGTGGAACTCGGCCTTGCGGGACGCGAGCAGGCCATGCTGGAGCAACTGCGCAGCGAACCGCGGTACCAGAAGCTGTTCCCCTCGGCTTTCCCCGGCGCGGCCGATCCCTTCACGACGGCGAACGTCACCAAGGCGATCGCGTCCTTCGAACGGACGCTGCTGTCGGGCCGCGCGCCGTACGACCGCGTGCGCACTCTTTTCGATCAGGCCGCGATCCCGCCAGCCGCCCACCGAGGGCAGGACCTCTTCTTCTCGGACCGCGTCGGCTGCTTCCAGTGCCACGCAGGATTCAACTTCACCCAGTCCGTGGATTTCGTCGGCAGGGACTCGGTCGAACTCGCGTTCCACAACACCGGCCTGTACGACCTCGACGGCACTGGTCAGTACCCCGCACCGAACACGGGCGTCCATGCGATCACGGGCGACGCGGCCGACATGGGGCGCTTTCGCGCGCCCACCCTGCGCAACATCGCGCTCACGGCTCCCTACATGCACGACGGCAGCCTGAAGACGCTCGACGAGGTCATCCGCCACTACGAGCGGGGCGGCCGCGCCCGCCGCGCGCCGGCTGCGGCTCGCATGGGCGAGGCCGCCGGGCACCGGCGCAGCCCGCTCCTGAAACCCTTCTCGTTGACCGATGCGGAACGGGCCGACCTGATCGCGTTCCTCGAAAGCCTGAGCGACCAGCAGTTCGTGTCGGACCCCGCGCTCGCCAACCCCTGGCCCTGAGGCGGCTCACGCCGTCGACCACCTGTTCATGATCTCGGGCCACGCTACCCCCGCGCCCGGCGTGCAGACGATGCCGCGCAGGCCCACCTGCGCTGCGGCCTCCACGAAGTCCGGCCTGTCGTCCACGTACACGCACGCGTCGGCCGGCGCCCGCGCCTCATCGAGACAGTGCCTGAAGAACACGCGGTCCGGTTTGCGGACGCCCACCTCGTAGGAGAGGACCAGCGCGTCGAACCGCTCGATCGTCTCGGCGAACTGTCGCCGGACCTGCGCGAAGTGCAGCGGGTTGGTGTTGCTGGCCAGCACGAGCCTCACCCCCGCGTCGTGCGCACGGCGGACGACCTCGATCATCGGCGCACTGGGCCAGAAGATGTCGCTCCACGCCCGTCCAATCGCGTCATCGGAACTTGCCAGCTGGAACCGCGTCCGTAAGGCCGAGAGGAACGCCGGTGTGCCGACGACGCCAAGGTCGAAGGCGCGTTCGAGGCCAGACGAGAACACTCCTTCGTACACGTCGTCTTCGGACACCCCGCTCGTGGACAGCGCGGCGAGCTGGCGGCAGGCGCGGCGGTGATCGAAGCATGCGATCACGTTGCCCAGGTCGAGGATGAGCGTGCGCATCGGTGCGCGATCCTAAGCCGGCGCTGCCGGGGTCGGCAACGGGAGGAGCATCGGCCGGCCGATCCTGCTGCTGGCTACCGCGCCAGCAACACGCGGACGCGTTCGATGGGAATGGCGTCGGCCGCACCGATCCGGGAAGTGACAGGAGTCGCGGCGAACAGCGAGTTGTAGACCGCTTCCTCGGTCGCCTCGAGAGCGGCCTCGAAGAGCGGCGACATGGCATCGGCGGGCAGGACCTGCCGTGTGCGGGGCGCGGTGTCACCAAAGCGGCTGCGCATCTCCGGTGACGTGGAGAATGCGATCGCGAAGTCGCCGCTGCCATTGCTGAACGAGGATCCCGTCCGCCCAAGCCCGAAGACGGCACGGGCCGCGATGCGGCCGAGGTCGCGGGCATCCACCGGTGCATCGGTGGCGACGACGAGCATGCAGGAGCCGTCACCGGCGGCGAGGTTGCCGCCTGCGCCGGCGTGCGTGGCCACCCGGCGCGGTGGCGGCAGCAGCCGAAACACGGGTATGCCGTCAATCGTGAGATTGCCGCCGAAATTGGTCTGCGCGAGCACTCCGAGCGTGTAGCCGCCGGGCACCATCCGTGAGGCGGTGCCGATGCCGCACTTCCAGCCGAAACAGATCGTGCCCGTGCCTGCCCCGACGCTGCCCTCGGCGACGCCGCCGCTCCGCGCACTCGTGAGGGCGTCGACCACGTGCTGCCGCGTGACGTGCCGACCGCGGATGTCGTTCAGGCCGCCGTCGTTGGTCTCGCCGACCAGCGCGTTGACCGAGCGCACGCTCTCGTTGCCGGGCTGCCCCAGCGTCCAGCCGAAGACGGCATCCATCGCGATGCCGACACTGAGTGTGTTCGTCAGCACGATCGGCGTCTCGATCGTGCCGAGTTCGTTCACCTGCGTGGACCCGGCGAGCTTGCCGAAGGCGTTGCCGACGAACACCGCCCCGGCCACCTTGTCCTGGAAGATGTTGCCGCCATGCGGCAGGACGGCCGTGACGCCCGTGCGCACGGAGTCGCCGGCGACGATCGTCGTGTGGCCGACGAGGACGCCGGCGACGTCGGTGATCGCGTTCAGCGCGCCCGGCGGATAGACGCCCGGCGTGATGCCGAGGTCGCGGGCGCGCGGCCTCGACTGCGCGATGCCCACCGCCACGCCGGCGGCGATCGAGACGACCAGGACCACGACCGCGGCTCGGGCCGATGATGTGCGCATCAACGCGATGGTACTCGCAGTGCCCGCGGCCGAACCACATCCGGGTGTTCGCCGGCGTCCTGCTACAGTGAACACCGCATGGATGGCTGGATCGAAATCGTCGCGAAGGGCCTGGCGTACGCGTCGCTGCTGTGGGCCGTGGGCGCCACGGCCGTGCAGTGGTGGCTGTTGCCGCGCGCGCTCCGCGGGGTCTCGGAACGCTCAACGGCGGCGGACCCTGTCGGCCGGTCGGCGTCCGCGACCAGCGTCGCCGTGGACCGCGCCATCCTCTGGGGGGCCGCGGCGCTCGTCGCGGCGCTCGCATTCCGCGCCGTGGCCCATACGGTGGTGGCGTTCGGCGTTGCTGACGCGTGGCATTGGGAGAACCTGTCGCTGATCGCGCTGGAGAGCCAGTGGGGGTCGGCGTGGCAGCAGCAGATCCTCGTCGCCCTCGGGTGGACCGCTGCCGCGGCCGCGAGCCTGTCGCAGCGGGGCTGGCGCATCGCCGCCCTCGGGGCCGCGGTGCTCATGTGTGCCGTGACGCCTGGGCTCGGCCACGCAGCCGGCGAGCCCGCGCGCCTGGCCGTCCATGCCGTGCACCTGCTTGGCGCCGGGTGCTGGATTGGCACCCTGGCCGTGGTGGTCCTGTCGCGCGACGCCGGGTTGCGCAGCCTCCGCCCGCAGCTGCTCGAGGCATTTGCTCCCGCTGCCGTGGGCAGCGTCGCCGTCATCGTCGTGACCGGGCTGTTCGCGGCGTGGACCTACCTGGGGCCGATCGAGAACCTGTGGGCCACCACCTACGGCCGTCTGTTCGGGCTGAAGGGACTGCTGGTCGTCGACACGCTGGTGCTCGGCGCCCTGAACTGGAACCGCATGCATCGGCAACGGCAGCCGCCCTCGGTCAGTCTCGCGGCTGGCGAGGTGATCGTGTCGGTGGCGGTCGTGGCGGTGACCGCGTGGCTCACCGAAACCGCGCATCCCTGAACAGCGCCGCCGGCTACCCGAACTTCGGCGCGAGCAGCCGTTCGACCCGGCGCCGGCGCGCGCGGCTGACCGGCACGCGCGAGCCGTCAGAGAGCGACAGCCAGGTGCCATCGCGCTGCTCGTACGCCCTGACCTCGGCCAGGTTCACGAGCGCTCCCCTGTGCGCCCGCACGAACTTCGCCGGATCCAGGCGCTCCTCGAGCGTCGCCATGGGGGTGCGGATCAGGTGCCGGCCTCGCGTCGAGTGCACGAGCACGTAGTAGTCTTCCGCCTCTACCCAGACGATCTCCTCCGCCTTGATGACGATCGCCCGGTCGCCGACCTTGATTGAGAGTCGATCGAGGTATCCGGCGGGCAGTTCTGCTGGTCTGGGTGCCGGCGGCTGGAGCTGAGACTGTGCGTCGTGGGCGTGAGAACGCTCGGCAGACAGCTCGGCTGACAGGCTGGCGACTTCGTTGGCCAACTCTCCCAGCCGCCGCTCGCGCACCCGGCGCTTCGCCCGCTCGAGCGCCTCCGTCAGCCGCTGGTCCGAAAACGGCTTCGTCACGTAATCCACCGCGCTGACGTCGAATGCCCGCGCGGCATAGTGGCTGAAGGCGGTGATGAAGACGATGACCGGGCCGTCGGGCCCGATGCGGCTCGCCAGCTGGATGCCGTCGAGGCCGGGCATCTCGATGTCGAGGAACACGATGTGCGGCCGATGTGTCTCGATGAGCGCGGGAACGTCGAGGGAGTTGCCGCACTCGACCACGTCCGATACCTGCTCATCCTGTCGGACCAGGGCGGTCACCATCGCCAGAGCGAGCGGCTCGTCGTCGACGATCAACACGCGGAATGGGGAAGGCGGCGTCATGCGGTCTCCCGGGCGAGCGCTGAGCCGTCCCTGAACGGCAGCGAGACGTCGACGCGGGTGCCTCCGCCTGGCACCGGCTCGAGCGCAAGCCTGCCTCGCTCGCCGAAGAGCTGCTGGAGCCGGGTGTTGATGTTGCGGAGCCCCGTGCCTGCGTGGCTGGCGAGCGTGAAGCCAGGGAGGAGGCCGGCCCCGTCGTCCTCCACGCGGATCTGCAGAACCGTGCCGACTCGTCGGGCCGTGATCGACAGCCGCACGCGGCCGGCCTTCCGGCCAACGCCATGACGCAGCGAGTTCTCCACGAGCGGCTGGAGCAGGAAGCTGGGTACGTGGACGGGGAGGCAGTCGGCGTCGACGTCGAACTGCACGTCGAGCCGGTCGCCATACCGCGCCGACTGCAGCGCGAGATACTGCCGGACAAACTCCACTTCCGTCGCCAGCGGCGTGAGGTGGTCGGGGGGACGGTCGATCGTGGCGCGCATGAGGCTGCCGAGACCCAGCAGCATCTCGAGCGCCTTGTCGTTCGCCCGTAGGCGGATCAGGGCCGCGATCGAGTTCAGCGTGTTGAAGAGGAAATGCGGCTGGATTTCAAGGCGGAGCGCCTCGAGGTTGGCGCGTGCCAGTTCCGCCTCGAGTCGCGACTCGCGCAAGGCCAACTCGCGGGCGTGATCGTGGATGGCGAGCGTACGCCCGAGAAGGACCAGCATCGCAAAGGTCAGGACGTCGGTGGCGAACTGCGATTCGAACTGCGAGCGGAGCGCCGTCTCGAAGTTCACGGCGACCGCCGGCACGAAAGGCTGCAGCCAGAGCGACAACGCCGCGGCCAGGGACAGGTGGGCCGGAATTGCGACCAGGCCCCAGGCGATCACCGAAAGGACCGGGTGGAGTGGCTGCTTCTGCTGCCAGTGCGTGCGGACGCCAAGCCGCAGCAGTGCCGGGGCGAGCAGCGCCCAGATGCCCGAGACGCTGAGTTGCCACCAGAGCATCCGCCAGAACGAATGCCCATGACCCAGCATCGAAAGATACGTTTGCGCGCTCACCGACAGCGCGATGAACAGGGCGCCGGCGAAACCGATCGCCAGGACGCGCGGGGTCGAGATGGGATCGCTGCGCCCGGGCAGCCCGGCAGCGGAAACCGCTGCGGCTGCTCCATCGGACGACGGCTGGGACATGGGCTCCGAATCTACCGAGGCCTTCCACGCGCCGCAAGACCACAGCCACACCGTTGGCTGCGATCGCGTACCGTTGACAGCTCATGTGTGGCGATTCGCTGCAGGCCTTGCATGAGTGCGCGTTACACCGCGCGCTCCACCTCAGCATTAATCGCGAACGGGCTTATCCAGTCTTGCGCTTCACCACTCGGAATGCCGCCAGGACGCCACGTGTCGACGCCGCCGAGCACAGAGGTCGCGCCCCATCATCCGGCCGCCGGCGTCTCGAATCCGCCTCCGGCGTGTTCGGCCGCCCAGCTCTGAAGCGTCCGGATGTAGTTGGCGCGCTGGAAGGCATTCGCGTCGGCGACCTCGGCGAAGCTGACACGCCCCTTCAACGCCACAAGCTGCTCGATGCCGTGTTCCTCCATGTAGCGCACGAGCCCCTCACGCATCACGGCGAAGTACTGCGGGCCGTGCCGCAGGACCGCGGACACGAGCTGCACGCCGTCGGCGCCCGCAAGGATCGCCTTCACCCCGTCGGCCGGCGTGGCCACGCCGCCCGTGATCGCCAGCGAGGCCTTGACGCGATCGCGCAGCAGGGCCGTCCACTGGAGCCGAAGGCGGAGTTCCGCACTGCTCGACAGCTCGAGCCTCGGCACGATGGTCATGGTGTCGATGTCGATGTCCGGCTGATAGAAGCGGTTGAACAGCACGAGGCCGTCGATGCCGGCTTCGTCCAGGCGACGCACGACGTGACCGAGTGCCGTGAAGTACGGGGAGAGCTTCAACGCGACCGGGATACGCAGCGTGCGTTTGAGGTCGCTGATGAGTCCTCGCAGGTCCGACTCGATGGCCAGCGCAGATCGGCCTGGCCCGGAGATCACGTCGTACAGGTTGACCTCCAGCGCGTCGGCACCGGCCTGCTCCAGTTCCGTGGCAATGCGAAGCCACGCCTCGATCGTGGTGCCGTTCAGTGACGCGATCACCGGCACGTGCACGGCGGACTTCACCCGGCGGATCTGCTCCAGGTATGCGGCCGGGGAGAGCGCATAGCGCTCGGGGGGCGGGAAGTGCGCCAGTGCGGCTGCGAACTGGCGATCGAGCGGATCGCGGCTGCGGATTTCGCCGCGGGTCTCCATGGTCACCTGTTCCTCGAAGAGCGAGTGCATCACGATCGCGGCCACGCCGCCGTCCTCGAGTTGCCGGACGGTCTCGAGGTTGTCGACCAGGGGCGAGGCCCCAATCATGAAGGGATGGGCGAGCTTCAGCCCGAGGTAGGTCGTGGACAGGTCCATGGTGCGCTCCTCCGTGGCACTGGGCTCGACTGACGGTGGTGCAAGTACGCTGCCCCTGCGGGATACACCGGCAACACCGCGGGGCGGTGTCGGATTTCTCAGGGCTGCCGGAATTCCGTCGCCATCGTGGCTGCGGCGCGGCTACGGCGCGATCACGGTGCGATCACGCCGCCGTCAGGCGCAGCCGCGTGCCCCATGGGTCGGCCAGCATCCAGCCGTCCGCGCCCGGCTCGACATGATACCCGGCGGCGCGCACGCTCGACGCTGCCGCGTCTGCGTCCACGCGTTCCGGCACCTGCAGTTCCCAGTCGATCAGCCGTGCCTCGTCGTCCCGCGCGGACGGACCCGGCGACCATGTGTTGGTGCCCAGGTGGTGGTGATATCCCCCGGCCGCAAGGAAGGAGGCGCCCGGATACCCCCAGACGGTGCGGTCGAATCCGAGTGCCTCGTGGTAGAAGGCATCGCTCTCGTGCAGATCGCCGACGTGCAGGTGCACGTGCCCGATGACGGTGCCCGCGGGTGCGCCCGTCCACGCCGAGTCAGCGGCGTCGTCCACCAGCGCGCCAAGGTCGAGCGCCTCGGTGGTCATGACCAGTTCGTGTCCACGCGTCCGCCAGCTTTCACGAGGGCGGTCGCGATACACCTCGATGCCGAGGCCGTCCGGGTCGCTGAGGTAAATGGCTTCGCTGACCAGGTGATCGGCGGCGCCGAACCTGACTGACGCCTGCGCGAGGTGATCCACGAACTGCCCGAGGGCGCGGCGTGTCGGCAGGAGGACGGCGAAGTGATACAAGCCGAATGCGCCGCGTCGTGGTGCCGGAGCGGCGCCGCGACGTTCGTGCAGTTCGACCAACACCCGCGCATCGTCGCCGGCGTGCAGGGTCGCCCTGCCGCCCTCCGACGACCCGACGCGCAGTCCCAGCACCTGCGTGTAGTACCCCAGGGAGCGTTCGAGGTCGGCCACCTGCAGGCGGACACGCCCGATGCGCGTAGCGGCGGGCAGGCGGAAGCGGGGCGCCTCGATACCGAAGGGGGCAGAGGTCGACGTCATCGCATCATGATGCCCGAATTCGGCCGGGCGATCGTCACGGGGAGCGTCGGTCGGGAAGACATCCGGCTGGCGCGGTCCGACTGGCGCGGTTCTGGAGGGTAAGTGCGAGGTCGCAGGGGAGGGCAAGACAGCAAGGGCCGGCTCTCCCGTGAGGGAGGCCGGCCCTGCCAACAACCGAGCGCCGCGTGGCCGTCGAAGCCGCGCAGTCGCTGTCGCTACTGCTGCTGCTGCGTCGTCGCGCCGCCGCGGCGCTTGTCCTGCTCCGCCTTGAAGTCGGTGTCGTTCATGTAGACGATGTTGATCCAGGCGTGCGCCATCTCGTCGACCGTGCGGTCACCCCAGCCCACCCACTGGTTCGGGTCGGGATTGCTCTTCTTGGCCGACGTGTTGTCGTGCCACGCCGTCACCTTCAGCATCGTGCCCTTCGGCAGCAGCGGGGCGACCTCATCGGCGTACTGGAAGGTCGTCATCCACTGGAAGTCGAAGTTGTTGACGTAGCTGATCACCTGCTGCTGGCCGCTCGGCAGGATCGCGGTGACCTGCATCGCCTTGCCGCGCAGGTGCATGTGCGGCTGGAAGCTGTCGACGCGCGCGTTCTCACGAAGCACGGTGTAGCCTTCCGCCATCGAGATCGTGTTCGGGCGGATGTCCATCGTGCCGAGCGCGGCGGGCACGAGCGTCAGCGACGCCTTGAACTTCGGCTCCTGCCCCTTCGGGTAGAAGTAGATGCCCATCTCCACCTGGCTGCTGATCTCCTCGCCGGCCTGCGAGTAGTGGATGTCCCAGTGGAACTTCGAACCCGGGAGCAGGAGCTTGCCGGTGTCGGGACGCAGCAGTTCGCCCTGCTTGCCGACCGCCCATTCCATGAACGGGGTCGGCAGGAAGGTCGGGACCGCCTGCTTCTCGTCCTGCTCGAGGTACGCGATCGCGTGGTGCGTGATGCGGCGACCCTTGACGGTGTTCGGCCGGATTTCGATCGCGCGGACCCAGCGCGGCTCGGTGATGCCGGTGTCAGTGACACGCTTGTCCCAGGCGTCCTGCGACTGGGCGGGCATCGTGAACATCTCCGACTTCACGACCAGATCGGGTTCCTTCTGACCGAAGAGCGGGGCGAAGTTCCAGCCCTGATCCTCGGGCCATGCAACCGGCTTCGGCATGTCCTTGGCGTCGCCCTGCGGCGCGCCCTGCTCGACCCAGCGCATGATCGTGGCGTACTGGTCGTCGCTGAGGGAGCGGTCGTTCTTGAACTTGGTGACCCCAACGGTGCGGTCGATGCCCCAGGGCGGCATCGTGCGCGCCTCGACGCGGTTGCGGATGGAGCGGACCCACGGACGAACTTCCGCAAAGGTCTTCAGCGACATCGGCGCGATCGAGTCGGGCCGGTGGCAGGCTTCGCACTTCTCCTGGAAGATCGGCGCGATGTCCTTCGTAAAGGTTGGATTCTTCGGCACTTCGGCGAGCGCCACCGACGGCGCCAGGATCACGGCGCCGAGCGCGAGCGCACGGATCGCCTTGACTCGTGCATCGAACATGAACGGACTCCTTCGGGGGCGTTGCCCCGCGCACCAGGGTTGCACAGCTAACAAGTGTAGGGCCGGAGACCCACCCGCCCCATATCAAAATTCAGAGGGTCATGCTTCCGGAATTCAGGGGGTGACGGTCACCTTGACGTAGGTGTTGGTCCAGCAGCACTGGAACCCGCCGCCACCCTCGCCGGACTCGTCGTTGGCCTGCACCCGCACCATGTACTCGCCAGGCTCGCTGAACGTCGCGTTGGCGGTCACGGTTTCGCCCTGCTTGGTGACCGGGAGCCGGGCCTTGTCGAAGGTGACCGTACCGGGTCCGCGGAACTTGTGGAGGATGACCGTCGCGACCGTCGACGCGCCACCGCGGCCGCCGCGGCCGGCGGCCCCTTCACCCTGGCCCTTCCCCTTGGGGTCCTCAACCGTGATGGCGATCGGCACCGGGGCCTTCGTCTTGCCGGTCAGGCTCTTGGCCACGGCGGTCGGCGGGCCGGTGAACTTGGGACCGGCCGGATCGAAGCTGAGCACGGGCGGCTTGTTGCCCATGCCGAGTTCTTCGAGGGGTGTAATGACGTAGCCGGGGTTCAGCGCGAACGGGATGGACTGCGTCTCGCCGTTGGCCGTGACGGTCCAGGTGAGCTTCTTGGTGCCAAAATCCTTCGGCACCTTGACGGCGAACACACCCCACTGGCGTCCGAGCTCGAAGTGCGTCGGCTGGCCCTGATCCACCGGGCCCGGCTCGATCTTGTTGTTCGGCCCGACCGGGATGTCGAGCGTCTGGCGCTGGTTGCGGTTGAAGTACCCGAGCAGCATCGTGAACGTGCCGTCGGGGTTCGTGTACCAGCCTTCGTACGCCGGCGTGATGCTGGTGCCGCGTTCACGGTTCGGCTCGAGTGGCAGGGGGCCGCCGGACGGCGTCTGCGGCTGTGGCGTGGCAGGCGCCTGCGCACCGACCAGTACGCCGGCCGCCAGGGTGGCTGCGCACGCAAGCGCGCCGATTCCCAGGTTGCGAGCAGATCCTGACTGTTTCATAGGCCTTCGATCATACCCCACGGAAGAGGGCTGCCCGTCTTGGACGTGGCACCCGCCCCGGCGGTTCCCGCGCCTCCTCCTCGGCGCCAGCGCCGACCCCGTCAATCGTCGGACGCTATCGCTTCAACGCACCTTGCTCACCGGGTTCCCGCGTGCGAGTCGGAGTGCGGCCGCTGGTGGGCGATTCCCTCGGTCGGCAGTTCGGGCTTGAAGGCCTTGTGGCACGTCTCGCACGAACTCACGAGGTCGCCATTGGCAGCCACGAGGGCGTCCATGTTGCGTTTGCGGGCGGCCTCGAGCGCGGCGACGGCGGCGCCCCCCATCATGTCCGCGTGATCCCGCCAGCCGTTCTGGCGCACCCATCCCATGTCGGCCTGTCCGGTTCCACCGAGCTGAATCAGGGTGGATGCCGCGGCGAGCTGGACGGCGTGGTCCTCGATCTCGAGCCAGTCGGCATCGTCTTTCGGGGCCATGCCCTCACGCTCGGCATCCCAGAGCACGTGCCCGGCGTTGTCCACCATGGCCACCATCAGCTGATTGATGCTCGTGCGGGGAACAGGCGGTGCTGCCGGGGCCTCAGGCCCTGTGCCGCCGGCCGGCGACGATGGCCCGCAGGCCGACGCGCCGGCGACCAGCACGAAGGCCGCGGTGGCGGCCACGACGAGACGCAGGCCGAGAGTGACTGCGCGCATGGGTGCCTCCGTTGTGGGTCGACCCGCACCCGAGGAGGGGGCCGAGGTCGCGCAGGAGGTTGCAAGAGCGTCACCAACGGATGGGGTGCGGAATGTCGGCAGCGGCGCGGGCCCACCGGACCTGCTGCCGGATTGCCGTCGACCATGAGAGTACGCCCACCGGTGGGCAGGGATCGGGCAGGGCGGAAAACCCACACGCACGGCGGACGAGGGGAACTCCCTCGAGAGGGAACGGGCGAGCAGACGCGGGCAGGATGGGCAGGTCCGCCGGAGCGGCGACCTGGGACACGCCCCCGCCGACCGGAGGTGGCGGCAGGGGCGTGCGCGGTGGAGGGCTACTTCCGGAGGGTGACCTTCTGGACGCGCCAGTTGGTCATCTCGCCAATCAGCAGCTCGTTCTCGTTGCGGCAGTCGATGGAGTTCGCGAGGCCGAACTGCTTCGGCAGCTTGCCGGCCGACCCGAACTTGCCGACCACCTTGCCGTCGAGCGTCACCTTGTAGATGGCGGCATCCTCCATCCCGTCCGGATCGCCGGCATGCGAGATGTAGAGGTACTGCGTCGCGCCGGTCGTCATGCACATGGTGAGCGGCGTGCCGACGTTGGTGAACTGCGACTTGTAGGTCCCCTCGGCGTCGAACACCTGGATGCGCTTGTTGCCGGCGTCCGCCACGTAGACGTTGTTCTGCTTGTCCACCGCGATCGCCTTCAGGCCGTTGAACTGGCCGTCACCCGACCCAGTCGAGCCCCACTGCTTGACGAAGTTGCCTTCCTTGTTGAACTTCGCCACGCGGTTGACGTTACCGCTCATGCCGTCCGTGATGTAGATGTTGCCGGCGCTGTCCCACGCCACGTCCGACGGTCGGTTGAAGGTCGAGCCGGGCGTGCCCGAGCCCGGGGCCGCTGCTCCGGCGCCACCGCGACCGGCTCCGCCGCCGGGTGCGGCCGCACCCGGGCCGCCGCCGGGACCGCCCGGGGCACCCGGTCCGGCACCACGGCCGCCCGCAGCCGGCGCAGGAGCGCCAGGAGGCGGGCCCTGGCGGACGTTGATCGCCTCGGGCTTGCGGCCGAGGACCAGCGCCACGCGCCCTTCGCTGTCGAACTTCACGACCTGGTTCGCACCCTGGTCGATCGTCCAGACGTTGTCCTGCGGATCGATCCGCAGGCCCCACGCGGCATTGAAGCCGTAGACGTCCTGCCCGAGTTCGCGCACGAACTGGCCGGCGGCGTCGAACTGGAGCAGCTTCGACCCGTTGCGGTAGAACGTCCGGTTGTCGCCGAGCGTGGCGTACGGATGGCCCGTCCGCGTGTAGACGAACACGCGGCCCCGGGAGTCGCGGCCGACGCCGCCCACCTCGCCGACGAAGATGCCGGCGTTCTGTTCCTTCTCCGTGGTCTTGAGCAGGTCCGTCGCGTCGTACGCGATCTCGGGAACCGACTGCGCGGCGAGCGAGCCGCCGACCGCGAGGATGCCTGCTGCGAGGAAACCCTTGATGACTGTGCGATTCATGCCCGCCTCCTACTGCTGCGCGCTCGTGCGGTTGGGAGCGGACGGCTGGGGCTTGAGCAGGATCTTCTGCGACCGCCAGTTGTTGATCTCCGCCGTGTAGATGGTGTTCGGGTCGCGGCAGTCCATCTGGTGAATCGTCGAGAACTCACCGACCGCCTTGCCGCCCTTGCCGAACTTCCCGACGATCGTGCCGTCGAGTTCCATCTTGTAGACCTCGCCGGTGAACTCCGCCGCCGCCGCGGGGGCGCTGTCCGGCCAGGAGTTCGACACATACAGGTACTGCTTGCCCGGGTTCTTCGGGCCCGGTCCGCCCGACACGCAGACGGCCCACGGGTTGCCGGTCTGGTCGTAGTTCGCCTTCCAGTTCAGGTCGTTGTCGAGCACCTGAACGCGGGCGTTGCCGCGATCGCCGACGTAGACGTTGCCCTGGAAGTCGGTGGCGATCGAGTGCGGCGTGTTGAACTCGAGGTTCCCCGGGCCGCGCTTGCCGACGGCCTTGACGAACTTCCCGTTCTTGTCGAACTTCACCACCCGCGCGTCGAAATAGCCGTCCGACACGAAGATATTGCCCTGCTGGTCCCACGCGATGTCGGTCTGGCGGCCGAAGCGGTACTTCTCGTTGCGGCCGTGGAAGATCCCCTGGCCCGGCATCGCCGCCAGCGACCCGACCGGATCCTCGCGCCGCCCGATCGTCATCAGCACCTTGCCCTCGGGGCTGAACTTCACGAGCATGTCCGTGCCTTCGTCCACCGCCCAGATGTTGTCGTCGGCATCCACCCGCACCGAGTGCGCGAACGCGAACCCGTAGTTGTTGCGGCCGATCTCGCGCACGAACATGCCCTGCGGGTTGTACTTGAACAGTCGCGTCTCGTTCGCGCGGTGGTAGATGTAGATGTTCCCCTTGGAATCGGTGGTGATCCCCATGTTCTCGCCCGTGTAGATGCCGGGCGGGTTCTTGAAGAAGTTCGGCACCGCTTCGTGCGGGATGACCGGGACGTTGGTCGCCTTGGCCCGCGACTGGGCCTCGAGCGAGGCCATCGTGAACGACAGCGCGCTGGCGACGGCGGTGGCGGCGAGAGCCGGGATGGTGAAACGCTTCATGTACTGCAGCCTCCGACAGTGCTGATCTGTGTGCGGTGCACTGGCCGGGGCACTGTACTTGACCGGGCTCCACCCATTCAAGCCGAAACGGGCACTGAAGTCCGCCGACGAAATGCCGATTGTCCACGCGCGGGAGCGCTGCGTGCCACCTCGGCGCCGGGCGACCCCGCTGACGGAGACGTCGTGACCGAGCGAAACCCAGACCCCCAGCGAGAAGAGCCCGTTCCCGTAGTGCGACAGCCCGTCATGCGGGCTTCCGGCCAGGTCTTCGCGTATGCCCTGCTGTATCCGGAGCCTGGCGAGGCCGACCCCGCCGCGGCGGGCAGGGCCGCCTCCCGCATCCTCTCCAGCGTCCTGGCCCTCGGCCTGGACACGCTGACGGCTGGCCGCCCTGCACTCCTGCCGTTCACGCGCGCGCTGCTGTGCGCCGAGGTGCCTCCGCTGCCCGCGCCGGTCCTGATGCCGACCCTTCCCGCCTCCGTCGGCGTCGACGATGAGGTCGTCGCGGCGTGCGCGAGGCTCGCGGCCCGTGGCTACGCCGTGTGTCTCGACGGGTTCCTGGCGGGGGGGCCGCTCGAAGCCCTCCTGCCGCACGCGCGCTACCTCCAGGTCGACGCGCGGCGTGCCTCGATGGGGGAGAGCGCTGCGGTCGCCGCCCTTGCCGCCGCGCACCGCCTGCAGTTGATGGCCCGCGGCGTCGAGTCGCATGAGGTGGCCCAGCGCCTCCACGAACAGGGCTACCAGCTGTTTCAGGGACGCCATCTCGCCACGCCGACGCCCGCCCACGCCGCGCCCGGACGCGCCGCCGCGCTCGCGCATACGCGGGTGCTGCGGGCCCTGAACCGGCCGGGGCTGACGGTGTCGCACATCGAGGACGTCGTCAAGGACGACCCGGTGCTCACCTACCGCGTGCTGCGCGCCATCAACTCGCCCGCATTCGCCCTGCACACGGAGGTCGCCTCGATCCGCCAGGCCGTCGTCATGCTGGGACAGGAGCGGGTCCGCAAGTGGCTGATGATCTGGGCGCTGGCAGGCGTCAACGACGGCGCTGCGAGCGAACTGCTGGCCGCTGCCGTGCTGCGCGCCCGGTGCTGCGAGGAGTTGGGCGCGTCGCTCGACGAGGATTCGGGCAGCTTTTTCCTGCTCGGCCTGTGCTCGCTGCTCGACGCGATCCTGCGGCGGCCCATGCAGGACGTCATCGCCGACCTCCCGCTCTCGGCGCCGGTACGCGACGCGCTGCTCGGCGGTAGCGGGCGTGCCCGCCGCGTCCTCGATACTGTCGTCGCCTACGAACAGGGTGAGTGGGGGGCCGCGCGGGAAGGAACGAGCGCGCTCGGGGTGCCGTTCAGGACGCTGGCTGTGGCGTACGCCGACGCGCTCCGGTGGGCCCGCGCCCTCCAGCCGGACGCCGAAGTCGCTGCCTGACCCTGGGCTACGCGTCCATCCGGCCAGGTGTCAGCCGGCTGCGGGGCGGCGGCCGCTGAACCTTGCGCACGCCCTGTCGTGCGGACGCATAATGCGACCATGCGTCGCGTGGTCCGCGCGGTGGTCCTCGCATCGTGTACGTGCGCGATGCTGGCGGCCGTGCCAGCGTCCCGGCCTGTGGCCCAGGTGCGGGCGGGCGGCGCCTATCGCGCGGACGTCGACTACGACGGCCGCATCACCTTCGTGCGGCTGCGGTGGCGGAGCGGTGGCGCCCGCGGCTTCTGGAGCACTGCGTGGGACCACGACTACCCGCGCGCCGAACAGAACCTCACACAAATCGTTCGCGAGCTGACCCTGGCCGACCTGCGCGCCGACGGCAGCCGCGTCCTGACCCTCGACGATCCGGAGCTGATGAAGTTCCCGATCGCCTTCATGTGGGAGCCCGGCTTCTGGGAACTGTCGGACACCGAGGCTGCCGCGTTCCGGGCGTACCTGCTGAAGGGCGGGTTCGCGATCTTCGAGGACTTCGACGGGCCGCAGCAGTGGGCGAACTTCGAGGCCCAGATGCACCGGGTGCTGCCGGCCGGCCGATTCGTGCCGCTCGACCGGTCGCATCGGCTGTTCGATGCGTTCTTCACCATCCAGGACATCCACGCCATCGTGCACCCGATGTCGGGCGAGCGCCCGAGCTACTACGGGATCTTCGAGGACAACGACCCGTCAGGACGCCTGATGGTGGTCGCCAACTTCGACAATGACGTCCCGGAGTACTGGGAGTGGTCGGGGCGCGGCCTGTTTCCATTCGACAACACCAGCGAAGCCTACAAGCTGGGGGTGAACTACCTGATCTACGGGCTCACGCACTGAGAGCTTGGCGCCGGCCGGTTTCGCCCGGTCGCCACGCACGGGAATCGCTCATCGCCTCGCACACGACGGACCGGAGGCGCCTTTCGCCCCCACACGCCCTTGTGAAGTCATAAGGGCGGCCGTCGGCGGCGGAAGGCTCGCGTGTTCGCGCTATCATGCCGGGGCATCGTGTCCATTCGGCTCCTCTGCGTCCCCTTGCGCTCCGCGCTTCTGTCGTTGGTCTTCCTCGGTTCGGTCGTCGCTCCGTCGGCGGGGCAGTCGTCGCCGCCCCAGGGGCCGCCGCCGGTCACCACGCCCGCCTTCCTCATCCAGAGTGACAACGGGGACAACCGCCTGCAGATTGGCGGGTTCCTGCAGATGGAAGGGCGGTTCGCCGCTCGCGACGACCAGCGGCGCGTGACCAACACCTTCACCATGCGGCGGTTCCGCCTGATCCTGCAGGGCCGGCTCGCCCGGCACTTCGAGTACTACTGGAACCTCGACTTCTCGAACAACGTGCTCACGCTGCGGGACGCGTACTTCGACACGGTGTTCAACCGCGCGCTGCACGTACGCGTCGGCAAGATGAAGGCGCCGTTCAGCTACGACCGCCTGCTGCTGGTGTCGCAGACCCTGTTCATCGAGCGAGGCATGTCCACCAACGTCGCACCGGACCGGGACACCGGCATCCAGGTGTTCGGTGATCTGGTGGGCGGCGTCGTCAACTACGCCGGGATGATTGGCAACGGCACGGCGGACGGGCAGCTCTCCGAACTGGACACGAACGAGAACAAGGACCTGATCGGGCGCGTGATGGTGCGGCCCTGGGCGCGCAGTGCGAAGAGCCCGCTCAACACGCTGAGCGTCGGCGTCGCGGCCAGCACCGGGCTCCAGGCCGGCCCGGTGCCGTCGTTCCCCTCGCCGGGCCGGCAGCAGTTCTTCTCGTATGGTCCGGGCGCGGCGGGCGAGGCGCGCCGGACTCGCTGGTCGCCCCAGGGCTCGTACTTCCACGGCCCGTTCTGGGGATACGCGGAGTGGGTGCGGTCGTCGGGCCCTGTCCGCCGGGCCGGTGCCCTCGGCGACGTGGATCACGATTCGTGGCAGGTGGCCGGCTCGTGGGTCCTGACCGGCGAAACCGTGCCGGAGCGCAACATCCGGCCGCGCGTGAACTTCGACCCGCCCAGCGGGCACTGGGGCGCGCTGCAGGTCGTGGGCCGCTTCCAGGAACTGCACGTCAGCCGGAACGCGTTCGATCTGGGCCTTGCCGCCCCGGGGGCGAGCCGGGCGGCCCGCAGCGCGCTGGTCGGCCTGAATTGGTACCTGAACCCGCTCGTGAAGTGGAACTTCAACTTCGAGCGTACGGTGTTCGACGGATCGGCGGATGCGGCGCGGGAACCCGAGAACGCCCTCCTGTTCCAGGCGCAGTTCAGTCTCTGACGATCAGTAGTTCCACTGCACCTGCATCCCGACCCGGTTGCCCGACGTGCTCTGGCCGTAGGGGAAACTGCCGGTCCGCGTGCGCGTGAAGGTGTGCGTGAACATCGCGGTGATCTCCACCTCCGTCCACTTGGAGAACTCCAGCCCGAAATCGATCTCGTTCACCTTCGAACGCGGCGCGTTCCGCGCGAACTTGCGCGCGCCGTCGTAGTAGTTCCAGCGGGAGAACGGGAACCAGGTGCCGAAGCGTCCCTGCTCGCGATAGTGCACCTGCACGTAGCCGCCCTGCAGCGACTCCAGCCCGATCGTCCGCGTGTTCTCGGAGAACTGCGGACCTCGGCCGAACGTCCACTCCGTCTCGAGCCCGAGCGGCTGCGGGTACCACACGAAGGTGCCCGCGACACGCTGGTCCAGTTCCCCGTCGCTGCGCTGCGCCGGGGTGAACGTGACGCCGTTTACGGTCAGCGCCTGCGTCGGCGCCACGAACCGCCCGTGATACGCCTGCACGCCCAGCTCGAAGTACTGGCCGCCTGGCAGCTTGAACGGATACTGGACGCGGCCGAATACGTGCGGATGGCCGTTCTGGTCGGGTCGGTTCAGCCCCTGGCCGGCATACGCCCCGACGGCGATCACCCCGTAGTCGCCCGATCCCTTGAGGCCGAGGCTCGTGAGGTCGCGGAAGCGCTTGCGCGCTTCGGGCGAGGCCCACATCACGGCCGCACCCAGATCCCGCTCGCCTTCGACGGCGCTGTTCAGCGCGTCGGGACGCTCGAGCGGCGCCCGGTTCTGGCTCGACTGCATGTTGACGAAACCGAACGGCACCTTCGACTGTCCCAGTCGAATGCGCCAGGCCTTTGCCTTGTCGAGCGAGACGTCGGCGTACAGATCGCGCGCCTGCACAGAGAAGTCGGAGGCGCCCGTCGATGCCTGGTAGTCCACCTGCGCGTAGAGATTCAGGTGCTCGGCGGCGTCGCCGCTGAACACGAACCGCCCCCGCCGGATCATGAACGATTCGTTCTTGTTGACCGCGCGGTCGGCCGGCACTTCGATGGGCAGACCCTGGTAGCCGAGCACGTCCTCGTAGCGGAACTGGGTGTATCCGCGCAGGCCCAGCTTCTCGTACCACTTGCCGGCCAGCGTGCGATTCACGATCGGCTGCAGATCCTGCGCGGTGGCAACTGGTGCCGGCGCCGCCGGCGCGGACGCGGCTGGTGGTGGCACCGCCGATGCGGGTGCCGGGGCAGCCGGCTGGCGCACGGGGCCCGCCTGCTGGAACACGGCGGGCTGCGGCCGAACCTCGCTCCCGCCACGTTCCGCCGCGCCCTCTCGCCCTCGCGGAACATCGCCGGCGCCACCGGCTTCCGCCAGCAGGCGGATCTCGTCGTACTCGTCGGCGGTGATCGATCCTCGGTCCCGCAGCACGCGCAGCAGACGCAGGAGCGCCTCGTCGGACGCCTCGACCGGCGTCGCGGTCAGCATCCAGAGCAGGCCGACGGTGCCGCCGCTGAGCACCGCCCGACAGAATCCCTTCACCTGTGTGCGTCCGATCACGACTTGTGTCCTCGCTGGCGCGGCGTCACGTGGCCGCGCCCGATCGGACGATACGTGCCGGGCAATGTCGGTGGGTATCGCTCCTGTTACGGTGGTGTTACGGCGATGTAAAAACCAACGCCACGCAGAGGAAAAACGGATGTGGCCGCGCCTGGCGCGGCGCGGCCACTGGAGTGCCCGGCGGGGCTGGCGTCAGCTCTTCGACGAGAACGGGACGATGAAGGCGACGGTAAAGGTGTTCTGGTTGTTCACCAGCGAGCCGTTCTTCTCGAAGAAGTCGATGTCCGACCAGTCGCGCCGGTACTCGGCGCGGAAGATGAGGCCCTGAGGATGCTTGATCTCCCCGGTGAGCGTGAACTCCTTCAGCTTCTGCGCGGCCCCCGATGCAAAGCCGGCCTTGGAGTCGTTGAAGTACTCGAACCGCGGGGCGACCGCGAACGTCTTGGTGACCTGACCGCGGAAGTAGAGGGCCACTCCCTGCCAGTCCGCGTCGTCTCCGCCGACGGACTCATTGGAGTAGACGTAGTTGAGCCCGGTCGTCACCTTGTCGTTCACGGTGACGACCACGTTGGTGTCGGAGTAGGTGCGCTTGTCCTCCGTGTTGTCAGTCTGCTCGGGGCCGAACAGCACGTTCTGGATGATCGTCACCTTCGACGACGGCACGATCGTCAGGCTGCCGCCGACCGTCTTGCCCGCGTTGTTGTCGCCCGTCGCATTCCAGCCGTTCACCAGCAGGCCGCCGACCGTGACCTTGCTGTTGATGGCATACGAGGCGCGCGCCCCGACGTGATAGTAGGGGCCCAGGGCATAGAGGAACGCCCGGGAGTAGTTGTTGTTCAGGTTCGCTTCGGTCGGCTCCATGCCGATGGGCGTCACGAACTTGCCGACTTCGAACGTCAGGCCGCTGCCGACCGGCGCCAGATAGCTGACGTACGCCTGCTGCACGTTGATCAGGTTGTTGTCGTCGAGCGGGTCGGCGTTGAAGATACGCGCCGTCTGGCCGTACTGGAGGTCGAAGCGGAAACCCACCCGGTCGTCGGCGACCGCCGGCTTCGCCATCGCGAATTCCAGCAGCGACACGCTGAACTGATTGTGCTTGACGTCGAAGTTGCGAAGCGGCGTGAAGGTGCCCGTGGCCGGTTCGTTGAAGTTGTAGGTGTAGTACGCGTCGACCAGCCCTGAGAATTCCACCTTGCTGAAGAACGCCGACACGTTGGTCTGCGCGAGGGCGGGCTGGGCGGACAGAGTACCGAGCAGCACGCCGGCACTCACGCCAGCGCGCGCCAGCCGGCCGGCGCGAAACCAGAGTCGGGCACGCATCACACGTCGAAAGTCCATCGCAGTTGTCTCCACCCCTGAAGTGGTCACGCTCGCGGGCAGCGGAAGGCGGGGTTGCCCAGGGTCAGAGCAAGCCGGAGTCCGGTCGAGCCCCCCGGACGACGGACATGGCTAAATCACATCGACATAACTAGATGCGGCAAATCGACACATCTGGAGCTGATTCGCGAAAGGCAACAAAAGTGTCGAGTGCCTCGATCGGACCACCACATTAATGTGTGGGACGAACGGGGCGCTGGCGTCACCGCTCCCGGCAAAGGCGTCCGAACAGCGGCCGGCCGGGCCGAGGGCAACCGCGCTTCGACAAAATTGTGCGGTGAGTTGGATAGGCGGACAGGAATGTCAGGGTCGTCGCGACGCAGGCTCGTCACGACACCCGGCGTCAGCGAAGCAGCGACGCCGCGATGATGGCTCGCACCGTCCAGCCGACCGTGCGGATCCAGTTGGTGCGAACGAGGCGCCGGTGCACGGCCGGCTCGAAGCGCCGTGCGAGTCGCCCGTGCGCGGGCACCTGCAGCAGGGCCGTGCTGATCCAGATGAGGGCCAGGAGCGCGGCGCCCAGCGCGGTGAGCGGGCGGGGGTCTGCGACGAGCAGCCACCCCGCCGCACCCAGTTCGATCAGCATCGGCGGACCAACAACAACTCCCGTGAACCGGGTGTTGCGCTGCTGGTACGCCGGGACCGCGGCCGGCGGCATCCATCCGAACGACGGATAGTGCACCAGCTGCACGAACCAGATCACGCCCGCCATGTACCACGCACTCGCCGCGTGCAGCACCGGCACGAGACCGAGGGGGCTGGGCATCGGAACCGGATCAGCGAGACGGCGCGTCGATCTCGACCGCCTCGCCCTGCTCCGGCATGTGCGGCTTGCCGAGGGCGTCGAGCATGTGGCCCGACTTGTCGCGCTTGGTCTCGAGGTAGAAGCGGTTGAAGTCGTTCGGCGGAATCAGGTGAGGCACCCGGCCGGCCACGCGCACGCCGTGCGCGACCAGTTCCTGGACCTTGCGGGGGTTGTTGGTCAGCAGCCGGACGGACTGGACCTGCAGGCTGTGCAGCATGTGCGCCGCCACCGAGTACTCCCGCTCATCGTCGCGGAACCCGAGCGCCAGATTCGCCTCGACGGTGTCGAGCCCACGATCCTGCAGGCCATAGGCCCGGAGCTTGTTCAGGAGTCCGATACCGCGCCCCTCCTGCCGCAGGTACAGCACGATGCCGCATTCGTGCGCAGCGATTGCGCGGAGCGCCACCTCGAGCTGGTCGCGACAGTCGCACCGGAGCGAGCCCAGGGCGTCGCCGGTGAGGCACTCGGAGTGCAGCCGCGTCGCCACCTCCGCACGCCCGATCGGGTTGCCGTGGATGATGGCCACATGGTCGCGGCCGTCGCGGTTGTTCCAGAAGCCGACGATCTGGAACTGCCCGTATCGGCTCGGCAGATCGGCAATGGCGGCGATCTTCACGCAGACCTTCTGGTCGCCGAAGCCGGCGCATTCGTGGTCGGCTTCGCGGGCGAGGATGGCGTCGATGTCGGAGGCGGTCAGGGACACAGGTGTGGTTCTCCAGTGCGGCCGCTGGCGATCAGAGCCAGTCAGCCAGGTGTTGGGCGAGCGTCAGGCCCGAGAGGTACGCCCCTTCGACGCCCCCTGCGGGATGGAAGCCGTCGCCGGCGATGCCAAGGGGCAGCCCACGGTCCGTCTTCACGGCGACGGGGTGCGACAGCTCGGAACCCGCAGCCACGCGCGCGTAGGACCAGCGGTGCGCCTGCATCACGGTGGGTGCGTTCACCCACGACCCGTGCAGGCTGGCCGCTTCCGCGAGAAGCGTGGCGCTCCACGCGTCGGGGGCGTCGCGAAGGTGATCGCGCGAAAAGGCGGGCCGGGCCTGGATGACCAGCGTCAGCGGCGACCCTGCCGCGCGCTTGCGTGAATCGTGAATGACGGTGTGGATCGCACGGCTCGTTCGCGGCAGGCTCACGTCCCAGGCCGGTTTCGGGGCGTGCTCCCCGTAGCGGGCCAGTACGGTCAGGCACGGCACCATGTGCACGAGCGACAGCAGCGGCAGGATGCGCTCGATCTCGCCGGGCAGCGGTGTCGTCCGGCTCAGCAGTTCCACGGCGGAGGGGGCAGGGATGGTGAGCGCCAGCCCCCGCGCATGGAGTGTCTCCCCGGAGGCGAGCGCGACCGCCCACCCCTCGCGCGCTGAGTTCGAGGCGCCGAGGCCGACGACCGTGGACTCGAGCAGGATGTCCACGCCTGCTGCGAGGTGGCGCGGGAAACGGTTGACGCCCTCGGCAAACGCCAGTCTCCAGGCGTGTTCCGAGAAGGCCTCGGGACGGCAGGGCGAGCCGTCGCCCTCCCGCACGATGGGCCAGTCGGGCAGTGCCGTTGCGGCAGCGACGCCAGCCAGCTCGGCGCACAACGGATCGGTCCGGCCGTGCAGGAAGGCGACGCCGTGGTCCACCGGCACGCCGTCGATCCGTCGTGTCGCGCACCGGCCGCCGATCCCGCGTGACCGCTCGACGACGAGCGGCCGCAGCCCTCGCCGCTGCAGCTGGCGCGCGAGCGTCAGGCCGGCGATGCCGGCCCCGATGATGATGACGTCGCGCATGCCGTCAGCGGCGCCGGGCCCTCGGCACGGGAACCCCGCGCAGGTGTACGCGAACCTCGCGCGCATTCAGGCGCGCCGTCCTGCGGAGCGTGCTGAAACCGGCAACGAGCAGTGCTGCGGCCGCGAGCGCAAGCGTCATGGTGTTCAGGAGCATGGGGTCCCCTCGAGGTTGCCTCGCGCGGCGCGAGGCTCCCAGCCCGCCGGGCGGGAGGGGAGCTGCGGCTGCACAGACAGGGCTGTCAGGTAAGACTCCTCCGGCCGAGGAGACGATTCACCCCGCGAAGCCACCGCTTGAACTCCAAACTCCATGTGGAGAGGGGCCGGTCCGGCCCCGACCCGGCTGCCAGCGGATCGGGACCGGAACGGCTCCCGTCAGCGGCCGCCGATCTGGAGGGCGAGGCTGCCGCTGACCCCGCGCAGCTGGTCGCCGAGCAGGGGAGACGACCCGATCAGCCGGTAGCCGACACCGGCGTCGAGCCGGACCCAGCGGTTCAGGTGCACGAGTGCTCCGACGTGCGGTTCGGCGATGAAGAACGTGTCGTTTACGCGGAACCGTGCATCCGCCGGGATCAGCCGCGCGTTCCGGAACCCGCCGCTCGCCACCGGCCCGCCGAAGAGCTCGCCGACGGTACGCGAGAGCGTCGCCGTGCCGAGCCCCACCAGCCCGCCGGTACTGACGCTCACCCGCTGACGGCTCCACCAGTTCCAGCGGGCCACGGCCCCTCCGTACTGCAGACGGTGGTCGTCGTCGCGATTCGTGTTCCAGTACCCTGCGGCGCCGATGAACAGCGTCTGGTCGGTCAGCCACCCGCCGGAGACCCCGGCGAGCGTCGAGGCCCGGTCGTTCACCTTGGCGAACCGCGCCTCCGGAGCGATCACGAAGCCGCTGTCGACCTCCTGAATCTGCATGGCGGGCACGGGAGTCTGTGCGTGTGCGCCGATCGGCCCGAGCATCGCGCATGCGGCGACCAGGCCAGCCCCGATCGTGTGGCCCCTCATCGTGACAGGCTCACATTCACCGGGAGTGTCTCGCCCGCCCGGATGCGCACCGTGCGTGAATAGGTGGTGAACCCGTCCTTCCGGACCTCGATCTGGTGGGTGCCCGGCTCGAGGTCGACGACGACGGAATCGCCCGGCTGGGACGCTGTCCACTCCTGGCCGTCCACCAGGATGGTGGCGTCTGACGGTTGCACGCGGATGGCAACCGCGCCGAAGTTCGACACGCCGGGTCCGGGTGGAGCGAAGGGCGGCGACTGGGCACGGCCGAGGGGCTGTGCATATGCCGCTTCTTCGTCGGCCTGGGGGCGTGGACCGGTCGATTCGCCGGCGGCCAGGGGTTGCAGGTCGTACTTGATGTTGATGGTGGCGCGTGGGCGGAACAGCACCTTCTGCGTGACGGTCCTGTAGCCCTCGAGGTAGAGCGTGAGGTCGTGTTCGCCGGCCGGCAGGCGCAGTCGCTGCAGCGCGCCGTCGAAGTCGTCGACCGTCCCGGCAAGATAGCCGTCGACGTAGACTTCAGCGCTGCGCGGCTTCACCTGCAGCCGTGCGGACGCCTGGTTGGGATCGTACGCAATCGGCGGCGGCCCCCACCACCCCATGCCTCCCCATCCCGGTCCCCAGGGTCCCCAGCCCCAGCCGGGTCCCCACCCCCCGTACCAGAACGGATCGTAGAAACGACCGTAGAACGCAGGGCCCCCGACGATCACGCGGGTCCCGCCCCCGCGGACGACGGCGGCGCCGCCTCCCCCGCGGCGTTGCGCGCTGACCTCGACGGGCCAGAGCGTCATCGCGGCTGCGCCGAGCACCGCGAAGGTACCGAGGCGAATCGCTGATGTGCGTAGTGTCACGATGTCCGACTCCAAGGCAGGCTGGCGGTGAATGCATGAGCAACGCGGATGCCACGGGCCGTACGCGGATTGGCGCGGGTCTCCGCCCGCGAACGTGTACGAAGCGTCGTGCTGCGGCGTTCTGGTGTCCTGCGGGGAGCACGAGGCCTGCACCTCGATCAGGACAATCGACGTGGCGTGTCATAGATTTTTCACAACCCACAGGCCTGGTGCGCTGCGCGCGGCAGTCGGCGTAACATCAAGCGGCGTGGCGCCCCGGGCGCTGCCGACCCGTAATGTCAGTCTGCTGGAGATCGCGATGAAACCTACGCCTGTCGTTGCTGCCGCGCTGTGTGCGCTGGCGATCCTCGCGCCCGATGTCGACGCCCAGGGCGTCGACCCGCGCCCACCGAACGCGCCGGCCCAGAAGCCCGCGTTCGCGGGCCAGACCCGCGCGCCCGAGCAGAAACTCGGCGTCGCCTTCGACGTCGTGACCGTGCTGGAGGGGTTGCGCAACCCCTGGGGCATGGCGTTCCTGCCGAACGGCAAGATGCTCGTCACCGAGCGCATCGGCTACATGCGGCTCGTCAATGCCGACGGTACGCTCAGCCCGCAGGCCGTGGGCGGCACCTTCGCGGTGGACAACCGCGGGCAGGGTGGCCTGCTCGACGTGGCCATCGATCCGAACTTCGCGACGAACCAGATGATCTACTGGAGCTACGCGGAGCCTCGGGCCAACGGCACGAACAACACCGCCGTCGCGCGTGGCCGCTTCGTCGAGGGGCCGCCCGCGCGCATCGAGCGTGCGGAAGTGATCTACCGGCAGGGTCCGCCGCTCACCTCCACCGCGCACTTCGGGTCGCGCCTCGTGTTTGCGAAGGACGGCACGCTGCTCATCACACACGGTGAGCGGTCGATCACCGAAGGTCGCATGCAGGCACAACGCCTCGACGGTTTGCTGGGCAAGGTGGCCCGCATCAACCCCGACGGATCCATCCCGAAGGACAACCCGTTTGTCGGCCAGGCCGGTGTGCGCGAGGAAATCTTCAGCATCGGCCACCGCAATGTGCAGGCGGCGGCGCTGCACCCGACGACCGGCGAACTCTGGGAGGTCGAGCACGGCACGCGCGGCGGCGACGAGATCAACATCGTGCGCAAGGGGAAAGACTACGGCTGGCCGACCGTCGCGTACGGCATCGAGTACGCAGGCGGCCCGATCACGGGCAACATCACCCAGAAGGCGGGCACCGAGCAGCCGGTGTACTACTGGGATCCCGTGATCGGCCCGAGCGGGATGGCGTTCTACACGGGCGACCTGTTCCCCGCGTGGAAGGGCAGCCTCTTCATCGGGGGGCACCAGACCAACGACCTGGTGCGGGTGTCCGTGAACGGCGAGAAGGTGACCGGCGAGGAGCGGCTGCTCACCGACATGGCCCGCCGTCCGCGCGTGCGTGACGTGCGGCAGGGGCCGGACGGTGCGCTCTACATCCTCACCGACGAGCCGACGACGGCGAGGCTGTTGAAGCTGGTGCCGAAGCGTGCCATGCCCAGCGGGCAGTAAGCCTGCGCCGGTCTTGTCGGCCGGCGGCGTCCAATCCCAGGAACGGGCAACGGTGTTCAACCGTTGCCCGTTTTTTGTGTGTGTTCGTGCGACGGTGCGGGAAGGGCATTCGTGATCCAGGGTCGCGTGTGGAAATTCTTCGTCGTGCACTGTGCGGCGGCGGTCTGGGGTGCGTGGTTGGCCTCGGCGTCGCTGCAGGCGCAGCCTGCCGCAGTCGAGCGGGAGATCGCCGGCGTGGTACGCCACGCGCTCACCCAGGAGCCGTTGGCCGGCGTCCGCGTATCAGCAGCCGGACGCGAGTCGGTGTCGGATGCGCAGGGCCGGTTCGCGCTGCGCGTCCCCGCGGGGCGCGTGGAGGTGGCGCTCGCCCTGCGCGGGTTCTATCCGCTCACGACGAGCATCGACGTTGCGGCATCCGATGCCGTCGACACCGAGCTGCTGCTGGTGCCCGAGTCGACCTACGCCTCGTCGGTGGATGTCGTTGCAGCACCGGCGCCCACGGCGGGCCCCTCCGCGGTCACCGTGATGCCCGCGGACGTGCTGAAGACACCCGGGGCGCTCGACAACATCTTCCGTACGCTGCAGACGCTGCCGGGCGTCTCCGCGACCGACGAATTCGGCAGCCGCCTGACCGTGCGGGGAGGCGCACCCGACCAGAACCTCACGATGATGGACGGTGTCGAGATTCACGACCCGTATCGGCTGTTCGGGCTGACGAGCGCGTTCAACCCCGAGACCATCGGCCGCTTCGAGCTGGCAACCGGGGGCTTCAGCGTGAAGTACGGCGACCGGCTCGCCTCGCTGCTCCTCGTGGAGAACCGCGAGGGCAATCGTGCCAGGCGCCTGGGCGGCTCGGCTGCGCTCAGCATCACGGACGCGAACACGGTGCTCGAAGGCGCGCTGCCGGGGCGCGCGACCGGCTCGTGGCTCGTGAGCGCGCGGCGCACGTACTACGACCTGGTGGCGTCGCGCATCGCGGGACAGGACTTCCCGCAGTTCGCCGACCTGCAGACCAAACTCGTCTGGGACCTCGTGCCCGGCCGCACGTTGTCACTCTTCGGCCTGCGCAGCCGCCAGGACGCCGCGCTGAACATCGACGAAGACGACGCACGCGGAGAGTTCAACGACCGCACGCGCAACGATCTCCTCTCGCTCCGGTTCGATGCCGCCATCGGGCGCGTGTCCCACACCAAGACCATCGTCTCGTTCTCGGACAGCGCGTCGAGCTTCGGCGTCGACGCCGCTTTCCGCAACGACAGCCAGCGCTCGAATGCGCCCGACGATGAAGCCGTCGGGACGGCCAACGTGATCTTCGAGCGGTCGCTCCAGCTCCGTGACGTGTCACTGCGCCAGGAGATAAGCTGGGCACTCGCCTCGCACGTCGTGGAGACCGGTGGCGAGCTGCACAGTCTCGGGACGAACCTCGCGTTCGTCATCCGCGGCGACCGGAACCCGAATGCCGTGAACGGTTCCTCGCAGCAGGGTGGCGCCGGCCTTCCGGACACGCTGCTCTCGACACGAGACGTGCGGCGGGCCGGTGCGTGGCTCCTGGATCGGTGGCAGGTGAGTCCCGCACTCTCGGTGGAGGGCGGACTGCGTGTCGACCGCAGCGGCGTGAATCGTGACGTGCGGCTGTCGCCGAGGGCCACCGTCACCTACGGCCTCACGCCGCAGACCCGCCTGCGTGCGGCCGTGGGCCGGTACACGCAGAGCCCCGGCTACGAAAAGCTGGTCCAGAGTGATTACGTGCTGGATCTGACCGGGCCTGCCGTCTCACGGCTACGCAGCGAAGGCGCGCTGCAGGCGGCCCTGGGGCTGGAGCGAACGGCGGGCGCGCTGACGATGCGGGCCGAGGCGTACTATCGCCGATCCAGCGACATGCTCATCGGGCGCCTCGAGACAGACGCCGAACGGCAGGCGCGGCTGGCCCCCTACGACTTCCCCCTGGCGCTCGCGTGGAGCGTGCCGATCGAGCCGATCATCACCACGACGCCGACCAACGACGGGACCGGCCGCGCCTACGGGTTCGACCTGTTCGTGTCACGCACCGCGGCGCCCCTGTCGGCGCGCCTGCGCGGCTGGGCGAGCTACACCTGGGGCCGTGCGGAACGCGAGAGTTACGGACGGGTGTATGCGTTCGAGTACGACCGGCGACACGCCGTGTCGGCGGTGGCGTCGTACCGGCTGACCGACCGCTGGGAGATGGCCACCACGACGCGCATCGCGTCGGGCTTCCCCCGGACGCCGCCGCGCGGCCTCCGGGTCGCGGCCGAAAAGGACGCCGGCGATCGCGACGGCGACGGCAACGTCACGGAGCTTGTGCCGGCACGCGACGGCGCGGGACGGCTGGTGTACGGCGTGGACTTCGGCGGCGTGTCCAACCTGAACACAGGGCGGCTGCCCCTGTTTGCGCGCGTGGACGTGCGGGCCACGTGGCGTCCGCGCGGCGCGCGTGGACGCTGGGAGTTCTACCTCGAGGTCATCAACCTGCTCAATCGGCAGAATGCCGGGGCGCTCGATCCGCGCCTGGTCTACGACCCGGGTGCGGACCGCCCCCGACTGGTCGAGCAGCGCGACCAGAACATCCCACGGCTCCCGACGCTCGGCCTGCGCGTGCGCTTCTGATCGCGCGGACCTATCGCGCGGCGCCGTGCCCGAGGCTGCGAACGTAGGCGAGCACCGCCTCGGCATCCTCGCGGGTCATGTGGAACTGCGGCATCGGCTGCTTCACGACTTCACCGTTCCGCTTGACACCCGTCATCATCAGGCGAATGAACTGCTCGCCGGTACCAGCCGGGCTGCCCGCAATGCGTGGCGCATAGAGCGCCCACTCGACGCCCTTCCGCGTGGGCCGTGTATCGACCGGCGCTCCCATGAGCCACTGCGTGCGATCGCGCTGGCCGCTTGCGTCGAGCGGCGAGTGGCAGCGCCAGCACTGTGCGATGTGTTCGACGATGTAGGCGCCCCGGGCGAGGGACTCGGGTGTGGCAGCGCCCGTCCCGGGCGGTGCATCCGAGTGCCGCTGGGGGGTGGACGGGGACTGGCGCTGGGAGGCCGACGGCGACGGCTGTTGCGCGTGAGCCGTGGCTAGCACACCCGCGAATACGGCTGCCGCGGGCAACGCGAGCAGGCGACGGAAGAGAACGGTCATGAGGCGACGATCCTTGTGACGATGGCGTGGGAGCTCATGCGGACTATGGCTCCATTATCTAGGACTCCGGCGCACATTGGCGAGATTCACGTCGAGCAGGAGGTCCCCTCCCGCTGATGGGGGCTCTAGAGCGGCGGCGCCCTGATCGGCCATGCGGCAGGCAAGACGATTCAGCACGACGTCGCGGGCGCGACGCCTTCTGGACAGGTCGACGCCGACCCGCCGTGCCGCGTCAGCGGCGTGAAATGCCTGGCAGAAGGGAGGCCGGGAATCAGCTCAGCGGCAGTACTGGCGGACCGTGTCGAGCAGCGTGTCGTAGTCGAAAGGCTTGGGCAGGATGGCCGAAACGCCGACGGCCCTGGCGGCCTGGTGGCTGGGCGCGGCGGTGAGCAGCACGACCGGCACCTGTGCGAGTGTCTGATCGTGGGCGCGCTGCTGGCAGAACTGCCAGCCGTCCATCACCGGCATCATCAGGTCGAGCAGGATGATCTTCGGCAGCCCGTCTCCGGCGCGCAGCCTGGCGAGCGCTTCTGCGGCATCACCCGCGGCGTCAGCCCGGAAGCCCTCCAATTCAAGCAGTTGGACCATCATGTCCCTGAGGTCCGCGTCATCCTCAATGATCAGAACCTCACACCCGCCGAACGTCAACCAGTCGCCTCCGCCCGGCGTGCATCATTCACGGGGGTATGGTGCGGCGTCAAGCTCGAGCGGGTTCGACGCGCGGTTTTCGGCGGTGTGGCGCGGGCATATCCTCGCCGACGCGACAGTCAGCGCTCGCGCGCGCTGACGCAACCGCCAGCGGTTGGTCAACCGGCCGACGCCGTTCGTGAGGGCAGGGGCAGCCGCAGCGAGAACGAGAAGGTGGAGCCCTGCCCGACCGTGCTCTGCACCTGCACCGTGCTGCCGTAGAGGGCCAGCAGCCGGCGCGTGATCGTGAGGCCGAGCCCCGTTCCGCCGTATCGCCCGTCGGGGTCGTCTGTCGCCTGGGCGAATGGGTCGAAGATGCGGTCGATCGCGTCGCGTGCGATGCCGATGCCGGTGTCGCTGACACTCACCGCGAGCGTTGCGGCATCGGTGCCTACCTCCCGTGCCGTGACACCCACCGAGACGACGCCGGCCTCCGTGAACTTGACCGCATTGCCGACGAGGTTGGTGAGCACCTGCCGGAGCGCGATCGGGTCGCCCACCACCAGGTCCGGAACCTCCGCGGCGATGGCGGACTCGACCGCGACCGCTTTCGCACGTGCGGCCGGCTCGAAGGTGGCCAGCACGTCCTGCACGACGGCCCGCACGGACACGGGCGCTTCGATGAGCGTGAAGGTGCCCGCTTCCGCCTTGCTGAGATCGAGCACCCGGTTCAGGAGGTGCAGCATGTTGTCCGACGAAGAGCGCAGCAGCCGGACCAGCCGCTGCTGCTGCGGGTCGAGCCCGCTCCCTTCAAGCATCCGCACGACGCCCATGACGGCGTTCAGCGGGTTGCGGATGTCATGGCTCAGCATGGCGATGAGATCCGCCTTGTCCTTGGCGATCTGCTCGGCCTTGCGCCGCGCCAGCAGGAGTTCCCGCTCGTAACGCCGCCGGTCCGTGGTGTCGAACAGCACGATGCGCGTGAACAGGGGCCGGTCCCCCTCGTCGCGTTTCTGGCGCGAGTTCACCAGGACCGGGAGGATGCGCCCGTCGCGTCGCCTGATCTCGAACGCCAGCTCGTTGACGAACCCCTGCATCTGCAGCAGCGGCGCGTAGTGGGTTTCGTAGTAGATGCGGGATCCGACGGCCAGCAGCGCCTGGAATCGGGTGCCGGCGAGCAGTTCCTCGCGCGTGGCGCCGACCCAGTCGAGGAAGGTCTGGTTCACCTTCACGATGGTGCCGTCCGGCAGCGTCGAGAGGTAGGCGCACGGAGCGTGCTCGTACAGCTCCTCGGCGCTCTCCTCGAGGAGTGCGGCATCGATTCTGGCGCGCGACGGGTAACCGGGCGTCACGGAAGCGCGTCGACAAAGGCCCTGATCAGGGCGCGGGTTTCCTCCGAGGCACTGAGGTTCGGGCAGTGGCCGGTGGCCTTCATGAAGACCAGCTGGCTGGTCGGCATGTGGCGGTGGATGTACTCGCCAACGGCCCGGGGCGCGATGACGTCCTGGGAGCACTGCAGGATCAGCGTGGGCGCACGGACCGACGCCAGGTCGTCGCGGTTGTCAGAGAGGAAGGTGACCCGCGCGAACTGGGACGCGATCTCCGGGTTGGTGCGGCAGAAGCTGTTCGCCAGTTCCTGGCCGAGTTCGGGCCGATCGGCATTGCCCATGATGGCGGGAGCCATGGTGCTGGCCCACCCGAGGTAGTTGCTGTCGAGTGCCGCAAGCAACCCGTCGATGTCCTCGCGCGAGAAGCCACCGACGTAGTCCGTGTCGTCGAGGTAGCGGGGGGACGGCCCGATCAGCACGAGCGCCTTGAACCGCGCCGGCTCGCGCTTCGCAGCCAGCACGCCAATCATGGCGCTTACCGAGTGGCCGACGAAGATGACGTCAGTCAACTGGAGTTCCTCGCAGATGTCGAGGACGTCGTAAGCGTAGCCGTCGAGCGTCGCGTACTTGCGCGGATCGTACGCGGCTGCGTCCGAGTGCCCGGCCCCCACGTGATCGAACAGCACCACGCGGTACGCGTCCTCGAACGCGGGCGCGACGAAGCGCCACATGTTCTGGTCGCAGCCGAAGCCGTGCGCGAACATCAGGGGTGGACCACCGTGCCCCCGCACCCTCACGTTGTTCCGTCGTTGCACACTGCCGGGTTCGACTGCCATCCGCATCGCTCACCCCACGCGCGTCGTGTTTGTGTGCGGCTCCGTGGCACCGCGTCGGAAGAGGACTATCGAGTCGAGCCTGGTTGCGCCTGAGTCCGGCGGCGCCGCCGCGGACGATGCAACGCGAGTGCCTCCACAGTGGAGCACGAGCATCAGAGTACAGGGTTGAGCCCAGGACTGCGAGCTCGTCTGCAGGATTGCCCTGCCAGGCTGGTCCGCGCGAGGGTCAGCGAGGGTCAGGGTGCTTGCCAGCGCGGCGCCTGAGCGCGAGGCGCGTCGCGATCGAATCCAACCAGGCCCTTGTGAAGATCTTGTGCGGTCGAGGTGGCGTCCTGTTATAGCCTCCTGCACACACAGGGGGTCTCGATGCGAATGTCTTCACTCACGGAGTGTCCGGGCACGCTGGCTGTCACGTTCGCAGGGTTGCTTGCGGCGACGGTGTTCGCGTCGGCATGTGCGGGCGGGCCGCGGGCGGCGTCCGCCTCGCCCGGCGCCGATGCCTCCCTCGACGCGAGCGTGGCGCGGGGCAAGACGCTCGTCACGGTCGGGGGCTGCCACGACTGCCACACGCCGAAGAAGATGGGTCCGATGGGCCCGGAACCTGACATGAGCCGGATGCTGATGGGACATCCGGAAAACGAGCCTGCGCTGCAGCCCTTCAGGCCCGCCGACGGCAGTCCCTGGGTGATCGCCACCACCGCCGGCCTGACGTCCTGGAGCGGACCCTGGGGCATTTCGTATCCCGCGAACCTGACGCCCGATCCCAACACCGGCCTGCGCAGCGGCGTGTGGACCGAAGAGCTGTTCATCAAGGCGCTGCGGACCGGCAAGCACATGGGAACCGCCCGGGACATCCTGCCGCCGATGCCGTGGCCGATGATCGCGCAGCTGAGCGACGACGACCTGAAGGCGATCTGGGCGTATCTGGGGACGATTCCCGCAATCAACAACCACGTGCCCGATCCGACGCCGCCGCCCGGGCAGTAGCGGGCGTGCGCGGGGGAGGCCCCGTCCCCTTCCGCGTCGCTCGTGAGCGGCTCATCGGCCGCAGCCGACCAATGGAGCCGGCATATCGACCACTCACCGGCGCGTCGGTGCGGACAATGCGGCGGCCTCCTATGCTGGAGCCATGCGCGTCCTGGTGCTCGCTGTCCTGCTGATGCCGACGCTCGTGCGTGTCGCGGCGGCGCAATCCTCTTTCGAGATCGCCGGCCATCGGATCTCGCGCGGCACCGTGGAATCGTTCCTGGCGCCCGTCGCCGATATCCAGATGCCCCTGACGGTCGTACACGGGGCCAGGCCCGGTCCGGTACTGACGCTGAGCGCCGGGATCCACGGCGACGAGTTCCCCTCGATTCTGGCGCTGCAGCAACTTCGAACCTCCGTCGCCGCTGATCAGCTCTCGGGCACGCTCGTTCTCGTGCACCTCGCGAACGTCGCCGGCTTCCGGGAGCGGCGGGTGGCCGTCAACCCGTCGGACGGCAAGAACCTGAATCGCGTGTTTCCGGGACGTGCCGATGGAAGCGCCACGGAACGGCTGGCGGATTTCCTGACGCGCGAGGTGGTGAGGCGGACGGACTATCTCATCGACCTGCACGCGGGAAGCTGGCACGAGGAACTCTGGCCGCACGTTTACGCCCCGGTCGTGGGCGACGCCGCGCTCGATAGGCGGACCCTCGCACTGGCCAGGGCCACCGGCCTCGGTCATATCGTGCTCTTCACGGGACGGCCGCCCGACCCGGACCGATCCATCTCGTTCCCCAACACCGCGCAGACCCGGGGCAAGCCCGGCCTGACCGTCGAGATCGGCCAGCGCGGCGAACGCGACGCCGCGTCGGTGGCGCGCGTGATGGACGTCGCGACCAACGCCATGCGTCACCTGGGCATGCTGCCTGGCACGGCGCCGGCCAATGATGGGGCCATCCTGTACCGAACGCTGCACGAGGTGCAGAGTCCCGCCACCGGCATCCTGCACCCGCTGGTGCGAGCGGGCGAACTGGTCGGTGCCGGTGCGCTGCTGGGCGTGGTCGTGGACTACTTTGGTGCGCCGCTTGCTGAACTGCGCGCACCAGTCCAGGGGGTGGTGTTGATCCTCAATGCCGCGCCATCGATCTCCGAGGGCGAAACGCCGGTGACGATCGGCGTATCCGATTGAGAGCTGCCGCCAGGACACCGGCGGAGCCCGAGGCGCGCGGCCACGCAGACGGCGCCTCTCTGGCCGGTGCGCGAGCCCGTCCACGTCGCGCGGCTGTCAGGCTGCCGCGCCCAGCGGCTGGTCCGTGAGCACCGTGAGCGACTGTCCGTGGCGTTCGACGAGCGCCAGCAAGACCTGTCGCTCATCGTCCAGCAGCCCGGCATAGCGTCGGAGCACGCGCGCGGCGCCCAGGAATCCCTGTCCGGCCGCGCGCGACGTGCCGCGAAGGATGGCGTCCGACAGGCCGCCGCGCTCGGCGGCGCGGTCGCCGATCGCGAGCGCGACGTGCGCATCGACGATCTTGGCCAGGTCGCGCAGCGTCGCTAGATCGTTTGTGGTCCAGTGCCGCGGCTTGCCGTCGATGGCGCAGAAGGCGCCCAGGGGCAACCCCTCCGACGACTGCAGCGGCACGCCGGCGTAGGCGACGACGCCCAGGTCCGCGACAGCCCCGTTGCCTGCCAGTACCGGATGTGTCCGTGCGTCGGCGACGACGAGTTCCTCACGGCTGGAGACGACCCACTGGCAGAAGGAGTGCGACAGGGGCGTCTGGCGGCGTTCATTCCACGGGGTCGGCAGCCCGACCTGGCTCTTGAAGAACTGCCGCTCGCGATCGACGAGTGACACGAGCGCCACGGGAACCTGCAGGATGCGTGCGGCAAGCTGCGTCACGACGTCCAGCGAGGGTTCCGGTGCGCTGTCGAGCATCTGCGTTTCGTCCAGCGCCCGCAGCCTCGCCGGATCGAGGAGTGCCTCGGTGGGCGCCTTCTCGGTGGTCCTGGCGATGCCGAGCTGTTCCTTCAGGGCGGCGATCACCTCCGGCACGTCGACTGGCGGCAACAGGCACGGCGACGCGCCGGCGTCGAGCAGGGCTTGACGGTCGGCGCCCGGTGCCACGATTGCCACGATCGGCAGCATCGTCGTATGCACCGAGGCCCGGATGCGGCGCACTGCCATGAGGGGGCCGCCCGCGTGCAGTTGGGGGCCGAGGACGACGGCACTGACTCTCTGCTTGAGAGCCATCGCGAGCGCGAAGGTGGCATCGCTTGCAAAACAGACGTCGAAATCTATCGCCTTGAGCGCGACCTTGAGGTCGGACCACGCGTCCGCCTTGACGTCACAGAGCAGGATCTTTCGCGCAGTGTCCATGATCGTATCTCCGCGTCCCAGCCGGGTTCCGCTGCCGCTGTCATTCCCACTATCGGCCCATCCAGCCTAGCTCTGCAGTAGCGTGGGCTCCTGGCGGGGACGACCTTCGTGCGGCCTGCAGCGTTGGATGCCGAGGCCGCTTCGCGCACCGCCTACAGGGCTCGGAGCACGTCGTTGTACTCGCCGGCAGGCGAGGCAGTGAGTGAACTGTCTCTGATGAGATGTACCTGCTCGGGCCGGGTCACCGAAGTCCGGGCGGCGCCGGCGTGGGCACGCGCACGTCCGATGTCAGTGGAAAATCGCCGGGCGATCCGGCGCCCCATGCCCAGAGCGAGCCGTCGCGCAGCACGGCGAACGAATTGTTGCCGGCTGCGAACACCGCAGCCACGCTCGCTATCTTCGGCGTGAGCGGGACCGGGTGATAACCGGGCCCGGCACCCGTGCCGGCCTGGCCCCAGTCCTGGTTGCCCCACACGCGCAGCGTGCCGTCCCTCACGAGCGCCATAGTGTGTCGGCCGCTGACGCCCACGGCGAGCGCCGTGACCGGCGGCAGGCCCGGCACCTGCCGCGGTTCGAGCACCCAGCCTCGTGTCGGCGAGGGCTGGTCGGTCGGTGCTGCAAAGCCGAACTGCCGCTGCCAGTTGGAACCCCACACCCAGACCGTGCCGTCCTTCTTGAGCGCGTTCGCGATGCCGGCACCAGCCACAACCTGCACGACGTCGCCCAGGCCTGGCACCTCGCCGGGGTGATCCAACGCCAGTTCCACCCGCGGCGGACGCCCGAGCGCACCATAGAAGTTCGAACCCCACGAGAAGACGCGACCATCGGTCGTGAGCGCGAGCACGATGCCGCCGCCTGCCGACAGCGCCGCGACGTGATCGAGGCCAGGGACGATCACGGGACGCAGCGCCGGGCCGGCCGTACTCGGCGGCCCGGTGTATTCACTTTTCGCTCGACCGTCCCCGATGTTGCCGCCGCCCCAGGCGCGCACGGAGCCGTCGCGCAGGAGCGCGTAGGCCGAGTCGCCGTCCGCCGCGATGGCCACCGCGTCGGTCACGCCGTCCACGCGTGTCGGGTTCTCGATGCCGCGATACCGGGAACTCGACGTGCTCGTGGCCAGCACCGGCGCCGTCACCGGTCCGACCCCGAGCTGCCCGGCGTCGGCCCGTCCCCACGCCAGCACGCGGCCATCGTCGAGCACCGCGTACGACGCGTTTGCGTTGGCGGCGATGTCCACCGCCTTTGACGGCAGCGCGATCGGCACCAGCGCACTCGCCGTACTCCGGGGCGTCGCCGTGATGGCCGCCACCGGTCCAAGCTGGCCACTCAGGTGGCGTCCCCAGCCCGCCACCGTACCGTCGGCGCGCAGGAGGAGCTTGTGCCCGTCGCCCGTGATCTTCACGACGCGTGCGGCGACACCCGCTGGTGCCGCGACCTGCGCCGTCGGCGCGACCGTGAGGACGGCGACAGCCAGGCACGCGAGGATGAGGGAGCGGCTTACGGCGAGGTGAGCGTGAGGTTGACCCAGGTCGTACATGAAGCGATTGTAAGGACGCCGGCCGCCCATGCGAAGCGGCGCCCCTCACCTTCGCGTCGTAGGAGTCGGGCCGCGACGACATCATGGTCCAGGCGCGGCCCAATCCGGCCGCCATCCGGTGAGCGGAGTACCGTCTGACATGCCAGATGCCGCGCAGGCCCCTGTCACGCTCCCGCGTGAAGATCGCCCGCGCGCGAGCGCTGCCCTCCAGGGGGAACCCCTTCGTTCTTTGAAGGGGATTTCCCCTTGCTGGAGGACAGCGCGCGATGCTGCAGCAGCGCGACATCAACGACGAACTGTTTGCGGTGCAGGTCGATCCCCTCGACCTGCTGCCGTTCGAGGAGGAGTAATGCATGCCGACTTGCAGGAACTGCCATCACCCCGTCCACCGAGCCGACTGCGGCGTCGACGACTGCGGATGCATCCGCTTCGAGCCTCATCCGCCGCGTCAGCCGAGGGCGCGCACCTGGGTCGTGAGCGTCGCGTTCTTCGAGAAGAACCGGTGGATGCCCGACGTGGAACTGCGGGTACAGGCCGCGACCGTGGGTGGCGCCTCGTTGAAGGCGCTGCGCGAGGCGAGACGCCAGCGCGCCTCACGGCGACGGGTGCTGCAGACGCGGGTGACGCTGGTCCCGGTGCCGAGGCCGGGCAGCCGGTCGTGAGCCGGGTTGCGGGAGGGCGCGAGGGCTACCGCGGCGGGTGTCCAGGCGCTGCAGCGGGGGCCTTCCGGCCTTCGCCCGCTCCGGCGACTCGCGGCAACGTATCGTTGTTCAGGATGTTGGTCGGGGCGACTGGATTCGAACCAGCGACCCCCTGCGCCCAAGGCGAGCAAACCCACACAACTGGGGGCAGCGGGAGACCGCTGCCCCTCGTTTTCCTTAGGAAATTCTCAACTTGGGGCAACTGCAGTAAACCGCGAGCCGCTACCGATTGTCAGCCAATTGTCAGCCAACGGCTGATTGAAGACCCTCTCCCGAAGGCTCGTCCCAACCATCAGATCCTGACCTGCAGTCGCCTGCCATCTCGCCTCCAGTTCACATCGGAAAGGTGGTACGGCTATGGACTTCGATCCTCGTTGGAATGATGACCCGCGCGACCGAGACGACGACGGTCGCGAACTTAGCCAAGGCAGTCGAGGCGTCTCGTCCGATCCACTCGAGCGCGACGCGCGTGACGCGCGTGACGTGTTCACTCGTGATCTCGATCTGCCGCGCGGTCCAAACCGCGAGCGCGTGTGGTTCCGCGAGCACAGCGTACTCTTGCGCGGCTCGGAATCGCGGGCGCTGGCGACGACCGGCGCTTTCCGCGTCGTGCACGCCGACGACCTCCGGGACAGCCGCGGCCAGGCCTACGACCCACGCAGCGGCGAACTCCGGCACCTGCGTGAACAGAAACTGGTGCGAACCATTCCGATCCGCGCCGGCCGTGCGCTCGTCGTCCTTACCGAGCGTGGCCGCGACGTCCTCGAACGCAACCGGCACGAGCGCGAACAGCATTTCTACTCTGGCCTTCAGCGCCCACGCGAACTGCTACACGACGCGAAGGTCTACCAGGCGTACGAGCGCGAGGCCGAGCGGCTGCGTGAGGATCGTGCGGTTATCCACCGCGTGATGCTCGACACCGAGCTAAAACGCGAGTATCAGCAGTTCCTTCAAGAGCACAACCGCGGTAGGTCGGACAGCGACGGCCGTCCCGATCGTTCACCTGACGAAATCGCGCGCTGGGCGATGGACCACAACCTCCCGGAGAAGGACGGTCACGTTCAGTTTCCCGATGCTCGCATCGTCTACGAGGACCGAGACGGCCGCGAACAGACGCGCGATATCGAGGTGGAGACGCTCAACTACCGGGGCGCGCACGCATCCGCGAAGGCGTCATCCGGATTCAGTCGCCACAGCGCCGCCGGCATGCGGGTCGTCGGCTCACGTGGGGCCGGCGGCGGAGGCAGCCGGCGCGGCAGCGGCGGCTTTGCCTTCACCGCAAGCACCAATGGACCGGGTCGCCGCACTCCCGATCCAAAGCTCGCAGAGGAGTTGTTGCGATGAATCTCGACGACGCTGTCGGCACCATCATCTCGCGCGGATTCACCGAGCGGCAGGCACGCTTTCTCGTGCTCGTCGCGCGTCACTCCGGCGTCTGCGTCATGCGACAGTACTCCGCGTTCGCAGGCGTGGTCTTCGGCCACACGACTCGGAGGTTCTTCACCAAACTCGAACGCCTCGGTTGGGTCTCGACCTACGACTGCGCGCGCAAGCGAGCGCGCATCTACCACGTCCGCCATCGGGAGCTGTACGAGGCCGTCGGTGATGCCGAATCCCGCCTCCGGCGTCCGCCCACCGTGCCACGCGCGCTCGAGCGCATCATGCTGCTCGACGTCATCCTGAAGGAGCCGGACCTCGTCTGGTTAGCCACGTTCGAGGACAAGATGACCCACGTCTCGGCGTTCACGGCTATCCCGAAGGACTCGCTGCCGCAGATGAGGACCCCGCAGGGGAGTTATGAGCCGGTGCGGTACTTCCCGGACCAGGCGCCGATCGGCATCCATTCCGATGGCCCGTGGATCTTGATCTGCCTGCTGACGCAGGACGCGAAGCGTGAGTTGCGGACTTTCCTCGAGCGGCATCTCACGTTCCTCGCCGCTCTGCCCACCTGGACCCTCCGCGTCGTGATCCCTGCCCACATGACCGCCCAGGGAATGCGTTTCGTCGAGGAGGCGCGACGGAATCTGCGCTGGCGTTTCGACGGACAGTTTCGCGACGACCTCCGCTGGTACTTCGAAACCCGGCGCGTCGGTGGCAACCCAGACGCTGTGTCAGACGATGACGAGCGCGCACACCGCGCGAGACTGCGACGGTTCTCTGGCCTCGGGTTCTCCGCGCTTTACCCGCTCTGGGTCGCGAAGGGCGACGACGTGTTCCCGACCGTGGCCGCGGCGGTCGGCGACGCCCTGTTCCGTGAGGTTGGCGTCATCGAACCACTCGTGCTGCCGCACGCCTACAGTCACCTGGCGCCGCTGGTGGGCGTGGCGTAGACGAGCTGCATTGGCCGTGGCGAGGGCGTTTCGTTTGTGCAAAGTAACGAATACCGTGACGTTGCGCGAGCGGAATGCCGTTCCCGCGGCTGATGCCGGGGGAAAGGGCGGTTTGGCTGTGCTGGCAATAATAGTCGCAGACGTTATATTATTGCCATCGGTAGACACCCCATGAACAAGCGCCAATGGGACACCGTGCTCTACGGAATCGCCGAGGACCAGGCCGGGTACTTCACGGCCGCGCAGGCCCGCTCGGCCGGGCTCCATCAGGTCCGCCTGGTCCAGCTCGCCCAGCAGGGAGACATCGAGCGGGTCTCGCGCGGCGTCTACAGGTTCGCGCGATTCCCGGTCTCACGGCACGGCCACTTCATGGAGGCCGTGCTCTGGCCGCAGGTCCGCCGCCCGGACGTCGTCGGCGTGATCTCCCACGAATCTGCACTGGCGATGCACGAGCTGTCGGACGTCAGCCCGGCCCGTGTTCACATCACGCTGCCGGCCGCCGTGCGCATCCGGCGGCAGGTGCCGAAGGGGATTGTCATCCACTACGCCGACCTTGCCCCCAACGAAGTCGAGCGCGTCGAGGGCGTGCCGGTTACGACGCCCGAAAGGGCGATCCGGGACGCACATGCGAGCCACGTTGGCAACGGCCTCGTCGCCGACGCGATCGCCGACGGCAGGCGCAACGGAGCGCTGTCGATAGCAGCCGCCGGACGGCTCCGGCGGGACCTGCTCGGAACGAAGCGGGGCACCCGTACGACTACTGGACAGGAGGAGCGGGCATAGTGCTTGGCTGGCTGATCTCCGTGTATCGCGCGGCCGACGAGGAAGCGGTCCGGCAGACTCTGGGTGCCGAGCCAAGTGCCAAAGTCATCTTCGGCGACGACGTGCTCGGTGGCCGGCTTGCGGTCTGGCAGGCCGGGCCTTACGGACGGAAGCTGCTGCTCGTGAAGGCGGCGTCATCCGGAAATTCGAGTGCGGCTACCCGCACCGATACCTCGCGCGAGCCGCCGACGTTCTCCCCACGATCCGTGACCGTGTCCCCTACAAAGCACCGATGTACGAGCACCCGTCCTGGGCCGTGCCGGAGGGTTCCGTCTCCTTCCCGGATACGTGGGCAAGACGACCATCGACGATAAATCCATCGACGAGTGCAGCGCCGACGAGTGGCTCTACATCGAAGTCTGGGACGAGTCCTGACGCTCCGATCGTCAGCCTCTCAACAACACCGGCTGTTCTCCTTCCCGCTGATGTGAAGTCACGGCAGTCGCGATCGCTTGGCAGGGAGACGGAGCCGAACGGGGAGCCGACAGCGATTCGCGTCAGCGGCTCCCTGTTGCCGGCGACGTCGACCCCCACGATGCCGCCGCCACAGACGCGCAGAGCCTGCCTCATGGCGCAGGAGCCGTCAGAAAGACTAGCAATTGCGCGATGCTCGCGTCGGAAGGCCGGCGTCTTGTTCCGGCCGGGCCGCACAGAAGAGAAGGGAGAAGGGGTGAGTGAGGGCGTGAGCGACCCCGCTCCGGTACTGTTCGGCCCCCTGCGGGCGGGGTCGCTCACGCCCACTTGTCTGGTGTCAGTTGTCCTGGAGGAAGCGGCCCGGATGCGTGTTCAGATCGTGACCGGATGCATGCCCAATTGCGAGCCGAGATCTTGTCCCGTACGCGCGCCGGCCAACGACGTGACTATCACCGCGCGCACAGTATCGTACCGTAGGCACACCCGATGCTCGTTCTTCGTTGCACACAGAAGCTGCTCGCGCGCCTGAAACAGGCCGACAACTTGGCCACCGTCGAGTCCACGACACGGCTCGGCGACTGGTACGGCAACATCCTCCAGATCGGTCGTCGTCAGCTCCTGCTGTTCATCAGCGAACGGTCTCGACTTCCGGTCGTGATTCCCATTCGCGAAGGCAAGCGGTTGGCGGAATTGTTCCAGGAAGCCGTGTGCGAGGTGTTGAGCAACGTCGGTGTTGCCGCTACCGACATCGCCGATGAGCGGTCCCGGATGTCGGAGATTGCGTTCGGTCGGACGCGGAATCGCAGCCTGCTCGGTACCTTGAATGACTTCGCGTTCATGGCGCAAGTCGGGAGTGCGCGCCGGCCAGAACCAGAGACACCCGAGGAACTGATACGGTTCCTTGCGCAGACGCCGATTCTCCCGCTGGACGGCGCGAGTCCGATCGAGTTGACGCGAGCTGTGTTCCGAGGCAAGTAGCCGGATCGTGTGCGCGCGTACCGGCAGACGTGCGGCCGCGATCCACGCGGCTGCCTCCTGCGTGAACAGTGAGCCGCAAACCGATGCGGTGGCAAGCACGCGCGCCAATCGCACGTCGAATGCCGTGTTTTTGGAGGTAAAAAGGCCACCCGCCGAAATCTGGATCCTCTGCCGTATCCTTCGGTTAAACTGGATTTGAGCTTGGAGGCCCGATGAGCAAGCAAGCGATACAAAAGGCTGTTGTCGAACAGCTGCGCCAATCTCAGCGGCCGATGAGCGTTCGCGAGCTGGTTGAACATATCCGCCGAGACCGTCCCGAGTTCAAACAGGTCGCCGATTTCGATTTTCGGTCCGCCGTACTGGCGATGAGGACCAGCGGAGCGATCGAATCAACTTCGACGAATCAGGTCGCCGTTCGCAACGACCAACCTGCCCCGGCGCGTGGATGACACGCGTCGAACGCTAGAACCTCGCTCGTCCGCCGACCCGCGTTCACCGTACCGGCTTGACCGCGATCGAGTCCTGTACTCCGCCCACTTTGCACGTCTCGCCGAGATCACCCAAGTAGTTTCCCCCGAACGAGGGTACGTCTTTCACAACCGCCTGACCCACTCAATGAAAGTGGCGCAGATCGCCAGGACGATCGCCGAGATCTTCTCCTCCAACTACGCCACCGAGGCGGGCAAGCTCGGAGGAATAGATCCCGATGCCGCCGAAGCAGCGGGGTTGGCGCACGACCTCGGCCATCCACCGTTCGGGCATATCGCGGAGCACGAACTGAACCGACTCGTTCGTCTGGCCGGCGTCCCCGACGGCTTCGAAGGGAACGCTCAATCCCTCCGAATAGTTTGCCGACTCTCAGTTAGTGATGCGGTGACCATTGAAGACGAGGCGTCGGTGTCGGTGACCGGACTCAACCTGACCCGTTCGACGATGGCCGGCCTGGTCAAGTACCCGTGGGCGCACGGCCAAAACGCTGAAAAGCCGAACAAGTGGGGCTACTACAGCGAAGAGAAGGAGTTTTTCGAATGGGCTCGAGATGGGTGCGCACCGCACCAGAAAACCCTGATCGCGGAGGTCATGGACTGGGCTGACGACATCACCTACGCGATTCACGACCTTCTGGATTTCTACCGGGCGGGACTCATCCCTCTGGAGCTTGTCCGACAGGTCGATGACGCACCGTCAAGCGTCGAGCGTGCAGCGTTCCTGAACCGCCTGTTCGAACGTCGGCCCGAGTGGGCCAGGAACCGCTCGACGTATGAAGCGGCACTCGATCGGATTCTCGACAGCCTTCCCTTCGATCTGTCACACCGATACTCCGGTGCGGAAGCCGAGGAACAAACGCTGTTCCAGTTCGCGACGACGCTTATTTCGCGATACGTGAACTCGATCAAACCCGCGGCAGCCATAGGGCCGTCGGTGGTCGACATTCAAACGGAAGCGCGCGAAGAAGTCGACGTGCTCAAGGAATTCGTCTGGCAATATGTCATTCTCAATCCTGCAATGGCTCAGCTCCAAGTTGGTCAGCGTAGGGCCGTCCGAGTTGTCTTTCGCGAGAGCTTGCGGGCCGCCCGAAAGAACCAGATGTATTTCTTCCCCGGCCCATTCAGGAAATGGCTCGCGGATGCAGCTACCAACGCCCAGATAGTTAGACTCGCCGCTGACTACGTTGCGGGAATGACCGAGCGAGAGCTAATGCAGGCTTACAAACGGTTCCAAGGAGCAACAGAAGGGTAGCTCGCCCCAACGGCCGGCCATCAACCCGACGCTCCGGCCGAGATCGGCCTCGCCGCTGTGTGCGCGGCCGCCGACGCTCCGATCGGCCATTCTGCGGGAGCGATGGCGCGCGTCAAGGCTGCCCTCGCAGGCTCGGCGCTTCGCGGCCTTGACCCGCGCCATGCCGCCCCCGGAGTCGGCACCTATCGGATCGTCGGCAAAGGAACGCCTCCAACCCTTCACTGGGTCGCAGGCGCCGCTACAGGGCGGGGTGTTCCACGCCGACTGCAACCATGTCGTCATTTGCACGGCAGAATGACGACAGCATGCGTTTGGCTGGTGCTGGCATTCGGCGCTCAGGCTCTCTATCCGAACGCATATAGGGGACGATGTGATGACGATCACACCGTCGGCCAGAACAGCTCGTTCCCTGCGATCTCTGCGAAGCACTGGGCGGCCGTCCGGAAGGCGCAATGGTTCTCAGGCACCAATCCGCTGAGCCGCATGTCTGCCTCCTAGGCCCTGCATATGCCTGATAACCGTGAAATTGCAGCTCTGGTCTGGCTCGGAGCCGCCGTCGTGTGGGTGCTCTCGCAGCAGAATCTGCGGGCGAGCATTGGTGGCGTCTTCAAGGCATTCCTTCAACCCTTGATCGTCGTTCCGCTCGCGGCGATGTTCGCCTGGATCGGCCTCGAGCTGTGGCTGGGTGCGCGGCTCGCACTATGGAATGTCACGTTCGCCAAGAGCACGCTCCTGTGGACGCTCGGCTCTGCGGCAGTCCTCTTCTTCAACTGCACGCAGGCGGCCTCGGACCCGCGCTTCTTTCGGCGCACGATGGTTGCCACGATCGGCGTCGCCGTCTTCGTCGAGTTTTTTATGAACTTGTATGTCATGAGCCTGCCGATGGAACTCGGGCTGCAGTTTGTGATCATCGTCCTGAGCCTGCTTGCCGCCGTCGGCGGCATCAAGCCAGAGCACAAGCCCGCGAAGATATTGTGTGAGGTCCTGCTTGCGGCAATCGGCTTCGCGTTGTTCATGTACACCGTGCGGCGGGTCTATCTGGAATGGGACGGGATCGACGGCCGGTCGCTGCTCCTGGAGTTTGCGCTGCCAATCTGGCTCACGGCTGGCCTCTTGCCGTTTCTCTACATCTTGAGTTTTTACGTCGTCTACGACGCGGCTTTTCGCGGTATCAGTTGGGCGACCGCCGACCGGCGGTCACGCTGGCGCTCCCGGCTGGCCGTGGTCTCAGCGCTGCACTTTCGCACGGGCGCGGTTCAGAAGTTCACATGGAACTGGGCCAAACGAGTGAGCGAGGCCAGGTCCTTCTCCGCTGCGAGAGGCGTGGTGGCGGTGTTTCTCGAAGAGCTACGGCGTGCGCGGAAGGCGGAGCTGGACGAACAGGAGCGGATACGCCGTTACGCCGGTTCGCATGAAACGGACGAAGAGGGCCGGCGCCTCGACCGTCGAGAGTTCGCAGCAACGATCGACGCCCTTCGGTGGCTGGAGACGTGTCAGATGGGATGGCATCGCAACCGCGGTGGCCGCTATCGCGACGATCTGCTGAAGATGATCGCTGGGGACTTCACGCGCCAGGGCCTGCCAAAGGAATCCGGGATTACGCTTCGCGTTTCCAGCGACGGTCAGGCCTGGTACGCGTGGCGGCGTACCGTGACCGGATGGTGCTTCGCCATCGGCGCGGCGGGCCCGCCGCCGGACCAGTGGGAGTATGACGGTCCGGAACCGCCGCAGGGATTTCCCGGCCAGGATCGCATGTGGGGCGATACCCCGCTGTCGGGTCAAGCAAACACCAACTGGCGCTGAAATGAGGGCGGGCTTTGTTCCATTCGCCCGCGTGGACTACCGGAACTATAGTGTGGCCGAGTCGAGACGTGCGTTACTGGTGGGTGAACCAGAACCAGACGTACCGGGCGGAAGTCCGCGGCAGCTTCATGTGGTCCCCGAAGCAGAACGCGAACGGCGCCCGCAATCAGTTCTACGAGAACATGCGAGAGGTGTCTCCGGGCGACGTCGTGTTCTCGTTCTGCGACACAAGGATCAAGGCCATTGGCGTCGTGACTGGCCCCGCCCAAAATGGGCCGAAGCCCGACTTCGGCAGTGCGGGCGCTAACTGGTCTCAGGATGGCTGGTTCGTGCCGGTCGACTACTGCATCCTGGACAACCAGATCCGGCCGAAGGATCACGCGGTTGTGATTCGGCCATTCTTGCCCGCCAAGTACTCGCCGCTGCAACCAACCGGTGACGGGCTCCAGTCGGTCTACCTCGCCGAGGTTCCGCAGGCGATGGCCGACGCCCTTATCGCGCTCATCGGCCAAGCCTACTGGGACGCGTACTCCACGATCGCCGCGTTCCAAGCCGTAGAACCGCTCGAGGTCGAGCCGCCGACTCCGGATCGCACTCTCCCGGGCCCGACGTTTCGAGATCAGATCGTCCGCGCGCGCCGTGGGCAAGGGGTGTTTAGAGCTAACGTGCTGCTCAGGGAGGAACGTTGCCGCGTCACCGGTGTGGACGAGCCCAGACACCTGAAAGCGAGTCATATCAAGCCTTGGCGAGAGGCGACCGATGCCGAGCGCTTAGACGGCGCAAACGGCCTGCTGTTGTCCCCGCACATTGACCACCTGTTCGACGAGGGCTACATCACCTTCTCGGCCAACCAGGAACTCGTTCTCGTGCCGGAGGTCAGGGACAAACTCCTCGACGCGTGGGGCATCGATGCGGGTGTGCGAGTTGGCGACTTCACACGCGAGCAGAGCGCATACCTCGACTACCACCGTAGCAACGTTTTCAGGAAGGAGCTGCTGGGGTCGTAGGCCCGGGCGCCTACGTGTCCATCTCGATTACCGCCCCGGACAGGCTGCGCTCGCCGACGACGATTCCCGCGTCGCGGCATCCATGAACTGTTGACCTAGCGTTCCCATTCTGGATACGATTGTCCCCGTCTTGGGAACAATGCCGGCAGCTCTCGACCCTGCCACCGTTCTGTTCGGCAGCACGCGGCGGCGCGTCTTGGGATGGCTCTTGGGTCACCCTGATGAAGCGTACTATCTGCGGGAGCTCGCGCGACACATCGGCGGCGCAGTCGGTGCGATTCAACGCGAGCTGGAACTGCTGACAGCCTCTGGCCTCGTGCGCCGCGAGGTCCGTGGCAAGCAGGTGTACTTTCAAGCGAACCAGAACGCGGCGATCTTCACGGAGCTGCAGAGCCTTTTCGCGAAGACCGTTGGACTCGTGGATATCTTGCGCGAGTCTTTGGCGCCGCTTGCTGATCGCATTCGCACGGCGTTCGTCTTTGGTTCAGCCGCACGCGGTGAACTCCATGCCTCCAGTGACGTCGACCTGCTTGTCGTCGGCGACGTGTCGTTCGGTGACGTGATCGCCGCAATCCAAGGGGCCGAGAAACGCCTCGGCAGGGAGGTCAATCCGACGGTGTACTCGGAGCGAGAATTTCGAGCCAAGGTGCTGGCGAAGCAGCATTTCGTGACCGCCGTTCTGACTGAGCCGAAGATGCTGGTTTTCGGTCAGGATGCAGCTTTAACCCAACTTCCGGGCTCGCTATCCACAGATCCAACAGCGGTTTCCTCAGGCCGAACTGTGCGCGTCCGTCGAAAACTGCGACAACGCCCCGCAGGAAAGCGGAAATGAGGCCAGGGAGGTAGCGCTGGTGATCACCGGAGAGATCAAGAACCAGATCGACCGCATCTGGGACTCATTCTGGTCTGGAGGCATCTCGAACCCACTCGAGGTGATCGAGCAGATCACGTATCTGCTGTTCATTCGACGCCTCGACGACCTCCATACGCTCGAGGAGAACAAGGCCAACCGGCTGAAGCAGCCGATGGATCGTCGGATCTTCCCCGAAGGTACTGACGTCAAGGGCCGCTCCTACGAGGATTACCGTTGGTCTCGCTTCAAGCACTTCGCGCCAGCCGAGATGCTCACCGTCGTCGGCGAGCACGTCTTTCCGTACTTGCGCACCGATCTCGCGCGTCAGCTCGGCAACGGCGATTCGACCTACGCGCACCACATGAAGGACGCGCGTTTCACCATTCCCACGCCCGCGCTGCTAGCCCGAGTCGTGGACATGCTCGATCACGTCCCCATGGAGGACCGCGACACCAAGGGCGACGTCTATGAGTACATGCTCGGCAAGATCGCCACCGCCGGGCAGAACGGTCAATTCCGCACGCCGCGGCACATCATCAGGCTCATGGTCGAGCTCGCCGCGCCAGAGCCCGGCGACGTGATCTGCGACCCAGCCTGCGGAACGGCTGGCTTCCTAGTCGCAGCGGGCGAATATCTGCGACAGCGCCACCCGGCGCTGCTGCGCGACGCAAAGCGGCGGGATCATTTCCACCACAGGACGTTCCACGGCTTCGACTTCGACAACACGATGCTGCGCATCGGCAGCATGAACATGCTGCTGCACGGCGTGGAGAACCCGAACATCCGCTACCGCGACTCGCTCGCGCAGGAACATGCGGGAGAAGACGAAAAGTACACGCTGGTGCTTGCCAATCCACCCTTCGCCGGCAGTCTCGACTACGAGAACACGGCCAAGGATCTGCTCCAGATCGTCAAGACGAAGAAGACCGAGCTGCTCTTCCTCGCGCTCTTCCTGAGGCTGCTTAAACCCGGCGGGCGCGCCGCTGTGATTGTGCCAGCCGGCGTTCTTGAGTCGGACAGCACAGCGCACGCGGCGCTGCGGAGGACTCTCATCGAGAACAATCGGCTCGAGGCCGTGATTGCCCTACCTCATTGGGTCTTCAAGCCATACGCCAGCGTTGCAACGGCAATCCTTGTGTTTGGACGGGCAGGAACCACCGACTCGGTTTGGTTCTATCGGATCGAGAATGATGGGTTCAATGATGACGCGAGCAAGACGATGCGCGAAGGGAGTGAGCTGCCGGAAGTCTTGGACCTGTGGAGGACACGACGCTCCTCAGCGTACGAGCCAAGAAAGCGAAAGCACAGACTCGTGCCACGCCACGAGATCGTCGCGAATGACTATGACTTGTGTGAACGGGTCTATCTCAGCGGATACGAGTATCCAGCCGACGTTCCTACTGTCCATCTATCAGATCTGTTTGATATTCAAAAGGGAACCGTAGCTGCGTCCGGTGCAAACTCCGGACAGTACCCGTTCATTACGTCTGCGGAAGAGCCCAAGCGTCACGATTCGTTTGGATTCAATGGTGAAGCCATTTGCATCCCTGTCGTTTCGGCGACTGGCCATGGCCACGCTGCGATCAAACGCATTCACTATGTGAACGGAAAGTTTGCCGCGGCGACCATCGCTGCCGTCTTGATGAAGAAGGAGAAACCGACGGTCCCCGTCTACGTGCCCTACGTCTACTACTTCCTCCTCGCACACAAGGACGATCTGCTCGTGCCGCTAATGCGAGGCGCGGCCAACGTATCGCTTAGCATGGACCGTCTAGGAGCTCTGCGCATTCCACTGCCAAGATCGGAGAAGGAACAACGAAGAAGTGTCCGCGGGTTGGAAAGGCGGAGCCATGAGCTCCGGGAGGCTCGGCTGAGCGTAGAGAAAGCGGCGCAGGCCTTTAACGTGGAATTCGAACGTTTCGCGGGGACGGCATGAGTGCTACTCCGGAAAGCCAGTTCGTCTTTCTCCAGCGTGAATGGACCGCGGTTTTTGAAGCCGCCTCGAAGGCTGAGGCGACGGTGCACGCGGACCCGCGCACGGCGTGCTTCTATGCCCGTCGCGCACTCGAGCTGGCGGTGAGCTGGGCCTACAAGCACGACGCCGCTCTCAAGCTCCCTTATCAGGACAATCTCTCCGCTCTGCTCCACGAACCGAGCTTCAAGCAAACTTCGGGCGAGGCGGTGTTCAGCAAGGCGCGGGTGATCAACACGCTCGGCAACCGTGCGGTGCATAGCCACCGCGCCGTTCCCGAGGCGGATGCGCTCGCCGCTGTGCGCGAGCTTTTCCATGTGGCGTACTGGTTCGCTCGTACTTACGGCCGGGCCGACCGGCCGGCGCCTGGTCTCGCCTTCGATGCCGGAGCGCTTCCGAGACCTGGATTCGCAGCGCGCCAGAGCGCCGAGCAGTTGCAACGGCTGGAAGCGAGCCTGCGCGAGCGGGACGAGAAGCTCGCGGCGCTCCTCTCGGACAAGACCGCGCTCGACGAGGAGGTGAGGCGACTTCGCGCCGAGGTTGCCGCTGCGAAGAAGGCCGCCGCGACGCAGCCTGACACCCACGACTACTCCGAGGCCGAGACGCGCGACTACTTCATCGACCTTCTGCTGAAGGAAGCCGGCTGGGCGCTCGATCAAGATCGCGACCGCGAGCTCGAAGTGAGCGGGATGCCCACGACCGCGACCGGCGGTTCCGGCCAGGGATTCGTGGATTACGTGCTTTGGGGCGACGACGGCAAGCCGCTCGGCCTCGTGGAAGCGAAGCGCACTCGTCGCGATCCGCGGGTGGGGCAGCAACAGGCCAAGCTCTACGCGGACTGCCTTGAGCGGCAGTTCGGGCAACGGCCGGTGATTTTCTATTCCAACGGCTACGATCACTGGATCTGGGACGATACGCGCTATCCGCCGCGTCGTATACAAGGGTTCTACAAAAAGGCGGAGCTGGAGCTACTGATCCAGCGGCGCAGCACGCGGCGTCAGCTCGCGCAGGCGACGATCAACGCGGAGATCGTCGAGCGCCACTACCAGAGCCGCGCCATCCGGCGTATCGCGGAAGCCTTCGAGCGCGATCACGAGCGCAAGGCGCTGCTCGTCATGGCCACGGGCGCTGGCAAGACGCGCACGGTGGTCGCGCTCTGTGACCTGCTCATGCGCTGCAACTGGGCAAAGCGCGTCCTCTTTCTCGCCGATCGCGTGGCGCTGGTCAATCAGGCTGTCAACGCCTTCAAACGCCACCTGCCCGATGCTTCGCCCGTGAACCTCGTCACCGAGAAGGAGGCTGAGGGCCGCGTCTTCGTCTCCACCTATCCGACGATGATGGGTCTCATCGACGAGACTGCGGACGGCCAGCGGCGCTTCGGCGTCGGCCACTTTGATCTGGTAATCATCGACGAGGCCCACCGCTCGGTGTTTCAGAAGTACCGCGCGATTTTTGACTACTTCGATTCTCTCCTCGTCGGCCTAACTGCAACGCCCAAGGACGAGGTAGACCGAAACACCTACAGCCTGTTCGACCTCGAGGACGGCGTGCCCACCGATGCTTACGGGCTAGAGGAGGCAGTGCGCGACGGGTTTCTCGTGCCCCCGCAGGCTGTGTCGGTGCCGCTTCGGTTCCAGCGCGAAGGGATCAAGTATGACGACCTGTCTGAGGAAGACAAGGACCAGTGGGACGCCCTCGAGTGGGATGACGAGGGCAACGTGCCCGATCGCGTTGAGGCCGAAGCCGTCAACAAGTGGCTGTTCAACAAGGACACGGTCGACAAGGTTCTGGCGCACCTGATGACGCGCGGCCTAAAGGTCGCTGGCGGCGACCGGCTGGGAAAGACGATCGTCTTTGCCAAGAACCAGGCCCACGCCGAGTTCATCGCCGAGCGGTTCGATGTGAACTATCCACACTTGAAGGGCGAGTTCGCGCGTGTCATCACCTTCAAGACTGAGTACGCCCAGAGCCTAATCGATGCGTTTTCGAACAAGGAAAAGGCGCCCCACATCGCACTCTCGGTCGACATGCTCGACACCGGCATCGACGTCCCTGAGATCGTTAATCTGGTCTTCTTCAAGCTGGTGCGGTCGAAGACCAAGTTCTGGCAGATGCTGGGACGGGGAACACGGCTGTGCCCGGATCTGTTCGCGCCGGGGCAGGACAAGGAGAACTTCTTCGTCTTCGACTATTGCCAGAACCTGGAGTATTTCAGCGAGGACCTGGCGGGCACGGAAGGATCCGCGGTCGCATCACTTGCCAAACGGCTGTTCGATACGCGCCTGGAGCTGCTGGCCACGTTGGACAGGCGGCCGAAGGAGGCCGTCGCGTCTGTTGTCCGAGAGTCTGCGGCCGTCTATGGCGACCCGCGGACAGACGAGCAGGTCCGGCAGGTCGTTGCGGAACTGCTGCAGCGCGAAGTGGCAGCGATGAATCTCGACAACTTCATCGTTCGGCCACACCGTCGGCTGGTCGAGAAGTACTCGAAACCAGAGGCTTGGATTGCCGTGGCGGGAGAAGCGCTTTCGGAACTGTCACACGAAGTCGCCGGCCTGCCAACCGAGCTCGCCCCGGAGAGTGAGGAGGCCAAGCGGTTCGATCTTCTGTTGCTGAACCTCCAGCTCGCCCGCCTCCGTACGGAGCCTGGGTTTGCACGCCTTCGCGACCAGGTGAAGGACATCGCTGGTCTGCTCGAAGAAAAGGCGGCCATCCCGATGGTACGAGAGCAGATGGCACTCATTCAGGATGTGCAGTCCGACGAATGGTGGCAGGACGTCACTGTCCCGATGCTTGAAGTCGTCAGGCGCCGCCTCCGCGACCTCGTCCAGCTGATCGAAAAACAAAGACGCAAACCGATTTACACCGATTTCGAGGATCTAATGGGCGACGAAAGCCATGTTGCCCTACCTGGCTTCGGAGAACGGAACCAGTTCACCAAATTTCGAGCGAAGGCTCAGGCGTTCCTGCGCGCTCACGAAAGTCACATCACCATTCAGAAGCTGCGCAGCAATAAGCCGCTGACTGGTAGTGATCTCGCCGAGTTGGAGCGAATGCTGCTCGAGAACGGCGTCGGCGCGATTGAGGACATCGAAAGGGCAAAGGCCGAATCGCAGGGGCTTGGCTTGTTCGTGCGTTCATTGATTGGCTTGGATCGAGAAGCGGCAAAGCAGGCATTGGGACGTTTTCTTACCGGCAAGAGCCTCTCGGGTAATCAACAGGAGTTCGTGAACCTGATCGTGGACCACCTGACGGAGCACGGCGTGGTCGAACCGCGGCGGCTCTACGAATCGCCATTCACGGACCTTACGCCGCACGGCCCTGAGGGTCTCTTCAGCCAAGCGTCAGTCGATGAACTGATTTCTGTGCTGGATGACGTGCGGCGAATGGCGACGGCTGCCTAGTCGCGGGTGTTGTGTAATGACAAGCCGGAATCGGGTCCGCCGCGCCGTCGGCAATGAGCGCCGATGACGTCGCCCATCCCGCTTGCCGTCGTGCTCGCTGGTCCAAACGGTGCTGGAAAGAGTACGACCGCGCCATACCTGTTGAAGGACGCACTCGCCGTTCATGAGTTCGTCAACGCGGACACCATCGCTCAGGGCCTCTCGGCGTATCGTCCCGAGACAGCCGCCATCACCGCGGGCAGGGTCATGCTGGACCGGCTGCGAACGCTCTCGAGCATGCGCCGTGATTTTGCGTTCGAGACCACGCTGTCCGGCCGCTCGCACGTCCGCTGGCTCCGTGATCTCCGCGCTTCTGGCTATCGCACGCACTTGGTCTTCCTGGCGCTGCCGTCGGCGGAGCTCGCCATCGCGCGCGTCGCCGATCGCGTCCGGCGGGGTGGCCATCATGTCCCCGATGTCGTCGTCCGGAGGAGATTCATCGCGGGTCTGCGAAATCTATTTGCTGTTTACATGAACGCGGTGGATTCATGGACGATCTACGAAAACGCGGAGGTTGTGAGCCCGCGCCTTGTCGCCTCTCGCGCGGTTGGTGGGTCCCTGATTGTCGCTGACGCCGCCTTATGGAACGCTCTGAAGGAGCTTCGGACATGACACTTTCGAACTCCGACTCAAGTCCGGCCGAACGCGCCGGTGATTTGGAACGAATCGAGCGCGCCCTTCGGGAAGCCGTTCGAGATGCCCTTCTGCGCCACAAACGGGATGGCGATCCGGTAGCAGTGTGGCGCCATGGGAAAGTCGTCTGGCTTGAGGCGGACGAGATTCCTTCCCCCTGGACCAAATCAAGCGACGGCGGGACCAGCGATGGTTCGCGGCAATGAGCGTGCAACGACCGTGTCGGCGGCGGGTCAAAGGCGCGATAGCGGCGTAGCCTGTGAGCGGACCCCTGTTGTTGACAAGTGATTTGTCGCATCCGTTTGACAAGTGATGTCACGCGGCACCTTCCATAGGCTGCACGGCCGTTCGGAGATCGCGCGGACGTTCGAGGACCGCCGGATACGAGCACAAGCGACGCGCCCGGAGAACCGGCGCAAGTGGGCGTCGCGGAGCGCACGTCGCTCGACATCACCACGATCTCTGATCTCTCGCAAGATGAAGGCGGGCATGTGTCCGCAGCCGGTACGCGTCGGCCGGCGCCGCGGCGTGGGGAGAGTTGGACATCGCGGCGTGACTGGCAGGTCTCGAAGTCGGATCGCGGGGCTGAGTCGATCTTCTCGGTCCGCAACTCGGTTCGGGGCCGTCGAGCCGCCGTCGGCATCGTTTGATGCATTTCTCGGCTGTGAGGCGTACAATCACGGCCGTTTTACGCCCCTGGAGGAATTGTGACACCTCGAGACATTAAGCAGATCGAACAGGCCTTTCGCGACATGGGGCTGGACGAGACAACCTGGGGCAAGCAGGTGCCGTCCGTGACGGACCCCCCAGCCGAACCCACCGCGACACCGGAACAGGTATTCATCCGCATCGAAACAACGACAACACCGCTGGAGCCGACGGATGCCGACGTGGCATAGTCTCCTAAATGAAATCAAAGAACGCGGCAGCACGTTCGACGTAGTCCGGCGCGAGCGGTTGAAGACGCTCGCCGAGCGGACGGGGCGCAACGTGATCGTTTATTACTCTGGATGGCTTCAGAAGCCGAAAGCGCCGGGGACACATGTCTCAGACGCCGACAAAAGCGGCTTCATGACAGTAATCCACGGCCTCGATCGGTCGAAAGGGCTTGATCTTCTCCTGCACACACCAGGCGGTGAAACCGCCGCGACCGAGTCGCTCGTTGGTTATCTACGCGCGATGTTCGATGACAATATTCGCGCGATCGTTCCGGAGTTGGCGATGTCGGCGGGCACGATGATCGCCTGCGCCTGCAGAGAAATCGTAATGGGTAAACACTCCAGTCTGGGTCCGATCGATCCTCAGTTTGGAGGTATCGCTGCGCACGGGGTAGTCGAGGAGTTCAACCGCGCTCACAAAGAGATCAAGGCTGACCAGACGAGGGCATTCGTGTGGCAGCCCATCATCGCCAAGTATTCACCCACACTGATCGGCGAGTGCGAGAAGGCCATTCAATGGTCGAACGAAATGGCCCGGGAGTGGCTGGTGACAGGCATGCTAAAGGACGACCCAAAGCGTGACGAAAAGGCTCTGCACATCGTCGAAGAACTTGGAGATCACGCGCTTACGAAGTCACACGCACGTCACCTTTCAGCAAAGCGGTGTAAGGACATCGGTCTTAACATCACTCGGCTTGAAGACGACCAACAGCTGCAGGATGCCGTGCTCAGCGTTCACAACGCCGCCATGTTAACGCTCGCGGGGACGGGCGCATTCAAAATCATCGAGAACCACAACGGCGTTGCCATGATGTCTGTTGCTCAACAAATAGTGCTGCAAGCGCCGACACAGTCTCCACTCCTCGAGCCCTAAAGGGATGAGCCCGGAACGTTCTGCGGTTGTTTGAAGTGTTTGCTCAATCGCAGTCCCTGGCGTTGATAGTTGGATCGAACGTGCACGCCGTATAGACGCTCAGGCTGAACCGTGAGACGCTCATAAGAGAGACGGCCGACGATCTGTCCGTCTTCGATTACAAAGGGGACTTCATAAGAGCGTACTTCGAGAACTGCTTTCGCTCCTCCGCTAACATCACCGAATCCTGGGTCAAAGAAGCCAGCGTAGTGCACTCGGAACTCTCCAACGAGAGTGTCATAAGCGATCATCTCGGCTGCGAATCCTGGCGGCACCTTCACCGACTCGCGAGAAGCGAGAATATAGAAATCTGCTGGATCGAGTATTAGACCTTGTTTGCCAGGCGACCGAACGGCGTCCCAGAAATCGTCAATGCCGTAATGATCTACGCGATCGACATCTATCAGGCCGGTATGGTTCTTCGCTCGGTATCCGATGATGTGGTTGTTCTCCGGCTTGCCGATAACGTCCACTGTGATCGGGACCCCATTCTTGATATCCTCGGCGCCTAGCTCGCGATCAACAAGTCCAAACTGCAGGTGAAGGTCCTTATGTTTTTGATCACTGCTAGGCGGAGCTCCCCTGCGGATGCGAAGCTGACTCAGACGGGATCCTTTGCGAACGAGAATCGTAAAAGTGCGTGGCGATACCTCTGCATACAGTTTACCCTTATAGCCTTCGCGTACCTGATCGAACTCTGTGCCGTAGTCTGTAATAAGGCGAGTGAAGACATCCAGCCGGCCCGTAGAGCTCTTGGGGTTTCCACGACCTGACATGCGGTGTTTGAGGCTTACATGTTCCATGAGCGGAATGATGTAAACGCATCCGCGCTCCAACACCCCACCGTTTGTGATGTCCATTTCGTGCATCGAAAACTCACGCAGCTTTTCATGGACCGTTGACTTGGTTCCTGGCAGGAAGCTCGCGCGCACACGGTATGCCTTGGCCCCGAGCCGCAGGTCGATACTGGCGGGCTGAATCTGATCGTCAGCGATCTCCTCAACCGCCTGGATCTCCTTGGCTTCGATCGCCTTGAGTAAATCCTGTGCTGGCAAGATCCCGGTGCTGTGCGACGTCTCGGCTGCTCCATCCGTCGGACGGCCTTCAGGTGGCGCGTCAGGCCGGTCCTCCGAAAACAGTTTGCTAGACTCCATTCGAACCCCCACGCTCCAGCCGTCGCTTGTGTCGTTCCGCGAGCTCAAGGACGTAATAGTCCCCGTAACACTTTAGGGAGCAGAAGCCGCCCTTCACCGGGCTTCCACCCACGCGGCTGGTCGGCGAGAACCCGCGTCCGCAGTACGGGCACAAGTTCCGGTCCCAGCAATCACGAAGATACGATTCTTCTGATTCGTCCACAAAAGCTCGGTGCGGAGGACCGTCGGAAGTGGCCGACAGTCTTCCTTGTCACGCCAGACGGGTCCCATCGTCGGTCACTGGGACGGCACTGTCAACCAGCGAACGTCATTGCTCCGGTCCCCGGCCCACGAGGCAGCTGCGCCGCCCGCACCAGGTGCGCAGGCCGCCAACAACACCAAGCGTGGGAACTCGTCGAATCCGCAGCTCTCGACATCCTCATTCGCCGTGTGAATTTCTGGCTCGCCAATTCCATTGCTCCGCACGGGCTGGCGGGCACTGGCTGACCGCGCCGGCTTTGCGCGCGCGTACCGTCGCCGAACTCGCATGGCCGAATTCATCTTTGAGTTCATCGCTGACATGACCAGTATGGACACTGCGCCGACATCGGACCATCGACAGCAGACCGTCGACAGCGACTTGACACGTGCCGACCACGAGCGTAACGTGAATCCATTCGTCAGTGGCGATTGGTCGCCACACTCCACGTTCGATCTCAGATCAGCGTGGAGACCGCTTCGCGCTCGTCGCTCTGAGAGCACGAGCATGAAGCACCCACTCACCGGGACGGTGGAAGAAGGTCGCAGCCGGCGCGAGACAGCCTGAGACGGCACGAGGCCACTCGAGGCGACCGGCACCGAACGACCTCGTTGACCATTGCAGTGCGCCCTCAGGGCCCACTGCATCGGATCACACCACCGATGGGCCGGTGACTCCGTCGTACTGAGGGCAGCTGCGACCGGCATCCTCGCCAAGCCGAGATGTCGCCGCGGTGCCTGGAGGCAGACGAGAGCCCGCGGGTACAACTCCCGGGCATCGAAACTGACCCACGAGCCGAATAGCGGGCGCTTGTCCGCCGACACCGTCACGGAGTAGAAGCTGACGGAGAGTCATCGGCTCAAACCCGGAAAGGCATGAGCGGCCTCAGGTCCCTCCTGCCGCCGGGCCTCCGAGCCGGCCGCCGGATCGGTGATCGACCTCAGGTCCTTCACTCCCGCGCGGGGCCTCCCGGCTCGCCGTTTCCCAACAACCTCGGTGTCTGCACCGTCCGGGTGCGGGCCGCCCTGTGCGCTGGTCGTCGTCTCGCTGGGGCCTTCCGGCGGGGCGCCGACCCGCGTGGATCCTCGGAGGAGGCTATGAGGAACGAGTACTCGTATCCGGAACTTGATGGAGTCGACAATCGAGTCGCCGAGGAGGCGGCGGCCTACGAGTCGGAGGGGCTGCCGAACCGGCTGCTGAACGCGCGCGAGGTGGCCAGGTTCGTTGGTTGCCACGAAGAAACGGTTCGTCGCGCATACTGGCGCGGACTGCTCCGAGCGCAACGCTTCGGTGTCCGAGGAAGGAGGTTTGACCCACAAGACGTCCTCGACTGGATCCGTCGAGGAGCCCCAACGAAAGTCGTGTAACCGAAAGGAGGACCCGTATGGCTGTTCGAAAGCCCTGTCGCAGCAAAGGCTGCAAGACGTGCCCGCGCTGCGAGCATCCCTGGTGGCTGGATGTAATGCACAACCATCGACGCTATCGAATGCCCGTCGATGACTTTGCCCTGGCGCGAGGCGCGACGGCACCGGTCACGTCCAAGCAGGAAGCCGAGAAGGTCTGGGAACCGACGTTCATCGCCGAGATCGTGTCCGGGAAAGATCCCCGCGTGCCGATCGAACGCGAGACGAAGTTCGATCGACCGACGACGGTGGCCGACCTGCTGAAGCTGTATCGGACGCGCTACGTCGAGGTCGAGCCGCTCAAGAGCCGGGCGGGCATGCTGAGTCAACTGAACGTCCTCAGTGCTCAACTCGGCACCCTCCCGGCGACGGCGCTCGAACGTCCCGACGCGATCGAGGACTTCAAGAAGCGATACGCGAATCGCGCGATCGCGACAACCAATCGCTACCTGGCTCGGTTGCGTCACGTCTGCAACTGGGCGATCGGTCGCGATCTCCTCACCAAGACGGCGTTCCATCCTCGCGGCGTCCGAATCCCCGCGAAGGCCGAACGTCGTCGCGAACGGCGCGTCTCCGAAGCGGAGGAACAACGTCTGCTCGAGGCGTGCAAGCTCCTCAACGAGCCCACTCGCAGCATGGCGAAGCTGACCTGGGACGATGTCAACGAGATCCGAGCACGAGCCCAGGCCGGCATCGAGCAAAAGGACATCGCGGCAGCGTTCAAGATCTCGCGACCGCTGTGCAGCGCGATCGTCCGCGGTCACATCTGGAATCCTGAGGTCAAGCTGACCACCGGTGACGAGATGCGCGACCGAATCATCGGGGCCCTCGACACGGGCTGCCGTCGTGGCGAGATGCTGAAGATCCAGAACAAGCAGGTCGATTGGCGACACCGCTGGATCCGAATTCTCAAAGAACATTCGAAGACGGAGGTGGCGCGCGTGATCCCGTTCGAGGCAGGTAGCCGGCTCGAGAAGTTGTTGCGCCGGCGAGCATTCCTCGGACCCGACGCATACGTGTTCGGCGAGGCTACGACCGGCGCGTACGTGGCCAGCCTGAAGTCGGCCTGGGAGACGCTGCTCCTGCTGGCCAACGGCATCAAGCCGACACGCGCCGGCAGCGGCAAGCGAGTGTCCAACCGGAAGGCGCTCGCTCAGATCGACCTTCACTGGCACGACCTCCGGCACGAGGCGTTGTCACGGTTGGCCGACGATGGCGTTCCCGTTCACGAGCTGCAAATGCTCGCCGGGCACTCCAGCATCACGACGACCCAGCGCTACATGAACGCGCGTGCGAGCTCGCTGGCCGAGTCGATGCGCCAAGCGCGCGAACGACGCGTCAAGCGAGTCGAGCACGCTGATGAAGCGACCGCTCAGATTGGGTGAAGGAATGCAGACCGAGCAGGGTTGGCACGCTACCGATTGTCAGCCAATTGTCAGCCGACGCTCGATCCGTGTTCGCCGAATTCACAAACGTGTGAAAACGTTAAGAATTTTGGTCGGGGCGACTGGATTCGAACCAGCGACCCCCTGCGCCCAAGGCAGGTGCGCTACCAGGCTGCGCTACGCCCCGACCCCACGCCGTCGCCAGACCGGCGACAGCAGAACTTCCATTCTAGCCCACACCCGGCGCCCAACCTGAGGAGTGACCATCAAGGACGGAGCACTGAGGACGGAGCACCGAGGACGCACCGAGGGCCAGGGACCGGGAACGGAGGACTGAGGACCGACGACCCGCCCCCGCCCCTAAAACATCTCCTCGAACACCCGGTAGTGATCCCCCATCATCCCGAGCTTCGCATATACGTCGCTCGCCTTCCGGTTGCGGGTGTCCACGTAGAGGCGCAGTCCGCACGCGCCCGCCGCCACCGCCGCAGCGCGCACGTGCGCGTACATCGCGCGATACACCCCGCGCCCCCGCGACTCGGGCACCGTGTACACCGACTGGATCCACCAGATCATCTTGTTGCGCCAGTCGCTCCACTCGTAGGTGATGAGCAGCTGGCCGGCACCGAATCCGTCCACTTCGGCGATGAAGTAGCGGCCAGGCTGCCGACCTTCGAGCACCGCCCGTACCGCCGCCCGCACCGTGTCCTCGTCGAGCCGCAACTGCTCGGTCTCGAACGCCATGTCGATGTTGCCGGCAACGATGAACGCCAGATCCGCCAGCACCGCTGGCCGCACGTGAACCACGCCGCACCTCACGATCGAGTGAGCTGTGACGGTACCACGAAGCGAGCGGTCCGTGCAGGGCGGCCCGCGGCCCCGACGCGAGCGGCGGGGTAGTCCGACCCTTGCCGATCCCCGCCCTCCTGCCGGCCATTCCGTCGGCGTCGTGCGCCAGCGCCTCATTCAGCATCTGCCGGCCCCGTACGAGGGCGCCGCAGCCATGCCGTCCCCGTCCGCCCGGAAGCCTGCTCGTTCCCGCGCAGCCGCCGCGCCGCAGCGGCCGCTGGCGCCGCCGCGCGCCTGCGGACGCACCGCGCCGAGGTGCGTCGCAACCGCCGGTCCGTGCGATGCTCTTGCACACGCCCATGACACGCCACGCGCCCCGACCCGCCCGCACGCCGCTCCTCCGGCTCGTCACCGCCCTCGTCCTCGCCGCGTGGGCAACGACGTTCGCGGCGCCGCCCGCGCCAACGGGCCTCGTCACCGACGCCGCCAACGTCCTGGACGATGCGGCGGAACAGGCCGTGCTCGCAACGCTCCGCGACGCGGAGGAGCGGACCGGTGCCCAGATTGCCGTGGCCACCGTGCCGTCGCTGGAGGGGTCGTCCATCGAGGACTACGCCGAACGGCTGTTCCGCACCTGGGGGATCGGGCAGAAGGGCAAGGACAACGGCGTACTCATCCTCGTGGCGCCGTCCGATCGACAGGTTCGCATCGAGGTGGGCTACGGACTCGAGCCGGTCCTGCCCGACGGCCTCGCCGGTGCCATCATCCGGGAGTCGGCCCTTCCATCGTTCAGGAGTGGAGATTTCCCCGGGGGGATTCGCGCCACCGCCGCCCGGGTGGCGGCCGTCGTCGTCACCAACCATGTGCTGACCGCGGAGGAACGTGAGGCGCTGGCTGGCGGCGGCGGCGGGGGCCGGCCGCCGCGCTTCGCGACCACCGCCTTCTTCAGCGTGTTCATCGGCATGGGCGCGCTGGCGCTGGGTGCGGGGCTGCGCACGAAGGTCATCTTCATGCTCCTGTGGGGCGGGCTCTTCGGCGGGATCCCGTTTGCCATGGCCCTCGTGCCCTTCTTCAACGCGTCGCTGCTGGTGCTCATCCCCCTGGCCGTTGGTGCCTTTGCCGTCGGCTACAGCCGCGGCGGCGACGCCTCGATCAAGGCTGCCATGCGCGGCGGCGGGCGGAAACGCAAGGGGCGCGGCGCAGGGCGCGGCGCCGCCGGCTCGTCGGCGTCCAGCAGCGACTCGGGCTGGACGATGGGCGGCGGCAGCTCGTCATCCGGGTCGGGTTCGTCCTCCGGCAGCAGCTTCGGTGGCGGGCGGTCGGGCGGAGGAGGGGCGAGCGGATCGTGGTAGGTCCGCGGGCGCATCGCTCACGGAACCGCTGCTCCCCGCGGCTCGGGCTTCACCGCGCGTCCCTCGACCTTCGCACCCCGCACGTCCGATGCCTTCAGGCGCTTCCACGCGCCGGGTGGCACGCCGACGATCTTCTTGAAGGCCCGGCTGAACGCCGCTTCCGATTCGTAGCCGACGTCCGCGGCTACCGAGGCGACGTTGTCCGCTCCCTGGACGAGCAGGCTGGCCGCCCGCTGCATCCGCCACGCCGCGAGGTACTGCATGGGCGGCTGTCCGACCAGGGAAGTGAACCGGTCGGCCAGCGACGACCGCGAGGCGCCCACTTCATGCGCGAGCAGTTCGAGCGTCCATGCTCGCCCTGGTTCCGCATGCAGCGCGGACAGCGCCTTGCCAACGGTCGGATCGCGCAGGCCGGACAGCCACCCGGTTCGCTCATCGGTGAGCGACTGCACGTACCGGCGCACGACATCGATGAACAGCAGTTCGCTGAGCCGCCCGAGCACCGCTTCGCTTCCGACCTGTCCCCGCTTCGATTCCTCGACCGCCAGTTCGAGCAGGTGCGTGAGGCGGCTCCCCGCGGGCTGCGAGTGGTGCAGCACGCGGGGCAGCGAAGCCAGCAGGGGGTTGAAGGGTCTCGTGTCGCACCCGAGGAATCCGCAGACCACCCGCGTCGTCGCCGGCTGGCCGGAGCCGAGCGCCAGGCTGAAGGGGAGCGCGCGATCGGCGGGACGCTGGTAGCGATCGAGGTCGGGCAGGCCGCGCATGCCTGCCGCACTCGACATGACGTGCGGATCGCCCTGCGGGAACACGATGACGTCGCCGGGGTGCAACTCGGTGCCGCCTTCGCCGATCAGGCTGCCCCAGCAGGAACCATGAGTCACCACGTGGAACGAGATGAGGTGGTCGGCGCCCGGACAGATGTCGTCGATGATGTGGCTGCCGGTGGGCGCCTCCGCAACCCATGGTGGGGCCGCCGACACGTCGAAGAAGATGGCGCCCGTCAGGCGGACGGCCTTGAGCACATCGGACAACGCATCCATTTCAACCTCTGCTGCACGCCGGACGGCAATCGCCGCGATCGCCTGTCGGGCACACGCGTGATTCGGACGATCGGCACAGCGCGCTGGACGCGCAGGCATTCATGCGGAGCGCCGCCGCCAGGTAGACTCGCGGCATCACGAAGCGGCTCATTCTAGCGGAGGGAACATGGCAGAAGTTCAAGAGGTGCAAACCTCGCAGCAGCAGACGGCGGCGATCGATCTCGAACCGGTCAAGGCGCGCCAGCAAAGGGCGTGGGCCTCGGGCAACTTCGCCGTCATCGGCACGACGCTCCAGATCGTCGGCGAGACGCTGTGTGAAGCGGTCGATCTGCGCAGCGGCGAGCGCGTGGTGGACGTCGCGGCGGGCAACGGCAACTGTGCCCTGGCCGCGGCACGGCGGTGGGCGGAGGTGACCGCCGTGGACTTCGTGCCGGCGCTGCTCTATCACGCCTCGCAGCGCGCGGCGGCCGATGAACTGGCGGTCGACTGCCGGGTGGGTGACGCGCACGCGCTGCCGTGCGACGCCGCCGCGTTCGACGTGGTGCTGTCATCGTTCGGCGTGATGTTCGCTGCCGACCAGGCGCAGGCCGCGCGTGAACTGACGCGTGTGTGCAGGCCCGGCGGCCGCATCGGGCTCGCAAACTGGACACCGGACGGGTTCATCGGCCACCTGTTCAAGACGATCGGCCGTCACCTGCCTCCGCCGGCCGGACTGCAGTCGCCGGCGAGGTGGGGCACGGACGCCGGCCTCCAGGAACTCTTCGCCGGGCGCGCCGCGCACATCCGCACGACGAAGCGCGACTTCGTGTTCCGCTATCGCTCCGCCGCGCATTGGGTGGAGGTCTTCCGGCGCTGGTATGGCCCCGTGTTGAAGGCGTTCGAGGCACTGCCGCCCGAGGGGCAGGTGCAGCTCGAAGCCGACCTGCACGCGCTGATCGCGCGCTTCAACCGCAGCGGCGATGAGACGATGGTGGTGCCGGCCGAGTACCTCGAGGTGGTGATCAGCCGCGCGTAGCGCGCGACGCGAGGGGACCGGAGCCCGGCGCGTCGGCCGTGACGCAAAGGGCCGCGAGGCTGGAGCGGTGAGCTTCAAAACGAAGGGCCCACGGGAGTGGAGCGTCCAGCGTGACGCCTGCCATTCCCGTGGGCCCTCTGCGTGCCCGGCTGTCTACTGTTGCTGCTGCTTCTTGGCCAGCGAGCGGTAGTACTCCTCGATTGCCTGCCTGAAGCCCGCCGGCACCTCGTCGGAGCCTGACAACGAGAGCTGCTGGTCGGCGGTCTCGTTCTTCCGGCGCAGGGCGAACTCGAACTTCTTCAGCTTGTCGAGTGCTGCCTGCTGGAGCAGGGCGAGCGAGTTGCCGTCGGTGAACGCCTGGTCGCTGTCGAGTGCCCGGAGGTCGCGCAGCACCTGGTCGAGGTCGCGTGTGTCCACGCCGGCCTGCGAGAGATCGCGCCGCAGGGCCTGCGCTTCGTTCTGCCATTCGCGGAATTCACGACGGAACTGCCGTGCATCCTCCGGGTTGAATCGCCAGTTGCCGCCGTTGTACCGATAGCCGTTGTCGTAGCGGCCGCCCCACGCGCCGCCGGCGTAGGTTCCGTCGGCGTTGCGACCGTCGTTTGCCGAGCCACCCTGTTGGCCGCCAGCCTGTTGCTGGCCGCCCTGCTGACCGGACTGGCCCTGCTGCCCCTGCTGGCCCTGCTGGCCCTGCTGACCCTGCTGACCCTGCTGACCTTGCTGACCCTGCTGCTGACCGCCGGCCTGCTGTCCGCGAGAGTCCTGCCCCTGCTGCCCCTGCTGCCCGCGCTGACCCTGCTGGCCTTGCTGGCCTTGTTGCCCCTGTTGCGCCTGTTGCCCCTGCTGGGCACGGTCGCGCATCCGCTGGTCGAGCGACTCCATCCCACGCACCAGGTCGCGCGTCTTGTCCACGGCGCGGCCGAGGGCGTCCTGCTTGTCGGCCTGTCCGAAGGCCGACTGCGCCTCGCCGATCTTGTTCTTCAGCGCATCCAGGTTCG
>CAYLTD010000021.1:0-86881 GCA_964386715.1 uncultured Bifidobacterium sp.
GGCCGCCGTCGCCTGACTCACATAATTCGCCCTCTCAGTTTCCCGGGCCGATTCAGTTCGACTCCCTCTGGTCGCGCGGCATAGCGGAAGGTGTAGATGGCCCACAGCCCAACGAAAGCCATGCCGGCGGCAGCGACAAGCGCGAGGCACCGACGCCGGAGTCTCTCGAGATACGGGCCTTGCCGTTCTACCACCACGAGGTCGGCGAGCATCAGCACGGGCACGATGGCCGCGAGCAGCACCGCGCTGTGTTTCGATGCGACCGCAACGAACAGGGCGAATCCGAACAGAGCGAGTCGCCCCGTCGATGGACGGGATGCGTACCGATATCCCGCGAAGGCCACGAGGAACAGCCCCAATGTCATGGCTACGTCCGTTGTGATTAGGGGTCCGTTGGCCAGCATGTTCGGCTCGAAGGCAAAGAGCGCGGCGGCCATCAACCCCGTTGTCGTGTCGAACATGTCTCGGCCGACCAGAAACATCAGCACCAGCAGTACGCACACGAACACGGATGCAGCCATCCGGGCTTCGAACAGCAGCCGGGCGACCGGCACGGTGTTGCGGTACAGAAACTCGATGGCGCCGGCCGAATGCGAGGCCTTGGTCGGGCCACTCAGCACAGGAAGAGCGTTGAGCGGCTCCAGCATCAGCGGTGCCGATGCCGCCAGCTTCAGGAGCGGCGGGTGCTCGGGATTGGCGCCGAAGTCACGATGCCGCCAGTACTGATAGCCAGACAGCAGATGCACGCTCTCGTCGAACGTCTGCGAGTTGCGCGGAATGGAGAACCCGATTTCGGCGAGCAGAACGAGTAGGAGCCCGGCGACCGTCCAGATGGGGCGGCCAACACACCACGCCGAAAGCGATCGCAGCATAGGACACTCCAGTCAAGCGAGCGGCAGTCGAGAGCGCCATAACGTGGCGGGCGGCCATTTATAGCATCGGGCGGTGTGTCTCTGAGCCAGCGCGCCCACCAGGGCAGGGGCGCTGCCAGCACGGGGTCATTGGCGGCGTCGGCGGCACGCGTCTCGATGCCACCGCGCGCGTGGCGCACGGAGACTGGCCGAACGGCACGAGGTGGCGCGATTCGAGCCGCATGCGAGCGCCGCGGCTGGCGGCCAGCGACGTCAGCCCGCTGGAACACGTTCAGACAGGGCTACCGGGCCTTGATACGGTATCGCGCGAGTTCTTACCTGCCAGCGGAGCCTGCCAGCCCCAGAAACACCAGAACGGCCCGACCCAGCCGGAGCATGTCGTCATCCGACAACCGGCCCACACGCGTCTCCAGCTTTGCCTTCGAGACGGTCGTGATCTTGTCCACCATCAGGTGGCTCTCGGCCCGCAGGCCGTTCCGTTCAGACGGTGCTATCGGCAGGCGAATCAGCGGCGCGTCCACCAGGTGACTGGTAAACGGGCAGAGCGTAACCGACGCGGTACCGTCGAACAGGTCGTCCTGGAGCACCACGGCCGGTCGTGGCTTGCCGGCGTAGTCGGGGCCGCCAGCCACGGTCCAGATGTCGCCGCGCTTCAGTCGTTGGGCCATTCGGAGACGGCATCCACGAACGCTTGATCGTCGAACTCCGACGTGGCGGCCGAGACCAAGAGCGACTGGCGGTGCGCCTCACGGCTGAAGCCTCTCGCCCGCACGTCAGGCACCCACAGTTGGATTGGTCGCAGTCCGCGACGCCGCAGGCGGTCCCGGTGCGCCCGGACCTTGTCGCGGTTCTTGGTCTGTGTCGAACGAGGCTGTGGCATCGGTGAAACCCTCGTCAGGTTACATGTAACCATAGCACGCCGCGTCCCCCCGTGCGTCCACGAACAGGGTCGATTCTCGAGGTTCCGCGGGGAATGCGGAGGAGAGCCCATATGGCTGGAACTGCTTCGCTATCAGCGGTTTAAGTCAGCACAGTGCGCCACTCCGCAGGTTCCTGGAAAGCCCCGGTCTATCTTTCGATTCCTTCCTGGCTCACCACCTAAACGCTTTTATCCACACAGTTCACTGAGCGCTTCCGGTTCCGTTACCACGCGATTGCCACTGGCAGCTGCCGGCGCCGGCAGTTCCAGCAGCCGAATCGCCGCTTCAGGCGCCAGTGGACTCCGATGTATGTACCGCCGCTGGGTCGTACTCAGGTCGCGATGTCCTGCGAGTTCCTGAATTGAGCAAGCGGGGGCGCCACGCATCGCCAAGCGCGAGCAGAACGTGTGACGCAGCCATGCGGTCCGACTCGCGCCGCGACTCGGGGCGAATCCAGCCCGGGGAGCCATCTCCCAGACGCCAGTCCATCGGCCGCTCAATTGCACCGGAGCTGGCAGTGGCCAGGCACCCCAGAACGCATCAGCCATCCGGGTTCGTCCGGGTGCGCGGTGCCCGCGAAAACAACCTCAAGGACGTCAGCCTCGAGATTCCGCGGGACGCGCTCGTCGTCTTCACCGGCGTGTCGGGATCGGGCAAGTCGTCCCTGGCGTTCGGCACGCTCTACGCCGAGGCGCAGCGCCGGTACCTCGAGTCGGTCTCGCCGTACGCACGCCGGCTCTTCCATCAACTCGATGTTCCCGAAGTCGACGATATCGATGGGCTGCCGCCCGCCGTCGCCCTGCAGCAACAGCGTGGGTCCCCGACCACCCGATCATCGGTGGGCAGTGTGACGACGCTGTCGAACCTGCTGAGGATGCTGTACTCGCGCGCCGGCGACTACCCGGAAGGGCAACCGCTGCTCTACGCGGAGTCCTTCTCGCCCAACACGCCCGCGGGCGCCTGTCCCACGTGCCACGGTCTCGGCCGCATCTACGACGCGACCGAGCAGTCGATGGTGCACGATCCCTCGTTGACCATCCGCGAGCGGGCGATCACGGCGTGGCCGCCGGCCTGGCACGGCCAGAACCTGCGCGACATCCTGGTCACGCTCGGCTACGACGTCGACACCCCGTGGCAGCAGCTGCCGCGCAAGGATCGCGACTGGATCCTCTTCACCGACGAGCACCCGACCGTGCCGGTGTACGCCGGATACACGCCGGCTGAAACGCGGCGCGCGCTCAAGCGCAAGGAGGAGCCGAGCTACATGGGCACCTTCACCGGCGCCCGGCACTACGTGCTGCACACGTTCGCCACGACGCAGAGCGCGCTGATGAGGAAGCGCGTCTCCCGGTACCTCGTGAGCGCCGAGTGTCCCGGGTGCCACGGCAAGCGGCTGCGCCGCGAGGCGCTGTCAGTGACGTTTGCCGGCCTCGACATCGCCGGGATGTCGGCGCTGCCGCTGAAGCAGCTGGCCAGGATCTTCCAGCCGTACGCCGCCGGCACCGCGCGCGGCTCCTCGAAGCATGCGACCGAGCATCCCGAGCAGGCGATCGTCATGCAGCGCATCGCGCAGGATCTGGAGGCGCGCCTCACGGTGCTGCTCGATCTCGGCCTCGGCTACCTGGCGCTGGATCGCAGCACGCCCACGCTGTCACCAGGCGAGCTGCAGCGGCTGCGGCTGGCGACGCAGGTGCGCTCAAACCTGTTCGGCGTCGTCTACGTGCTCGACGAGCCGTCGGCGGGCCTGCATCCATCGGATACCGAGGCGCTCCTGCGCGCGCTGGACAGACTGAAGGACGCGGGCAACTCGCTGTTCGTCGTCGAGCACGAGATCGACGTGATCGCGCACGCGGACTGGATCGTCGACGTCGGTCCGGCCGCCGGCGCCAGCGGGGGGCAGATTCTCTACAACGGTCCGTTGGAGGGGTTGAGGCAGGTGAAGGCATCCCGGACCCGCGAGTACCTGTTCGGCGAGCGGCCCGTGGTGAAGCGAGCCCGGCGCGCTCCGGAAGGATGGCTGCGGCTCGAGGGCGTCACGCGCAACAACCTGAAGGATCTGGCCGTCGATATCCCGCTTGGCGTACTGGTCGCGGTGACCGGCGTGTCGGGATCGGGCAAGTCGAGCCTGATCAGCCAGTCGCTCGTCGAACTGGTCGGCGGGCACCTCGGACACGAGACCGGCGGCGACGAGGAGCTCGAGGATCTGGACTCGGTCGCCCACAGCATCTCGTCGGGTCGCATTGCCAGCGGGATGGACAGGATCACGCGTCTCGTCTGCGTCGACCAGAAGTCGATCGGCCGGACGCCGCGATCGAACCTCGCGACCTACACCGGCCTCTTCGATCACGTCCGCAAGCTGTTTGCGGAGACACGGGCGGCGCGCGCCCGGCGCTACGACGCGGGTCGCTTCTCCTTCAACATGCCGAAGGGGCGCTGCGAGAACTGCAGCGGCGAAGGCTTCGTGATGGTGGAGCTGCTGTTCCTGCCCAGCGTCTACGCGCCGTGCCCGGTCTGTCACGGCACGCGCTACAACGCCGACACCCTGGAGATCACCTACAAGGACAGGACGATCGCCGACGTGCTGGCGATGACCGTCGACGCGGCGGCAGACTTCTTCGCCGACGCGCCACCGGTCCGCCGTTCGCTCGAGGTCCTGCGCGAGGTCGGTGTCGGATATATCCGCCTTGGTCAACCGGCCACCGAGCTGTCGGGCGGCGAAGCGCAGCGGATCAAGCTCGCCGCCGAGCTGCAGCGGGCCGAGCGCGGCAGCTCCCTGTATGTCCTCGACGAGCCGACCACCGGGCTCCACCCGGCAGACGTCGAGAAGCTGTTGCGCCAGCTCGAAGGGCTCGTCGACTCCGGCAACAGCGTCATCGTCGTCGAACACGACATGCAGCTGGTGGCGCACACCGACTGGGTGATCGACGTCGGTCCGGGCGCAGGCGACGAAGGCGGACGCATCGTCGCGTCCGGCACGCCCGCCGATGTCGCACGCGCCGGCAAGGGACGCACCGCCGCCTACCTGTCGCGGTCGCTCCGCGCCGCGTAGTGCGCTAGTCGACCGTCAGAATCAGCGTGCCGTCGTTGCCGCCGGTGAACAACTCGCCAAAGACGGTCGGAAGGTTCCTGAACCCGCTGCGGACATCGGTCTTGTACGCGAGCTGACCGTCTTTCGCCCACTGCCGCAGATGACGAAGAGCCTCCTCACGGTCGGCCATCAAATCGCTGACCAGAAAGCCCTGGATCCGCAGGCGGTGCGATACCACGCGGAACATGTTGCGCGGGCCAGGAGCGGCGCCGGTGTTGTAGTGCGCAATCTGACCGCAGACCGCGACGCGGCCGTGCCTTGCCATCTGATCGATCACGTCCTGCATGATCACGCCGCCGACATTGTCGAAGAACACGTTGACGCCGCCTGGCGCCAGAGCCTCGAGACGCTCGGCGACGTTCTCGTTCTTGTAATCGATCGCCTCGACCCTCGCCTCGGTCCTGAGCCACTCGCATTTCGCCGGACCGCCGGCGATGCCGATCGCCCTGCAGCCGACGAGGCGAGCGATCTGCACCGCGATCGATCCCGTGGAGCCGGCGGCGCCGCTCACGACCACCGTCTCGCCCGGTTTGGGCTCGCCTATCTTGAGGAGGCCGAGATAGGCGGTGAGCGCATTGCCGCCGAAGACGCTCAAGGCGTCCAGCAGCGCGATGTCTGCAGGCAGCGGCGAAATCGTCAGCCGGTCGGCCTTGATGAGCGAGTAGTCCTCCCAGCGAGTCAGGCCAATCACCCGCGTCCCGACAGGAAACGCCGGGTTGGCCGACTGGACGACCTCACCGGTCGACGGCGCCGAGACCGCGGCACCCACCGCAATCGGCGGGAAGTACTCGGAGTCGGCGTCCATCCAGGTGCGCTGCGCGGGGATCAGCGAGAAGGTCTTGTTGCGCACGAGCACGTCGCCAGGCTGGAGCGGCGCGTCGCTCCATGGCGTTTCGCGGTACTCGAAGTTATCCGGCCCGACCATGCCTTGCGGCCGGCTGGCGAAGATCCATTGACGATTGATGGTCATGTGCCGCCTCGTGCGCGATCTGACGTAGTCGAACGGACGCTCAGTCTCCGACCGTGCAGCCGCGACCAGGAGCGACTGGCGGTGCGCCCTCACGGCCAGGCGCCGGTCCGACACGACGTGAGACGCCACATCCAACGCCGCCTGGATGGCAGCGAGGCGCGGTAGGCCAGGAGGATCGGCTCGAGGTCGAACGCCTCGTTGCGCAGGCCTACCTCGAACGCAATGCGCGCGACGCGATCGTGCTCGAGTAGAGGGCGACCCTCGCGCAGGACGCGAATGCCGAGATCCGGTGGCACGTCGTTCAGGACGATCAGGTCCACCGGGCGCCCCAGCGCGCTCTCCAACTCACCCTCCAACTCGAACCGCGGCCCGTTCAGCCGACGTTCCGGGGGGCGGTCGAAGAGCACGGCCACGTCCACGTCGCTGGATGGTTTGTCGGTGCCGCGCGCAATCGAGCCGAACAGATAGACCGCGACGACGCCGGGATAGGCGCGACAGGCGTCGACGATCTGCTGCTCGAGGCGGGCGTTCACACGCGAATTATAGCCCCGCAGCCGAAGGGGCACGGCTTCACAGGTCGCAGACGCATGAGGAAGGAGACTCTTGTGGCCGGTCGCTGCTGTTCGGTCGCTGGCAGCCGCCTGCTGGCGTTCCGAGCGTCGCGGGATTGACTGGCACGCGCCCCCCCGGGACGGTTCGCCTCCGCTCTGCTTTGATGCTATCGTCACCGCCATGACAGACCCGTCGTTTCAGATGATTGAGATGATCTGATCCCTGCGGATGGCCGCCTGCTGGTCATCGAGACTGTCGTGCCTTCGGGCAACGGGCCGTCACCCTCGAAGCTGTTCGACATGTTGATGATGGCGTTGCCCGATGGAATGGAACGCAGCGAAGCCCAGTTCCGCGCGATCTTCGTCGCCTCAGGCTTCCGCTTGGCGGGTATCACGCCCACCGCGTCGCCCGTATCGGTTATCGAGGTGCGACCGGTCTGGAGCGCCCCAGCAGCACAAGCGCGGCAGCTACGGCTGCGGGCGCCGAAACCAGATGGAGACTTCCTGAGATGACTGTGCACGTCGGCCGCCGTGGTGTGTTGACGATGGCCGGGTTCGCCCTTGTGGCGGCCGCGGCTCTCCGCGCTCAACCGACGCCGAACCCGAACGCGCCGCGGTTTCCGTTGCCGACCGAGGCGCGCGTCTTCGACACCTTCGAGCAGAAGATCAAGGTGACGGTCATCGCCCGCGGAATCCAGCGTCCCTGGGGCCTGCTCCCACTGCCTGATGGCGACTTCCTGGTGAGCGTACGACCCACTGGCCAGGTGCTCGCCGTCCGCAAGGGCAAGCTCGACCCGACACCGCTGACCGGCTTACCGACCACGCGCACGAGCCGGACTACGGGAATGCTCGACATGGCGCTGCATCCGAAGTTTGCCGAGAACAGGCTGATCTACTTTACGTACCACAAGCCACTCGACGGTGACACCTACACGCTGGCCCTTGGGCGGGGCCGCTACGACGGAGCGGGTCTCTCGAACGTGCAGGAGCTCTACGCAGGCAACGCCGTGCGCACCGGAGGCTCACGCCTGGTGTTCGCGAACGACGGCCTGATTTACATCACCGTCGGCGGCGCCGCGCGCCTCCCTGATGCGCAGGCGACCTCCACCATCTTCGGCAAAGTCCTCCGCCTCAACGACGATGGGACCGTGCCGGGCGACAACCCGTTTGTCGGCAAGGCTGGCGCGAGGCCCGAGATCTACACGATCGGCCACCGCGATCATCACGGCATCGCGGTGAATCCAGCGACGGGGCAAGTCTTCGAGGGGGAACTCGGGCCGCTCGGCGGCGACAAGATCAACATCCTCAAGGCCGGGGCCAACTACGGATGGCCGACCTTCGGGTACGGACGCGACAACGACGGTTCGCCGATGCTGCCGCCGGGCGAGGGCATCGAACAATCGTGGATCACCTGGAACCCCGGCATTACGCCGTCTGGCCTGATCTTCTACACCGGCGATCGGTTCCCGAAGTGGAAGGGCAACATCTTCGTCGGCAGCATTCAGCGCGGCAGAGTCCCCGGCACCGGCGCCGTCGAGCGTGTCGTGTTCAACGACAAGCTGTGGGAACTGCGACGGGAGACGATCCTCCAGGACCTCCATCAGCGGGTGCGGGACGTCCGACAAGGACCCGATGGCCTGATCTATGTCCTGACCGAGGAAGACGACGGCGCTGTAATCAAGATAGAGCCGGCGCTTTAGCTTGATCCCGATCGACCACGAAGGAGGAGTCGTGATCCCTGCAGCCGCGCTGGTGTGCCTGCTCGACGCTCGCCCGCTGCAGAGCGCGACGTCCACCTTCACCATGCATCGGCGGAACGGCGCGTTGGCCAGGCGGGTCGTCGCGACCGTCGCGCTTGCGCTCTGCGCGATCGCGGCGCCGACCGATGACGCAGGGCCAGGCGCGGACCCGGGGCCGCGTGGCGTTCATCGCTCACCGCGGCGGCATCGTCGACGGTTACCCCGAGAACACGCTGGCGGCCTTCCGCGAGGCGATTCGGCATGGCGCCGAGATGGTCGAAATCGATCTACGAGGTACCAGGGACGGGGCGATCGTCATCATGCATGACGAGACGGTCGACCGGACCACGAATGGTCGCGGCGCTGTCACGACTTTCACGCTCGCCGAACTCAGGAGTCTCGACGCGGGACGCGGCGAGCGCATCCCTACCTATGAAGAAGTCCTGCAGCTCGTGGCGGGTAGTGGCGTGGGGCTGCTCCTCGACATCAAGCAGAGTCCGGTACTCGACAAGCTGCAGGTGGTCCGGCTTACGGAGAAACACAACGCGGTCCGCGACGTCATCGTGGGTCCACGAAACCTCGAGGACCTGCGGGTGTTTCGTTCGATCAATCCGAACCTGCGTACGCTCGGCTTCATCCAGGGCGTCGGCGATATCGAGCCCTTCGTGCACGCAGGCGTCGATATCATCCGGCTGTGGCCGGAGTGGATCCGTGCGGACCCAGGCCTGTTGACGAAAGTGCACCAACTCGGCAAGCCGGTGTGGACCACGACTGGAGAAGCGCCAAGGGCCGAGCTGCAGGAACTGATCGGCCTCGGTGTGGACGGCATCCTGTCTGACCTGCCGGCCGTGATGAACGAACTGCTTGGCAGTCTGCGGTAGACACCGGGCGGGACCGGAAGGAGTGCGTATGCTGAAGCACGCGAGCCTGGCGGTCGCCGTCGCGCTGATGTGGACCTTCGTGGCGTCGTCGCGAGGCCAGGAGGGGCGGCCGACGACGGCTGCCCCCGGCGACTGGCCGTCGTACCGCGGAGACCACGCCGGCACCGGCTTCTCCCCGCTGACCCAGATCACCAGAGCGAACGTCACCAGGCTGTCCCAGGCGTGGACCTTCTCGCTCGCCGGCGACGTCCCCGCAGCGGGCCGAGCCGCTTCGTCCACACCCAATTCGCAGGCGACCCCGATCGTCGTCCGCGGAGTCATGTACCTGCCGACAGCCGACAGCGTCGTCGCGCTCGACGCGGACACGGGCAGAGAGGTGTGGCGCTACCGCTTCACGGCTGGCGCACCTTCGCGGCGTGGGGTGTCGTACTGGGAAGGCACGGCGACGATAGGGCCGCGGATCTTCGTCTCGTCGGGCACTCGGCTTCTTGCGATCGACGCGGGGTCGGGCAGTCTTGCCCGAACCTTTGGCACCGACGGCGCGATCGACCTTGGAGTGCCGTACAACTCGGTGCCGCTCGTGTACCGGAATGTGGTGGTTGTCGGCGCGAACACGCCGCAGGGGGCCGTCGGAGGCATCGGTAATCCGCGGGCCTATGACACACGCACCGGCGGAAAGGTGTGGGAGTTCAACGCCGTCGCTCAACCGGGTGAGCCGGGTCACGATACGTGGGGGGGCGACAGCTGGCGGAACCGCCTCGGCGCAAACGCCTGGCCGTTCTACTTCACGGTGGACGCGAGCCGCGGGCTCCTCTTCGTGCCGCTCGCCTCGCCCATCCCTGGCTCGTACGGAGGCGATCGACCGGGGGCGAACCTGTACGGCAACTCGGTCGTCGCGCTGGACATCCAGACCGGGAAGTACCGGTGGCACTTCCAGACGATTCATCACGACCTGTGGGACGCCGATCCGCCTGCTCCGCCCAGCCTCTTCGATATCGTGCGCAATGGCCGACCTGTTCCGGCGCTCGGGCTCACGACGAAGTCCGGCTATCTGTACATCCTGAATCGCGAGACGGGCCAGCCAATCTTCGGCGTGGAGGAGCGCCCGGTGCCGAAGAGCGAGGTGCCCGGCGAAGCCGCGTCGCTCACGCAGCCGATACCGGTGAAGCCGCCCGCGATCGCGCGTGTGAGCTACCGGCCGGAGGATCTGGTGACTGCGGCGGACACCACGATCGAACACGCCAGGGCGTGCGAAGCGCTGGTAGAGAAGAACGGCGGCGTCTTCAACGCCGGGCCGTTCACGCCGTGGTTGTACCGAGCCGAGGGCGCGTCGCCAAGGAGCACGCTCGTCTTTCCAGGCGGGCTCGGCGGGGCGAACTGGGGAGGCAGCGCTTTCGACCGCACGTCCGGGCTGCTGCTCGTGGCCACCCAGGACGTCGGTGCCCTCGGCTGGGTCGAGCGCGCTCCAGCCGCCGCTCCCGTGCCTTACCAGAAGGGGGCGATCGACCGGACCTTCGACGTGCCGATGTTCGGCAGCCGCTGGCCCTGCCAGAAACCGCCGTGGGGACGGCTGCTCGCCGTCGATGTCTCGAGCGGCGACGTGGCATGGCAGGTGCCGCTCGGCATCACCGAGCAGCTGCCGGCGGACAGGCAGCGGACCGGGCGGCCGCTCCTGGCGGGTCCCATCGTGACGGCGGGCGGCGTCGTCTTCATCGCGTCGACGGATGACAACCGGTTTCGAGCGCTCGACGCGAACACCGGTGCCGAGCTCTGGGTCGCGACGCTGGAACGGCGCGGCAACGCCGACCCGATCAGCTACCAGGGGCGCAACGGAAAGCAGTTCGTGGCCGTCGCCGCAACCGACACGCTGATGGTCTATGCGCTGCCGTAGCGCATGGGTCGTCTCGGCTGGCGGGAGCGGCGAAACGCTCCACTCGCTGGCGGCAAGATACGGCGCATGTTCTGAATGGCCAGCCGCAGCCGCTCGATCACCATCAGCACGCTGACGAACACCGGCGCGTCGGCGGCTACAATCGCATCGCCACCCGGCCGCACACCGGCCGCACGCCGGTCGGGCACAACCTTCGGAGACGACATGCAGGCAGACCGCCGTACGTTCCTCAAGACCACCGCCACCAGCGTCGCGTCGGCCGCGGCGCTCGGGTCCACCGCGCCGCTGGCCGCGCAGGCGCCACCGGCGAGGCCCGGCACCTTCGAGATGCCGCGCAACATGACGCTGCTCAACATGCGCACCGCAGCGGGCCCCCGCCTGGGCGTGAAGCTGCCGAAGGGCATCCTGGACGTTGCGGCGGCCGCGGCCCGCTACAAGCAGCCGGCACCGGTGGACATGGACGACCTGCTGCAGAACGGCAAGGGCGGCCTGCTGACCGCGCTCGTCACGGAGGCCGCTGACGGGCCCGCCAGCCTCTACCTGCAGGAGCGCGCCGTGCAGCACGCGCCGCTCGTCACGCGCCCCGAGAAGATCATCATGATGGGGTTCAACTACCGCCGGCACGCGGCCGAGACGAACACGCCCATCCCGAAGAACCCGATCCTGTTCAACAAGTACAACAGCGCGCTCAACCACCACGGCGGGACGATCACGCTGCCGGTGGCCACGGCGACACAGTTCGACTACGAGGTGGAGCTGGTGATCGTCTTCGGGCGCGAGTGCCGGAACGTGTCCGAGGCCGACGCGCTCGACTACGTGGCCGGCTACTGCACCGGGAACGACTTCAGCGCGCGCGACATGCAGTACCTGACGACCCAGTTCATGATCGGCAAGACGTTCGACGGGTTCGCCCCGCTCGGGCCGTACCTGGTGACGAGCGACCTCGTGGGCGATCCCAACAGCCTGCGGCTCGAATGTCGCGTGAACGGGGAGCAGCGCCAGGACTGGAACACGAACGACATGATCTTCAACTGCCGGCAGATGATCAGCTTCGCCTCGCGGATGATGACCATCAGGCCCGGAGACATCTTCTTCACCGGCACGCCGCACGGCGTCGTCTACGGCAAACCCAAGGACCAACAGGTGTGGCTGAAGCCGGGAGACCGCGTGGCCTGCAGCGTGGAGAAGCTCGGCGAGCTGGCCTTCAGCCTCGCCTGACGCGCTCTACTACGGCAGGGGCCGTGACTTCGAGCCCGGGCCGCCGCTGCCGGTTCGCACGCCTTCGGCCGTGGCCTCGTCGACGCCGCGCGGCCAGCGGCGCTTCAACGGGTCCGTCACGTTGAGGGTCAGGCGGCCGATGCGGCTGATCTCCATCTCGATACGGTCGCCGTCCTGCATCGCGCCGAGGCCCTGGTGGTTGGTGCCCATGTACAGCACGTCGCCCGGCTCGACCGGCGTAATCGCCGTGGCCCACGCGATCGACTCGGCAATCGAGTGCGCCGCGTCGCTGGTGTTGTAGTTGGGACGCAGTTCGCCGTTGACCCAGAGCTTGATGTCGAGGGTCTGCGCGTCGCCGACTTCGTCTTTGGGGACAATGGCGGGGCCGAGCACCGCGAAGCCGTTGTGCGACTTGCCGCCCGAGATCGGCATCGTCGTCGTATTGCGGCCGCCACCACCGGCGCCGCTGGGGGGCATGCGCGCGGAGACGTCAACGCCGGCCGTGTAGCCGAAGACGTAGTCCAGGGCCTGCGCCGCGGGGATGTTGCGGCCGGCGCGGCCGAACACGACGACCAGTTCGGCCTCGTGGTGGAAGATGTTGGCGTCGACCTCCGGCAGGATGACGGTACCTCCGGAGCCGAGGAGGGCGTCGGTGGACTTGAGGAAGCCCCACATCGGCTCGGGCTTGCGGGCGCCGAACTCGCGGTAGTTGCCTCCCATGGCCAGTACCTTCGCGCGCGGCACCGGCGCCTTGAGCGTCACGGCCGAGAGCGGCATCGCGGTGCCCTCGGCGGCCAGGCGCGCCAGCTCCGGCTTGAGCTCGTCGTAGCGCGTGATCAGTTGCACCATGGCGTCCTGCCCGCCGAGGGGCTTCGTCAGGGCGCTGACGTCGACGACGCCGCGATCGGTCAGCAGGCCAGGCCTGCCCTCGTTGAAGACCACAAGGTTGATCTTGCCGAACCCCTTGGCTCCCTCGCTTCCCTGGCTTCCCTGGGGCGCTGCGGCGGCCGGGGCGCCTGCCGGCTCGGAGCTGGCCGGGGGCGCCGGAGCACCGCAACCGACAAGCGCCACAGTCGCGAGCGACAGAATCGCAACAGGCACTGTGAGCGCATTTCGTCGTGCTGTCATGGCGATGCTCCTCTGGTGTCTGACGATGGGACGGACGATGACGGTCGAACCCGCTGTCGGCGGATTCTGACCAGCGTGCCGCACGATTGCAAGAGGTACCGGTTCGCTGGGGGATCGTGAGAGACGCGCCTCCGGGACGTTGTTCTTTTGGGCCCCCGGCCGCATCCCTGCAAGCAGGGAGGCTCACGTTTTCGGCAGTCACGAAGACTCCTGCCAGCCTTCCCCTCTTCTCGCTCGAAGACCCCGATATGCTGGAAGACCCCGATATACTGTTTCGCTGTGTTCGAGCGGCAATTCTGCCTTTCTGAGTACGTCTGCGCGGGATCGGGCGTACGCATCACGTTGATCGTGGGTGCGCTCGCCCTTCTTGCGGTCGTGCCTGGCGCCTTCGCGCAGCCGCCTGAGAGTGCGGTCGGCGCGTCACCGGCCAACCGCCCTCCCGTGCTCGATCCCGCAACCTACGACGCGAGATATGCCGGCGCCATCGCCAGCGCGGAACGTGTCATGCGCGCCGAGCCGTTTCGTGAGGAAGACCGGGTGCTGCTCGACGGCATCCTCGACGAGCCGGTGTGGCAGCGAGCCGAACCCGCGTCCGACTTCATCCAGCAGGATCCCATCCAGGGCGGCACGCCAACCGAGCGCACCGAGGTTCGCATCGCGTTCAGCAAGACCGCCCTCTATATGGGTGTCATCTGCTACGACTCCGAGCCGGACAAGATGCTCGGCAACACCATGAAGCGCGACGAGTTCCTCCAGGGCGACGACCGCTTCCAGTGGACGATGGACACGTTCCTCGACCGCCAGACGGGCTACTTCTTCGAGATGAATCCTGCCGGGCTCATGGCCGACTCCTACATGGGCACCTCTGGCGACAACCGCAACTGGGACGGCATCTGGAATGCGCGCGTCCGGCGGAGCGAGATCGGGTGGACGATCGAGATTCAGATTCCGTTCACCACACTGAGCTTCGATCCCAACGCGCCGGCGTGGGGCATCAACTTCCAGCGGTCGATCCGACGCAAGTTCGAAGAAAACCTGTGGACCGGGCACCTCCGCAACCAGGGGCTGCGCCGCATGGCGACCGCCGGGCTGCTCGTCGGGCTCAAGGAAGTCAGCCAGGGTGTCGGACTCGACGTGCGGCCGTATGCCGCGGCCAGCGTCAACGACTCGCCGGGACGGTCGACACCCGTCGCCCTCAACGGAACGGGGGCTGCGGGCCTCGACCTGCTCTACAACATCACGCCGAGCCTGCGCGGTAACCTGACGATCAACACGGACTTCGCGGAGACCGAAGTCGACCAGCGGCTCGTCAACCTCACGCGCTTTCCGCTCTTCTTCCCTGAGCGCCGCACGTTCTTTCTGGATGGTGCCACGTTCTTCGACTTCTACCGTGGCGCCGGCGGCGGGGGCGGCGGCGGCGGCGGTGGCGGCGGCGGTGGCGCTGGGCCTTCGCCGACGCGCCCGTTCTTCAGTCGCAACATCGGTCTTTCGGGCGGGCAGCCGCAGCCCATCGACATCGGTGCCAAGGTGACCGGCCAGGTCGGTCGCCAGGATATCGGTGCGCTCCTGCTGCGCACCCGCGAGACCGACACGGTGCGTGGTGAGGACTTCGCCGTCTTCCGCGGCAAGCGGCGGTTCCTCGCGCAGTCCTATGTGGCGGGCATCTACACGATGCGCCATATGCGTGGCGGAACCACTCCCGATCGTCAGACGGCGGGCGTCGATCTGCGGCTCCAGACCAACCGCTTCCGGGGGCGTCAGAATCTCGAGTTCGACGCCTTCTATCTCTGGGCCACGCAGACGGCGAAGCTCGGCGACAGCGCCGCCTACGGTGCGCGCGTCGGGTTTCCGAACTTTCCCTGGGACGCCAGTTTCTCGTGGGAGGTGGTCGAACCGAATCACGCGCCAGCCATCGGGTTCGTTCCGCGAACCGGGTTCAAGAACTACAACCCGCGCGTCGGATGGAACCAGAACCTGCAGAGGCACCCGTGGCTGCGCACCTTCGGCACCTCCTTCGATGCCAACCTCATCGTCGACATGAACGACCGCTGGCTGACCCGCGAGATGAACTGGAGCATATTCCGCTTCCAGACCAACAGTCAGGAAGGCATGTTCTTCCAGTTGAGTCCGGAGTTCCAGCGCCTCGAGGAAGACTTCCGGATCTCGTCGGGCATCACGCTGCCGGGCGGTTCCGAGTATTCCTTCACCAGGTTCCGGATGGGCGGCTTCACGGCCAATCGGCGGGTCGTGGCGGTGCGCGGCAACCTCGAAGTCGGCGATTTCTTCTCGGGAACCCGTCGCGAGATCACGATGAACCTCAACCTGCGCGCCCGGCGGGGAGTCCGGCTGCAGGTCGAGGGCGAATGGAACGACGTGAAACTGCTCGAGGGCGACTTCAACACGCGTGTCTATCGGGTGATCAGCGACACCCAGTTCAGCCCGTTCCTCTTCGTGGTGAACAACATCCAGTACGACACCGTGTCCAGGATCCTCGGTTGGCAGTCGCGCCTGCGGTGGACGCTCGTGCCCGGCAACGACCTGTTCTTCATCTACACGCACAACTGGCTCGACGTCGACACGCTCGACGGCGTGCGCACGGCGGGTTTCGGCACGCTCGATCGACGCGCGGCGGTGAAGTTCGTGTACACCAGGCGCTTCTGAACGGGCCTGTGCTGATGGGAGCGTGGTACGGCTGCGTCGCCACGCCCTCCGTCAGACTCATCGGCGTGGGCTCGTCTGCGGGTGGGATGCTCGCTCCAAAGCGCGGCCACAAGCCAGGAGACATCCTTTTTCACGGGCACGCCGCGCGGCGTCGTCTACGGGAAACCCAAGGATCAGCAGGTGTGGCTGAAGCCGGGAGGCCGCGTGGCCTGCAGCGTGGAGAAGCTCGGCGAGTTGGCCTTCAGCCTCGATTGACGCGCGGAGGTGTGGACGTGGCTTTGATAAGACGCGACGTACTGGCAGCAGGAGCCGCGGCCGCCGCGACGGTCGCCGTGCCGGGCGCGTTTGCCCAGCAGGCGGGCAGCGTCGGCGGCAGGTTCTACGAACGGGGCCCGGTTCGGATCTACTACGAGGAAACCGGATCCGGCTTCCCGCTCATGCTGCTTCCAGGCGGGGGCTTGAATTCGACGGTCGCCAGCCTGAAGGGTGGCAATCCGTTCCCTGCCATCGACGAATTCAAGGGGGAGTACCGCTGCATCACGGCGGATCTGCGCAACGCACCGAGCGGCCAGTCCGTCGGGCCGGTCGAGGTGGACCGCCCCTGGGAGTCGTACGCCGACGATCATCTTGGCCTGATGGACCACCTGGGCATCGACAGGTTCATGGTGCTGGGCTTCTGCATCGGCGGCCCCTTCATCGGCAGCCTGCTGCAGCGCGCTCCCAATCGCGTGGCCGCGGCCGTGCTCGCGCAGCCCGTCGGCTGGCGGCCGGAGATGCCAGACCGGAACTACCAGGGCTCGTTCTGGAAGACCTGGCCGGCGTTGGTGACGGCAAAGCGTCCCGATATCACCATGGAAACCGCGGAGCAGTTCATCGTCAGGATGTTCGAAACCGACGCCGACTTCCTCTTCACGGTGTCGCGCGACTTCATGCGCACCTGTCAGACGCCGATCCTGGTGCTGCCAGATGACGTGCCGGCACACCCGCTGGCTCCCGCGATGGAGTGCGCCATGCTGGCGCCAAAGGCCGAAGTCAGCATCTTCCCGTGGAAGGAGCCCAAGGAGCGCATCCCGCTGGCCGTCCGCCAGATCCGCTCCTTCCTGAGGGCACACCGGCCCGTATAGGCCAGCATCCGGGAGTGGCCAGGAAGCGCTCTTGGTAGAATCCGCACGACCCACGCGAGCGTGTGCGGCCCGCGCGCTCCTCGCGGGCTCGACTGGCAGTCGGAAGGGAGCCGAAGCGATGGGGCAGGATCGGGAAGCAGGTGGCCGGCGTCGCTTTCTCAGCCGCGCCGTTCTTGGAGCGGCCGGGTTCGTCGCCGGGACGCACGAAGTGCGGTCCAGCGCCGCGGCGCCGGGCGCGTTGCAGGACGGAGGGCATTCGACGGTGCCCTCCGACGTGGCGCTGCGCGTGAAGGCGCTCGAGTCGATTCTCATCGAGAAGGGGATGGTGCAGGCGGCCGCGCTCGATCAGACCATCCAGAACTACGAGCACAACATCGGCCCCCGCAACGGTGCCCGTGTGGTCGCGAAGGCCTGGAGCGACAGCGCGTACAAACGGCGGCTTCTCACGGATGCCACGGCCGCCATCAAGGAGCTCGGCTACGGCGGCGCCCAGGGCGAGCACATGGTGGTGGTGGAGAACACCCCGGCGGTCCACAACATGGTGGTCTGCACACTGTGCTCCTGCTATCCGTGGCCCACGCTCGGCCTGCCGCCGGCCTGGTACAAGTCGTCGGGCTATCGGTCGCGTGCGGTCATCGATCCGCGAGGCGTGCTGCGCGAACTGGGCGTCGAGCTGCCCGAATCGAAGGAAGTGCGCGTCTGGGACAGCACCGCCGAGATCCGCTATCTCGTGCTGCCCGAGCGACCGGCCGGCACCGACGCGTTCTCCGAAGAGGATCTCGCCGCCATCGTCACCAGGGATTCCATGATCGGTGTCGCCGTCCTTCAGGCACCGGGAGGCCGGCCATGAACGGTGTGCACGACATGGGGGGCATGCACGGCATGGGGCCGATTGGCCACGAGCCGAATCCCCCGGTGTTTCACGAGCCCTGGGAGCCGCGGGCCTGGGCGCTCTATCAGCTCGGGTCGCGGTACGGTCGAGGCATCTGGAAAGGCTTCCGCTACGAGCTCGAGCGCATCCCGCCCGCAGAATACCTGCGGATGCCGTACTACGAGCGGTGGTTCACCATCCTCGTCGATCAGCTGCTGCGCAGTGGCTTCATCACCCGCGGGGAACTGGCCACCGGTCACGCCGACCCGTCGGTGCCGGTGCCCTCGCTGCCGCCGCCGCTTCCACCCGTGCGCGGGGCCATTCCCGGTGCAAGCCGCCTCGATCTGCCGGTGCGTGCGAAGTACAGAGCCGGGCAGCGGGTGCGTGCGCGCAACATGCACCCGCAGGGCCACACGCGTCTTCCGAGGTACGTGCGCGGCAAGCTCGGCGTCATCACCCGCGATCACGGGGTGTGGGCCCTGCAGGATACCGACCCGGCGGGGAACCGGATTGGCGCACCGCAACATGTGTACACGGTGCGGTTCACGGCCCGTGAACTCTGGGGCGCCGCGGCATCAGCGCGCGATGCGGTGTTCGTCGACGCCTGGGAAGACTACCTTGAGCGGCGGTGAGGCGCACGCGGGCGCATTGCTCGCCCCCCTGCCGTCGCTGCCCCGCGTCGATGGCGAGCCGGTGTTTGCCGAGCCGTGGCAGGCACAGGCATTTGCGCTGGCGGTCCGCCTCTCGGCCGATGGGCACTTCACGTGGAAGGAATGGACCGAGGCGCTCGGACACGAACTCGCGACGGCCGCCCGGCAGGGCGAGCAGGACGATGGCTCGCAGCAGTACTACATCCATTGGGTGACGGCGCTCGAACGTCTCGTGAACGAGAAGGGGCTGGCCGACACAGCCGCCCTGACGAGCCGGAAGGATGCGTGGACCGAGGCGTTCCTGAACACCCCGCATGGGCGCCCGGTCGTGCTTCCCCGGCCCGTCGCGTGGTGGAACCGGTGGCTCGTGCCCGGGATCGCCTCGTTGGCCTGCGCAACCTGGCTTGTGCAATCCACGGGGCCGGCGTTCGGTGCGGCCGTGTCCGGACTCGCGGAGAGCGCGGGTCTCGGCACGCTGCTCGGGATGCGGCATGCGCTCGAGCCCGATCATCTCGCGGCGCTCTCCACCCTGCTGACCGGAGAGCGCGACACGCGGAAGGCCGCGTGGCTCGGCGCCTACTGGGGGATGGGTCATACGCTCACCCTGCTCGCTGCCGGAACGCTTCTCGTCACGCTGCGCGCAGCGATGCCGGCCGTCGCCTCGGACCTCCTGGCATGTGCCGTCGCGCTGCTGCTTATCGGCTTCGGCTTCAGGGCGGTCCACGTGAGCGGGAGCGCGGTGCCGACGGGCCTGTCGCATACGCACACGCATGGACCTGCCGCTGCATCGGCGCCCGCGGGGCCATGGACGCTCATGAAGAGACCGCTGCTGGTGGGCGCCGTGCACGGGCTGGCTGGCAGCGGCGCACTCACCGCCATGGTGATGGCAACGATCCCCTCGACGGCCGCGCGCCTCGCCTATCTGGCGCTTTTCGGGATCGGATCGACGCTGGGAATGGCTGCGCTCTCCGGACTGCTTGGCTGGCCGATCGCGCGCGTCGGGACGCACGGCATCGTGGCTCGCGGCGTGTCGCTCGTCGTGGGCTGCGTCTCGATGGTCCTCGGCCTGTATTGGGGCTACCCCGTGTTCGTGCGATTGCTCTGAGCCTGTCCCGCGCGCCAGACCCGAAGTCGCCGCATTTCCGGGCGCGTCATCTCGAGGCCCGGACTTGGTGGTCCTCCAGTAACGGCGCTGCGTCGGATGGTTCGCGCGCGCGGTCTGTGAACCGGGTGTCAGGTCTTCTGCCGGATGTTGTAAAAGGAATCAGTGCGGCGAGACGCGGCGGTTACCAGTGAGCAATTGAGGAGCCTCGGGCGAGCACGATGCCTCCGCGTGCCGCCGCGTCCGGTATGGCCCGCGGCACTCATGCTGATGGCGATCGTCGCCTGTGCCACAACGCCGGGCCCTCGCACCGGGCCGCCGGCAGCTGCCCCGGTCTCCGCACCTGCGTCCGCCGCCACGTCCGCGCCGGCCACCACGGCCCGCGAGATCATCGCCGCGCTCAAGGCCTACCAGGCCAGCGTCGGGTTCGCGCCTACCGGCAACTTCGCCGCCCGGACTTCGGACGCCTTCCCGGGCCGATGCTATTACACCGGGACGCTGGAACTCCCGGAGTCGTACCAGGGGCTGCGCGTCGTCCCCGCGGTGAATGGCCGCTGCCCGCTCGACGAGTCGGAGTTCGACGTGTTCCCATACGCGCTGGAAACCGCCGCCACGGGTTCGAGCGCCGTCACGCCGGCACTCGAGGGTGCAACGCTGGAGCGGCTGCTGATGGTCGTGCCGCACGAGGACTTTCACAACCAGCCCGAAGCGCAGCAGGCCCCTCCGACGCTCGCTGAAGCGGCCGCGACGCTCGCGGGCTTCGTCACAGCCGCCGGCTTCGCGCGCGAACGCTTCGGCTCCGAGGCGCCCATCGTGGAGCACCTCGCCCGCGAGGCGGTCCTCTTCGAACGCAAGGCCGGCATCGTCAACGGGTACCACCACGAAGTCGCCGCGCTGTACGGGGCCTCGCGCGAGTCGCGGGTGCAGCGGGACGAGACGCTCGAGCGGAAGCGCGTGCTGTTCCGGCAACTGGAGCAGGCGTGTCTCAGTTCAGGCCAGGCGCCGGTGTCGTTCAACCGGTGTCCCGCGGTCCTGAACAACGCGGGCCTGGCGTTCGACCGGTCGTACACCCGCGACTACCAGCCGCTGTTCGAGATGGCCCAGCGGCTCGAGTGGAACGTCCCCGCCATCGTGAAGGCGCTGAGAGAGACGCTTGGCCGCGGCGGGGCCGGTCTCGAACGTCGAGCCGCATCAGGCAGGCGGTCCGGTCAGCCTGCCGCCGCCTTCTGACGCTACTGCGACAACGGATGGTGTGCGAAGCTGATGGTGCGGGTCATCACCCACCCCGTGTCAGTGCGTCGCCAGACGATCACGAACCGTCCTTCGCCCGCGTCATCGGCGGCAGCGCCTGGATGGTGGAATCGGTGTACGCCCACCTCGAGCGCCCCATACTGCCCGAGCGGGTAGACTTCGAGGCTGCCCGGCACGAGGTCGCGTCGGACCTTGCCGCAGATGTTCCTGCGCGTACTGTCGAGGAAGACGCGTTTGCCGACCGACAGTCCATCGGCGTCGTGGAAGAACTCCAGATCGTCCGCGACCATGCGGTCGAGCGCCTGCATGTCGCAGGCGTTGTAGGCATCGAACAGCGCCGCGTCCAGGGCTGCGACGATGCTCGTCAGGTTGGCCGGCGTGTTGGCCGGCTGGGCGCCCAGAGTGACGGGAAGCACGACAACGGCTGCCAATAGTCCGGCCACTGCCTGCCACAGCCAGTGTCTGCCCGGGCGGTCTGCGCCGCAAACGGAGTAGGATGCGCGAGCTGGACGGCTGTGGCCTGCCTGTGCTGTCGTCATGCCTACGTATACGGTCAGCGCAGGGGCGCCGTTCCCTCCGACTGCGCGAGCAGAGCTGGCGCCACGTCGCGCGTCGCCTGGAGGGCGTACGATGAGTCGCGTCCTCGCGCCTGGAGCCACTGATGATGAACCGATTGCTGCTCGTCGCCGTGTTCCTCGGCCTCCTGTTTGTGCCGGCCGCCTCCGCGCAGCAGGCACCCTCCGCCGTCCCGCTCCAGCAGCGCGAGTTCGTCATCCGCAATTTCAGGACCGAGAGCGGGGTGGTGCTGCCAGAGGCACGTGTCGTGTTCGCGACGCTCGGCCGGCTCGACGCGGGCGGCACGAACGCCGTCCTGCTGCCGTCGCACTACATGGCGAACATCAACGGGTACAACTGGCTGATCGGCAGCGGGCCCGACCGAGCCCTCGACCCGGCACGCGACTTCCTGATCCTCACCGAACTCTTCGGCAACGGCCGCTCGTCGTCTCCGAGCAATACGCCCGAGCCGTTCCACGGTCCGCGGTTCCCGGTGATGACCATCAGTGACAACGTCGCGGCCGTCCACCGCCTGCTCACCGAGGAATTGAAGGTCACCCACCTGCGCGCGGTCATCGGCTTCTCGATGGGCGCCGAGCAGGCGTTCCAGTGGGCCGTGAGTCATCCGGCCTTCATGGACGCGATCGTGGCGACGGCGGGTACCGCCAAGTGCCACCCGCACGGCATCATCAGGCTCGAAGGGCAGATCGCGGCGATCACCGCGGATGCGGCGTGGCAGGGGGGCGACTACAAGACGCCGCCCACCAAAGGGCTCCAGGCGTTCAGCATGGTCTGGGCCGGATGGCTGTACTCGCAGGAGTGGTGGCGGCGCGAGCTGTGGCGCACGATCACGCCGGCGGGCACCACGTTCGAGCAGGCGCTGCAGCGCCGGTTCGGCACCTTCACGGCCGACGCCAACGACTACATCCTGCAGGCGCGCACCTGGCAGCGGCACGACATCGGCGCCACGCCGGGTTTCGACGGGAACATCGAGAAGGCGCTGCGCGCCATCCGGGTGCCGGTGCTCTACATGCCGTCGGAAACCGACCTGTACTTCCCGATTGGCGATGCGCGATACGAGCAGTCGTTCATCCCGCGCGTCACCTTCCGGCCCATCGTGTCCCTGTGGGGCCACACGGCCGGCGCCGCGAGCAACCCGGACGACCTGAAGTTCCTCAACGACACGATCGCGGCGTTTCTCGGGGCGCGATAGCCGCACGCGCGTATACTCCCGCGCATGTCCAGGCTGCCGCTCGCCTTCGCCTTCGCGTCGTCACTCGCGCTCCCGCTGGCCGCCGAGGCGCCCACGGCCCGACCCGAGGAGGTCGGCCTCTCGTCCGAGCGGCTCGCGCGCATCGACACGCTGATGCAGTCGCACATGGCCGCGAAGGACATCTCGGGCGCGGTTACGCTGGTCGCGCGCCGCGGCAAGGTCGTTCACGTCAAGGCCCACGGGGTCGCCGATCTCGATACGCAACGGCCCATGAAGCCGTCGACGCTGTTCCGCGTCGCGTCGATGACGAAGCCGGTCACCGCAGTGGCGGTGCTCATGCTGCTGGAGGAGGGCAGGCTGCTGCTCAGCGACCCGGTCGCGAAGTACCTGCCCGAGTTCCGCGACACGAAGGTCGCCGTGGCCCGCCAGCCGAACGATCCCGCGGGTGCCGGCGTAGCCCTTGTCCCGGCGAGCCGGCCGATCACCATCAGGGATCTGCTCACGCACACGGCCGGGCTGTCCGATAGCCCGGAGCCCGGACCCGCCGGCGACTTCGTACGCCGCGCCAACCTCGCCACCGGAGGCACGCTCGCCGAACGGGTGCAGCGGCAGGGACCCCTGCCGCTGAACTTCCAGCCGGGATCGCAGTGGCAGTACAGCCTCGGCCTCGGCTTCGACGCCCTTGCCCGCATCGTCGAACTGCAGGGTGGCCAGCCGTTCGACCTGTTTCTCGAGCAGCGCATCTTCCGGCCGCTCGGCATGACGGACACCTATTACAACGTGCCAGCGAACCGTGCCGGCGACATGGCGCTGGGCTACAGCAAGACGTATAAGGGGCTTGTGCGCGCCGCGGCAGCTTCCGTGGACCCCGCGAGGGTCAGCTACGTCTCGGGTGCGGGGGGAAGCGGCGGCCTCGCCACGACAGCGTCCGACTACTGGCGCTTCTGCCAGATGCTCCTGAACGGCGGCACGCTCGACGGCCACCGCATCCTGAGCCGCAAGACGGTGGAGTTGATGACGTCGGACGCGATCCCCGGACTGGACCTGCGGAACTATCGCAACGGGGAGCAGGTGCTGCAGGGTTATGGCTTCGGCCTTGGCGTGCGCGTGCGCCGCAACAATGGCGAGAACGGCTGGCTGGGTACGCCCGGCGATTACGGCTGGGCAGGAGCGACGGGCGCCTACTTCTGGATCGATCCGAAGGAGGAACTCGTCGGCATCCTGATGATCGCCACGCCGATCGTGCCGCTGCGCATGGAGTTCCCGAACGCCGTCTATCAGGCCGTGGTGGACTGAGACCTCAACAGTTCGCAGGACCTTCCACACCTGCGATGTCGATCCCCACGCCCCCCGTTCGATTACCCGGCAAGCGCCCTCCGTCAGCCGTGCTTCCACGGCGGCCGTGAGCGGGTCGGGCTGCAGAAGAGGTTTCGATGACGATGCTGTACACGTATGTGAACTTTCCGGGTACCTGTGCCGACGCGTTCCGTTATTACGCGCAGCACCTCGGAGCGACGATCCGGTCGATGATGACGCACGGACAGGGTCCCGGGCCGACGAGGGACGACCCCGACTGGAAGGACATGGTCCTCCACGCGCGCCTGACGCTCGGCAGCACCGAGCTGATGGGCGCAGACATCCCGCATGCCGAGCCCATGCGCAGCGCGTACCTGACGCTGGTGGTGGACAGCGACGTCGAAGCGGAGCGTGTCTTCACAATGCTGGCCGACGGCGGCCGCGTGCTGATGCCGCTCGAGCCGACGTTCTTCGCCTCCCGATTCGGCCAGGTGCGCGACCGATTCGGGATCAACTGGATGATCCTGCACGAACAGCCGATGCCGGCTGGCCACTGAGGAGTTCACGGACACATGACACCCAAGAACATGATCTGTCTCTGGTTCGACAAGGATGCCGAAGCGGCGGCGCGCTTCTACGCGGCCACGTTCCCCGACAGCGAGGTGACCGCCGTACACCGCGCCCCAGGCGACTTCCCGAGCGGCAAGGCCGGCGACGTCCTGACGGTGCGCTTCACCGTCTGCGGCATCCCGTGCCTCGGCCTCAACGGCGGCCCGGCGTTCAGGCACAGCGAGGCGTTCTCGTTCCAGATCGCCACCGACGATCAGGAAGAGACGGACCGCTACTGGAACGCGATCGTCGGCAACGGGGGCCACGAAAGCGCGTGCGGGTGGTGCAAGGACCGCTGGGGGCTCTCGTGGCAGATCACGCCGCGTACGCTGACCGACGGCCTCGCGGCGGGCGGCGCCGAGGCGGCGCGTACCTTCGCCGCGATGATGACGATGGGGAAGATCGACGTCGCGGCGATCGACGCGGCGCGGCGAGGGTGACACGGGCCCCAACCTGCTCCGGCGACGTGCGTCAGCGACGCTGGGATGACAGGCTGGGGGCGCGGGCGCCAGGCCCGCACCGGGCGTGTGGGCCTCTGGCGGCGATTCGACCTTCACACGGGACGGCGTCGGCGGGCGCCCTGGCTCACGAGATCTCGACGTGCTCCAGGAAGACCAGCCGGCGCCCGGACCGCGTGGGAATGCCGTCGTAGGGCCGATCATCGTCCACCAGGTATTCCTCGTATTCGGCCACGACGAGTCGATGTCGCACGTCGGAGGCGGCAGACCCGGACAGCGTGACCGAACCTTCCCACAGGGTGCGCCACGTGCGCAGCAGTTCGATGGCGCGAATGGGCTCGCGCCCGGCCGACACTGATCCGCTGGCATCACCAGCGCTGCGCGCCAGGGTAAGGCCATGCCGCTGCACGGCCGCACCCAGCGGCGTGCTCGCGGCGGGCGCTGCGCTGCCCGCCGCGCTCTTCGTCACCACGAGCGCGTCATTCACCTTCTGCCAGCCGAAGTCTTCGCCCCAGCGGGGATCGAGCCGCTCCACCCAGACCTCGACGATGCTCCCGCGCGCGACGGATGCGGGTTGGCGATTCACAACGGTGCCCGAGAGCGGGTCGATGGCGCTCAGCGCCGGCGCCCTCGATGCCTCGCGGTGCGCACTCGACTCGAAGGGAACCCCGAAGACGGCAACGCGCAAGGCCCGCGTCTCGGTCGACGGCGTCACGGTCAGCCACCGATCAGCCGGCAGTGCGATGAAGTCGGCGAGCACCACGTTGGAGAGGTGCGCGCCCCTGGAGGAGATTGGCTGGTACCTGGCCAGCGCCATCCTGATGAAGGGGTAATACGCGCCGCCGGTCCTCACCTCGATGTCGCAGTACCAGAGCCGGCGCTCCTCGTCGTAGAACACGTCGTGCGGCACCACATCGACGGGCCCGGCGCCGCGGCCCACGGGAGGCTCGAGTGCGTCCACCGGGAACGCGCCCGGGCGCTGGTCCTTCTCGGTGTCGGGCGCATTCGGGGGCAGCCAGGCGCCAGTCGGGTCTGGCGCGAGCCGCGCCCGCGGGAAGTCGGCGCGCGTGGGCGCGAGGCCGGGCGCCGACGCCGAATCCCAGATCGGATCGTTGCCCCACTGCGTGACGTACTTCTTGTAGGGCGCTGCCGCAGGCACGGCGTCCGGATCGCCCGAGAACCCCGCCGCCGGGAGGACCACCGCCAGCATCTCGCCGTAGCCCGAAGCGTTCCAGCCGCGGTCCATGTAGACGCGCAGCCCGCCGCCGCGCCTCCAGCTGGTGAGCACACCTGCCTCGTCCACCTCGCGCGACCAGCCGAAGGTAGGAACGATGTAGAGGACGCGCGGGGCGGGTGGGGGAGCCGAGTTCGGAATCCACGTCACCGTGCGGGGCCCTTCGACGGTCAGGTGTTCGTCGGTCGGCACGCGTGCGCCGTCCGCATCGAGCCGCGTGAGCAGCTCCGAGGGAAGGAACTCGCGGAACCGTGACGTCGCGACCGACCAGTACTCGATGCGGCGGTATCGCGTGTCGTGGAACTCGTGCGCCTTCACCGGCAGGCCGGGCACCCCGGCCGTGTTGATGCCCACCACGCCGGGCGCGGGCGTCGTGTGATCGGGATAACCCCCGTTCCTCGCGCCACGCGTGGCGTCGGCGAAGTCGTCTGGCGTTGTCACTGTCGCGCGGAACGCCAGGTCGTGCCGCGTGCGATCGGACGGACGTTCTGCATTCTCGGGTGCCGCGGCGTCATCGTCCGGCTCGTGCCATTCGGCGAAGCAGTCGAGGCGACCGGTCGATTCCGGGCTGCACGCGACCAGCATCAGCGGCGTCGCCGAGGTTGCGCCCAGGGCGCGCTCTGCGACCTGCAACAGCGTGAACGTGGGCGCGACGAGCGGACGCTGCACGGCGTGCACGAGCTCGACGGTGGTCCAGGGGGTGAGCATCCAGTGCTGCCCGTTGCCCGCACGTGCGCGGACCGCCGCCTGCTCGGCAGGGTCCAGCCATGCGAGCACGCCCATGAGATCCAGCGCCTCCGGCGCGAGTTGCATCGAGAGCCGCAGGACCGCCCGGGCTCCCTTGGGCAGCGGAATACGGAGGGCGCGCGCGCCGGTATCGAACGACGGCGTCGCAGTCGGATCCTCGAACAGCTCGATGGTGAACGGCTGCGCATCCGGCCACGACGCGTTGTCGTACAAGGGGATGCTCAGGATTGGGGTCGCGGCGAGATCCGGATGTCCGAACAGACGTGCGGCGACACGGGTCGCAAGCGGGTCGGGAAGGTAGGTGAGGGCGCGGCCCGTCTCGTACACCGCGAAGGTGGTCGGCGTGGGCATGGTGTCGAGCGGCCCCTGCATCGGCAGCGACACCTCGCGGATGGCGGCCGCCGGATCCTGGGGATGCCGATCCTTCTGGTGCGCCAGCATCGTGAACAGCGACGAGTCCACCTTGCCGTCGCGATCGAGCGCGCCATGCAGTTCGGCGTCGCGGACGCTGACCTGTGGCGGCGCTGCGACGCGCCGTACGACCTGCGACGTCACGACGGAGTTGAGCGCGGGCGTGTCGTTGAAGCTGCGGATGGCCATCCGGCGCATCGACTCGCCTTCCGCGGGGCGCTCGATCGCCCCGGCAGTGGACCGGAGCGCGATCACTGGCGCCGCGACGGGCTCGTATCGCAGGAACGGCTGCGCCCGTGTCAGCGGCTCCTCGGTGCCGATATCCTCGTCGCGCGGCTCGAGCGAGTTGCCGGCCAGGTCCACGGCACGTGCGCGCACCCAGTACTTGCGGCCGAAGCGCAGCCTGGGCAGGGAGCCCTTCACCGCCGTGAACTGCGACGAGAAGGCCAGTCCCGGCGGCAGTTCAGCCTCGGCCTGCATCGTGGTCGTGTCGACGGCGTCGCCCCGGCCGATCGTGCGCCCCGGGGGCGGCGCGGCGAGGCTCCAGCCGGTCCACGAGAACATCGCCTCGTGCAGGTAGAGCACGTCTCGCACCCCGCCGGGGTCGGCCGCCCGCGTGGTGGCCAGCCGGATGATGGTCTCCTCCTCGGGGTCGGCGCTCACCTCCACCGGAGGGGAGCCAAGCGTGTAGGTGGCCTGGCGCCGGCAGAGCGAGCGCCAGCGACCGGAGTACGAGTCCCAGACGTCCACGCGATACCCGCGGATGAGATCCTGCGCGTGCAGCGTCACGTTCGAGGCACCGCCTGCCAACTGACTCTCGAGGGCGGCATTGCGACTGGCGTTCGCGTCGAAGCGGGCCGACAACGCGGGCCCGCGGCCGCGCTGCACGAGCATGAGGCCCCCGGTGCGAAGGGCGGGCGCTCCCATGTCGTCCTCGCGGCGGCTGACAGGATCGACGCCGTCGTCGGCACGGCCGCGGCGCCGCAGGCTGCGCGCGAAGTTCATCACCTTGAGCCCCGCGCCGTCCACGTCGCACGTGAGCAGGGCGAAGCGGGCCTGCGAAAGGTCGAGCAGCCCGCCGCTCAGCGGCAGCGATGCCGACGTGTCGGGAACCGCGTCGAATGCCGCACCGGTCAGCCGCGTTCGTGTCGCCGGGCTTCCGTCCGGGGTGCGTGCAACCTGCAGGGTGCCGGCCGGAAAGACGACGTCGACCCGCAGGTTGCCAGTCGCCGGTGCGAACGCCGCCGGGTCGAGCAGGAGGTCCACCACAAGCCCAAGTCGCCGGAGGAGCAGGGGATACGAGCCGAGCGCCGCGACGATCTGGTGGAAGTCGAGCGCCGGCGCAATGTCCTGCGGCGCGGGCAGCGCCGCCCGCGCGTGCTCCCGCCAGCGTGCCGCGATGCGCGGATCGTCGAGTCGCGCTTCGCGCCGGATGATAGGCTGCGAGGGCGGCGTGTGGAACAGCTGGAAGCGGTCGAGCGTGTCCACCGGTCCGCTCTCGCGTCCACGCCGCGGCAGCCGGTCGAAGTGCCGTCGAGGGTCGCGCAAGCCGCTGTCCTGGTCGACGGTCGACCGGTCCAGTTCGTCGACCGCGGCGATGAACCCGCGCCACGACGGCATCTGCGCGAAGTCGGGCAGGTGGGGCAGTTCGTCGCCGGTCGTACGCGCGAGGTCGCGGTACAGCCGCTCGATCGTCGCCAGCATCGCAGCCGTGTCGTACGAGAGCACGCGAGCCTGTGCGTGGTCGACGAACCTGAACGCACGCACGGGCGTCGTGGCGGAGAAGAGCCCAGCCCAGACGGCGGACTGCGGAACTCCGAGGCGCGTGTCGACGCGGTTGGGGCCCGCGGCTCCGCTGAGCGGGATCGCCATCGTGGTTCCACCGAACGACACGTCGACGCGCGCCGCGGCAAGCGTCGTGGGCCAGTCCTGCCAGTCGGGGAAGAAGGCAGACAGCTGGCCCGGCCCGCCTCCCGCCGCCTCCGGATCGAGCCGGGGGGAGAGCAGCACCGACAGGCGCAGCGCGTTGCCGGTGGGTGTGGACGTGTAGCCGTTCGGCAGTGCGGTCCAGATGAACGATTGCCGCGCCATCACGCCACCTCTTCTGCAAAGCAGTCGCAGTAGTCGGCCCAGACCACGGCCGTGGGCACCAGATCGATGAAGCGCGGATCTGCATTCCCGCCGGCGAATTCGCGGCGGCACGTGACCGATACCTCCGCGCTGAACATGAGAATTTCGATCTCCACGGTGAGCGTTGCCTCGCCGTATACCACCGCCGAGCCCGGCTGCTTCAGGTAACCGAGCTGGAGGTTGAAGGTCAGCGAGACGGAGATGATCCCGATGACCGTCAGCTCGCCGTGGATACGCACGTACCCAGCGAGTTCGACCGAGCCCTTGTCCGGGATCACCTCCAGCCAGTGGAAGTAGATGCCGGCCTTCACCTCCACGCTGCCGGACGCAACACCCAGGTCGAGGGAGATGGCCGCCCCGAACTCGAGGGCCGCTTCGATCTCCGTGACGCCGCGGGCGGAAACGCCCACCGCCAGGAAGCCGCCGCCGCCGAGGAGCGAGACCGTGAGGCTGAACGGCTGTTCGCGCGACGAGAAGGAGAACCTCACGCTCGCGGGCCGTCCGTCGAACGGCAGCTGGAAGGCCGCGCCAAGTGCCGCGTTGGTGAGCGCGAACACCCCCACCTGTACGGCCGGCAGGGTGAGCGTGTACGACGCACTGATGCCGGTTGGCGTGACGTTCAGCGCCGGCGGATCGGAGAAGCCGTTGGACGGGATGAAGCGCCGCAGGTCGTTCACGAACTCCAGCGGCCCGCCGAACTGGACGGCCTCCTCACCCTCACGGAGCTGCACCGTGACGTCCGGCTTCTGGCCGTTCCGCGCGACGAAGGTGATCTCCTCGAACCAGAGGATGATGAAGCCGAACCGGTTGACCTTGAAGTTGTCCATCCGCGCCGTTGCCTCGAACGACGCGGGCAAGGCCGGATCGGTGGGAGTGCGGACGACGCCGCTCATGGCCAGGCGGGTGGGCGGCTTCGACCCGTCCGCCCGAGGCGCCAGGAGCTTCAGCGTGTCGGACTTCGTCACCTCCGTCGACCAGTCGAAGCGCGCCTCCACGCGATCGGGGAACCGCTGCGACACCAGCTTCGGCACGGCGCTGCCGCGCAGGTCGGTGACGCTCGTCAGCACTTCACCGATCTTGATGCCGCCGAGCAGCGTGGCATCCCGGAAGTAGTCCGCAGGATCGAACGTGCCGCTCCGGATCGTGGTGAGCGCCGTCTCGACCTGCGTCGCGTCTGATGCCACGGAGCCAGACACGGGCCCGGCGAGTGTCGACAGCCCCAGCAGGTGGGTTTGCGGGCTCGCGAGGGCGCCGAGCGCGTCGCTCTTCGCCTCAGCGCCTGACGTGCCGAAGGTCAGCGACCTCGACTTCGTCAGCCGCAGGAACACGCGCCCCGCGTTCTTCGACGGGTTGAAACCGCTGGTCTTGTAGTCGTCCGGATACGCGACCTCCGCGGTGAACGAGGGAAGCGCCAGCAGCTTCTGGATCGGCGCAATGCCGACCGACGCCACGTCCATCTCCGGGTGAACGTTCGGTGCGCCTTTCGGCGACGCCGTCAGATCGCCGGCGCGGAACGTCATCGAATCGGCCGGCAGCCGGGGCTCCATCGTGTCGCCAGCACTCGCCGGTGCAAAGGCCACGACGGCGCCCCCAAGCGGGGCACGCCGCTTCGCGCCGGCGGCCGCTGCGTTGTAGGACGTCTTCACGTCGGCTGCCTTGTTGTCGTTCGCGACGGCGCCGACGAACAGCAGCGGCATCGCGAACGTGAGCAGGCGTCCCTCGAGGTCCGTGGCCGCAATCTCGAAGCGGACGTCGGTTGTCGGCGTACCGCCCGCGGGCACCATCGGCCAGAACAGCATGCGCGGCGCCAGGCCGGCGTACAGCTTGACGATCCCAGCCGCGGGCTGGAGCGCGCTGGCGCCCATCCCGGGTTCGCTCAGGTCCGGCGTCACCCGCGTCAGGAGTTCGATGCGCGAGAACGGGAAGCTGCGACCGCTGTGCACGTGTCCTGCGCCGGTATAGACGCGCACCGGCTCACGCACCGCGACGAAGAACCGCTGCCGCAGGAACGCCACCCGGGTGCCACGCGTGTGGGCGAGCGGCTCGAACCCGCGTTCGGTGACCTTGATGAGCGACGCAGCGTGCCCGAAGGGATAGAGGTATCCCTTGTACATGACGCGGACGTAGTGATCGCGGCCGAGCGTCGCGAGGTGACGCCACTGCTCCAGATCGATGTCGCGCGGCGTTGTCCTCCACGTCCCTTCGGCGTCGAGCAGGGCGCCCAGCGCGGAGAGGTGCAGCCGCGTCGCCTCGCTCGTCCTGGGGATGAAAGGCGAGCCGTTCGTTCGCTCCGCGTCGAAGCCGGACATGAGCGTCACGAGCATGGCGCGGTCCACGGGGTCGAGGCTCATCCGAATCAGGTGCGGATTCGGCTCGGGCTGATCGCCCGGGCCAGGACCCGGCGTGGTCAGCAGGGCGATCACCTCGCCGAGTCGAGCCTGCGGTCGGTAGTCGGGCGACCAGAGCGCCCGGATGCGGCTGGCGCCATCGGCACCCGACGCGACGTCACTCGTTGACAGGCGCGTGTGCCACAACTCGGTGCGGCCGTGACGTTCCACCGGCTCGTGCGCATGACGCCACCGTGCGGATCCGACCGGAGAGATGAGCAGGCGGTACGGCAGTTCGAGCGCCGTCACGGTTGGCGACGGCTCGTGCGGACCGATGCGATCGAGGATCGCCGTGAGGTCGATGTCGGTGGCAAGGCCGATCGACTCGACGATACCGGTGGACGAGGATGCCGCAGCGGCGGCGGATGTGACGCCGGCGTCGAGCGGCGCGTTCGAGATGGATGTTCCTGGGGCGCCGTCCTGAGGCAGGGTGATCGGCACACGTCCGATGGGCTCCCGCAGCAGGAAGCCGGGCGACTCGGGCCGCGCGTTCACGTCGAGCCGCATCGGCCAGTCTCGCAGCGCGGTCAGCAGGCTCTCCCCGTCGAAGCCGATGACATCGACACCCTGCGGCATGGAGACGGCAATACGACTCGGGCCCGACATGCGGATGCGCGTCGCCCCGAGCGTCGTCGGCGCCTCGTCCGATGTGGCCTGGACGTTCTTCGGCGGATACCTCGGATGAGAGGTGACCTCGACCTGCTCGTTCGTCTCGGGCGTGAAGGTCTGCCCGGCTACTGCGAGGTACGCTTCCTCGCCGAAGCTCTGTGGCGGGAACTCGGCGACGACGAAGGCTTCGTTTGCCGCGCGCTCGAGGCGCGGCGGATCCGGCTTGAACACGAAGCCACCGAACGTGAAGTCGACGACGATGAGATCGTCCACACGGCGGAGGGAGACGCGTGGCGGCGGCAGCGGGCGATCACCCTGATCTGGCGGAGGCACGGGCTGGCCGGGTGAGGGATGGGGCGTCGAGCCATCACCTGACGTGGTGCCGCTGCCATCGCTGCCTCGATGGCCGCCGGTTGCTCCTGGTGAAGGCGTCGTGCCAAGGGTGGTCGATGTTCCGCCGCCATCGCGGGCGCCGCCCTGGCCGTCATGCGCGTCGCCATCTCCGGTGCCACCAGCGACACCGGTTGTCCCTTCGCGAGCGTCGGCACACGGTGCAGGCGCGCACGGCTGCTGGGGATACGGAGGGTATGGCGGATACGGTGCGTACGGCGGGTACGGAGCGAATGGTGGGAAGGGAGGAGCGGATCGATCGTCTCGAGACTTGCCCACCGTCGATCTCCTTCTGCGCGCGGGTGACGCGCGGCTCACCTTGGGAATTGCGCAGCAAGTGTTTATACTGCGCGCTCCAGCGCGAGGGGGTGATTCTACATGGCGTCCACCACCGATGATCCGCAGGACGATCGCTGGCGCGAGATGCGCGCGATGCTCGACAGCGCACGCGCCGAGTTGGCTCGGCTGCAGAACGTTCCCTCGCCGGCATCGCCCGACGCCGATCTGCTCGAGGTGGTGCGCCGCGAGCTGGACGGGCTGCGGCAACGCCTGCATGAGCTGAGAACCGCAACAGCCGACTGTTCGGAGGAGGATCACGTGCCGGCCGCGCCACCCTATCCACCGTTCCCGCCGTACCCGCCGTTTCCACCTTTTCCCCCGTATCCGCCGTATCCGGCGTCGTGCGGGTGCTGCGCGCCTGCGCCCTGCGGGTGCGGGGGACACAAGGTCGCAGCGGTCGCGACGAAGACCGTCGTCACGCAGGAGACGCCGGATCGCGGCTCATCGGCAAGCAGCAGCAGTAGCAGTAGCAGCAGCAGCGGCTCGTCGGTGCGTGGGGTTGGTGCGGTGGGCGCGATCGGCGTCCGGCCCTTCAGGCCGAGCAGCAGCTCGTCCTGGCGCAACGACCTGCGATAGGCCGCATCAGCGGAGACATCACCATGCCGGATCCATCCTCGTCGTCATCCGCGTCGCAGGACGTTGCCGCACGTCACGACGCCCTGCAGCGCGACATCGACGCCCTGCGCCGCGATCTCGACGCGTTACGCCGCGAGCTGCGTGCGCCCGCGCAGGCAGCCACGTCCGGCGCGGAGGCGATCGTCGACGCCGTCAAGGACCTGCGCCGCGAACTGGCGCAGTGGCGCGAGCGCGAGGAGCGGGAGCGGCGGTTCGCCGAACTGCGTGCCGATATCGCTCGGCTGCACGACGCGATCGATCGCTGCGGCGCGGGGGGCCAGGACTGCGGGTGCGGGAGCAGCGCCCCTGCGCCTCCATATCCGCCGTATCCCCCGTTCCCACCCTATCCGCCGTTCCCGCCGTACCCACCGTATCCGCCGTCCTGCTGCGGCTGCGCGCAACCGTGTGGCTGCGGGAAGGGCCATGCGCACAACGCCGGCTCATCGGGTGGTGGAGGTGGGAGCAGTTCGACCTCGAGCGGGTCGGGACAGTCGAACGGCAGCGGATCCAGCGAGTCCAGCCGCTCGTCCACGCCAGGACGCGAGAGCTCGAGCAGCGTGCCGGGCGGGGGCAGTTCGAGCAGCGTACCCGGCACGGGCAGTTCGAGCAGCGTGCCCAGCACCGGCAGCTCCAGCAGCCTGCCCAGTACGAGCAGCTCGTCCGAGTCGCGGGTGTCCTCGAGCAGCGCGTCGAGCATTCCGGGCAGCTCCTCGAGCGTCAGCAGTTCGTCGGTGCCGGGCAGCTCGTCGCTGGTGAGCAGCAGTTCGTCGAGCGTCCCAAGCTCAAGCCGGTCGTCGAGTTCGAGCAGTTCGTCGTCGAGCAGCCCGTCGTCGAGCAGCTCGTCGTCCAGCAGCAGTTCCTCGCGGTCCAGCCGGAGCCGCTCGAGTTCGAGCAACGCGAGCTGACGCTCAGCGCTGCAGGGCGGCGTGCAGGAACATGAAGTCCCTGATCAGGTGATGCGCGTACTGCGTGTCGACGGGTGTTGGCAGCTCGGGCTCCTCGTCGGGCGGCGCGGCCGGGAACGCTGACCATCGAGGTCGCGGCACGAGGATCGCGCCAGGCTGGGCGACCTCCGCGTACTTCACCACCTTCACGGCCGGTGTGCTGACCACCGGGATCGATACAGACTTCGGGAACCCATCGAAGTCCCAGATCTGCGTGAGCAGCGGACCGAGGACGGCGGCGCTCGCCCGCCGCCTGAACTCCGCCAGGCACGAGAACCCCGCGCTGTAGCCGGCGAGCACGACGTTCGACACGGCAAGCGGCGCCACGACACCGGTCACTGCGGCCCGCGTCTGAATCAGGATGTCGGTGACGATCGACAGCCAGTGCGCCGGCAGCACACCGCCGCCGGTGTTCATCGCCGACGGGGGCATGAACGGCAGGATCACCACCTGGTCCTTCGACCCCCCGAAGTGCTGCGAAGCGGCCGCGAGCTGGTGCCCGAGCCGGTCCACATACTCGAACAACTCCCGCCAGCGGCTCTCCTCCGGCGTGCGGCTCGCGGCGTCCTTCTGCTTGCCGAAGTACGCGCTCTCCACGTACCGCGGCGGGTTCGCGAACGGGTGAAAGTAGAGGATCGGACGCGTGAAGTCGGTGATGCCGTCCGGCACGGCGACACCAAACCAGTTCGGCTTCTCGTTGGCGTCGAGCTGGAACAACAGGGTCCGCACACCGACGTTGCGGCTGACGAACGCCAGCGGCCCCGTTCCAGGAACCGTGGCCGGATCGACGACATACTTCGTCGTGGTGTGCGCGCCGGTGCCCTTGTGGCAGTACTCGATCGGCTCGAGCGCGATGGACGAGACGACGTAAGGACCGGAGGGGGCCAGGCTGCCGAGCGAAGAGGCGCTCGAAGACGACACGCTTGACGAAGCGCTCGGCGCCGCGGCTGACATGCTGCTCGACGAGGCCGGCGCCGCCGCGCTGCTCGAAGCGGACGGCGCCGCGCCGCTCGACGTGGACCCGAGTGACGAGCCGCCCGTCGCAGGCGAGCCTGACGCCGCAACCGGGGAACCAGAGGGCGATCCACTTCCCGACGTGCTCCCCTGGCCGGGTGTGGACGAAGCACTCGGCATCGACGACGTGATGCTGGCGCCCACGGTGGACGATTGGGATCCGCTGTTTCCCGAGCCGCTCTGGCCGCCGCCGGTCGCTCCGCTGGTCGACGCGCTCGACCCAACCGACGGGCCGCCGGTGCCATTCGTACTCCCGTTCGCCCCGTTGTCGGAACCCAGCCCGCTCTCAGCCTGCTCCGCCTGCTCGTGCTGATGGGCGTCTGCCTCGGCGCACGGCGGGGCACAGCATCCCGCCTGTGGATAGGGCGGATAGGGCGCGAAGGGTGGGTAGGGCGGATACGGGGGATATGGCGGATACGGCGGCGCCGGCGCGCGCTTGCGACCCATCTCGTCCTCCTCCTCCTACACCGCCAGCCCGACAACGGCTGCGGCGCGCTCCGACTCGAAGGGCGAGAGGTATGCGACCGCGCCACCCTCGAAGTACACCTCGATCGCCCTGATGACGTCGTCGGCCGTGATCATGTCCATGCAGCGCGGCAGCGACCCGACCACATCCATGCAGCAGTGCTCCGGCGCGTCCTTCTCGTCGCCGTCGCCCAGAGGCAGCGTCCTCGACCGCCAGCACCCGCCGCGATCGCAGCAGCGAAGGGCGCCCGCTCGATGCAGGTACTGGTGCTGCGGGTACGCTTCCCACTGCACCGGCTCGCGCCCGCCGGCCACCACGACGCATGGGCGGGTCCTCGGCATCCCCGGGGCGGTTTCGATGGCCGCCGCCATGTGCATGAGCGAGGTGACCGGGCACAGCACGCCTTGCGCGTGGTAGACCAGTCGGACGAGCTGTCGCAGGTCGGTGGCCCCGCGCAGGTCGACGACGCCTTCGAGGGGCGGGTGCGCGTGGCCGGCTTCGCCCACCTGGACGAACAGGATGCGGCCCGCGAAGTGGTCGACCACCTGCTGATACCGGGCGTGATCCCACCACTTGATGGTGAAGTCGTACTTGCCACCGGCGACGATGATCCAGAAGGGCAGCGGCACGCCGGCGATCTCCTCGACGCGCGAGAACCACGTCTTTTCCACCGGCGCGATGTGGATGTCACCCCGGAACACCGAGGGCTGAATCGCGAGGCCCAGCCGGGCGTTGAGGTCGTGAATGAACCCGTGGATGAAGTGATACGGCGCCTCGTTGCTGCGGTGAATGAGCGGGTACTCGCAGTCCACGATGGTGACGCCGGGCTCATCGTCTCGCAGAGGCGTGATGTACGGGTTGTGCTCCCAGAGCTCCGGGCAGGGTGTCCGCACGTCGGTGAGGAACTCTCCCGGGTAGGTGCGGTGGAGATCGCGGACCGCCGCGGTGAGCATGACGATGTCGCCGGGGGAGAGGGAGTTCCGCAGGATCAGCTTGCGCATCGACGCCTCGGCTCGCAGGGAGCCACTATACGCGCATTGGGCGTGGTCAGGTGCGAACGAGACAGAGCGTGTCGTGCACGCGTCGCTGAGCTGGGGAGAACGCCGCATCGATCGCGTGCGTCACGTCGGGCCAGCGAGGCTGTCCGTAGTCGTGGAAGATGAGCAGCCCGCCGGGCGCGACCGCTTCGACGGCGAGCCTGATGTCGTGCTCGATGCAGGCGCGGGTGTGGCCGCCGTCGATGAAGATCACGTCCGCACGCGGGTACGAGGCGAGGTCCAGCGTGTTCGCCGTGATCACGTCGAGCAGGTGCCCGCGGCGGACGAAGGGCGACGTGTGCGCCAGGAACTCGTCGCGCGCCACAGGCGGCTGCGCGGAGTAGTCGGACACGCCCGGCAGGTCGAACCCGTCGATGCCGATGAAGGTGCCGCGGGCGAGAGCGGAGAGGAAGAGGATAAGGCCCGCCCCGCGCCAGAGGCCTACGTGGAGCACGGTGGCGCCGTCGGGCAGGCCGCGTGCGACCTGGTAGAGCAGCTGACGTTCGGACGGCGACAACCCGCCCTCGAGCGCGGACAGGTGCTGCTCGAGCGCGCCCGGGAGCGGCACCGCATCGTCGTGGCGTCGCCTGTGCTCCACGTCCACGTGTGCGTACTGGATCTCGCGGAAGTACGGGTCCTGCCTGAAAACCTCCGGGAAGGCTGCCACGTCCAGCCCGCGGTCGAGGACAGCGTAGTTCAGGAAGTCGTCGGCCCAGTAGTGCTCGTATACAGGTGAGAATCCGCCAACCGACTCCCACACCTCGCGACGGATCCCGAAGAACGCGGTATTGCAGAGGCAGAGCCAGAGCGGTGCGCCGAGCCCCACGAACGTGCGGCCCGTGAACCAGGGCGCGCGGCGGATGTTCTGCTCGTCCTGTGGGTCGAGCCGCGGTCGTGCTTCGTCGCGCACCTGGTACCGTGTGATGCGGTCACCGTCCCAGAAGGTGCCGTCGTTGTACCAATGCCAGCCAATCAGGCCGAGCTGCGGGTCGGCCAGACGGCGCGCGCACTCGTCGACCATCGCGGGGCCGATGGCGATGTCGTTGGCGATGTTGAACAACCACCGGCCGCGCGCGTCCGCGAAACAGCGGTTCACGCCCTTCGTGTGCCCGTATCCGGAGGGCGTCTCGATCAGGCGATCGATCAGGCCGTCCTTCACGCAGGCGCGCAGGTAGTGCTCGAGCAGCGGGCTTGCGTCGTGGCAGGCGACGAGCAGCTCGTGCCGGTCGGTCTTCCAGCCGCGGATGGCGCTCAGGCACTCGTGCGTGTACAGGCTCTGCGTGCCGTAGGTCGTCACCGCGATGCTGATCGGATCGGCGGCGAGGTGTTCGCCGTGCAGCCGGAAACGTTCCACGCCCGCGCATCATAACGCGCACCCGCGGGGCCGGCTCCAGGCCAGCGGCTCCAGCTGCGCCGTATCGCGGCAGAGGTCGTGCGCCGGCCTAGAAGCGGTCGGCGCGGGCCGCGTCCCAGGCGCGGCCGATCGAGCCGTTCACGCGGCCGGTCAGCAGGGATCCGGGGTCGAGTGTCGGATAGATATCGTGGTAGCTGCGGACCTCGCCCGAACTGACGCGGCGCATCACGAACCATGGCTGCAGTTCACGTGGGCAGGTGAAGCCGGCCGCCCCCAGCACGTCGAAGAAGCTCTTCACCGTCTCGCGGTGGTAGCGCGCGACGCGCTCCGCCTTGTCGCCCACGTGCAGGCCGCGCACCAGCGCGGGATCCTGTGTCGCGACTCCCGTCGGGCACTTATTGGTGTTGCAGCGCAGCGCCTGGATGCAGCCGAGCGCAAACATCATCGCGCGAGCCGCGTTGCACATGTCGGCGCCGAGCGCCACCTTCGTGGCAATCTGGAACCCCGTGTTCACCTTGGCCGACGCGATGAGCCGGATCCCGTCGCGCAGGTGAGCGCCCACCAGCGCGTTGTGCACGAACGACAAGCCATCGTTGAGCGGAGTGCCGACCGAGTCGGAGAACTCGAGCGGAGCCGCGCCGGTTCCGCCTTCGGCTCCGTCCACCGTGATGAAGTCCGGCATCAGCCCCGACTCGAGCATCGCCTTCACGATGCCGAAGAACTCGTGCCGCTTCCCGACGCACAACTTGAAGCCTACGGGCTTGCCCCCCGACGCCTCCCGCAGGCGGCCGAGAAACTGCAGCAGGCCGAGGGGCGTGGAGAAGGCCGAATGCGCCGCGGGCGAGACGACGTCGCGGCCGGGGGTGACTCCCCGGATCTCGATGATTTCTGGCGTGAGCTTCGCGGCCGGCAGGATGCCGCCGTGTCCGGGCTTGGCGCCCTGCGAGAGCTTCACCTCGATCATCCGCACGGCCGGGAGCGTGGCTCTCGCGGCAAAGGCGTCGAGGTCGAAGTCGCCCTTCGGCGTGCGGCAGCCGAAGTAGCCGGTGCCGATCTGCCAGATCAGGTCGCCGCCCGGCTCGAGATGGTACGGGCTGATGCCCCCTTCACCGGTGTTGTGCGCGAACCCGCCCATCCTTGCGCCCTGGTTGAGCGCGAGGACGGCGTTGCGGCTCAACGAGCCGTAACTCATTGCCGACACGTTGAAGATCGACGCGGAATAGGGCTGGCGGCAGGCGTCGCCGCCAACCGTCACTCTGCCGTGCGCCGGCTCGGGTTCGACCGGCGCGAGGGAATGGTTGATCCATTCGTACCCGACCGCGTAGACGTCGCGCTGCGTGCCGAAGGGGAGCGTGTCCAGCTCGCCCTTCGCCCGCTGGTAGACGACCGACCGATCGTTGCGGCTGAACGGGCGGCCGTCGTGGTTGCTCTCGACGAAGTACTGGTTGATTTCGGGCCGGATCCGCTCCAGCAGGTAGCGGCCGTGTCCGATGATCGGGAAGTTGCGCCTGACGGCCTGCCGCGTCTGCACCATGTCGGCGACGCCGCACGCGATGAGCGGCGCCACGACGATGAAGGACCACAGGGCAGTCGGCCAGACGGCGGCCAGGGCCGCGATGAGAACCAGCGTGGCAATGGACGCTGCGACGAAGTGCTTGCGCATGCAGGAGCAATCGGCCGCCTGCAGCGCGAGGTTGATATCGAATGCGTGCGGCGGCGTGCACCCCCACGCAGGCGTGCCTCGCGCCCCCAGCAGGAATGGCCTCGCAGGTCCAGATCCGCGAGCCGCGCCGGCGTCGAGGCGTGGCCGTCAGTGCAGCTCGGCGAGCAGCGCCGTGGACCGCTGCCGGAACTCGCTCTGCAGGCGCACGAGCTTCGCGGTGTCGGCGTAGCGCACGCGCGTCGCGGCCGCCGTCGACACGACCCGCGCGTCAACGGTCGCGGGCTGAATCCGCTCGAACGCCGGTGGGTGCATCAGCGTCCCGGACGGGTTCGCATCCTCCACCACCGCGAGGAACGCGGTGAAGTCGTCTACGTTGCGCGTCTGCTGGAACCGGCGGTGCCGGAGCTGCGCAAGCTCGAAGCGGACGTCGCGATTCTCGAGCGCCCTCAGCGTCGTGGCCTTCTCCTCGTCGTCGCGGTAGGCGGCCGACGTCGCCACCGCCTCGAGTTCCTTCTGGAAGTCGGAGACCAGGGCCGCGATCTGCTCGGCACGAGCGTACTGCGCGTCGGACAGCACCGTGGCCGGCGCGGCACCGGCACGAACCGCTCCCCAGAGGCCCACGCCAACGTTGAACATCGTCAGGACACTCAGGAGCGGCAGCAGGAGATTCTTCATGGGACCGGGACCTCCTCACGCGCTGGCGGCAGTGCCGGCCGGGGCGTGGTCGATACGAGGGGCGCGGATGTTTCCATGAGCGCGCGCCCCGTGAAATCAAGCCGGACCATAGTACGCGCAAAATCGCCTGGCGGCGGACGCGGCGTGCCACCGTCGCATCACAACCGAACGATCGACGCGCCCGCTAAACCGACCCGACCGACCCGCTGCCCGGCCTGGCCACCCGACCGACCCGACTCACCAGCCCACGGGGCCGTGCTGGCCGTGCGCTGAGGCAGGCGCGGGGGTGTCGCAGCGCTCACAGGCCGGACGTATACTGCGCCGGCACAGGCGACGAGGAGGAAAGCATGGCCGAAGGTTCGGAGCGTCACGACGGAACGGGCGTGGATCGACGCGCGTTTCTCGGGTACGGGGCGGTACCCCTCGCGGCCGCGCTCGCAGGTGGGGCGTCAGCGGCGCAGGCCCAGGCACCGGCGCAGCGTCAGCCCCAACAAAGCGCCACGGCCACTCCGGGCGGCCCGCGCCTGCCGATCCGCATCGGCATCATCGGCGCCGGCGAGAACGTGCGCGACGTGATGATCCCAGCGTTCCGGAAGATCCCCGAGTGCCAGCTGCTCGCGGTGGCGAACACCAGCCTCGCGTCCAGCCGACGCGTGGCGACCGAGTTCGACATCCCGCGCCCGTATCCGCACTGGAAGGCGCTGCTCGAGGATCGCGATGTCGATGCGATCGTCATCGGCACGTGGCCCTACATGCATCACACGCTCACGCTGGCATCACTCGAGAAGGGCAAGCACGTCCTGTGTCAGGCGCGCATGGCGAACACGGCGCAGGAGGCGCGCGAGATGCTCGCCGCCTCGCTGCGTTATCCCGAGCTGGTGGCGCAGCTCGTGCCCACCTCCACCAGCTACCGGGTCGACAACATCGTCAGGAAGCTGGTCGCGGACGGGTTCGTGGGCGACGTGCTGTCCGTGGAGATCCAGCGTGTGGGTCGGGGGTTCGCCGAGACGGACGGCCCGCTCGACTGGCGCCACAACCACGAGTTCAGCGGCCTCAACATCCTCAACACCGGGTCGACCTACGAGTCGATGATGCGGTGGCTCGGACGCGGCAACCGCATCATGGCCATGTCGAAGATCCACGTGCCGTACCGCAAGGGGCCAGGCGGCGTGAAGTCGTCGGTGGCGCTGCCCGACCACGTCGACGTGCTCTACGAGCTGGCGAACGGCGCGCAGGTACACATGCGGTTCAGCGAGACGGCGGGCCTCTCGCAGGGCAACCAGACCTGGATTCACGGCCGCGACGGCACGATCTTCGTCGATGCCGCGCAGAAGGTGTGGGGCGGCAAGCGCGGCGACCGCGAGCTGCGCGAGATCCCGAACCCGCCCGAAGGGCAGGCGGGCTCGCGCGTCGAGCTGTCGTTCGTCAACGCCGTGCGCGGGCTCGAGCCGGTGACGATGAACACGTTCGAGATCGGCGTGCACTACATGGAGTGGACCGAGGCGGTGCACCGGAGCGCGAAGACGGGGCAGGCGGTGCACCTCCCGCTGTAGCGCGAACACGCCGCTGATCCGACCGCCGGAGTTCTGTTGACAAAGAGACTGTCGTACGGCTAGAACCGGCCCGTTCGCAGCGCCATACCACTTGATACGTTTTGCGGCGGCGGGTTGGCTCTCTGCTCCCCGCCGCTGCCCCGCTGACGCGGCTTACTCCGGGAGCGACAGATGCCTCGTGCGATGCGGCGTGGCAACCCTCGGTCGGCGTCGGGCGGCTCCTCCCTGTTCAAATCGGTCTGCGGACTCGGAATCGCCATCCTCGTGGCCATGGCTGCGCACACCTCCGTGTCGACGGAGTCCGTGCCTGCCGTCCCCGTTCTCGAGGGTGCGAACATCCGCGTGTCCGACGGCGTGGATGACCAACTGAGCACTTCCCAGGCTGTTGCATTCGACCCGGTCTCCGGGCGCTTCGCCGTGGGCATCTACCGCTTCCGGAATTCTGCTGGCGAACTGCTTGGCCAGCCGATGGTGAGGACGATCGGCGCGGACGGCTCGATGCCTTCCCCGACCGTCAACCTCGATCCCTCCTCGTTCCTGGCGTCAGGACCCGCCGTGCTCGGCAGCGAGAGCGGCGGTTTCCTTGCGGTCTGGAACCGCCAGCGATTGGGGTCCTTTTCGTTTCCGCACGACATCATCGCGCAGCCGATCGATGAGTCGGGCAACGCTGTCGCTCCGTCGGTCGATGTCACTCCACCGTTGGATGGAATCAACCAGCTTCACAGTGCGCTGGCGTGGAATTCGGTGTCCGGGCAGTTCCTGGCAGTATGGGGAGAGGAGTCACCCCGGGACGGTCGGCCCTATCGCGACCGAATCATGGGTGCGACGCTTGCCGGTGACGGGTCAGTGTCGAGTGGCCCGTTTGTCATCGCCGAACCTCCATTGTACGGAACCCCGTTTACGTCCTCGGGTCACATGAACGGCCGTCCCTCCGTGGCGTTCGACGCTGCTTCCGGCACGTTCCTGGTGGCGTGGCGACGTCTGACCTTGAGCGCAGGAGCGGTAACCTCCGTGCTCGTCCAGGCCTCGAGGCTCGATGGGAGCGGCATTCCCCTGGATTCCGGGTTTCAACTCGCACCGGCTTACACGCCACCGCCCGGTTATGAGTCCGCCTTCAACTACTCCGAGCCGAAAGTGGCGGCCAGGGGAGGCGTGCAGGGCGGCTTTTTCGTGGTGTGGTCGGACGCGAGGGATGCCGGGATCAGCGGCCTGGACGTGCTCGTCGCCAAGGTGAATGCCTCGTGGCCGGTGAATGAGGGGTACATTTCTCTGTTGACCTCGTTCGGCGACGAGATCAAGCCCGACCTGACCTTCGCGCGTGGAGCGGGATTGCTCACCTGGGTGGAGCCGGGGCCGGGGGGACGAGTACGGGCCGCGACGTTCAGCCCGGATACATGGGCGATCGGCCTTCCGGTGAGCGTGTCGGACACCCCTTCGACGTTCTACGAAGGACAGTTCAATCCCGCCGTCCGCGGCGACGGCTCCGGCCGTTTTCTGATCGCCTGGACCGACCGCCGGCTGTCCAGTGGGTATCAGGTTTTCGCGCAGCGACTGTCGTTTCCCGAAAACGATCCGGATGCCGATTCGGCTGCTGAAGCGCACGACAACTGTCCGATGGTCCACAACCCGTTCCAGGACGACCTCGACCGGGACGGAATCGGTGACGCGTGTGACAGTGACGCCTCAGACGGACCGACGATGGACTCCGATGGCGACGGTGTCCCGAACGTCGGAGACCCGCTGCCGTCCGACGGACCCGCAGGCGATCAAGACATGGACGGCGTCCTGAACAGCAACGATCGCTGTCCGGTGGACGCCGACCCCGCGCAAGAGGATGGCGACCAGGACGGAGTGGGCGATGCGTGCGACGTTCGGGCCGCGGTCGTGCACTCATTCGATCTTGGCGAGGGGGGGAATGAACTGGCGGTGGGTCTCGATGGCCTGCTGTACGGAACAACGAGATGGGGCGGGACGTTCGGGGCCGGCACCTTGTTCCGGATGGACCTCGATGGTGCCATCACGTACCTCCATTCGTTCGGAGAGACGCCGACCGACGGGGTCGGCCCCCAAGCTGGCGTCGCGGTCATGCCGGACGGCTCTCTGTGGGGAACCACCGTCGGCGGCGGTGCTGTTGGCCTCGGAACCATCTTCACTGTGAGCGCGGCTGGATCCTACGCGGTCGTCCACTCGTTCGATGGCGCCGCCGGCCGCGCGCCCGTTGCCGGCCTGCTGGCGGCGTCCGACGGCGCGTTGTACGGCGTGGCGCCAGACGATGATGCGAACGGATGGGGCGTGCTGTTCCGGGTCTCGCCCGGCAACGGCTTCGAGGTGGTGCGCAGCTTCGACGCCGAGGCATACCGACCGGTGGGCGGCCTGGCCGAGGGCACCGACGGTCGCCTTTACGGCACGACTGCGCTTGGCGGCATCTTCCGGAGCGGCACGGCATTCAGCATCGCGATGGACGGATCGGACTTTTCGATCCTGCGCCACTTCGCCGACAGCACTGGAGGCAGCCCCCAGACCGCTTTGGAGCCGATGGGAGACGGCCGCTTTCATGGAACGAGCGTGGATGGCCTCATTGGAGGCGGTGCACTCTTTCGTCTGGGTGAAGACGGGACGTATTCCGTTCTCTACGACTTCCAGGCAGAGAGTCCCGCGCCCGTGCGCGGGCCCGATGGGCACTTCTACGGCGTGGACGGCGAGACGCTGGTGAGGGTGACACCCGCCGGGTTCGTGTGGCCCTTCCACGACTTCTCGAACGAGGCGCCAAACGGAACCGGGCGCCACAGCGGCGGGGTGGTCGCGCCAAACGGCTTCATCTACGCGGCGACTGAGGGCGGAGGGGACCACGGGCGCGGTTTCGTGTATCGGATAGAGACCAGGGTGCCACCGAACACTCCCGCGGGTGCCAACGTCGAAGTGCAGCCGGTGGACAACACCGGAAGCCAGGCGGTGACGTTTGCGTTCGAGCACGTCACCGGTGCGGGCGTCACATCCGTGCTGCGGAGCACCACCGGCCTCCAGCCGCCTGCTGGATTCGCCCTCGGCACGCCCGCGACCTACTTTGAGTTGACGACCACGGCGGCCTATACCGGCAGAATCCGAGTCTGCATCGACTACTCATCCAGCGCCTACGTCGACGAGGCCCAACTGGGGCTGTTCCACTTCGAGGGGGCTGAATGGGTGAACCGGACCGTGTCCCTCGACGTTCTCAACAACCTGATCTGCGCCGACGTCGATTCGCTGTCCCCCTTCGCGGTGTTCGAGCGCACACAGGCTGCGTCGGTCGTGACCGTTCCGCCTGCGAGCCAGCCTTACAGTGGGGTCGTGCTGAGCGCGGGCCTGGTGACAGCCAACGGTGACCCGGTGCCTGGTCGCACGCTGCAGTTCGCGGTGAACGGCACTGCCGTCGGCTCCGCGACGACCGGGTCGGCAGGGACCGCGACGCTGGCGCTCGCGCCGGGCCAGGTGCCTGCCGGCCTCTACAGCAGCGGGGTCGAGGTCTCTTTCGATGGCGACGCCGAGTTCTCCGCATCGACCGGAGTGGGCGACCTGTCGGTTGCGCGGGCACCGCTCGTCATCCGTGCGTCCGATGCGTCCAGGGTGCTCGGCGCGCCGAACCCGCCGTTGACCGGAACCGTGCAGGGACTGATCGGAGGGGACACGGTGGGGGTGGGTTACACCACGCCGGCCACTCCGGCCAGTGCAGCCGGCACGTATCCCATCGTGCCGGTCGTGACCGACTCCGCTGGCCGGCTTGCGAACTACGACACGCAGGTGATCAACGGGACGCTGACGGTCACCTACGACGTCTGTGTCCTCTTCGATCAGGCCAGGCCCGTGAAGAGCGGCGCGACCCTGCCGATCAAGCTCCGTCTCTGCAACGCCATGGGCTCAAATGCGTCGGCCGCTGCCGTTGTCGTCACGGCGACCGGGCTGTTCCGCGTGTCGAACCAGACGACGGGCGAAGTCCAGGACGCGGGCAACGCCAACCCGGACTACCAGTTCCGCTACGACCCGGTTGCGGCTCTCTACATCTTCAACTTCAAGACGGCAGGACTCACGAGCGGTGAGTATCGGCTCGTGTTCGTCGCGTCGAACGACCCGGTGCCTCATAGTGTTGTCTTCCAGGTGAAGTAACCATGCGCCAACTGCTCCAGTCCCCTGTGGCCCGAGTCGCCTGCGAACTGCTGCTGGTCGTGGGCGCCGCCACCAGCGCGGCAGGGCAGACCGACGTTGCCGGAACCAACGGGCTGCCCAGAGTCTTCGAGGAGAACCGCGGCCAGTTCGACGGGCGCGTTCGATACGCCTCCCGCGGGCCCGGTTACCAGGTGCTGCTCACGGATGACGGGCTGACCTTCGGCTTCGAGCGCGGTGGACATCTCGGCCTCCGGTTCACGCGCGGCACGCCAGGGGCGCTCGCCGGAGTCGAACGGTTGCCGGGACACGTGAACTACCTGCTCGGGCGGACACCGGCGTCGTGGGTGACGGGAGTGCCGACGTTCAGCCGCGTGCGTCGGTCCGCGCTCTATGACGGCATCGATGCCGTGTTCTACGCGCACGAGGGGCGGCTCGAGTTCGACCTCGAGCTTGCGTCATTTGCCGACCCGGGCCCGGTTGGCTTCGAACTCAGTGGTGAAGCGCGACTCGCGATCGATCACGAGGGCGCGCTCGTCGCCGATTTGCCTGCTGGGCAGCTTCGCCTCCCGGCCCCGTATGTCTACCAGCAGACGTCCTCCGGGCGCCGAAAGGTCGACGCACGATACGTGCTGCAGGAAGACCGTCTCGTGACCCTTGCTCTCGGCAAGTACGAACACGCGCGGCCGCTGGTCGTGGATCCGGAGTTCGTCTACGCCAGCTATCTTGGCGGCTCTGACTTCGACGCCGCTTCCAGGATCGTGGTCGATGCCGCGGGCAACCGCTACATCACCGGTACGACGTCGTCGTTCGACTTTCCTCTCGCCGGTCCGGTTCAGCCGGCGTTGGTGGGTGGCGCCACGGACGCGTTCGTCGCGAAACTCGACGCCACGGGCAGTCAGTTGTTGTACGCCACCTATCTCGGAGGAAGCAGCCTGGAAGTGGCCGAGGGCCTTGCCGTGGACGCGGCTGGACACGCGTACGTCAGCGGGCACACCCAGTCTTCCAACTTCCCGCTCGTCGCGCCGCTGCAGTCGAGCCGCTGGGCCAGCCAATCGGGATTCATCGCGAAGCTGACGGCGGACGGCGCCGCGCTGGTGTTTGCCACGTACTTCGGCTCCGGGCGGTCGATCGACCTCACTGTGGACAGCCACGGCGACATCTTCGTCGTCGGAGCGGGACAGGTTCCCGCACTCCACCCGCTCTACGGCTCTGGCCCGTATCTCGCCAAGCTGCATGCTTCGGGGCAGTCACTGTGGTACGCCACCCCTCTTGGCGGCATCGGGCCGGCGCTGGCCGAAGCGGTTCAGGTCGACGCCTCGTCGAGGGCGGTCGTGGCGGGGTACACACGAGCCGCGGACTTTCCGATCGCAGGCGGTGTCCAGGCCGTCTACGGGGGTGGCCTCTCAGACGGCTTCGTGGCTCGCTACGTGGGCGTGAGGCAGTCGATCGCGCTGCTCGCCGACACGTTCGACGCGGAGAATGGCGGAAGCCCCTCGCCCAGCTACACCTCGTTCGCGGCGTTCCAGGTGGCAGCTGGCGTCGCGTCGCTCCTTCCTGACGGAGCGGGCCTTGGCGTGTCGTCCGAGCCCGGCATCGCCACCACCGTGACCTCGACGACCGCGGTGCCGCTCAGTCCCGCCGTCAGCATCTTCCCGGAATCCAACCGCACCCGATACCGGTTGCTGCTGGGACTCGTCGGGGCGTCGGGAGGTTCCGCAGGCGCCGTCTCGGTCCGCGTCGGCAGCGAGTTCGCCGACACGTTCAACGTCTCCGCTGGATCGGCGCCGCTCGTCGTTGAGCGGGAGTTCCTGGTGATCAACCCGACGACGGCTCACGTATCGCTCGAGTGGAGCGCCAGCAGTGCGCCTCCGGTCGTCGCCGCGCTCTCGCTGTCCGCCCTGCATGAAGTGCCCGAACTCGACTTCTCCACCTACCTGGGAGGAAATGGCGACGACGCGTTCCACGACCTGAGGATCGACGGTGATGGACGCATCGTCGTCGCCGGAGAGACGACGTCGACGAACCTGCCCGTGCTGGGGCCGGTGCAGGGAAGCCTCGCCGGTGGCAGCGACGCCGTGATTGTGCGTCTGGATCCGACCGGCAGTGCGCTCGGCCTGATGGGTTATCTCGGCGGTACCCAGGACGATGTGGCGCTGGCCGTCGCCACCGATGATGCCGGCGCCATCGTGGTCGGCGGGAGCACGACCTCAGCCGACTTCCCCGTGCTCGACCCCGTGCCCGGCTCGGGACTCGGGCTGGTGGACGGCTTTGTGGCAAGGCTCGATGATGGCGGTGCGCTTCGGTTCGCGAGCCTGGTTGGGGGCACCGGCTTCGACATCGTGACGTCCGTCGCACCGGCGGCGGGCGGCGCCATCCATCTCGTCGGCCAGACAAACTCAGTGGACCTGCCGCTCGCGAGTCCCTTGCAGCCGCTGAATGCCGGGACGAACGATGCATTCGTGGCCACGATCGCCTCGGACGCGCAGGCGCCGTTGGTCGTCTGTGGCCATCCCGACGGCACCTGGCATGCGACCGACATCGTCGTGAGCTGCACCGCCTCGGATGCCGGCGTCGGACTGGCGAATGCTGAGGATGCGCACTTCACGCTGGCCACCAGCGTCGCGCCCGGCGTCGAGACGTCCACCGCCATCACAAGCAGCCGCACCGTGTGCGACCGGAGCGGCAACTGCGCCGTCGCCGGTCCCATCGGGCCGCACATGGTTGACAAGCGTCCGCCCGCGGTGCTGATCGCGTCACCCACCGCGTCCTCCTACGTGCTGGGAAGCAGCGTGGTGGCGAGCTACTCGTGCACCGACGGCGGCGCCGGTGTGGCATCCTGTGTGGGGACCTCGCCGACCGGCGCGGGCATCCCCACCTCCGCGGCAGGCCACTTCACCTTCCGCGTCACCGCCGCGGATGCGGTGTCGAACACCGCTGAAGCGACGGTCGCATACGACGTGGGCTACGGTGTCTGCCTCGATTACGATCCGGGCAGAGCACGGCAAGCCGGAAGCACGCTCCCGATCAAGCTGCGACTGTGCGATGCCAGGGGGACCAATCTCTCCAGCGCCTCAGTCACCGTGACGGCCACATCAATCTTCCGCGTCTCGGACAACGCCCCAGGCCCACTTGAGGATTCGGGCCAGGCGAACCCGGACCTGAACTTCCGGCATGTCGGAGACTCGGGCGCCAGCGCCGCCTACCTTTTCAACCTGAGCCTCAAAGGGTTGACCACTGGAACGTGGGGCCTGCGGTTCGCCGTCAGCGGCGACCCCACGTCCCATGTCGTGCAGTTCCAGGTGAAGTGACGGTCCCGATAGAAAAGAGAGATCGACTCACGCCGCCACCCTCTACCGCTGCGGCTGAAGGGACGTGAGCGCCGACTGGAACGTGCTCCACGGCACCGGCGCCCCGTGCACCGGCGCGAGCGTCTGCACCTCCAGCTGCATCCGCTGCACCTGGGTGGCCAGGCTGCGCATGGCCGGCAGCTGCGCGGGGCGCGGCGGCTCGTGCGTGTCGAAGAGGTCGGCCTCGAACGCAATCTTCTCTGCCGGGAGATACGCCATCAGCATCCCGGCCACGTGCGCGAGCGGCTGCACGTAGTACACGCGCAGGATGCGCCGGTTGTCGGTGATGACGTAGTTCTCCTGCACCGCCTCGTAGTTGTAGCCCTCGGCCACCTCTGTCGGCGGCCACTTCGACACGATGTCCGGCTTCACGGTCCGCGGCTCGTAGCTCAGGACGTCGTGGTTCAGGAAGGGGATGTTCGTCGTGTGCGCCACGATGGTCGACCCGATGTGCAAGTACGTGCGCAGGCCGCCGATGTGGTCGAAGTGCGGATGCGAGCTGATCAGCCATCGGATCGGCTTGCCCGGCGCAAGCGCCGCGACGGCTTCGATCACGGCCAGGCTGCGCTCCTCGTCGCCCGGTGCCTCGAACACGGCGACGAACCGATCGAACTCCACCATGTAGCTGTTGGCCGGCCCGCCGCCGAGCCGGTAGACGCCGTCGGCCATGCGGTCCACCGTCACGCTGGTGCGGAACGTCGCCTGCTGCACGGCCGCGGGCACCGGCGTCGGATCGGGGCAGACGTTGGGCTGCACCTGCTCGAACCGGCCGCCGTACCCGTTGTGTCCCGTGCTCTGGCGATAGAACTGCCAGTTGTCGTCCCATCCGTGGTGCGAATGCCATGCGACGGGCCACTTCACGCTGCCGAACGTCCGCTGGTCGGTGGACTCGTGCTCGATGTTGAAGTCGCCGAGCGCCGGCTCGCTCACCGTCGTCTTGATCCGCTGGATCTGGTGCTGCGGGTTGATGGTCGCGTCGACGCGGTACTTGCCGAACATCGTGATGGCGACGACGAACATCTTCTCGGGGGAGACGACGTTGCCGTCGCGCCCCTTCTCGATCTGCTCCCAGCGCCAGAACGCCACCGGGTTCGCACCGGGGAGGCGTGCGGCCTTGAGGAAGCCGTGCGGGTTCAGCCAGAGGTCGAGCTGATACAGCTCGGCGAGGTCGGGCGGCACGGCCACCGGCTCGCCATCGCCGTCGCGGTGCCAGGCATACCGGCCGCTGACCACGTGCGTCTGGCGCGTCGACCTCTGCGTGGGCGTGCCGTCCTGCCACCCGAGGCCGTACCTCCACGACGCCGGGCTGAGGCCCGGCTTGCGATCGAAGGTCTCCACGCTGGTGCCGGTGTCCCAGTTGATCGACCGCGTGTAGCTGGCCATCGTGTCGATGCGGGGCCAGTCCACGTTGACGGCGTTTTCCACCGTCTGCCCAACGGCACCCGCATACCCGGTGCCCGAGTAGGTGATGCACGTGAGGTTCGCCTCGCCGATCTCCCTGGCTGCCGCCGCGAGGATGGGGGCCGGATCGACGAAGCCTGGCGCGAACTGCTGTGCGGGTATCGCGGCGCTCATCCCGGTCCACGCGCCAGCGCAGGCAAGGGCTGCGAGCATGACCTTCCGAACGGTCCGGCCTGGGCGATGTGACGCGGTCAGCATGGACGGGAGTATAGCCGCGACCGCGCGCGCGCGTGCACGACACGGGCGGCCCTTGGACAACGACATGGCAGCGGGCGGTGAGCGGGACGCTGTCGAGCCGGCGTCAGGCCGCGCGACGGCACGTGCGGGGCATCGGGTTGTCCGACGGCACCCCAGTCGCTCATGATGGGGCATCCGCTGACGCGCGCGCCCCGAACGCCCGCGCCGACGCCTGACCGGGGACGCGAACCGTGAAGCTCACCGACCTGCGCGGGATCCTGCAGTACGTCCCGCAATTCCGCGAGAAGACCTTCGTGCTCGCCGTCGACGCGGGCATCGTCGGCGACGACAGCTTCGCCACGCTGCTGATGGACGTTGCGCTGCTGCGCTCGCTCAACATCCGCGTGGTGCTGGTTCACGGTGCGGCCGAGCAGATCCGGGCGCTGGCGGGCGCGCAGCACGTGGAGGCGTCCGACTACGAAGGCACCGGCGTCACCGACGCGCCGACGCTCGAACTGGCGCTCACCGCCGCCAACCGGCTGACGCACGAGATTCTCGAGGGGCTGTCAGGCCACGACCTGCGCGCCGCCTGCCCCAACGCGGTGACGTCGCGCCCGGTGGGCATCATCCGCGGCATCGACCACCTGCACACCGGCCGGGTGGAGCGGATCGACATCGACTTCCTGCAGGCGCTGCTCGGGCAGGGCGTGGTGCCCGTGCTGCCGCCGCTCGGGTTCGACGGCGAGGGGCGGACCTACCGGGTGAACTCGGACGAGATCGCCGTCGCGGCCGCGACGCAGCTGAAGGCCGTGAAGCTGATCTTCATCTCGCTGCGCGAAGGGCTGGTCTACCAGGGGCGCGCGATCCGGCAGATGCTCGTGGACGACCTCGCGCAGCTGCTGCAGCGCGATCCGGGCGGGTTCCCGGCCGAGATGCTGTCACGCGCGCAGCACGCGGTGCGTGCCTGCAGTGCCGGCGTCCCGCGCGTGCACGTCATCGACGGCCGGCTCGAGGAAGGCCTGCTCGGCGAGGTGTTCGACAACCACGGGCTCGGCACGCTCATCCACGCGAACGAGTACGAATCGATCCGGCCGGCCCGCCGCAAGGACGTGCGGGCCATCCTGCGCCTGACGCAGCAGGCGGTGGCTTCAGAGGAACTCGTGCGCCGCACGCGCAGCACGATCGAGAAGAGCATCGACGACTACTTCATCTTCGAAATCGACGGTAACCCGGTGGCGTGCGTGGCGCTGCACGTCTACCCCGACCAGCGCACCGCCGAACTGGCGAGCCTCTTCGTCAGCCCCGCGCACGAGAACCAGGGCATCGGACGCAAGCTCGCCCAGTTCGTCGAGGATCGGGCGCGCGCCCTGGGCGTGACGACGCTGCTCGCGTTGTCCACGCAGGCGTTCGCCTGGTTCCAGTCGAAGGCGGGGTTCGCAGAGGGCACGCCGGACGACCTGCCGCCCTCCCGCCGCGACCGCTACGAGCAGAGCGGGCGCAAGTCGAAGGTGCTGATCAAGCGGCTCCCCTGACGCGGCCTGAGCCTGCGAAGGCGCGCGGGCAACGCGCCCTCTCAGCAGTGCGCCGCCCTGGTTCTGATTCCTTCGCACGCGCGGTTCGGGGCGCGTGTGGCATCTCGCGGTTGCTGCGCGAACGGCCGAGGCGTACGCCGCGAGAAGATGTGCGCGGCCGCGCTCAGGGCCGGTATACTTGAAGCGTCCTGCTTTCCTGAGGTCATGGTCGTCCCGACCATGCCGCTCTCCAAAGCACAACCTGGAGAGCATCCGTGCCCAACCGCTACACACCCGATTACGCAGTCGCCCCGGACCGCACCGCGCCGGCCCCATCGTCGTTCGCACCACCGTGCCCGGCGTGCGGCGCCGCCGACAGTGTCACCACCGAACGTGTGCCGAGCGCCTCGAGCTACTGGCGCTGCGTCTCCTGCGGCGAGGTCTGGACACCCGCGCGGCGACAGTCGAACCTGAGGTGGAACCGATGACCCCGCCCGCGGCCGCACGTACGCCCGAACACGCGCGCATCGTGCGCGACCTCGAGGAACTGATCGTGGCCCTCGATCGCCGCGTGCCGCAGGTGCAGCGCGCGGGCGAAGCCGCCATTGCCAGGGCCGCAGCGCTGCTGCGCCGTGAGGCGGTGCGGCGCATCGCGGAGCTGACCGCCGGTTCGGACCAGGACCCGTAAGCCCCGATCCCGCGCAACCATTCGAGTGCCGCGCAGCGGGCACCATGCATCCGGCCAGGCCGGTCGCGAGCAGCTGGACCGGCGCCCGGCGTGGGCGACGGCGACACCGCACGCCGGCAGTCCGAGGCGAAGCCTGCGTCTCGAGGCCTTACAACGTTCCGCGGCGTCTGGTGGTTGCGGCGAAGGCGACCGCGAGCGCCGTCCGCGTGTGGCCCCGCGAGCGCACGGCGAACAAACGTCGTATGACCGCTCCTGACGCATGCGCCTCCTACGCTCGTCGGCATGTCCACGCCCGACGTTCGCACACCCGATCCTGACTGGTTCCGCAGCCTGCTCGACACGGCCGACGATGTGTACTTCCGGTACAGCCTGGTGCCCGCACGCGGCTTCGTCTACGTGAGCCCGTCCGTCCGAGCGCTCACGGGACACGGGCCGCAGGCCTTCATCGCCGATCCCAGTCTGTGCCTGGGGCTCCTGCCGCGCGACGAGCGGCGGCGCCTGCGCCAGATCCTGCGCGCGCGCCGCGGCCTCACGATCACGCTGCCCATGGTGCGCGGCGGCGCGACGGTGCCGGTGTGTATCCGAACGGTGGCGGTGGTGAGAAGCCGCCGTGTGGTGGCGGTGGAGGGGGTCGTACGCCCGCTGTCCGCCCTGGACGGGACGGAGGGCGCCGTTCGTAGCGCCCAATCCCCCGACGACCTCGCCACGCCGCAGCGCCTTGCGGCGCTGATGTACGAGGTGCACTCGCTGCTGCACCGCGTGATGCCGGGACACATCTCGGTGGATCGTGCGCCGCGGCAGGTGATCCGGCTGGGCGACCTCGAGCTGGACCTCGATCGCCTCACCGTCACCGAAGCCGGCGAGCCGGTGGCGCTCACCGGGCGCGAGACGATGGTGCTGCGCTACCTGCTCACGCGCCCCGGCCGCATCGTCACGCGCACGCAGCTGCTGACCGACGTGTGGGGCTACCGCTACACGGGCGACGATCGGACGATCGACGTGCACGTGTCGCGGCTGCGGCGGAAGCTGCCGTCGCTGGCGTCGCGGCTGGTGGCCGTGAAGAACGTCGGTTACCGCGTGGAGATGGACGGCGTGGCGGTGAGGACGACGGCGTCGTGACCATGCGGGGGGATGCGGGACGACCAGTGAGCGGGATGCGGACGACCATCGAGCGGAATGCGGACCAGCAGTGAGGAAAGACTGGTCAGACGTGGAGCGCTGAGAGCCGCGCGAGGAAGGCGCGCAGGTCTGCGGGACCGGAGGTCGCGGCCTGGTGCACGCGTCGCATGTCCAGGGACTCGTAGGCATGAGCGACGACGTTGCGGAACCCGGCCGCGCGCGCGAGCCGTTCCGCGAGGTCCGCGTCGATGACGCCTCCGTCCGCGAGCCGACGGAATGCATCAGCATAGCTCGCCGGCGCGCCGAGCTTGAGCGACACGCACGTGGACACGGCCAGGTCGATCACGATCTGCGTGGCCTGCCACAGGTGCAGCACGACCGCGTCTGACGTGTCGGTGGCCGGCATCAGGGAATCTGGTGCGGCCGGAAGCCGGCCCGCCACGCGGTTCAGATGACGTTCCACCGCGGCGACCCGTTCGGCAAGGACGGCCCGGTCCATCGTCACGGCCGCAGCTCCCGGAGCACGCCTTCGAACGCCCGCTCCAGCAGCGGCCCGGCCTCACACCAGAACAACACGGCTTCGATCCGGAACGTATCGGCGAGCCCCGGTGTCCGTTCGAACAGCGTGACGCCGTCGCGCGCGGCCCGGTAGCGGAGCAGGCCGCCCGCGCGGCGCAGATCGACGAGGTCGACGTCGTCGGTGCCGAGCTCCAGCACCAGCGTGGTGAGCAGTCCCGCGACGTCGAACTCCGGGCCCGCGATGTAGGCAAAGTCCCAGTCCGACGCCGCGTGTGCGTCGCCGCGGGCGCGTGATCCGAAGAGCAGCAGCACATCGAGGCCGGAGGCACCACGAGCAGCATCAACGAGGCGCTTCAGGAGCGGGTCGGCCGCATCGAGCATCGGCACGATGCTAGCACGCGCGCCGGAGCGCCTCTGCTCCTGACGGTCGGCGTAAACCCACAGGGACCAACCTGCGTTCGACCTGCCCGACAGACCGACGACACGAAGCTTCAGCGTATGACCATTCCTGACTTGTCCCCTTCCTATCCTGCGCACGTCGCACCCGCGACGCGGTCGGACACCGGTCCGGCACTTCCAGGAGGCAGGCATGCAGCAGCATGTGATCGATCAGTTGCGTCACGTCGAGGTGGGCGTCCCGCAGGCGCACGTCAACCTCACCCTCGTCCCGCTGCTCGCGCGTGAGGCGCGCGAGCCGGGCTACGTCACGCTCGACGAGGCGCTGGCGTTGGGGTGGGGGCAGGTCACGGAGGTGGGCGAGGGCGGCCACGTGCCGGAGCTGCTGTTCCGGAACACCGGGACGCAGCCGGTGCTGCTGCTCGACGGCGAGCAACTGGTGGGCGCGAAGCAGAACCGCGTCGTGAACCTCACGATCCTCGCTCCGGCGCAGTCCATCCTCGTCATCCCCGTCTCGTGCGTCGAGGCGGGGCGCTGGTACGACGTATCCGCCGGGTTCCAGACCTCGCCAAGCGCGCACTTCGCGGAAGGACGGGCGGCGAAGATGCGGGACGTCACGGAGTCGCTGCACACCGCGGGCAGCCGGCACTCCGACCAGGACCAGGTGTGGAGCACCATCGACGCGAAGGCGGCGCGCATGGGGGCACAGTCGAACACCAGCGCGATGGAGGCGATCTTCACGTGGCACGCCACGAGCGTGGAGCACTTCGTCGGGGCGCTCTCCCCGGTGCCTGGCCAGGTCGGAGCGGTGTTCCTGGTGAACGGGCAGGTGCGCGGCCTCGAGCTGTTCGACGCGTCCGCCACGTGGACGAAGCTGTCGCCGAAGCTGGTGCGCAGCTACGCGCTCGACGCCATCGACGCGCTCGCCTATTGGGACGGAGGCCACGCGAACCAGCCACCGGTGGGCCCGTTGCCGCTCGACGTCCGCCCGTTCCTGGATGCGGTCGTGGAGAGCGAGACCTCGACGTTCCCTGCCACCGGGCTCGGCACCGACGTGCGCCTGGAGGGCGACGTGGTGATCGGCTCGGCGCTCGTCGTGGAGGACCGCGCGGTGCACGTCAGCGCGTTCGCGTGCGTGTCGTAGTGCGCAGGGGCGAGGCGCGGTGGGGTGCGGATTACCAACTGTTAGTCGTCCTGCAAACGCCCCGCAATCGCGCGCCTCTAGAGTGTCGCTGCCGCACCTGTTCAGTGGTCGGCACCTGCCTAAGGAGCGATGCGTGAACACACGAATGGGTCGAGTGGTAGTGGCTGCGGCGCTGATGGCCGCCGGATGTGGAGGTTCATCGACGGCTCCGTCGAACCGCATCCCCTCGGTGAGCGGCACGTATTCCGGTAACGTGACGCTCGTCTACCCCGAGCTGCAGGCGCGGCTTACTTGCCCGGCATCCACGACAGTCACACAGTCGGGGTCGACCGTCAACATCGCGCCGGTCCTGCTTGGGGGGCAGTGTGGTGGCGTCAGCCTTCCGCTGGGCCAGAGCACCATCGACAGCACCGGTGCGATTGGGGGCGGCAGTGACAGCGGGACGTACAACGAGCCCAGCTGCGGCCTGTACAGCTACACGGTGAGCGGCGGCTTCTTCGGCAGGGAGCTTCGGGCCTCGGCCATCTACACGTCGCGCACCTGCTACAACCTCAACTTCACGATGACCCTCACGCGGTGACCGCGGACGCCGGCGTCAACGCCCGCGCCTGCGTGAGGCGCGGAGCTGAGGGTTCACTTCCGACAACAGGAGGTCATCATGCGACGTTTGATTAGTGCGCTGCTCGTCGTCACCCTGCTCTCACCCTCTGCCGCATTTGCGGTGGACGGCAAGAAAGCCGCCTACGCCGGCGGGACGGTGGCGGGCATCCGGCAGCAGGCGGAGGGCACCTTCCAGACCTCCGACCCCGAGCGCCTGCGTTTCGACGCCGGCAAGCACGGCGGCCTCGAGATCCCCTACAAGAACATCACCGGCCTGGAGTACGGGCAGAAGGCGGGCCGCCGGGTCGCCGTGGCGGTGCTCATCTCGCCGCTGGCGCTCTTCTCGAAGAAACGTAACCACTTCCTGACTGTCACCTACACCGACGCGTCCGGCGCCGAGCAGGCCGCCGTGTTCGAACTCGGCAAGGACATCATCCGGACCTCGCTCAAGGTGCTGGAGGTGCGCTCGGGCCGCGAGATCGAGTATCAGGATGAGGACGCGCGCAAGTCAGGCCTGGGTGGCAGGTGAGGGCGTTCAAGCACGCGATACACCCGTTGAAGTCTGGCGCCAGGCCCATGGAGTTGTCTGCGGAGAAACTCGACCGCCGCAACACGCTCCTCCGGGGGGCGAGACAACCAGTATCGAAGTGCCGAATGCTCGCGGGCAGGGTCGTCGAACGTCGTGCGTGTCAGCACCCGCTGCATCCTGAACTCCATGGCGACGGTGCCCGAGTGTAATGCATCGGGGGCCCCGGTCGCCGACGCCCGAGGTGTCCGCCGGACGTCGTCGTTCGAGGTGATGGAGGACCCGGCCCCGCGCGCGGCCGTGCCGGCGTGCAGGGATGGTCAGCGCGTCTGCCAGAGCACCAGATCCAGAGCCTTGACCGTTGTGACCGCATTGTCGGGATACTCGCGCCGGAACGCCTCTACGAGATGCGCGCCGCTGGGGGTCGCCAGGAACGCCGCGTAGCCGTCCGAGAGCGCCTGGTGCACGCGGACGGTGAGTTCGATGCGGTTCGCTGCGCTACGCGGAGGCAGGCGGAGGCCGACGTTCGCCAGAACTACGGAGTCAATCACGGGCAAGGAGGGGTCGAGGGTTGCGGCGAGCTTGCTCGCGAATGAGGACTCGCACCTGCCCGTCCGTTGCTGCAGTTCCTCGAGGAGCTCCCGGAACCTGACGGGTCGAGTCTTGCCCTCCTCGAGCAGGTCGTAGAACGAGTCCTGCCAGTCCCGATTGCGCCGAACTCGGTAGAAGCCGTTGAACTCCCGCCGGAAATCCAGATCGTGGCGGACGTCGGTGAGGGGGTAGCGGCGCTGCAGCGACACGTATTTGGCGAGCCCCGGCTTGACTCGGGGTAGGGCGGCCTCGATCGAGGAAGGCGTCAGTGGGATTCTCATGCCCGGTCCTCCCTGGTGGGCAGTTCCTGCTGCCAGGCCTCGAGGCGGTTGCCGGACACCTCAACTGCCTCCTTGCTGAAGAGTTCCTGGTGCCGAAGCACCACCGCCTCGAACGCCATGTTCTGCATGCCCTCGGCGAGCAGGGCGCGGTATCCCGCTGTCTCGCGTGTCTGGGTGACCACGTGTTCCACCGCCGGGATGATGCCGCGTCGTTCGATCAGCGACCATGTCCTCGATGCGCGGATGCGCCTGCCGTGTTTCTTGAACAGGTCCACTCGTACGCGAACACCGCCTCGAGGCATTCGCGTTCGGCCTCGTTTGCGGCGCCGCGCTGCTCGGCGCGAAGCCGAACCGCCATTCGGCGCGCCTCCTGCGCCTTTTCTGGCGATCGGGGCTCGACGTTGATCGCGTACTGCTCATAAGACTCGGGTGTCCGAAACTCCGGGATGGCGTCCATAAGGTGTCCTGTATCTGGAGATTGCGTCTCGGCGCCGGCAGCGGCGCTTACGCGGCTCCAATTGAAAGGGCCGCGGCGTGCTCAGCTGCGGAGTACTGGTGCCTATTCGGACGGCAGGCCGAGCCCGGCCAGTGGCAGCGTGGGTTGCAGTGTCGGATCCGGGCGTCCAACCGCGTCGGGATAGCGGGATCGCATCGCCTCCACCTCCGCAATCGCCCACTCCGCCAGCGTCGCCGGCGCGAGCACGTGTACGCCGCTGCCGAAGCTCAGGATCCAGCTGCGCAGGGCGTAGTCGTCGCTCACCTGCAGCGTGAGCTCGGTCGACCCGTCGCTGCGGTCGCGGAACTGCTGCGAGGCGTGCCACGTCCGTTCCTTCACGCGCTCGGCGATCGCGGCGTCGAACCGCAGCCGCACGCGCACCACCGGGCCGCGGTACACCCCCATCGAGTTCGCGAACGGGTCCGATCCGAGTTCGTCCATCGGCTCGAACGTGCCCTTGTCGGCGGCGGCCTGGCGGATACGCTCCACCGCAAAGGTCCGAACCTCTGCGTACTCGGGCACGTAGGCCACCAGGTACAGCCCGCCCTGTGCGTGGACGATGCGGTAGGGGTGGATGGAGTAGGACTTGAGGCGCCGGCTCCGTTGCGAGTCGTACTTCATCGTCACCACGCGGCAGTCCATGATGGCCTCGAGCAGGCGCAGGGTGACGGTGTGCGTGGTGCGCGTCTGGCGTTTGGCCTGCGGCGACTTGGCGCCGAGCGCCTTCGGGAGGCGGTCGAGGAAGCGGCGGAGGGCGGGGGAGAGCGCGGCGTCCATCTTGTCGAAGGCGCCCTGCAGGTCGTGGAGCAGCGAGGCCTGGGCGAAGCACTCGAAGAGTGCACGGCTGAGGTAGAGGGCGGCGAGTTCGGGCAGCGTGAGGCCGCTGCGATCGAGGCCGGCCATGGCGCGCTGCGGCAGGCTCCAGTACTTGCCGCCCTCGACCTGGTCTTCCTCGATGGGGAAGCCGGCGGCCTGGAGCGCGTCGAGGTCGCGCCGGATGGTGCGCTGGCTCTTGCCGGCGTCGGCGGCGAGCTGCGCGATGGTGGTGCGTCGGTTCGAGGCCAGGGTGCGGAGGATGGTCCACTGGCGGATGACTTCGCTGTTGCGTCCGGGCACGGGGCTCCTGTGGGTGGAGAGATAGTAGCGCGCCTCCAGCAGCGCGGGAACAGGCCCGTGCACGTGATGGCATCGATAAGAACGGCAATTACCAACTGTTAGGGCCCCCGCAATATCGCCGCAATAGCTGCCGCATAGATTGCCCCGGTCGCTGCCACCCACGTGCAGCGAGGAGGGTAACCGGAAATGTGCGGCATGAAGATGACGATCGCGGCTGTGTCGGCCGCGTCACTGTTGATGCCTGTGTGCGTGTCCGTCGCGGCGGGCCAGACTCGCCAGGACTCGCCCGTTCCACGCACTGTTCTGCAGGAACAGCCGCGCCACAGTGTGGCTGGCAACCAGGCTGTGAACGACGCCGCCGTGCGGTCGACCAGCACCGGCTTCTTCATCGGTGCCGGGCTGGAGGGCAACGGCATTGCGCTGAGCGAGGGCGGGTCCACTTCTCCAACCGAGTCGGGCGCAGGCGGTGGGCTGGTCGTCGGGTACGGATTCAACCGGCGGTGGTCGCTGTACGGCACGTTCAGTGGGGCGAGCATCGAGTCGGTCGACTTCGGCGGGAACTACGGGCTCGGGCACTTCGACCTGGGCACCCGCATCCACTTCCTGGCGGGTGAGCACCGGGTCGTTCCCTTCCTGCAGGCCGGGCTCGCCGGCCGTGCCATCAGCGCTGATTTTGTCAGCGGATTTCGGACAACGCGGCTGACGGCGCGTGGCGCCGGGCTGGAGTTCGGGGGCGGACTCAACGCGCACTTCACGCCGCGCTTCGCGTTCTCCGGCGGCGTCACCTGGATGGTCGGGGACTTCACGAGATACGAAGTCAACGGCGTGGACCTTGGCGGGTCGTCCGTGGGTGCAACCAGCGCACGGGTGCACCTGGGCCTGGTGTGGTTCGCGAAGGCACCGTAACGAGCGGGCCGTCGCGTCAGGCCGTGAAGGCGTGACTGACCGCGGCGAAGCCCCGGCGTATGACCAGTCCTGACCGTGCGGCCGCCTATCCTCACTCCATCCTGCGCCGCCGCAAACCGCGGCGCCCTTCGCCTGTTTATGGTCGAGCACCGGAGGGACGTTGTGAGTGGAAGAGCGAGCCGTCACGTTCACGCGCATGCCGTGTCCGAAGGCACGCGCGGTCTGTCGCCGGTGCATTCGCGCCGCCTGTGTGCCGGGTGCGGCGAGCGCCCGCCGCGGTTCCGGTATGGGGGCGTCGTGAAGCGGGACGCCGATCACACCCTGTGCTTCGCGTGTCACCGCGCGCTGGGGAACCGCATGCGGGAGCGGCAGCGGCGGATGGTGCTGTGGCTGCCCCACCGCCGCGCGCATGCCCGTGGTGTTACTCCGGACGCGACCATTGTCGCGGCCTGAGGCGACCATCGTGCGCACGATGTCGGGCCTTGGCCTACGGCCGTTCCGAACGATGCCAGTTACTGCACGGAGCAGGGAGTTGAACGCGGTTGGCTGGGCTAATGGTGTTACAGTGTCGGCCATCCCAAGGTCAGAGGCGGCGTGGACCCTTTCGTCGAGCAACTGAAGGAATGCTGGAAGCACTTCCCGACTCGGTCGAAGTGGGTCTTCGTGCCGATGTATGACATCGAGCCCCATTTTGAGCGCTGCCGTTGACAGAGTCACGATGAATATTCATTCGTCGATTCCGGCGGACGCGGCCAAGCGCATCACGACTTATCTGCAGACTTTGTCCCAACACTGGGGCGCGGATCTAGCAGGACTCACGGTTTCAGTGAATCCGCGGCTTACCAGGACAGTCGCGAGATTTCGCCCGCTTGGCGGCGGCATCGAGATCAGCCCATCGGTGCTGGTCATGCCACGAGCCGGGCTGCGCGCCGTGCTGTGCCACGAAGCGGCGCATGCGGTGGTCTGGACGCGGCACGGGCGGAGTGTAAAGCCTCATGGACTCGAGTGGGCTGCTCTGGTCCGATCGGCCGGTCATGAGCCGATGGCCTCACTGATCCACTGCGGCGCCATTTCAATGGCGAAGCGATCGACGAGTCGCTTCCGCCACCGTTGTCCGGTGTGTCACTTCTCCTCGGTCGCCGGACGCCGGATGCCGCGCTGGCGCTGTCCCGAGTGCACCGCCATCGGACTGCCAGGGATGCTGACGGTCGAGCGCATCTAATGACAGCGCCACGCTGCCCCTTCTGTGATCCGGACTTAACTCGCGTCTTTTATCAGTCGCCGTTGGTGGTCGGCCTGTGGGACGCGTTCCCGGTGGGCGAGGGGCACGCGCTGTTGGTGACTCGCCGCCACGTTGAGACATGGTTCGATGCGACGTCGGACGAACACATGGCACTCGTGGCGGCGCTGTCACACGCGCGCGACACCGTGGTCCAGACGCATCGTCCGGACGGATTCAATATCGGCGTGAACGTCGGAGTGGCGGGCGGTCAGACCATTCCGCATCTGCATGTGCACCTCATCCCACGCTATGCCGGCGACGTGCATGATCCGCGCGGCGGTGTACGCCATGTGATTCCGGCGAAGGGGAACTACCTCCAGGCCGCAACGGCTTCTTCGCGGCTCGTGACCGGCGACGACGACCCGCTGCTGCCGCACATCCTCGACGCGCTCGCATCCTCCACAGAGGTGGATATCGTCGTCAGCTTCGTGATGCGCAGTGGAGTGGACCGCGTCTTCCAGCATTTGCAGGATCTGCTGGACCGAGGGGGGCGCCTACGGGTGCTCACTGGCGACTACCTGGGCATCACCGAACCGGACGCGCTGGCCAAGCTGCTCGACCTGCAGGGAGATGTCGCACTCCGGGTCTTCGAGACCGGACAACGGCTCGGTATGACAGCGCCACCATCGGTTCGCTCGTTCCACCCGAAGGCCTACATGTTCCAGGGCCCCGCTGGCGGCAGCGCGTTCGTCGGCAGCTCGAACCTGAGCATCACCGCGCTCAGCAGTGCCGTGGAGTGGAACTACCGCGTGGTGTCGATGGCAGACCGCGCCGGCTTCGAGGAAGTGTCACGTGCGTTCGACGCTCTATGGGCGCACCCAGCAAACAAGCCGCTGACGGCCGATTGGATCGGGGCCTACAGGGCAGTGCGGCCGGAGCGCCCCGCGCGAGTTCCGATTGATGTCGACCTGGAGCCTGAATCACCGGCCGCGGTCCCAGTGCCGAACGCGATTCAGGCAAAGGCGCTCCAAGCGCTGGAGGAAACCCGCGCTGCTGGAAACAAGGCAGGACTGGTTGTGCTCGCCACCGGACTGGGCAAGACGTGGTTAGCCGCCTTTGACTGCACCCGGCCGGAGTTCCGGCGTGTGCTTTTCGTCGCGCACCGCGAGGAGATCCTGGAACAGGCGAGACGTACCTTCCGCGCGATCCGCCCGTCCGCCACTCTCGGGCATTACACCGGCGAGCGCAAGGACGAGCGTGCTGACGTGCTCTTTGCGTCTATTCAAACGCTCGGCCGCGTGGAACACCTGCGACGCTTTTCAGCGTCGGATTTCGACTACATCGTCATCGACGAGTTCCATCACGCGGCAGCGGCGTCGTACAAGAAGTTGATCGCGTATTTCGAGCCGGCCTTCCTCCTCGGACTCACCGCCACCCCAGAGCGCACCGACGGGGGTGACCTCCTCACACTCTGTCAGCAGAACTTAGTCTTCAGGTGCGACGTGGGCGAGGGCATCCGCCAGGAATTGCTCTCGCCGTTCCGCTACTTCGGCGTCCCGGATGATGTGGACTATACGAACATCCCGTGGCGAAATGCGAGATTCGAAGAAGAGGCGCTCACCGCGGCGGTCGCCACTCAACGTCGTGCGCAGAACGCGCTCGACCAGCTTCGCGCCCGCGGCGGGAGGCGGACAATGGGCTTCTGCGTGTCACAGCAACATGCAGAGTTCATGGCCGGGTTCTTTGAAAAGCACGGGCTACGCGCGGTAGCAGTCCATTCAGGCCCGACATCTTCGCCACGAGCGCTTTCTTTGGAGCGTCTCAACGACGGCGAACTCGACATCATCTTTGCCGTGGACGTGTTCAACGAGGGCGTGGATCTGCCGAACCTCGATACGGTGTTGATGCTGCGTCCCACCGAATCTCGCATCTTGTTCCTGCAACAACTCGGTCGTGGGCTCCGTCGGGCGCCAGGCAAGGAACGCCTGACGGTCATCGACTACATCGGTAACCACCGCACCTTCTTGCTCAAGCCGCAGACGCTGTTCGGCCTCGGCGGAGGCGATCGTGAGGTGTTGCGCCTGATCGAGCGCTTGCGCAACGGAACGCAAGAACTGCCGCCCGGGTGTGAGGTGACGTATGACCTGGAGGCCATCGATCTCCTTCGAGCACTACTCAGGACGCCGGCGGGCCAGAGCGAGGCGCTTGCGCGCCATTATGAAGACTTCAAGTCGATCCATGGGGTACGCCCTTCGGCAGTCGAGGTGTATCAGGACGGGTACAACCCACGGGCTGTCCGGCAGACCGACCGCGCTTGGCTCCGGTTCGTCGCGTCAAAGGGCGATTTGGCCAGGGACCAGCGAGATGTCCTTGAACGTCGCGGGGCCTTTCTCGAATCGCTCGACACCACCACGATGGTGAAGAGCTACAAGATGGTCGTGCTCCTGGCCATGCTGAACGCCGACAAATTCCCTGGCGGTATCGATGTCGGCACATTAGCGGCCGAAGTCGCACGATTTGCGGGCCGGACCACTCGCGTGGCTGAGGACATTGGCGTCCACCTCGAGGACCGGCGTGCCTTGATTCGCTCCCTAGAACAGAATCCCATTGCAGCCTGGACGGGCGGCAAGGGGACCGGCGACGTTGCCTACTTCACCTACGAGGCAGGGGTGTTCCGGACAGTCTTCGATGAACCCGAAAGGACAAGGGGGGCTCTCCAGGAGATGGTGCGTGAGTTGGCCGAATGGCGTCTCGCCGAGTACCTCGACCGCGCTGCGCGAGGCCTGGCGCCCCACACTACGCTGAAGGTCAGTCACGCGGCCGGCCGGCCGATCCTCTTTCTCCCGAGCGGGCCTGAACGCAACGACTTACCGAGTGGGTGGACCGATATAACCATCGATGCTCGCCGCCTCGAGGCCAACTTCGTCAAGGTAGCCATCAACGTCGTTCGCGAACCCGGCGGGGGCGGAAACCAATTGCCGGCCATCCTGCACTCGTGGTTCGGGCCTGACGCCGGCGCTCCAGGTACGCGTCATCAGGTTGCGTTACGGCTGCAGGATCGCGAGTGGCGCCTAAGTCCCAAAGGTCTAAGACGAGAGGAGTTACACCTGTGGCAGAGCTATAGCCGCGAGGAGATCCCGGCCCTGTTCGGCATGGAGTTCTCCCAAGCGATCTGGAACGTCGGCTACGTGCGGCGCGAGGGACATATCTTCCTGCTCGTGACGTTGGACAAATCGCAGCAAGCCGCTCAGTTCCAGTACGGAGACAAGTTCATATCTCCGACCGAGTTTCGCTGGCAGAGCCAAAACAGGACGACGCAGTCGAGCACAGATGGCGTGGCTATCAGCACTCACAAATCCGCCGGAGTTCCTGTGCACCTGTTTGTGCGGTCAAGGAAGAAGCAGGCGCGTGGCGGCGCCATGCCGTTCACCTACTGTGGTGACGTGACCTTTATGCGGTGGCAGGGCGAGAAGCCGATCAACGTCTGGTGGAGGCTGCCGCTCGCCATGCCGCGCGAGGTTGTGGCACGACTCGCGCCTGGTGACCACGACGAAGTGCCTTGACGTAGCCGTGGCGTTAGAGCCTCTCCCAGAACCGCTCCCGCGCCGCTTCCACCAACTCCTGCACCCGCCCATCGTCACTCTGCATCGTCCGCCCGCTGAGCCCCTCGTGCCACCGGCGGGGCAGCGTCGCCGCGCCGTGCCGCGCACCCACCGCGGCGCCGACGATGGCCGCCACGGTGTCGTTGTCCCACGTGTCGTTCACGGCCCGGATCACCGCGGCCTCGGGATCGTCCCCGTGCTGCTCGAGGATCCAGAGCACGCATGGCACCGTTTCGAGCAGGTACGCGCTGGACGAGAACCGCGCGCACGCGGTGCGCGTGTCCCAGCCCTTGCACCGCGCCCGTTCGATCCGCGCACGCACGAGGTCCGGGAACCGGCCGCCGTCCCGCCACGCCGGCACGAGATGCTCGTAGCGATCGTCGAGGCAGAGATCGTCCAGCGCTTCCAGGAAGGTGTCGCTCCACCAGCGCGGGTCCGTCGGTCGATCGTGCAAGGCCCGCCACAACACGCGCACGAACGCGACACACGAGGCTACGGACGCCGTGTCGTTGTGCGTGAGCCGCGCCAGCACCGCCGTGTCGTGCCACAGGGCAGCGGAGGGATCGGCGACGTGCGGTACCAGGGCCGGCGCAATGCGCATGAGCGCCCCGTTACCGGCACTGCGCGGTGCCGCCGCGTGCCACGCGTGGCCGTCGTGCATCGCCTGCCGGAACGCCAGCAGGGTCTGGCCGATCCCCACGATCCGCCGCGTCGCAAACACCGTGGCCAGACGTGCCGGGTCGCACGCGCCGCCTTCGAGAAGATGTTCGAGCGTCCAGAAGGCGAGCTGCGTGTCGTCCGACGGGACGCCCACGGCCTCGCCGCCATGTTGTGCAGGCAGGTACTCGCGGATCTCGCCGTGGACGAACCGGCGGTCGTCGGGCCACATGCTCTCGCTCGTGTTGCCGAGCGCATCGCCCATCGCCAGGCCGAGCAGCATCCCCGCCACGCGGTCCCAGGATGCCGGCCGCCCGGGCGGCGCCTCGTCCAGCCACGCGGCCGCCTTCACCGGAAGCTCGCCCCGCCCGCGCAGGGCGTGGTAGTGCGCGGTCGCAGGCACGTAAGCGGGAGCCATGACCGCGCCATCTTAGCGTGCGCGGTCGAGGACCGGGCGGCGGGCGGAATCGCGCCGCGCCCCGGCTCGCGCGGCGCCCCCAGCTCTCGCCGTACCTCCGCTTGCGCTGCGCCCCCAGCTCTCGCCGTGCCCCCGCTTGCGCGGCGCCACGACTCGCGCCCCCCGCGTCAGACGCTGCGAGGCGTCAACGGTGCACGACCCGGAGTAGCATGTCGCCCATGTCCCTCTACGACGATGTCGGCGGATTCGACCGGCTGCTGGCCCTGTGCCGGGCCTGGCACGTGCGCCTCCGCGAGCACCCCCTGGCGTGGCACCCGTTCGAACACGGCGTCCACCCGCATCACGACGAGCGGCTCGCCGCATACCTCGCCGAGGCGTTCGGCGGCCCGGCGCTCTACACCGCCGGCTACGGCACCGAAAGCTCAATGCTCCGCCTGCACGCCGGGCACGGCGAACACGTGGAGCTCGACGAGGCGTGCCTCACCGCGTTCGACCGCGCGGTTGCCGACGTCGGCCTGAAGGGCGACGTGGCGGCGCGGGTGTCTGCCTACTTCCGCCGGGCCACGGAGGCGCAGCGCGAGTGGGGCACTCCCGGGACGCAGGTGCCGGACGGGATCCCGTTCCGGTTCGAAACGTAGACGCGGCCGGCACGCAGGCCGCGTTGGCCGCACAACCCCACGCGCATCGTGCGCGGGCCAGCGGTCCCAAGCGCGGCGCAGGCAACTATCCATGCCCGAGCACACAGCGACCACCAACCACCCGGCACCACCCCGCCAGCCGTGGGTCCACGAAGCCGTGGTGGAGATCGCCGCCGACACCGACCCCCGTGCACTGGGCGGCGCCGTCACCACCGCGCTCTGCGGACACTGGGAGCACGACGGGCCCTGCCGCTGGCCCCATAACAACGACCTCGAGGGCCGCACCTTCCGCACGCTGTTCGTGTGCGAGCCGGCCGACGAGCCGGAGGTGCGCGCCCGCATCCGCGCCGCGCTGCTCGAAGGCGCGGGATGGCGCGTGCTGTCGGACCGGGCCCGACCCGTGACGGACGCCGAGTGGCCGCTGGCGCGCAACCTCATGTCGGTGCCGCGCCGCGAGTAGGACGCCGGAATCCCCACGCCGCGTCCTCGACAGGCGGTCCAGAATCCCCGCGCCGCGACCAGGCCGCCAGACTTCCCGCGCTGCCACGCCGCACGACCGGGAGGTCTCCAGGACCGTCTCGAGGTCGAGCCGTGCGCGCGCGAACGTCGTTACGTCGCGCCGACCTCGCTGCCTGCCCCGAATCGCGGCCTCGAAGCGCGGACCCCGAAGCGCCGCCCCAGCACGCTCCCGTCGTCCAGGCGCGCGGCAGCGTGCCGCCCGCGTGCCTGCGCCATCGTGCCGGCCGCCACGAAGGTGCGCGAGGCGGGCAGATACCGCTCGGCGCTCGACAGCGTCGCACCTCCCAGCGGATACACCATGTACCCGCCGGCAATCAGCACCGACCCTTCCGCGCCCAGCGTCGCGGTGTGCGATCCACGGGGCACGCTCATCACCGCCCCGGTGGTGAACGTGCCCGTGCCGGGGTCGAACAGCTCCGTCGTGTTGACCGCCGGGTCCGGGACGGTGGGGTAGCCGCCGGCGACCATGACCGTGCCGTCGAGCAGCCGCGTGGCCGTGTGTTCGCCGCGCCCGCCGTGCAGGCTGCCGGTTCCCGTGAAGGTGCCGCTGGCCGGGTTGTAGATCTCGGCTGCCGTGAGGCCGACGCCCGGCATGGTGTTGAACCCGCCGGTGACCAGCACGCGGCCGTCGGCGAGGCGGGTGGCGGTGTGGTCCGACCGCGCGGTGCCCATGCTGCCCGTGGCCGTGAAGCGGCCCGTTGTCGGATCGAACAGCTCGGCGCTCGCGAGCGCCGAGTTCGGCGCGTTGAAGCGGTAGCCCCCGACGATGAGCACGCGCCCATCGTCGAGCAGGGTGGCGGTGTGACCGCCCCGCGACGCGGTCATCGGACCCGCCGTGGGGGAGAAGGTGCGGGCTGCCGGGCTGTAGATCTCGGCGGACGAGGTGGCGAGAAAGCCGGAGTCGAGCCCGCCTGCCACGAGCACGCGGCCGTCAGGCAGCAACGCGACCGCTGGGGCGCGGCGCCCCTGGACCAGTGAGCCCGTGAACGTGAACAGGCTCGTGGCCGGGTCGAAGATCTCGGCGCGCCGTTCGAACGGGAAGGCGCCCACCGCGAGCACCGTGCCGTCCAGCAGGGTAGTGAGCGTGAAGGCCGATCGCGACACCACCATGGAACCGACCGGCGTGAAGGGGCCGGCCGCCCACACGGTGATCGCCATCAGCAGCACGACGAGGGCGCCGACGGCGCCCGGTGACACTCGTGAACGTCCCATGACCAGACCTCCTCGGACGTCCGAACAGACGATGGTGTGGCGTGCGACGGCCTGCGAAGGAGGGACGAACGCGCAGCGGCCCGCACGCCGTGACACCTCGAGTGCAAGTGAGACGCCACGGCCGAGGTGGGTTTCTGCGTTCGTTTGAAGCGGCCTGGAGGACTGTTGCATGGCGGCCGCCGCAGATGCCGGGTTCGCGGAACGGCCACGCCTGTTGCGCGACGCGTCCTGCATGCGCGGCGGGCTGGTCGAGCGCGCGCGGGGGGCCGCCGATCGCGCGTGGCGGGCCCCACGATGCGGCACGGGGCCTCCCCTGATACAGGGTGGGGCCGCCCGTCATCGACTGCGGGTGGACGCTCCCGGCCCTTACGGCGTGGCGAGCACAATCGGACCCGTGGGCGACGTCACGCCGCCGCGCGGCTCGATCGACACCGCGAACGCCCGCGGGTCGCCCACCGAGGGCGGCACGTCGAACCGCCCGGTGACGTTCCCCTGCGCGTCAGACTCCAGCAGCCCCGCACTGACCGGCCCGCTGCCCGTGAGGAACCAGAGCTGATACCTACGCTCGGGCGTGAGCGCCGGCATGTTGGACGCCGCGAACAGCACGCCGCGCGACGGGCTGACGAAGGTGCGCGCCGTCGCGCCGGGGGCGCCGACGTTCGGCGCGAGCGGCACCGGACGCACGTCGGGCGTGGTGAGCACGGCAAGGTTCGCGCGGACGCGCGTGACGTCCTGCTCGGCCACCTGCGCGCGCTGCTCCGCCCCGGCCAGCGCGGCTTCCGTCCGTTCCAGCTGACGCGCCACGCCGTCGAGCCGCATCTGCAGCCGGCTGGCATATATCCCAGTACCGACCGCGATGATGAGCAGCGCGGCCACCGCAAGCCAGCTGGTGCGCCACAGTGGCGTGCCGCGCGGGGGCGCACCGGGAGCCATGGTTGCCGAAGGCCCCTCTGCCGCCGACCCCCGCACGGAGGCCGGCCGCGTGGCCGCGAGCACACGCTCGCGCAGCGACGCGGGCGGGTCCACCAACGGCACGCCCGCGGCCAGCGCGTGACCAACCATCCGCAGCGCACGCACCTCGGCCCGGCACTCCGCGCACCCGGCGAGGTGCGCCTCGAAGGCGGCGCGGTCGTCAGGAGCCAGCGCGCCGACGATGTAGAGGCCGCTCCACTCGCGCATCTCGTCGTGCCCTGGCGTCATGACGCGCCTCCCACGAGCTGATGGCGCAGGCGGAGCAGGCCCTGCCGCACGCGGGTCTTCACGGTGCCCAGCGGAACCTCGAGCTGTTCGGCGATCTCCGCATGCGTGAGTCCTTCGTAGAAGGCGAGCTCCACGGCGATCCGCTGCAGCAGCGGCAGGTCGTCCAGCGCCCGGCGCACGTCGGTCGCACGGCTCTGCCAGTCGATCTGGTCCTCGACCGACGGCGTGTCGTCCGGCGTGTCGCCGAGCGGCGGGGCATCGTCGAGCGGCGGCCTCGCGCGCCGGCGGCGTACGAGGTCGATCGCACGGGTGCGCACGAGGGTGACGAGCCACGCGGCCACGCTGCCGCGCGTGCCGTCGAACCGCGCCGCCTGCCGCCAGGCCTGCGAGAAGGCCTCCTGCACGACGTCCTCGGCGTCACCCCGATCGCGGACGATGCGCAGCGCGAGCGAGTAAAGCAGGCGTCCGTGGCGATCGTACAGCTCGGCGACCGCGTCGTGTTCCCCGCGCGCCATGCGTGCGACGGCGGCACGGTCGTCGGCCGCGGTGCCCGCAGGGACGGCCAGGGCCAGGAGGATGGACAGCATGGCTAGGGAAGGATGCTAACAGAGCGGGATCGACTAACCAACCGGACGCTGTGCGACATATCGCTCCCGAATCACGACGCCAGACGACGGGATGTGCGTCGCCGCCAGGCTGATGCTGCGGTCGGCGTCCTCGTCGTGCACGGCCGCCGTCCTGAACACCGAGTCGAGCGCGTCGTCGTCGAAGCGCCCGTAGCGCCGGTGCGGATCGCCCCGGCGCTGCTCCAGCTCGCGCTGCACGTTCCGGCCGCGGCCGCGGCAGAGCCGGCGTTCAGGCCGCTCGTGAGCACTTCCACGCCGATGACGAAACCGTCGGTATCGAGCGTGAAAGGTGACGAGTTCGGTGGCGCGGGTCACGTCCCCAGGTGCTTGAACGGGGCGGGCGCACTCGATGTAGCGGAACCCGCGCACGAACGTCCGGCACTCGCCAGGGCGCGATGCCGCGACCAGCGACTGGACGTCCGACTCGCGCAAGCGGCCGAGGGCGACACCGCATCAACCGGGCAGAGCGCGGCGAGCGTCGCCAGCAGGGGGCTCCCCGGCGGCCGACAAGCGCGCTCACAGCAGGTCTACGCACGGGGAGCGGCGTTCGGATTGCGCGGGGCTGCCGCAGGTCCGTTCCTGCCGGATTTCCGGCAGCAGGCCCGCGCCGCCACGCGGCACCCCGCCAACTGCCGTGATTTCCGCACGCGCCGGCTCTGGCTCGGTCCCTGCTACCACCCGTCCCGACGAGATTCGGCACGCGCGCGGCCCCGGGCAGGTCTCCGGCCGCTCGCCTGGAGGCGCCATGCCCGCGGCACAGGCAATCACGGTTGACGGAAACGAAGCGGCTGCGTCCGTGGCCCACCGGCTCAGCGAGGTGATCGCGATCTACCCGATCACCCCGTCGTCGGCGATGGGCGAGCTGGCGGACGAGTGGTCGAGCGCCGGCCGGACGAACATCTGGGGCACGGTGCCCAGCGTCGTCGAGATGCAGTCGGAAGGGGGCGCGGCAGGCGCGGTACACGGGGCGCTGCAGGGCGGTGCGCTGTCCACCACCTTCACCGCCTCGCAGGGCCTCCTGCTGATGATCCCGAACATGTACAAGATCGCGGGCGAGCTGACGCCGTTCACGATGCACGTGGCGGCGCGCGCGGTCGCGACACACGCGCTGTCGATCTTCGGCGATCACTCGGACGTGATGGCCTGCCGCCAGACCGGCTTCGCGATGCTCTGCTCGGCCTCGGTGCAGGAAGCGCACGACATGGCGGCCATCGCACACGCCGCAACGCTCGAGAGCCGCGTGCCGTTCCTGCACTTCTTCGACGGCTTCCGGACCTCTCACGAAGTGGCGAAGATCGAGGCGCTGAGCGACGCCGACCTGCGCAGCCTGTTGGACGACGGCGCGATCGTGGCGCACCGGACGCGCAGCCTCACGCCCGACCGCCCGGTGGTGCGCGGCACGGCGCAGAACCCCGACGCGTTCTTCCAGGCGCGCGAGGCGGGCAACCGCTTCCACGCGGCCTGCCCGGGCATCGTCGAGCAGACGATGGCGCGCTTCGCCGACCTCACGGGACGGCGCTACGGGCTGGTGGACTACGCGGGCGCGCCCGATGCCGAGCGGGTGATCGTGATCATGGGGTCGGGAGGCGAGACGGTACACGAGACCGTGGAGGCGCTCGCGGCCGCCGGGGAGCGCGTGGGCGTGGTGAAGATCCGGCTGTTCCGCCCGTTCCCGGCCGACGCGCTGCTCGCCGCGCTGCCGCGGACGGTGCGCGCGGTTGCCGTGCTCGACCGGACGAAGGAGCCGGGCGCCCCGGGCGAACCGCTGTACCAGGACGTCGTCACCACGTTCACCGAGGCGGTGGCCGACGGCCGCCTGCCCGCGGCCGCGCTGCCGCGCATCGTCGGCGGGCGCTTCGGGCTGTCGTCGAAGGAGTTCACGCCGGCGATGGTGAAGGCGGTGTTCGACAACCTGGCCGCCGACCGGCCGCGCAACCACTTCACCATCGGCATCGTGGACGACGTGACGCACACCTCGCTGGCGTGGGACCCGCAGTGGCGGGACGCGCGTGCCCCGGAGGTGAGCGCCGCGGTGTTCTACGGCCTTGGCGCCGACGGCACGGTGGGCGCGAACAAGAACTCGATCAAGATCATCGGCGACGCGACCGACCTGCACGTGCAGGGCTACTTCGTGTACGACTCGAAGAAGTCGGGTGCGATGACGGTGTCGCACCTGCGCACGAGCCGGCAGCCGATCCGGTCCGCGTACCTCGTGCAGGACGCGACGTTCGTGGCGTGCCACCAGTTCGAGTTCCTGGACCGCATCGACATGCTGGAGCGCGCCGCGCACGGGGCCGTGTTCCTGCTGAATGCGCCCGGCGACCCCGACACCGTGTGGGACCGGCTGCCGCGCGAGGTGCAGGCGGCCATCATCGAGCGCGCCCTGCGGGTGTACACGATCGACGCGGTGGCGGTGGCGCAGCAGACCGGCATGGGCGGGCGCATCAACACGATCATGCAGACCTGCTACTTCGCGATCTCCGGCGTCCTGCCGCGCGAGGAGGCCATCGGGCACATCAAGCACGCCATCGAGAAGACCTACGCGAAACGCGGGCCCGAGGTGGTGGCGCGCAACTTCGGCGCGGTGGACCAGACGCTGGCGCACCTGCACGAGCTGCGCGTGCCGGCCGGGGTGAGTGCCACGCGCACCCGCCCGCCGATCGTCTCGGCCGCGGCGCCCGACTTCGTGCAGCGGGTCACCGCGGTGCTGATGGCCGGCCGGGGCGACCTGCTGCCGGTGAGCGCGTTCCCCATCGACGGCACGTGGCCGGTGGGCACCACGCGGTGGGAGAAGCGCAACATCGCGCAGGAGATCCCGGTGTGGGACGAGGGCCTCTGCATCCAGTGCAACCAGTGCGCCCTCGTGTGTCCGCACGCGGCCATCCGCACGAAGGTGTATGCGGACACGGCGCTCGCGGACGCGCCGGCCACCTTCAAGTCCACGCCGTTCAAGGGGCAGGAGTTCGGGCCGCGCGCCTACACGGTGCAGGTGGCGCCCGAGGACTGCACGGGCTGCAACCTGTGCGTGAACGTGTGCCCCGCGAAGGACCGGAAGAACCCGAAGCACAAGGCGCTCGAGATGGCGCCGCAACTGCCGCTGCGGGACGGCGAACGCGAGAACTACACCTTCTTCGAGGCGCTGCCCGAGGTGGCACTGAGCGAGCTGACGAAGGTGGACCACAAGTTCTCGCAGTTCCTGCAGCCGCTCTTCGAGTTCTCCGGCGCGTGCGCCGGCTGCGGCGAGACGCCCTACATCAAGCTGCTCACGCAGCTCTACGGCGACCGGCTGCTCATTGCCAACGCCACCGGCTGTTCCTCGATCTATGGCGGCAACCTGCCGACCACGCCGTATACGACCAATGCGGACGGGCGCGGGCCGGCATGGGCGAACTCGCTGTTCGAGGACAACGCGGAGTTCGGCCTCGGCCTGCGGCTCGCGGTGGACAGCCAGGAGGCGTCGGCGCGCGCCCTGGTGAGGGAAGTGGCGGACCGCCTGCCCGGCACGCTGGCGCACGACCTGCTGCACGCCGACCAGTCGAGCGAGGCCGGCATCCGCGCGCAGCGCGATCGGGTGGAGGCCCTGAAGCGCGCCGTGTCCGGGCTCGGCCTGCCGGGCGCGGCGCGGCTGATGGCGGCGGCGGACTACCTGGTGAAGAAGAGCGTGTGGGTGATCGGCGGCGACGGGTGGGCCTACGACATCGGGTACGGCGGGCTCGACCACGTGATCGCGGGACACCACGACATCAACATCCTCGTGCTGGACACCGAGGTGTACTCGAACACCGGCGGGCAGCAGTCGAAGGCGACGCCGCTCGGCGCGGCCGCGAAGTTCGCGGCGGCCGGCAAGGCGGTGCCGAAGAAGGACCTCGGCCTGCTGGCGAACATGTACGGGCACGTCTACGTCGCGAAGGTGGCGATGGGCGCGAAGATGCCGCAGACCGTGCAGGCGATCGTGGAAGCCGAGGCCTACCGGGGGCCGTCTGTGGTGATCGCCTACAGCCACTGCATCGCGCACGGGTACGACATGGCGTTCGGCGTCGAGCAGCAGAAGCTGGCTGTGAACTCCGGCGTGTGGCCGCTCTACCGCTTCGACCCGCGTCGCGTCGAGAAGGGGGAGCCGCCGCTGCACCTCGATTACGCGGAGCCGAAGGCCCGCGTGGCCGACTACATGCGCAACGAGGCGCGGTTCCGCGTGATCGAACGCAGCGATCCGGCCCGCTTCCGGCAGTTCGTCCGGCAGGCGCAGGTGGAGGCGGCGCAGCGTTACGCCGTGTATCGCCAGATGGCGGGCATCACGGTGCCGCAGGTGGAGCCGACGGGCGGCGACGAGCCGCCGGCGTCAGCCGCAGCACGCGAGGAGTAGGGCATGGACCTGACCACGAGCTACCTGGGGCTCCGCCTGGCGAACCCGGTCGTACCGGGGGCGTCGCCAATGGCGGACGAACTCGACACCGTGCGGCGCCTGGAGGACGCCGGCGCGCCGGCCATCGTCCTGCGCTCGCTCTTCGAGGAGCAGATCGCCCTCGAGGCGATGGACGAGCACTACAGCCTCGACGCGCACGGCGAGTCGTTCGCCGAGGCGGCCAGCTACTTTCCGAGCGCCGACGCGTTCGTGCTGCGCGGCGACCAGTATCTCGAGCACCTGCGCGACATCAAGGCGGCAGTCCACATCCCGGTGATCGGCTCGCTCAACGGCACGACGCGGGGCGGCTGGCTGGACTACGCACGGCTGATCGAGCAGGCGGGGGCCGACGCGCTCGAGCTGAACGTCTACCGCATCGCGACCGACCTGTCGATGAAGGGGGCCGATCTCGAGCGGGAGATGCTGGACATCGTGCGCGAGCTGAAGGCGCACCTGCGGATCCCGCTCGCGCTGAAGCTCTCCTCGAGCTACACCTCGCTGGCCAACGTGGCGTGGGAACTGGACCAGGCGGGGGCCGACGGCCTCGTCCTGTTCAACCGCTTCTACCAGCCGGACATCGACGTGAACGACCTGGCCGTCGCCCGCACGATCCACCTGTCGTCCTCGGCCGAACTGCTGCCGCGGCTGCACTGGGTGGCCATCCTCGCGGGTCGGGTGCGCGCCTCGCTCGCCGTCACCGGCGGCGTGCATACGGCCCTCGACGTGGTGAAGGCCACGATGGCCGGCGCGCACGCCACGCAGATGGTGTCCGCCCTCCTCATGCATGGGCCCGAGCATCTGCGGCACGTGCTCGACGAGCTGCGTGCGTGGATGACGCAGCACGAGTGGGCCTCGCTCGACGACATGCGCGGCAACATGAGCCTGGAGAAGGTGCCGGACCCCGCCGCCTACGAGCGGGGCAACTACATGATGCTGCTCCAGGGCTGGCGGGGCGTGTCCTGACGCAGGAGGCCCCAGTCCCGGCGCGAGTGCGCCGGGGCTGAGGCTGTCAACGTGGCTGGCCGTCCGACGACCCTGCGGCTACCGCGCCATGCGCAGCTGACAGTAGCGCACGTCCGCGACGTTGATCGAGCCGTCGTGGTTCGGGTCGAACGGATCGTTCGGTCCGCTCGAGGCCTGGTTGTTCTTCGTGCGGAGCAGCGCCAGGTCCGCGGTGGTCACGGCGCCGTCGTGGTTCAGGTCGCACGCGATGGCGGACCGCGTCGGGTCGAGCGGGAACGCGTCGATGACGTCGGGTACGCCGTCGTTGTCATCGTCGGGGTCGGCGTTGTTGCCGATGCCGTCGCTGTCGGTGTCCACCCACTCGTTCGGGTCGAGCGGGAAGGCGTCGGACGTGTCCACCACGCCGTCGTTGTCGTCGTCCGGGTCGCACGCGTTGCCGAGCCCGTCGCCGTCCAGGTCGGCCTGGTCCGGGTTCGCGACCGTCGAACAGTTGTCCACGTTGTCGGCCACGCCGTCGCCATCGGTATCCACGAAGAGGACGCGCGTCACCTTATGGGTCTGCGAGGTGAGGCGGGTGCTGATGTCAGCCACCACCACCTCGATGAAGTTGTCACCCAGCGAGAGCGGCACCAGCACGCCGAACAGCTGCTCGGTGGGCGCCGTGGCGGGGCTCGTCGCCTGGAACACGGTCGAGCCGTTCACAGCGATGCTGGCGATGCCGGCGTCGTCGTTGGCGGTGCCCGACACGGCGACGCTGTCTGCGGTGGTCTGCTGGCCGTCGGCCGGCGTCCACGTCAGCGTCGGCGGACCCTCGTCGCGATAGACCGTCCTCGTGTTGGATGCCGACTTCGCGCTGGTGTCGGTGGCCACGGTGACGATCTGGTTGGGACCGCGGACCAGGGGAACCGTGGCGGTGAAGTTGACGCTCGTGGCCGGCGCGGGCGGATTCAGCGTCGCCGCGAGCCCGTTCACCGTCACCCCGCCAACCGCCACGTCGTCGGTGGCGGAGCCGGTGACCACGATGGTGTCGCTGCTGGTGATGTAGCCGACCTCGGGCGCAGTCACCGTCAGCGACGGCCCGCCGATGTCGATGACCACGTCGGAGCCGGGCACGACGTCCACGGTGAACTCGCCGAAGGTCGTGTCCGACCCACCCACCCGGGCGCGTGCTTCGAGCGTGCACGTGGCGCCAAGGCCGACGAAAGTGACGTGCCCTTCGGTGACGTTCTCCTCACCGCTCGACGCGTAGACCTGGTACTGGCGGACGAGCGTGTTGTTCGCGTCGTACGCATTGCAGTTGCGTCGCAGGTACGGGTAGCTGAGCGTCCCGCCGCCTGCCACCCGGAAGTTCACCGTCACCGTGCCCGTGGCGTAGGTCAGGTTCCGAATCGCCGTCTGGCCCGGATCGAGCGTCACCGGCGAGTTCAGGTTGAGAACCTCGGCCACGTAGATGGCGGAGTACTGATACGGGTTCTGCGACGAGAACGCGATGTAGACCTGGTACGGCGCCGCCCAGCTGCCGCTGGTGAGGGTGAGGTGGTAGCTCCCTGTCTGGAGGTTGACACCCGTGTAGCCCTGGCCGCCACTGGCGAGGGGGCTCGGCTGCGCCGTGCCGTACGCCATCATCGTGATGGAGTCGGCCTGTGCGCGCGACTTCGTCCCGGTGAGCGTGACCACGCCGTCGACGAACGCCGCGTCGGCGGCGATGTTGACCGTGGTTGTCGCGCCGGCCGCGACGCTGGCCGAGTTGGCGGGGGTGAAGCTCGCGTACGGCCAGTAGACATATGAGCTGTAGCTGCTGTCCAGGTACGTATAGGCGTAGAGGTAGTAATCGCCAGCCGTCATTCCCGTAATCTGGTAGGGCCCGTTCGCGGCGAGCGCCGCGGTGAAATTGCCGGCTCCACTCGTGTAGATCTGGTGCTGATACACCGGCGATCCGGTCAGCTGGATGGTTCCGGCGATCGAGCCCGGCGTGAGGTCCAGGTTCCAGGACACGGGAACCGTGGCGCCTGCCGCCACCGCGATGTTCTGATCCGGGAGATACGTCGTCCCGCTGCCCCAGTACATGTAGCCGCTGGCCGTCAGCGCGTCCCCGGGTACGACGGGGAACGTGATGGTGGCGGTGGTCTGCGGCAGGTTGGAGTAGTCCTGGTAGGCGGATGCGTAGCTGCCGGCACCACTGGTGCGGAACTCCACGGCGCTGAACGTGCCGCCCTGCACCGTCAGCGTGGCCGTGACATAGCCGGGCGTCACGTTGAAGTTACCCACCGAGGTCTGGAATGCGGTCACCGCCACGTTTTGCGGCGGCAGGCGCAGCGTCTTCTGGTACCCGGTGCCCACGTAGACCTCGGCGTAGATCGAGTACGTGGGCGTGGTGTTCTCGGGCACGTTGACCGTGATGGTGTAGGTGTTGCCGCCAGAGAAGTTGGTGTTGGCCTGGTAGTAGGTCCCGTCAGGTGCGGACCAGAAGGCGTATACAGTTCCTGATGCAATCGTCTCGCTGCCCACCTGGATGGTGCCGCTGATGTAGCCAGGGTTCAGTGTGACGTTCTGCGCAACGACGGGCGCGGGGAGGAGCAGGGCGGCGAACAGGAGGATGCCAGACCGTGTCGGCATACCTTCCCCCAATCTGGAGAGACTCGGGTTGTAGCAATCGACGCGTGTACCCGGCGTGCCGGGCATGCCGACACTGCGTTCCGGGGGAGCAGGCCTGGATAAGGGAAACTGCGGGTGGCGGTCTCTCGAACAGGCGAGCCTCGCTTGCTCGAGTTGCATCACACGTTCCACGGATTACAGCTGAGCCAGCCGTGGTGCGCCCGCGCGGTGCCGACGAAGATCCCCCAAAATCGCGGAAATCCGGCGCGCATCTGCCGTGGCCCCGGCAGCACTGCACCGAGCGCGGAACGAACGCGGCGCGCGGCGCGGCAGATCGCGGCGCAAGCGGCGCGGCACAGAGCGCATTACAGACGCGGCACAGAGAGGGGGCCAACCTGCTCGCGTGCGCCGCTCACGCGCACACGCGGATCAGGCGACGGGGGCGTCCGCTCCGCGCGGCGGGGCCTGCGCCGGGACGGGCGCGGCCACCGGAGGCTCGCCGGCCGGCCCGACGAACTGCGCAAGATTACGCGCCGTGTTGATCAGCATCACGTGCGAAAACGCCTGCGGGAAGTTGCCCAGGTGTCGGCCTTCGTCGGGGTCGTACTGCTCGGCCATCAGCCCGAGGTCGTTGCACGTCCCGGCCACGCGCTCGAACGTGCGCACCGCCTCGTCGCAGCGCCCCTGGAGCGCGTAGTTGTCCGCGAGCCAGAAGGTACACGCCGCAAAGGCGCCCTCGTCGCCGGGCAGGCCGTCGATCCCCGCCGCCGGGACGTAGCGGCGCACGAAGCCGTTCCACAGCAGCTCGCGCTCGATCGCCGCGACCGTGCCCCGCATCCGCGGGTCGGTGGCCGGAAGGAAACGCACGAGCGGCATCATCAGCACGCTGGCGTCGAGTTCGCGGGAGCCGTAGTACTGCGTGAAGGTGTTGTGCGTCGGGTCGAATGCCTCGCGGCAGACCTCGGCGTGCACCTCGTCGCGCAGACGGCGCCAGCGCTCGACCGGCCCCGGCATGCCGTGCCGCTCCACTGCCTTGACGGCGCGGTCGAACGCCACCCAGACCATCACCTTCGAGTGGGTGAAGTGCCGGCGCGGCCCGCGCACCTCCCAGATCCCCTCGTCCGGCTCACGCCAGGCGGTCTCGAGATGCTGCATCAGCGCGCACTCGAGAGCCCACGCGTCCGCATCCTTCTCCAGCCCCGCCCCACGCGCCATGTGCAGCGCGTCCATCACCTCGCCGTACACATCGAGCTGCAACTGCGTTGCGGCGGCGTTGCCCACGCGCACGGGCCGCGACCCTTCGTACCCGGGCAGCCACGGCAGCTCGAACTCGGGCAGGCGCCGCTCGCCGCGCATGCCGTACATGATGTGGAGCGACGACGGGTCGCCGGCCACCGCGCGCAGCAGCCAGTTGCGCCACGCGGCCGCTTCCTCCACGTACCCGCCGACCATCAGCGCATACAGCGAGAACGTCGCGTCGCGCAGCCAGCAGAACCGGTAGTCCCAGTTGCGGACGCCCCCGATGTACTCCGGCAGCGAGGTCGTGGGCGCCGCCACGATGCCGCCGGTCGGCCCGAACGTGAGCGCCTTCAGCGTGATGAGCGACCGAAGCACCTGCTCGCGCCACGGGCCCCGATAGGTACAGCGATCGCTCCACTCCGTCCACCACGCCACGGTGTCGTCCAGGGCGCCACCGGCGTCAATTGGTGGCGGCGAGGACACATGCGAGGGATGCCACATCAGCAGGAACGGCTGGCGTTCGCCGGCGCGTATCGTGAACGTGGCCTGAGTCGTCAGGCCTTCTCCGTGCGTTGGCACGGCGGTCCACAGGGACAGGGCGTCGGGACCGCCGATCGCGCGCAGGTGCCCGTCCACCGTGCGCATCCACGGCACCACCGACCCGTAGTCGAAGCGGATCACCAGCTCCATCCGCAGGTCCACCTCCCCGCGGACGCCTTCGACGATGCGGATGAGATCGGGTTCGCCGCGCCGGGGTGTCATGAAGTCGATCAGGCGTACGTCGCCGCGATCGGTGTGGAACTCGGTCTCGAGCACCAGCGTGCCGGGTCGATACCGGCGCGTGACGGACCGAACGTCGCCCGCCGGACGGATCAGCCACCGTCCATGACCCGGCTCTCCAAGGAGGGCGGCAAAGCAGGCGCCCGAGTCGAAGTGGGGCAGGCAGAGCCAGTCGATCGAACCGTCGCGGCTGACGAGGGCCGCCGTCTGGGTGTCGCCGATGAGGCCGTAGTCTTCGATGCGCATCGCGGTCACGAAGGACGAGGCTGCCAGCGACATGCCATGCAGGTCGGCCCGCGGCGTGAGCAGGCGGCACCGCTGGCAGAGATTCGTGTGTTCTGCTCAGTTCAGCCGCACCACCTGCACGACCAGCACGAGGAGATCCCACACAAGGTGCGCGACGACGGCGGCCGCGAGGCTATTCGTGACGGCCCGCAGCGCCGTCCAGCATGCGCCGGCGCCAAGGGCGGTGAGCACGAGCGTGGGCGAGCCCGTCGGCACGAGCACGGCCGCATACAGCAGCGTGCCGAAGACGACGGTGCCAGCCGGCGACAGGCGCCGCTCGAGCACCGCGTGCATCGTCCCGCGCCACACCACCTCCTCGGCGGTGACGATGAGTGGAAGCAGCAGGAGCGTCAGGGCGTAACCGGGCTGGCTGAACGCGGTGTAGAGCAGCGCGGCGTCGGCACCGAGCGCGGGGAAGCGCGCCGTCACCGGTGCGTACAGCAGCGCCGTTGCCCAGGCCATCAACAGCCCGGCCCCGAAACCAACCAGTGCGCCTCGCCTGTGCGACCCGCGGCCCGCGAGCACACGGCCCTCGACCCCAATCGCCGCGGCCGCCAGCAGCACGGCACTCATGCCGATCGACACCCAGATGCCGTAGTCGCGCGTCAGCCAGGCGGCTATGGCCCAGACGATCACCGACGATGCCGCCAGCCTGTCGAGACGCGTGCCGGCGGGTCGGCTGGGTGCAGCGGCGGGCAGCATCACGAGTGCGCCGCGCCGGGCGGAAGGTGCCTGAGCCGCAGCGATTCGAACAGCGCCCACGGCCCGCGGGGGGCGTCGCCCCCCGTCTCGGCCACCAGCGCGCGTTGTGCGGCCTCCCTGAACGAGAGCCGCGTGGGATGGCCGGCCAGCTGCCAGAAGGCGTCGTCGTGGGCGATCAGGTCGTGTTTGAGCCCCACGACGATCTCGCGGGCCACTGCCCACTCGGCGCGCGTGACGAAGCGGACCCAGTGGGAGGAGAGCTTCGGCGAGAGCAGCGGCACCTCGATCATGAGCGGCCGGCGGACCTGCAGGACGGCCGCGGTCTGTTCGAGGATCTCGCGACCGGAGAGCAGGTCCGGACCGGGCACATCGAAGCAGGCGCTGCCGGGCACGTCGAGGTCCACGGCGCGAACGAGCGCGACCACGATGTCGTCGATGGCGACGGGCTGGGTGCGCGACTTCAGCCAGCGGGGGAGCACCATGACGGGCAGGCGTGCGGCGAGGTCGCGGACGATGACCCAGCTGAGACTGCCGTGCCCGACGATCATGCTCGCGCGCAGTTCGACGGTGGAGACGCCGCCGGACCGGAGGGCGTCGCCCACCTCTTCGCGGCTGCGCAGGTGTTCGGACGGATCCTCCGGTGAGGCGACACCACCGAGGTAGACCAGGCGCCGCACTCCCGCGCGCGCGGCCGCGTGCACCATGAGCTCAGCCTGCCTGAGTTCGGTGCGGCGGAAGTCCGCCCGGTTGGTGGCCATGCCGTGCACGAGGTAGAGGACCGCGTCGCATCCGTCGACGGCCCGCCCTACCGAGCCCGCATCACCCGCATCGAATGCGATCCACTGGCGCGCGGGCCACCTCGCGGACGCGCGCGCCACATCGCGCGTGGCGCAGCGGACGCGCCATCCTGCGGCGCCGAGCGCGTCGTGCACGGCCCGGCCCACGAATCCGGTTGCGCCGGTCAGCAGCAGGGTTCCGCCGCGAGCCGGCGGAGGCATCCTGGCGAAAGCCTGCACCACGGGGTTAGGACGCGAGGCCCTGCGCGGGCGGTTCGGAGCGGTCGTGCGGTGCGGTTGCGGTGGATGCTCAGCCGAGGGCCGTTGCGGGCAGGTGTGCCTGGGCGACGGCGGCCGGGACAACGGGTCCCGGGACGATGGAGGCCGGGCTGATGGAGGTCGCGACAACGGCCTCCAGGCCGGGGTCGTTATCGCCGACGCAGACGACGGGACAGGGCAACCGCTCGAGGTCGCGCGGCAGTCCGCTGAGCGACAGGGCGGTCGACGCCTGGGCCGGCCCGACGAAGAGGATGTCGGCCGAGCGGTGATCGCGGATGCGCCGCAGGAGCGACGCACGGGTTCCCGCCTGCACCGGGAAGTCGACCGGCACGCCCGCCGCCTGTGCGATCGTGGCCAGGCGGCTCGCCGCTTCGTGTGCGGTGACCGGCGCTTCGGACCCCGCGACCGCACCCATCAGGGCATCGTCTGTCGGCGGCACGAGCGCGAATGCGATCAATCCCGCCCCAATCGCCTCCGCGAAGCGGGCCGCACGGTGCAGCAGCAGGGCCGGCCGATCGTCGAAGTCGACGAGCGCACCCACGGTCCGCACGGGGCGATCGAGCGCATCGTCCGAGGCGTCGCGCCCGAGTGTCCACATGGGCACCCGGCAGCGGGCACGGAAGCGGCGCCGAAACGACTGGCCTGCCAGGTGCGACCAGTGCAGCCGCCCCGTGCCCGGAACAACGGCCAGATCGAAAACGGCGGCCTCGCAGAGGTGCGCGATGGCCCGGGCCGGATCCGCCGCCTCGAGTGCCACGCGCCGGCAGCGGAACGTACCCGACGCGTGGGGCGGCGTGGCGTCGAGCGCCTTCCGAACCTCCGAACGTCCCGCGTCGCGTGTGGCATGCACGATCGTGACGTCCAGGTACAGTAGCGATGCGAGCTGGTCGAGGCTGCGGGCCGCGCGGGCGCACGCCGCCGAGAAGTCCGTGGCGAAGAGAACCCGCAGGTCGGGATGACGGCGCATCAACACGTCACACCTCAGTTGGCCTTCACGCCCGCCTGGTGGCCCGCACGTCCGAGCAGGATCGAGGCGAGGCCGAGCGTCGCGCCGCTTTCGCGCCGCACGAGCAGCGGCACACGCGCGCGCTCGATCACCTTCTCGGCCACGCTGCCGAGCAGGATGGCTGCCGACCGGGTGCGTCCGCGCGTGCTGAGCGCCACCACGTCCGCACCGCAGGCGTCGGCCTCGGCCAGGATCGTATGCGCGACGTCCATGCCCTCGATCGCTCCTGGCAGCGAGAGTCGGTACTGCAGGCCGACCTCCGTACTTCGGGTGGCCACCGCGAGCCGCGGGACCACGTGCACGCCGTGCGTGTCGGCCGCGTCGAGGACGCCTGCCATCGCCTCGGCCTGGGCCGCCTCGGATTCGGTGTCGGCAAAGAGGTCCACCGATTCGTGCGTGATCACGTGGAGCGCCGTGCACTGGATGGCGGGGTCGGCCGCGGCCAGGGCCGTGGACCACTGGAGCGTGTCGACGGCACCGGCGGAGAAGTCGAACGCCACCATCAGGTGCCGCAGCGTCGCCGGCCGGCCGGCCGGCACGACGGCGACCGAACATGGCGAGATCATCGCGAGCCGCGCGGCCAGCCGGTGTTTCTTTGCGCCGACGATCACGAGGTCGGCCTGCATCTCGGTGACGTAGGCGATGAGGCGATCGGTGAGCGTCCCGTGGAGCACGTCGCACACCACTTCGGCTCCGGTGCCCGCCACCTCGCCGGCGACCGCGGCGCGCATCGACGCGCGCAGCTCGGCGGCCGGCTCGGACGGATCGGCGACGTGCGCGAACCGGATCTCCTTCGTGCCGCCGAGCCGCGCGAGCAGGGCCGCATACCGGACAAGGGTCTCGTCCCCCTGCGGGGAGCCGAGCGCGACGATGATGTGGTCGAATCCGGGCATGATGACCACCTCAGGCGGGGAGCGGTGCGACCGCCGTCGGCACGCGCGCCGGCGCGGCGTCGGGCAGCACGCCGAAGCGGCTGCGGAAGATGAAGTAGATCACGAGCGCCGACAGGACACCCGTCAGGAAGTCGGTGGCCGGCACCATGATCGCGGTGTACGCCATCAGCAGGCCGTGGGCCCGGTCGGCCGCCCACACGTGGCGGATCTCGGCCGGCTTCACCATGTTCGTGGACACCCAGAGCAGGATGCCGCCGATGCACGCCATCGGCACGAGGTTCAAGTACCCCGCGAGGTAGTAGGCGAGCCCGAGCTTCAGCGCGAACTTGAAGTACCCGGCCAGCGGCGTCACCGCGCCCGACTTGATGCTCGTGGCCGTCCGTGCGAGCGCGCCCGTGCAGGGGAAGCCGTTGACGAGCGGCGTGATGACCTGCACGAGGCCCTGTCCCCAGAACTCCTTGTCCGGGTTGAACGGGGTGCGCGTGTTGCCGGCGAGGCGGTCGGCCATCGACGAGCACAGCAGGCTCTCCACACCGGACACGAACACGATCGCCACGACGTAGTAGGCGAGATCGATCAGGAGTTCGGGCGATACCGGCGGCAGGCTGGGCATCGTCAGCACGAAGAAGTTGGTCGGGATCTCGCCGTACCGGTCCGCAATGCGCTCCAGTCCGGCGCCGGAGAGCGCGGTTGCGCCCAGCGCCGTTGCCACGCCGAGGGCGATGAGCGGGGCGGGGATGAAGATGGAGATCCGCAGCAGGTAGCGGGTCATGAGGAAGGTCATCAACCCGATCGCCAGCGCGAAGCCGTTGATCCCCCCGATGTTCGCCGCGATGCCTGAGAAGACGGCGAAGAGGTCGCCGCCTTCGAAGCGGATGCCGAGGACCGAGTCGAGGTTCGTGAGCGCGATCGTGATGCCGATGCCGACCGTGAAGCCGACGACGATCGAGTTGGGCACGAGCCTGCCGACCTTGCCGAGGCCCGAGAGGCCCATGAGCATCAGCACGACGCCGGCAAGGATCGAGCAGAGGATCAGGAAGCCGTGGTCGTACTTGGCCAGGAGGCTGGCGATCACCGGGATGAAGGCTGCCGTCGGCCCGTAGACCTGGTACTTCGACCCGCCGAAGGTGCGTCCCACGAGGCACGCCACGGCGCCGGCAATGATGCCCTGCTCCGGGCGCATGCCCATGGCCATCGCGAACCCCATGGCCATCGGGATGGCCGTCATCGCGA
>CAYLTD010000022.1:0-80088 GCA_964386715.1 uncultured Bifidobacterium sp.
CTGTCGATGGCATGCGCCATCGTACGCTTTACACGTCGTGAGTACAATCCACTAGCGCGACCAGCGCAATTACGGTCGGAACGGCGTTCTCCCGGAGTTCCTCTCTTGCTGGTTCAAAAACGTTTGACAAGCGGCCTCCACTGGGTTTCGAGCGAGAAGAGGTAGTCGCAACCCAACCGACGAAGCCTATCGCGTGGGCAAGGTGAGATGTCAACTGAACCTGAGATGCAGTCGGTCACGGTGGTCACTGCGAGGACCGCCAGTGGATAATCAGCGGTCTCCCCGAAAGGCCGTCGCACGCCTGTGACCATCTCGTCGGGAGCACTGGCGATGACTCACTCGCGGCAGCTCAGGCCGTCACACTGTGGGTCAGATCGCGCCCTTCGACACGAGACGGGCGACGACGAACACGCCTGCCACGTTGATCGTCGCGCTAACGAGGAGCAACACGAGATTGCCAGTCCAGGACGACGCGGCCGAATCGAACGTCGAGCCGGGGGGCAGCCACAGGGTCAGCGTTCCCACTAATAGCCAGGCGGGCATCGTCAGGTAGGCGGCCAGAATTCCCGCGCCGCGGACGAAAAGCAGCCCTATGGCCGCAATGTACGTAATCCCGAGCACCACAACGGCTCGCTGAGATCTGCTCATCGAGGCGTTCCTTTGTTTGGCTCTTATCGGCAATCTATCCCCTGAATGCAGTAAGACGTCTCGACTTCTGGTGCCCACAGTTCGGCTAATCGAATCGTCAACTCAAGGAGGAACGACCGGAAGTACACGTCCGGAATCGCACCTCCGATGACGGCACCGGGATCGGGCGCGGGAACGCCAGCGGTCCGCAGCCCTCGCACACAAAAGTCCAGACAGTCATTGAGGCCAAGCACATAGCGGCGCGGAGCGTTGACGTTTGTGCGAATGTACTCAGTCAACGCAGCGGTCTCTGCGGCGGACGTCTTGATGTGCCGAATACGGATCGCTTGGGGGCTCTTGCCATCTAGCGCAGCCAGTTGCTGGCGAAGTGCTGCCAGGGAAGAGCTCGTAGGCCGTCCACCAGCTCCGAATGTGACCGACCCAGCCGGAAAGGACCTGTTTTTTACGGTGCCCGCGTCTCTTGGGCTGCCTGCGTTCACCGGATTAAAGCCACCGTATAGCCCCGAACCATCTGGATTCAAGGCCATAATTCCCACGTGCCCGAATCCGTGCGCGCCATCCGTGTAGTTGATCAGGAGCGCGTCCAAGCCGTCGGGATCCGTGTACTTCAAGGGGTTGTTGACCGCATAGGCATACTGGTTCCAGCGTTGCGGATTCACCACGCGCAGTGGATTTATCGTAATCGGATCAGATGATGCGAAGCGCCCGGTAAGGCTCTCGTGATATCGAGCGCCGGAGTAATTCAACTCCGTCTGCGCATCGTACTCCTTGCCCGCAAACTGCACCGGCTGCGCCGGCTGCGCTCCTGCGGCCGGCGGCGGGTACTCGCGCCCGAAAGGCTGGTAGTCGTGTTCCTCCACCACCGCGCCGCTCGCATCCGTGATGCGGCGGACGGAGCCGATGACATCGGTATCGTAGAAGGTCATCACCCCGGCCCCGGTCTGGTTCCGGCGCAGCGCGGGGCCCAGGAACGTCTGCTCGGCGGTCGGGACCCACTGGGTCCAGTAGTCCCCGGCCACCTCGATCGGCTGGAGCGACACGACGGAGGCGCCGTTCACGGGCACGCGCTGGACCAGCTGCTGATTGCTGGCCCGGTACACCTGCACCTCCCCGGTGCGGGCGGCGGTGCCGGACAACTCGGCCGTCAGCACGGTGCCGGCGGCCGCGATCACCAACAGCTCGCCCGCGCCGTGCCCGTTGATCGTCAGCGTGCCCGTGCTCGTCGGACCGCCCACCGGGTCGCCCGACACGGTGATGAGCGCCGACTTCTGCAGCCGGGCCAGCGTCAGGCCGTCGAAGAAGCGCACCTCGTACTGTCCCGGCTGCGTCACCGTGAACGTCACCTGGTACGTGGGCTCGCCGTTGTAGGTGCTGGTGGGCGACCCCGACAACGGGCGGTGCTGCAGACCGAGCCCCACGTCGCTGGCACCCACCTCATACAGCGCCAGCCGGTCCCCCGTCGTGTGCCCCTCCGCGGCGACCTCCGCCGTGATCACCGTCCCGGTCTGCACGCTCAGCGGCACCCCCGAGACCGCCACCTCGCCGGACCGGGCGAGCGCAATCTTGTAGGGATAGTGCTGCACCTGCGGGCCGTCCACCCGCCAGGCCGGCGGATCGGTCATGTGGTAGAGCGCCACCTTCAGCAGTCCGGCGGCGGAGGGCGTCGTCAGCGTCGCGGTCGCCAGGTCCTGCGTGCCGACGATGAGTGCCGAGTCCACCACTTGCGTCGGATTCGAGACCGGCGCGAGACGCACGTGATCGGTCAGGTCGGCCGCATACTGCACGGTGACCGGCACCGTGCGATGGGGACGCGTGAGGACCGTCTCGGTCGCCCCCTTGCCGGCGACGCGCACGACGGGCAGACTGACCTGGATCGCCGCACTCTCCGGCAGCACGCCCAGGGGGTTTGTCGTCACGTCGATCAGATAGAACCGGTAGGTCCCAGGCGCAATCGGCGCGGGGATTGGTGGAAACGCAGCGGCCAGCGGCGCGAGCGTCCACGATCCGAGCAGCCCACTCCCCTGGCAACACGCCCCGTCGGCCCACAGCTGCATCACCCACTGCACGGACGGCGGCGCGTCTGAGACGGTAACCTGCAGCGTCCGCCCCTGCGCGACGGTCAGTGCCCCCGTCGCGGCGGTCCCGTTGACGGTCAGCGTCGGAATCGGCCGGCGCACCACGATGGGCTGGAAGGCCACGAGTGGCTCCGCGCGGCCGGCCTGGAACAGCCGGACGGCGTACAGCGCCCCCGGCTCGAGCGCCACGTTGAACTCCAGATTGGCGTCCTCCCCGGGGTCCGCGGGCGGCGTGGTCGCCGACCCGTTCAGAAACTGCGTCGCGACGATCTGGTCGTATTCGCCGTCGACGCGGTTCAGCTGCAGGTAGTCGCTCACCTCGCCGCTGTGATTCAGCACGCGCACGAACACGGACTGATTCCAATGCACCTCAACCGCGGTTCCACTCGGCGCGCCATTCACCAAGAGCGACACCGGCGGGATGGTGACGATCGCACTGGCGGCGCGCTGGAGCGGACCCTCGGTGGGATCGTCCTCGTAGTAGAACGCCTGCACCTGGCCACTCTCGGGCAGCGGTCCGAACGACAGGGCGGCTTCGCTCTGGCCGGTCATGTAGTGGCGCGCTCCGAGTTGTTGCCCGGTCGCCAGGTTCACGAGGCCCACCCAGTGCGTCGCGAGGCCGGGCGACCCCGTGACGTTGACGATCACCGTCTGCTTGGGACGGATGGTGACGTGCCCGCCCTCCGTGACGCCGTTGATGGTGAGGGTCGGGGCCGGTGGCTCCCCGTTCGCCGTGGGCGTCCACCAGAGGCGCCCCCCGCCCTCCCAGGGCGGCGCGTAGATGACGACCTCGCCGTTGTCGTGGACTTCCAGGTGCGCCCCGGGGTGCCCGTTGGTGTGGGTGTCCCAGGGCGGTGATCCGTCGTCGCGATACAGCACCAGGTTGCCGTCCGCCTGCATCACCACCCACCCCGGCGCACCCGGCGGGGACTGCCAGAGCGGATACCAGCCATCGACAATCAGGGCCAGGCTCCCATCGGGGCGATTCCGCAAGCGGTACCGCTGGTTCGGGGACACGCGTTCCTCGCCCACGTCCAGGGACCCATTGCGCCCCAGCCACTGCTCCGGCGGCTGGGCCCCGACGGTGTGCGTCACGCCGACCAGGCCGCTCCCGTTCGGCCGATTGACCACGGCGTTCCCGTCGTCCTGCAGTTCAAGGTAGGCCCCGTCGTTCCCGCTCGTGGACGTGTGCCAGGCCGGCTGCCCAGCGACCGCGTACACGAGGTTGCCGTCCCCTTGCATGGTCAACACGCCGGGACCGCCGAACGGGCCACGCACCCACAGCGTCCAGCCTTCCACGGCGTACACCAGCACCCCGTCGCCCTGGTTGGTCAGGGTGTAGCGCCCATTCGGGGACTCGAGCATCTGGTCGGGCCCGAGCTGGGCGTTCGGCAGGAGGCGGTGCGTCTGGGCTCCCGCGCGCGCGGACACGCCCACGAGCAGGGCGAGTGCGCAGACGATCGCGCGGACCGGGAGAGATGTCGTCACCACTCGGCTCCCCATGACGTCAGTCCCTCCGCACGCAGCGGATAGGCAACCCGATCCCCATCCCGGTGTAGCCGTTGAAGTAGCTGCCGAGCACGTGATAGATGCCGGCGGACCAGTCGGGCCCCACTTCCTCCGCCGAGGTCCAATAGCTCGTGTCATCGGGCTCGAACCCGCCGATCGCCGCGCGATGCGGGTCCATCATGTTCCACTCCTGAGGGGCGGGCAGATACCAGTCGCTCTTGCCGTGCGCGGTCAGGTAGAAACAGGCGTTCGCGGCGTGGTAGTTCCCCTGCGCCGCCAGCCCGTTGGTATTCGCCAGGCCGTTCGCCCCGTCGGTACCGCCCCAGAGCGTCTGCGGCCAGGCGAACTGCTGCGCGCCTGGGTAATCGGTCGCCGTCGCGTACAGCTTGGTTCCTGTCGATGGGGCATACCCGACGAACTTGCTGCCGTCGCCACACGTGGTGCCTGGTGCGGGGGACCCGGCACACGGCTCCGGTACGGTCGTCACCGACCATCCCGTCGAGAACGTCCCCACCGTCACGGTCTCGATCACCGTGGTGCCGTTCGTGGCACTCGCCACCTGCTGGAGGCCCAGATACTGACCGTTGGTGATCGTGCTCGCGGCCGTCTGGAATGCCACGCCGCTGCACGACGCCTCCGGGCAGACCCGGAACCTCGCCTGATTGCCGCCGGCGACCGACACCGGCACCGCTCCCGTGATGCCGCTGACCTGCGCCGTCGACGACGCGACGGTGGCGCCCAGGGCCGCACCGGTCACGTTCGTGAACCCGAAGCTATTCGGGGTCGTGTCCTGGGCGACCGTGGTCACGGTCCACCCATCAGAGCGGGTCCCCACCGTCAGGGTGGCGGTCTTCGCCGTGGCGAACGCTGCACTTGCTGTGAGGCGCAGCTGCACGTATTGCCCGTTCGTGATCGTGCCTGACGCCGCTCCAAACCCGGGATTGCCCGTGCACACGGCATCCGGGCACACCCGGAATGTAGCCGCGTCGCCGGAGACGGAGACCGGCACGCTGCCCGTGATCCCAGTGATCTGGAGAATCGCTGACGACACGACGGCCCCCAGGGGCAGCCCCCCCTGGTTCACGAAATCGAACGGGTCGGGCGTCACGTCCTGTTCGGCGTCGGTCGTCACCGTCCACGTCGTCGAGTACGACCCCACGCTCACGGCGGTGGACACCGCCGTGCTGTGTGACGCGCTGCTCGTCACCCGCACCTGCAGGAACGCGCCGTTCGTGAGGGACGATGGCTGCGCCGCGAAGGCCGGACTGGTGGCACACGACGCATCCGCGCACACCCGGAAGCTGCCGGCGCCGTTGGCGATGGACACGGGAATCGTGCCCTGGAGGCCGGTCACCTGCACGATGTTCGACGTCCGCGCCGTACTGAGCGGCACCGCCGTCTGATTGACGAAACTGAACGGGTCGGGGTCTGGGTCCTGCTCGGACGTCGTCACGGTCCACACATCGAGGCCGGATCCGATTGACAGCGTGACCGCGGTCGTCGCTCCCAGCGTCGCGGCACTCGTCGCCTGCACCTGGACGAACATGCCGTTCGTGATGGTAGCCGGCAGGCCGGTGAATGCCGGCGCCGTGCTACACGATCCGTCCCCACAGATGCGGTAGGTGCCGCCGCTCACCCCGATCGGGATTGCACCGGCCAGCCCGGTGACCGCCACGATGTTCGAGAGTACTGCGGTGCCTGGCGCGACGCCGGTCTGGTCGACAAAACTGAACGGGTCCGGGCTGGCGTCGCTCGAGTCGAACGCCACCACGGCGCCCGCGCCTGTCGCCCCCACCACGTCTGCGACCCGGACCGTGTAGACGTACGCGCCGGCCGGAGGCGCATCAGACAACGACGCATCGTCGTGCCACTCGAGCACGCCAGCGGGTGCCGACACCGCGTCCACCGACGTCCACACGCACCCCGTCGCGTCCGTCACCGCGCAGCCTCCCGCTTGCGGCGCGCGATGCAGCGTCGCCGAGGCCAATGCGTTGGCGCCTCCCGCGCGAGCCTCGAACTCGACATTGAGACTGCCCCCGGCCCCTGGCGTCGGGGCGACCCGGTTCACGTCTGGGCCGCCGTTCCCAACCGGGCGCGTGAGCGCGCCAATCAGCCGGCCGGCCACGTACACGTAGTCGCGCGACTGGCTCGGGCCGAACTCCGTGAGCAACTCTCCCTTCGGGCCCCGCGCGAATCGGTTCGTGATCGCGGCCTTCTTGAGGACGCGCCACCCGTCGGCATCGTATCGGTAGTTCGTGACGGCGTTGCCGGTGGTGGACGATTCCAGCTGGTTGTCCGGGCTGTACTCGAAGGTGGTGCCACTCGCGACGCGCAGGTTGCCGTTGTCGTCGTACTCGAAGGCCGCACCGTTCTGCGCGATCAGCTGATCCCGGTCGTTGTAGCCATACGTCGATACCCCAGGAACGGTCGTCCGATTGCCGCGCGGGTCATAGGTGAACCATGCGGGCGGATAGTTGACGGTGTCCTTCACCCGGGCCAGCCGGTCCAGCACGTCATATTCAAACGTCTGATTCATACCGGGCCTGGCGTCGAGGATGCGCCCGACGTTGCCCACCGCGTCATAGTCGGCATAGGTCAGCTCGAATGTGCCCGCTTGAATCCTGGTGGGCCAGTACCGCAGCGGGTGAAACTCCATCAGGTGCACGAGGTTGTTCGCCGTGCGGTAGCGTGTCAGCGCACCGGACGGGTGATATTCGAACTGGTTCGCGAATATCGTGGGTGCAGCGGGATCCGTGATGTCGGTGACCTGGGACACCTGATTGGCCGCGTTGTAGTCGAACTGGACGCGACCGCCCGACGCGTAGTCCGCGCGGACGAGGTTGTCGCGACCGTCGTACTGGAAGCCCTGCGACATCTGCGGCTCGCCCGAGATCGTGTCGATGCGGCTCGCAAGCCGACCGGCGGCGTCGTATCCCCAGGACGTCGTCACCCCATCGACGGAAGCGGAGGCGCGGTTGTCCGTTCCCGCCTCGTACCGGTACGTCGTCACGCGGTCGCCGGCCGTAATGCGGTCCGGCCGTCCGTTGGTGTCGTATTCGTAGGTGAACACCGTGCCCTTGGCGTCCACCTTCCGGCGCAGGCGTCCCGCCTGGTCATAGTGCGTGTAACTCGTCGTCCCCGATTCAGGGTGCACTTCCGCGCTGAGCAGCGCAGGCCGTCCCGCGTGCTGGTACTGCCACTCACGGATGAGGCCGCCAGGGGCGTCCACCCGTGTCAAGGCACCAAGGGTGTTGTAGCGGTAGCTCCACCGCGAGCCCGCCGCATCGACGACCGCCTTCAGGCGCTTGTCGTCTGGCGATCCGAAGCCGTCCCACTCCTGACGCGTCGTGCGGCCGTTCTCGTCTCGTATGGAGACCGCACCAGGTTCGTAGGTGTAGCGCACCTCCGTCGCGTCGGGATTGATGCGCCGCGTCACGCGTCCGAGCGCGTCGTACTGGACGGTGACGCCGATGTCCGTGGCGCTGTAGGGATAACTCTCGTATACCTTGCGTCCATCGGCATCGTACGCCGTACGAGACATCGATGACGGCCCCTGAACCAGCACGGTCCGGCCGAACCCGTCGAGGGTGACCGTCGTGACAGACGGCCCTCGCGTGACCACCACGTGATTGGGATCCGGGTAGTCGGTGACGATGTCGTCGCCGTTTCCTGGCGGTTTGACTCTCGTGATCCGGCCTCTGGCGTCCCAGGTGTACTCGGTCGTTCGGCCGCCCAGCGTCCTGGAGGCCACGGTTCCGTCCGGGTTGATCTGCTGCGCGAGGGTGTGGAGAGCGGTCTGCGTATTCCTCAGTACGCCCCAGTCGTATGTGAACTGCGTCTTCGTCTCATCACCCAGGGTCGAAGTCTTCACATTGCCGAAGGCGTCGGGCTCGAAGGTCGTGGTGATGCCGTACTCCGTCTGGCGTGTGACGAAGTTGGTGGCTGGATTGTGCGACCACGTCCGGGACACCACGGGTCCATCCACCTCCACCCACTCCCCGTCCATAGGAGCCAAAAACATCGGACTCGGGGCGAGGGGACTGTCCGTGTAAAGAAAGCCGTGCTCCGGCGTATGAAGAAATGATCGATTCGTGGTTCGGCTGACCTCTCCACTCTCAATTGTTCTGTATGGCTGGTGGTAGTCGCCGAAATTGCTCGGCGCGAACAACGATTCGGTGACGTACGTGCGGCCATCCCGCCGCACTTCCCGGCGCGTCGTCTCCGGTGTGTAGTACTGGACGAAAGGCACGGCCTGCGCCGGCGCCGGCACATCCTCGTACTGATAGTCCTCCTGCTGCTCGATCGCGCTTGCCGCGTTTCGGATGATCTTCCGCTTCAGCAACAGCGACGGCGCGCCAGGAAAGTTGGTACCAGCCTCGTTTCCGGTGTACGAGAACGTGGTCAGTGCTCCATCCACCGATGAGTGCATGGTTGTGACGTAGGACACCGTCGCCGCTTCACCGACGCCGAAGTCAAACGTGTAGGTCCAGGTTGGCGCGCTCGGACCTACGCCCACCCGCCGGTAGTGGATGACAGGCATGTCGAAGGTTTCGATCAGGCACTCCTGACACCCCGGTCCGCCCTGGCGAAGAAACCAGCGATGGTTCTGAAACTCATACCTCGTGACGCCCCCGAACGGGTTCGTCATCTCGACGTTGTAGGTGGCGGACCCAGGGGCTCCCTCGTACGCGTATCCCCACCCTGGGCCCGCGGGTGGGGTGACGGCCGTCAGGCCGAAGACAGGAGCGTTCAACGTGTATGACCACACCCTCTCCGGGCTGCCGTCCCCAGGCGCGTAGGTCATCGTGGTGGGAAAGCCACCCGCGGGCTCATTGAGCGGCGCGTTGAGCCGCACTTCCCGGAACTGGCCGTTTCCCAACTCTTGCCTGATGCAGGTTGCCACCTGGCACTGCGGTGGGTACGACACCGTGACCAGCGGCGCAAAGGCGTCCCAGACGGCGACCGGCCGTCGCTGCGCGTCATACTGCACCAACGTGCCGTCTGGCAGATACAGGACGCGAGTCACCCGGTCGTACTTCCAGAAGCGTGACGTGGCCAGCCACCGGTCGGGCGGTGTCGATGACGGATCGCGCGCGAAGACGATGGCCTTGAGGTCGGCGCCTGTCTCGTCGGTGAAGATGGCGGGCACGTCCGGATTCGCCCCCTCGGTGAGACCGGGGAGCCCTTTGACGCCGAAGATCCATCGGCCGTCTTTCGCGTTGAACGTCCGCACGAACCGGAGTTCACGCCCCGCATTTCCGGGCAGCACCAGGTCGGTGTGCGTCAGCACCACGTTGCCGCTAATCGTGTCGATGTATTCGCTCGGCGCACCTGAGAAATAGTCCCTGTTCTCCTGGAAGCCTTTGGCGTCAAATGCCGATGGCGTTCCCTGCGCGTAGACAGGTCCCGCCGCCATCATGAGTCCACATGCCAGCCAGCGGGGTATGGCTCGCACCCAATGGCTAATGGTGCCGACACTGCGAACCCGGGCACGCGACGTGTCGGTGAGGAGTCGATGATCAATCGGCATAGGCGAGTGATGAGCGGACGATGCACTGCGCATGAACAGCGCGCACAGCATCACCTCATGGGCAGTGCAGAGCAACACAAATCAACCGACGAAATGCAATTCGTTACACGCTCTCGTGCCTTTGTCATCGTTGCGCTGACAAAGACACCAGCGAAGGTTGGCGCGAGGGCGAGTTATTCCGTAACGATGGGACCAATCGATGTTGCAGGAACGCACGATGGAGGTAGCATGACGACGACTTCGCGCATCGAGGAACGACATGAACAGGCTTCTCACGATCGCTGCACGCGGATGGCCCTCGGTGCGGCTGCTCGTCGTGCTCGTACTTGGCTCATTCGTAAGCTCACCGCTCGCACTCGCCGCTCCGGTGGTGACGGCCCTGTCTCCGACAGGTGGTGCCTGGGGCACGACCGTCACGATCACGGGCACCGGGTTCGGCGCGTCGCAAAGTGGGAGCACCGTTCGCTTCAACGGACTCACCGCTACCGTCAGCGCGTGGTCCGCGACCAGCATTGTCGTGACGGTACCGTCCGGCGCGACCACCGGCAGTGTCATCGTGCGGGTGGGAACAAACAGCAACGGCATGACGTTCACGGTTACGCCGGCCATCACGTCGCTCTCCGTTGCCAACGGTGCTGCGACCGCGAGTGTGATCATCAGCGGGAGTTCCTTCGGATCCTCGCCCGGCGCTGGCTCGGTCCGATTCAATGGTGTGACGGCGTCTGTCCAATCGTGGAGTCAGTCCACCATTGCAGCGAGAGTGCCAGCGGGCGCGACATCAGGCCCGGTGGTCGTCCGGGTGAACGGCTTCGACAGCAATGGCGTGGCGTTCACGGTGGTGCCGACCGCGACGTTGTCGGCGGTGACCCCGGCCGCGGGTGCCATCGGTGCCGTCGTCACGATCGCGGGTAGCGGGTTCGGTCCTGCTCAGGGATCGAGCACACTGCGCTTCAACGGCACCGCGGCCTCGCCAACGGCATGGTCCGATAGCAGCATCACGGCCGCCGTCCCTGCAACGGCGTCCAGCGGCAACATGGTGGTCCGCGCGGGCGGCGTGGATAGCAACGTGTTGCCGTTTTCGGTAGTCCCGCCTCCGAGCCTGAGCAGTCTGAGCCCGACACAAGGCACCCCAGGCAGCGTGGTGACGATCAGCGGGGCGAGCTTCGGGGCCACGCCTGGGGGCGTGCTGTTCGGGGGCATCAGTGCATCGGTCGTGAGTTGGAGCGCATCGTCGATCCAGGCCACCGTCCCGACCAGCGCCGTCTCCGGCCCGGTGACGGTCAGTGCCAGCGGTGTCACGAGCAACGCGGTGAGCTTCACCGTCCTCCATCCACCGCAATTGACGAGCCTCGCGCCGGACACGGTGGCACCCGGAGCCGTCATCACCCTGGCCGGCTCGTACTTCGGTGCGGCACAGGGCTCGAGCACGGTCACCGTCACGGGGATCGCGGCGACCATCCTGACGTGGTCAGCCAGCACCATCACGGCCGCGGTCCCTTCTGGCGCGGTCAGCGGCCCGGTCGTGGTGCATGTCAACGGCCTCGATAGCGGCCCACTGCCGCTGAGCGTCGTCGCGGCTCCCATCCTGACGTCCGTCTCACCGACAGCCGGATCGGTGGGCACCCCGCTCTTCCTGACCGGTCAACACTTCGGGCCCGCACCGCCGGCCGGTCAGGCACAGATCAATGGGCTGTCGGCCACCGTGGTGAGCTGGACGGACACCCGCATCAATGCGGTGATTCCGCCAGGAGCCCTCAGCGGCCCGGTCTCCGTTGTCGCCCATGGGGTCACCAGCAACGGGTTGCCCCTTGACGTGGCGCCGGCGCCATCGCTCACGGGCCTGTCCCCCGTGGCCGGTCGCGTCGGTTCCACCATCGTGATCTCCGGGACGCACCTCGGGGCAGGTTCCACTGGCGGCAGTGTCCGATTCGGATCGCAGACGGCGACGGTGACCCAGTGGGGTGAGTCCAGCATCATTGCCACGGTGCCCCGGGGTGGCGCCGGCGAGGTCGTCGTCCGGACGGCGGGCGTCCCGAGCAACAGTCTGCCGTTCACACTGCTCACGACGCTGAGCGGGCTCACGGGGGTGGCGCGCTCCACGGGCACTGGCACCAGCGCTCAGGTCAATGCGGTCTTCCAAAGGCCGGACCGCGAGCGCCTGGCGCCGAGAGGTCTCGAGGTCCAGCTCTCGTGGTACCACTCGGGCTCGCAGCTGTTCGCGGTGGACCGATTCCTGATCTCCGACATCGCCGCGCTGCCGACTTCCGGGCTTCACGATGCGGTGGTCGGGTCTGCGCCGCTCCCCTGGCGCGTGGTCGTGAAGACGAGAGAATCGTTGGGTGAGGTGCCGGCCGAAGGCGGCTTCGTGAGCTGCAACAGCGATCGCCCCTACCCGGGGCAATCGTCGTGTACCACCGACGAACTGCCCCCGGCGAGCGGCTCGGTGCTTGGCGAGGCGACCACCGAACTCATCCTCTCGGCAGCACCGTGATGGCCTGCCCCCACGTCGTTGATGTCTGCCCGTAGGTTGCCTATTCGCGAGACTGCCTCTTCTGCTTGGCCCAGCGCGCGCGCTGGGCGGCCGCAATCTTCTCGCGTGCTTCCGCCGACAGCGTGCGTCTCTTCATCCTCGGTGCCCCAGCGCGCTTCGCGCCTTCCAGAGACTCGCGTTCGACCCTACGGTCCGTGACGGGCATCTCGGTGACACCGAGTTGCTCCAGCAGGCGACGGGCGGTATCACGGACGTCGGTGAGGTGGTCGATGATCGCCTTGCGTTGCGTCAGCCAGCTCTCATCCTTCTTCTGAGCCTGCCCGAGCAGATGGCCGAGGTCCTGGGCAAAGTCGGCGATGGCAGGTTCGGACTGCGACGGTTGCGAGATCGTTGAAGCGGGCTGACCGGAGGTCCTTTGGATGTGACGAGTCATGGCGACCGCCGGTACAGAAGTCCGTGGGTGGCCGTGTCCACAGCATTCTGCCGCGCGGCGCCGCCTTCTAAGCTCAGGGAGGCGCGAAGCGAGCGGAGACGGAGTCGCCGCCGCTACCGAGGGCACGACCGTCTCGCCTGCGCGGCCCCTGGCCTGGCCTCGTGAACAGACGCACCCGACGCCGTTCCCTTGCGCGGGGGATTCACTCGTCGAAGCCGTGCGTGTCGAGGAGCTGGTTCACCCGCTGATGGAACGGATGCCCACTCGTGCGCGGCCAGTCGGTCGTCGCGCTTCAGAGGTCAGGCGTACGTGCGCGGTGCTTGCGTCGCCCCAAGGCCATGCCGCAGTGTCGTACGCGGGATCGATCGTGTCGATCCCCAGAATGCGTTTGACCACGGGCGGCTAAGCGTTCATGGCCGGTCACCCCCGGGACCCGCCTTCCCTCCGGGCGGGTCGCGTTCCTCAGTCCAGACGTACCTTGACGACCACCTTCCTCACGCGGACGGCCTCGGCACACACGACACCCGGCATGTGCACGTCGTGCGGGAACAGGATGGCGAACCACCCGGCGGGCACCTCCACGAACTGCCCCTCTCCATGCGCGATGGTGAGGTCGCGTTCCGCATCGTACGGGTCGGCGCGGAACAGCTCGAGCGCTCCAACGCCGATCCGTTCGCGGCCCGTGCACACGTACTGCACGTCCACGTGCCGGCGATGTGCTTCCCAGTACTTCGCGGTCGGCGGCTGCGTGTCGTACTCGTCCACGATCGCCACCACCGCGTCGCCGTCCACGGGATGCCGGCCGGACGGGAGCCGCGAGAGGTCGGCCCGTTGCAGGAACTCGAGCGCGGTGCGGATGCCACGGCTCAGATCGAAGTATTCTTGCGCGTGCGAGAGCTGGTCGAGGACCATGTTCCGAGAAACCTGCTTGGGTGAAAAGGACCGGGAGGGTTGCCCATGAGTGCTGCCATCGAAAGTCTCGTCGAACAGTTCGAGTCGCGCAAGCTGTCGCGGCGCCAGTTGGTGGCCTCACTGAGCGCGCTCGTCGCCAGTGCGGCATCCGGCGCCTCGGCGCAGGCGCCCGCCGGGGCCACGGTGTCGCTCCTCGCCCAGGGGCGTTCGCTCAACCACGCCTCCCTCGCCGTCACGGACGTCGAGAAGGCTGCTGCCTTCTACGGCACGCTGCTCGGCGCGAAGGTGGTGAGCCGGCCCGGCAACGGCGGCATCAACCTCGGGCTCGGTGACGGGTTCCTGGGCCTCTACAAGCTCGCCAATCCTGGCACGATCAACCACGTCTGCATCGGCGTGGACAACTTCGACGCGGACCGCCTGGCGGCGAAATGCAAGGAGATGGGCGTCCAGGCGACGGTGGACCGCAACCCGGCCAACCGCACGAGCGGCGGCGATCAGCTCTACATCCAGGCGTTCGACAACCATCGCCTGCAGATCGGGCCGCACGGGTACCAGGGCTGATCGGCGCCGTGGCCAGCCGAACGTGGCGCCGCCTGCGCGAGCTGCCTGCCCTCGCCCTGCTCGCGTCGAGCCTCGCCTGCTCCGCCACGTCGGCGGATTCGCCGTACTTCGGCAAGACCGAACCGCCTGACGGGCAGCACCTGCGCTACATCTCGGGGTCCGAGCCGGAGTCGCTCGACCCGCAGCTGGGCACCAGCCAGCCGGATGCGCGCGTGATGATGGCCCTGTTCGAGGGCCTCACGGAGTACGACCCGCGCACCGCGCAGGCCATTCCGGCCCTCGCCGAACGCTGGGAACCGAACGAGGACAACACCGTCTTCACCTTCCACCTGCGCGAGGCGCGATGGTCGGACGGCGCGCCCATCACCGCCGACGACTTCGTCTACTCCCTGCGCCGGGGCATGGATCCCGTGCTCGCGTCGCGCACGGCCTACATGGGCTACGACATCTCGAACGCGCAGGCCTACAACGAGGGCGCGATGTTCGTGCGCGACCCGTCCAGCGGCGCGTTCCTGATGGACCCCGCCGCGCCGGCCGAGCGGCTCACGGTGCCCGGTGACCCCGCCGACCGGGCGCGAGCGCTGGAGGCGCCGGCGCTCGCCGCCGCCCGCGGCAAGCAGTACGTGGCCATCCGCGCGGAGGACATCGGCATCGAAGCCGTGGACCCGCGCACCCTCCGGTTCCGGCTGCGACAGCCGGTACCCTTCGTCCCGAAACTCGTCAGCCATCAGTTCTTCCGGGCGTCGCCGCGCCAGGCGGTCGACAGGCACGGCGCCCGCTGGACGCAGCCGGAACACATCGTCACGAGCGGGGCCTTCACCATCCGGACGTGGCGCCCCTACGACGTGCTCGAGATGACCCGCAGCCCCCTCTACTGGGACGCCTCCGCCGTGCGCCTCGAGCGCCTCACGTTCTATCCGGTGGAAGACCAGACCACGATGATGAACCTGTACAAGGCGGGCGAGGTGGACGCCGTCTACAACCACACGGTGCCTGCCTCGTGGATCACGCTTGTCCGCCAGTACCGCGATTACCAGGACGCGCCCGAGGCCTCCGTCGAGTCGTACGTCTTCAACACGCGCCGCGCGCCGACCAGCGACGTGCGCGTACGCCACGCCCTCAACATGTCGATCGACAAGGAGGCGCTGGCGCGCTTCCGGCGCGTGGCCAAGCCGACGACCTCAGTCGTGCCGGCGGGCATTTTTCCGGACTACGAGTCTCCGACGGGAGACCCGTTCGACCCGGCCCGCGCCAAGGCGCTGCTCGCCGAGGCGGGCTTCCGCGACAGTGCCGGCCAGTTCGATCCCGCGACGTTCCCGGTGTCGGAGGTCGAGATCACCTACAACACCTCCGAGAGCAACCGCTCGACGGCGGAGTTCCTCCAGTCGCAGTGGAAGCAGAACCTCGGGATCACCATCCCCTTGCGGAACATCGAGTTCCGCACGTTCCTCCAGACGCGGTTCGCACTCGACTACCGTGGCCTGGCGCGCAGCGGGTGGATCGGCGACTACATGGACCCCTTCACCTTCCTGAACCTGTATGCCACCGACGGTGGCGAGAACGGCAGCGGCTGGTCCGACCCGACGTACTCGCGCATGCTGCTCGACGCCAACCGCGAGCGCGATCCGGCACGCCGCAATCAACTGCTCGCCCAGGCCGAGGTCGTGCTGCAACAGGGACAGCCCATGCTGCCGCTCTACAACAGCGCGACCAACTTCGTGAAGAAGCCGTACGTGAAGGGGCTCTATCCCAACCCGGTGACGATGCACCCATGGAAGTTCGTGTACATCGAACACGACCGGTCGAAGTGGGACTGAGAGACGACGATGGGCAGGTTCATCTTCCGACGGTTGCTCGTCATCGGCCCCATGCTCCTGGTGGTCGTGTCGCTCACCTGGGCCCTGATCCGGATGGCGCCCGGAAACTTCTACTCCGGTGAGAAGAAGCTGCCGGCCGCGATCGAGCGCAACATCCGCGAGAAGTACGGCCTGGATCGGCCGTGGTACGTGCAGTACGGCCGCATGATCTCCAACACCGCGCGGGGCGACTTCGGCGAGTCCCTCAAGTACCCCGGCACGACGGTGAACCAGATCCTGGCGTCCACCCTGCCGGTGTCCGCCACACTCGGGGTGCTGGCCTACGTGCTGGCGCTGATCGTGGGCATCACCGCCGGCACGCTCGCCGCGCTCCGGCAGAACACCCGGCTGGACTACGCCTCCATGGCCGCGGCCATGCTCGGCATCTCCATGCCGAACTTCGTGCTCGGCCCGGCCCTCGTACTGCTGTTCGCCCTCACCTGGTACTGGCTGCCGCCCGCCCGCTGGGAGGGTCCCTTCAGCACGCACATGATCCTGCCGGTGCTCACGCTCTCCGCCGTCTACATGGCCTACATCGCCAGGCTCACGCGGTCCGGCATGCTCGAAGTCCTCCGCTCCAACTACATCCGCACGGCACGCGCCAAGGGGCTCAGCGAGCGCGACGTGATCGTGCGGCATGCGGTGCGCGGCGGGCTGCTGCCGGTCGTCTCGTTCTCCGGCCCGGCCCTCGCCTTCCTCATCAGCGGCACCGTCGTCGTCGAACGGATCTTCGCGCTGCCTGGCCTCGGCAACTACTTCATCAACGCGAACCTGAATCGCGACGAACCCCTGATCATCGGCATCGTCGCCTTCATGTCGGTGGCGGTGCTCGCCTTCAACCTGCTGGTCGACGTGGCGTACGCCTTCTTCGACCCGAGGATTCGGTACTGAGATGGCCGACACGACCCCAGCCGCCCCCGCCGACCTGCCGGTGGCCGGCACATCCCTCTGGAAGGATGCCGTTCGCCGCCTTCGACGCAACCGCCTCGCCGTCGTCGGGCTGGTCGTGGTCTCGACGATCGTGCTCGCGTCGGCAGTCGGACCTTCGATCATCGAGCAGGCGACGGGATACACGTACGACTTCATCCCGACCGATCCCGAGCTGGTGAACGCGCTCCCGCCGTTCACCGCCCCCGACGGCTCCTTCTCCTGGACGCACCCGATGGGTACCGACGATGCGGGCCGCGACCTGCTGGCGCGCGTGCTCCTGGGGGGCCGCATCTCGCTGATGGTGGGTGTCATCTCGACGCTCGTCTCGCTCGTCATCGGCATTGCCGTCGGCGCCACGGCCGGATATGTCGGCGGGCGCGTGGACGAAGCCATCATGCGCTTCGTCGACGTGCTCTACTCCATCCCCTACATGATGGTCGTCATCGTGCTGCTGGCCTTCTTCGGCGGCCGCTCGCCGATCGGGCAGCTCGTGCTGCTGTTCGTCGCGCTTGGTGCCGTCTCGTGGCTGACCATGGCGCGCATCGTGCGCGGGCAGGTGATGTCGCTGAAGTCGCAGGAGTTCGTCCTCGCGGCACGCGCAACAGGCCTCACGCCCGCCACGATCATCGCGCGCCACCTGGTACCCAACACCCTCGGCCCGGTCATCGTCTATGCCACGCTCACCATTCCGTCCGTGATGCTCCTGGAGTCGTTCCTCTCGTTCCTCGGCCTCGGGGTGCAGGCCCCGCTCGCGTCGTGGGGCAGCCTCGCCGCGGACGGCATCCAGAACCTCGCCGTGTTCCCCTGGCAGCTGATCTGCCCCGGGGTGACGATGGCGCTGACGCTGTTTTCGCTGAACTTCCTCGGCGACGGCCTGCGCGACGCGCTGGATCCGCAGATGAGGAAGGGCTGACGTGGCCGCGCTGCTGTCGGTGCGCAACCTGCGCACCTGGTTCGACGAAGACGACCTGACGGCCAAGGCCGTGGACGGCGTGAGCTTCGAGCTGGCGCGCGGCGAGACGCTGGGCATCGTCGGGGAGTCCGGTTCCGGGAAGTCGGTGACCAACCTCTCGATCATGGGGCTCATCCCCTCGCCGCCGGGTCGCATCGTGTCGGGCGAGATCGTCTTCGACGGACGCGACCTGCTGACGCTGCCGGCCGAGGAGATGCGCCGGGTGCGCGGCAAGCGCATCGCGATGATCTTCCAGGATCCGATGACGTCGTTGAACCCGTTCATGCGCGTCTCGCAGCAGCTGATGGAGGTCACGCAGCTCCACCTCGGACACTCCAGGGCGCAGGCGTACGAGCACGCGGTCCGGATGCTCGAACACGTCGGCATTCCCGACGCGAGGCGACGTGTCGACGGCTACCCGCACGAGTTCTCGGGTGGCATGCGCCAGCGCGTGATGATCGCCATGGCGCTCTCGTGCCGGCCCGAACTGCTCATCGCAGACGAGCCGACCACGGCACTGGACGTGACCATCCAGGCGCAGATCCTCGAGCTGATCAAGACGCTCAAGGCGGAAACCGGCACGAGTGTCATCCTCATCACGCACGACCTCGGCGTGGTGGCGGGCATGACCGATCGGATCATCGTGATGTACGCCGGCCGCGTGGTCGAAACGGCGCCCACCCTGGAACTGTTCGCGCGCCCGGCCAATCCCTACACATCGGGGCTGCTCCACTCCGTGCCCGACCCGAACGACGACTCGGGAGCGGAGCTCTACCAGATTCCCGGGCTCCCGCCCGACGTGGCGCGCCTCCCGCCCGGGTGTCCGTTCGCCCCGCGCTGTGCCCGGGCGGAGTCGATCTGCCGCGAGCAGTTCCCGCCCTTCATCGCGCTGACTCCCGACCACCAGTCGCTGTGTCACTTCGCACGGGAACTCTACGAGTCCCCCGCTGGAGCGAGCCGATGACCGGCCCCACTCCGGCTGCCCCGCCGCTCGTTGCTGTCGAGGACCTGCAGGTGTACTTCCCGCTCGCGAGGCCCTCGACCTTCGCCCGCCTGCGCGGCCAGACGCCCCGCGTCGTCAAGGCGGTGGACGGCGTGTCGCTTGCGATCGCGGCGGGCGAGACGCTGGGGCTGGTCGGGGAATCGGGCTGCGGAAAGACGACCCTCGGGCGCGCGATCCTTCGGCTGGTGGAGCCGACCGCCGGGCGTGTCGTGATCGCCGGGGTCGATGTCGCCTCGCTCGCGCCGCGCGAGCTGCGTCAGCGGCGGCGGCACATGCAGATGATCTTCCAGGATCCCTACGCGTCGCTCGACCCGCGCATGACGGTCGGCCAGATCATCGCGGAGCCAATCACGACGTTCGGCCTCGCCAGCGGCGCGGGTGTTCGCGACGCGGTGCGCGACCTCATGGCCACCGTCGGCCTGAGCCAGCGGTTCATCAACCGGTATCCTCACGAGTTCTCCGGCGGGCAGCAGCAGCGCATCGGGATCGCACGCGCGCTCGCCTCCCAGCCCTCGTTCATCGTCGCCGACGAGCCAATCTCCGCACTGGACGTGTCGATCCAGGCGCAGATCATCAACCTGATCGAGCGGCTGCAGCGGGAACGGAACCTCACCTACCTGTTCATCTCGCACGACCTCCGCGCGATCCGCCACACCTCGGACCGCGTGGCCGTGATGTACCTGGGACAGGTCGTGGAACTGGCGGCGGCGAGCGCCGTGTACCGCCGGCCGCTGATGCCCTACACGAAGGCCCTCATCTCGGCGGTTCCCGTTCCCGACCCGGTCGTCGAGGCCGGCCGGCGCCGGATCGTGCTGCAGGGCGATGTGCCATCCCCGATCGATCCGCCCGCGGGGTGCCGCTTCAGCTCGAGGTGCCCCTTTGCCGTGCCGCGGTGCCTCGAGGTGCCGCCGGCGCTGCAGGAGATCGCACCCGGACACCTCGCGCGCTGCATCCGCATCAGCCCGGAACACCCGGACATCGAGCGCGTTCCCGCCGGCGCCACGCCAGGACTGGCGTGATCGGCCGCCTCGCGGCCGCCCTCGCCATGGTCGCCCTGGCGGCGAGCGGCACGCAGGCCCAGGTGACCGTCGGCGTCGAGGCGACACGCGAGCGTGCCGGGTACCGGTTCGACGCGCCATCGAACTTCGACACAGATTTCCTGGTTCCCCACTACTTCGAGCAGACCTACGTGCTCGACAACCTGTGGCTGCACGGCTCGGCGCACTACCGGGCGGGCGTGGACTGGAAGACGACGGCCGGGGTCACCGCCGACGTCCGCCGGCGCGCTACCGACTACGACACGTTCTTCAACCCTGGCGGGGTGACGTGGGTGGCCGGCACGAGCGGAGATGCGCGCGTCCGATCCTGGCGCGTCGGACAGGAGGTCGAGCTCGGCCGTGTGCGCGCCCTGGCCCTGGCCGGCGGTACAGCACGCGCCAGCGCGTGACCCGGTCGCTCCTGTCCGTCGGTGCAGGCGTCGGACGGACTTGGTGACCCGGGAGATGACACCTGCTCGCATGCAGCGGCTACGACATCCGGTCGTCACAATGCTTCTGCTATCATCCGGACCATTCCAGTCCGCGACAGCCCGACCAGACCCAGCGCGTTCACGCGCGGAAGGCACCGCCCATGTCGATCGTCGATCGAGTCAAGAACATCATCGTGAGCCCGAGCACCGAGTGGCCTGTCAATCGAACGCGAGGCCACTCCGCCTGGTGAACTCGTCACCAGCTACCTGCTGCCGCTCGCGGCCGTCGGTGCCGTCGCCGGATTCCTCGGGTCGACCATCATCGGGACGGCGGTGCCCTTCGTAGGCACATACCGGGCTCCGATCGTGAGCGCCCTGGTGGCGGCCTGCATCACCCTTGTGATGACCGTCGTGGGCTGCTTCATCATCGCGTTCATCATCAACGCGCTGGCGCCCACCTTCGGCGCGCGGCAGGACAGCACGCAGGCGTTCAAGGTCTCGGTCTACTCGTATACGCCGGGGCTGGCCGCCGGCGTCCTCCAGATCCTGCCGGTCCTCGGCGGCCTGGTGGCGCTGATCGCGGGGCTGTACGGCCTCTACCTGCTCTATCTCGGCCTGCCGATCGTGATGAAGGCGCCGCAGGACAAGGCGCTGCCCTATGCGGCGGTGATCGTGGTCTGCTCCATCGTGCTCATGCTGATCATCGGCGGCGTCATGGGCGTGCTCGGGTTCGCCGGCGCGAGCATCGCCGGTTGAGCGGGGCGCAGCAGCAGTCCGAGAACGGCAGCGAGCCGCTGCCGGACATTCCGGCGCGGCTCGTGGTCACCCGTCGTGCCGCTGACGATGTGAAGATGCGGCAGGTGTTCGTGTCGCTCGACGGGACGTCGCTGGGGGACATGGTGTACGGCGAGCAGATCGTGCGCGAGATCCCGCCCGGCGCACATCGGCTCCGCGTGCACAACACGCTGTTCTGGAAGACCCTCGAGTTCACCGCGGCTCCCGGCGAGGAAGTCCGGTACTCCACGGTGAACTACTCGGGCCGCGGCTTCATGAACCTGGCGCTGATCTTCGGCGTGGCTCCGCTGTTCCTGAGGGTCGAGCGGGTACACGAGTAGCCGGCGGCTACTTCACTTCCACGATCTCGATCGCAATCCGGTCCGGTCCTTCGATCATGGCCGCGCGCATCGTGCCCCAGGGGTGAATCTCCTCGAGGAACTTCACGCCCTCGCCCTTGAGCCGGGCCACCGTGGCGTCGAGGTTGGCCGTGCTCACTGCCCAGTGGTCGTACAGCCGACCACGTGTCGGCGCAAGGCCGCCGCCGGGCCACGGCCGGATCAGGATCGAGAGGTCGTCGAAGTTGACGCCGCCCGAGGGCTCGCGCACGAAACCGCCCTTGGCGAAGGACGGGAAGGTGGGCGGCGAGTACACCGTGCGGGGGTTGGTGCAGTCGGACGACGTGCCCGGCACCGGCCCTGCGGGAGCAGCCGCCGCACCGCCCCGGCCGCCGGCGCCGCCGCGCGCCTGCGGACGCACCGCGCCGAGGTGCTTCTCGTACCACTCCATCGCGCAGGCCGGGTGCTCGTGATACATGTGGACGTGGTTGAACCGCTCCACCGTGCCCGACTGCGCGTTCTCGATCATCACTCCGTCCGGACCACGCAGGTAGCCGAAGCCGCCAGGCACCCTGGCTGGATCCACCGTCGCGCCGCGGGCGCGCAGTTCGAGCACCTGCTCCTGCGTCGGGAACCCGCCGCCCGACGGCGAGGGAACATCGCCGGACAGGTCCACCAGCTTGGCGTCGGCATCAGAGCCGTTCCACATCTGGGCGATCGTCAGCCCCATCGCCCGGAACTTCGCGTTGTACTCGCGCGAGTTGGGCGTGTTCCAGCCGAAGTGCCAGACGGAGGTTTGCGGCCCCGTGAGCTCGTTGGTGGGAGGGGTCGCCACCTTGGTGAAGAGGATGTAGAGGTTCCCGGTCTTCACCGCCTCGAGGCCATTGAAGGTCGTCCTGGTGGCGGTCACGGCGAAGGGCCGGGTGTAGTACGCGGCCGCGGCGGCCGGGTCGGTCGAGTTCAGGTGCACGTGGTGGAACTTGATCTGCTCGGCCGCAGGGCCCTGTGCCTGCGCACCCACCGTGGTTCCCGTCCCAATCGCGGCCAGAGCCGCAACAGCCACCGCCGCCGAGGCGGCCTTCACGATCAGCGTCATACGATACAACTCCAGAGATGGCAGCAGCGGCCCACGAGACTGTTCGTGCCGCCCGGGGATGATAGGCCGGTCAGCGCTTGAACACCAGACCCACGATGACGGCGACGTCGTTGTTCTCGAACCCGGGCGCGACCCTGCGCTTGTAGATGTCGAGCAGTTCCACCTTGACCTGCGTATGCGCGGTCAGCGACGCAGCGACGCCCGCGTTGAAGACATACAGCGCGTTCCCGAAATCCTCCGTGCGGTAGAGGGCCGTGAGGCCCTGCGTCAGCGTCGCGGAGCTCGACAGTTTCTTGACGAACTTCTCGGAGAACGCGGTGGCGCCCGACGCCTGCACGTCGAACAGCGGCTTCTTCTCCCAGACGCCGCCGACGCCGGCGTCGATCGACAGCGTGGTTGCGTCGGTCTCGGCGAGCCGGAGGCCGAGGCCGCCGGTGGGTGCGACGAGGTAGTCGATGTCCTTGAACTGGTCGCGCAGGTACTGCACCTGGCCGAACGTGTACACGCGCGGCGCGAGCCGGAACTCGTCGCGGCCGTTCAGCTGCAGGCGGTCGGCCGTCAGTTCGCCGTCGGTCCGGCCGCGCAGGAACAGGCCGTCGGTGCGGGCACGGTTCCTCGAGGGTGGACTGTAGATCACCTCGAACCCTGCGTTGACGGTCGAGGTGTCCTTGTTGCCGCTCGTCAGCGCAAGGCCGACGCTGGCGCTCTGGGTCCACACCGCCTCGGTCGGCTTGATGGCCGGCTGGGCGCTGAGCGGCGTCGGCGGGGGCGCGGGCAGCTGGGCGAACGCGGGAATCGAACTCAGGAACAGGCTGCAGGCGATGACACAGGGACGGGTACGCACGGTCTCCTCGGCAAGGGTGCCACGTGGGGCAAGGGATCAGGCCGCGCCGTGACCCGTCGCCGCCGCGCGCGCCGCGAGGGCGAGGCAGGCGAGGCGGTCGGGCTTGCCGGTGGCAAGGCGCGGTAACTCACGAACCATCACAGTATGTCTGGGCCACGCCCATCGCGGAAGCTGCGCGGCGATCGCGGGCCGCAGGGACTCGAAGGTGACGGCCTCGCTGCACTCGAGCACGGCGGCGAGGCTGACGCCCGGCGCCTCGTCGATCGCGAGCGCCACCGCGTGACGGACTCCGGGGATCGACGCGAGCGCCTCGCCGACCTGGGCGAGATCCACGAGACGCCCGTCGCGGGTGCGCACGCAGTCATCGATCCGCCCGGCAAGTGTCAGCCGGCCGTCGGCGTCGAGTTTCGCGCGGTCCGCCGTGCCCCACCAGCCGTCGACGGTGGCGATCGGGTGCATCGATGGAGGCACGCCGTACCCGGCCATCAGCCAGGGGCTGCGGACCCAGACCCGGCCCGGATGCCCGACGGGCGCCGCCTCGTCGGGCGAGGCGCCGATTCGCACCTCGACTCCCGCGACCGGGTGCCCCACGGTGCCCCACACCACGCTGGACGCGGGGCTGCCGTCCACCGACACCACGCCGGTTTCCGTGGAGGAGTACGTCTGGCGGAGCGGCGTGCCGAACCGCTGCGCGAACGTGTCGAACACGGCGCGGGATACCGGGCTGGAGAGCACGCAGAGCGGCGGCACTCGCGCGGGCCCGGGCAGCACGCAGCGACCGATCACGTCGGCGTAGTGGGGCGTGGCACGCCACAACGCGAACTCCGGACGCGCAAGCATGGCCAGCGTGTCGCGGTGGTCGCGCGGCTGCACGATGCCCAGCGGCCCCCCAAGCGCCATCGCGGTCAGGAGCTGAACGACACCCTGCCCCGAGGAGAACGGTACGCCGCCCACGACGCCGTCACCCGGGCGCAGGCCGAGTGACAGGTTGCGCGCACGCAGGCCGGCGAGCAGGTGCGCCGTCGGCCTGTAGGCGACCTTCGGCGCGCCGGTCGAACCGGAACTCAGAACGATGACACCCGGCGCCGACCACCAGGAACGCGGAGGCCTGTGCCGCGAGACATCGGCCGCAGTGAGGACGAGCGGCTCGAACCCCTGCCGGCGCGCGGTCGACTGGTGCGCGGCGAGCGCCGGCGGCAGCACCAGCACGACGGAGTGCCCGAGCGACGCGGCCTGCGGCCAGGTGGACGGATCGCCGGAGAGTGCGGCAAAGGGTGCGTCGCCTGCGGCGAGCGCGGCGAACAGGGCCACGCCGTCCGCCGATGAGGGCAGCGCCGCCGCACAGATCCGGCCCGCCTCGGTTCGCGCGTCCAGTTGTGCCCGCCACGAGCCGGCGCACGCCTCGACCTCGCCGCCTCCCCACCAGCGGCCGGACACGCACACGTCGGGCAGGCCCGGGCCCGCGGACCGGGCCGGCTCGTTCGTAGTTCTGCTCACGATGCTTCGAGTGGAAATTATCGCAGAGAGCGGCGCGGCCACCGACGCTGTAGACTCGATGCACCGTGTTTCCGGTCGGCGCCAACTCCCCGTCACGAACCTCCGTACGTGTCTGGAGCGGCCGTTCCGTGGCGGCGGTCGTCGGGGCGCTGGTCGGCGCGACCCTCTGGCTGCTCCCGCTCGGCATCGCCGCCCCCGCGCAGCGCGCCACGTCGGTCGCGGTCGCCACAATCGTGTGGTGGGCGGCGAGTGTCATCGAGCCCGCGTGGGCGGGCGCGTTCGCGCTGCTGCTGTTCTGGACGGCCGGCGTCAGCACGTCGACGGTGCTGTCGGGTTTCGTCAACAGCACCATCGCCTTCCTGGTGGGCGCCCTACTCATCGGCCTCGCCGCCGCCGACAGCGGCCTGGCCCGGCGCCTCGCGTTGGCGTTGGCGGCCAGGCTTGGCCGTTCGTACAGCGGCCTGCTCCTCGCCTTCGTCACCGCCGATCTGCTCCTCACGTTCCTCATCCCGTCGGGCATCGCGCGCGTCGCGCTGCTCGGCGCGGTGGTCGCTGGCCTCCTGCAGTCGCTGGGCGTGGCCCGCTCCGCCCTGCCCGCCAGGGGCCTCATGCTCGCGGTGACGTGCGCGGCCAGCATCTTCGACAAGATGGTCCTCGCCGGCACGTCGTCCATCCTGGCCAGCGGCATCATCGAGGAACTGAGCGGCATCCGCGTGTCGTACGCGCAGTGGTTCCTCGCCTACCTGCCCTGTGACGTGCTGACGGTCCTCGCCTGCTGGCGTTTGATGGCGTGGCTCTTCCCCGATCGCGACGGCGTGTTCGATGGCTGCGCAGACCTGGTGCGCGCCCAGCGCGACGCGCTCGGCCCCTGGTCGGCGGCGGAGCGGCGCACCGCCGTGCTCGTGGCTGCGGCGATCGGCGTGTGGCTGACCGAGGCGTGGCACGGCGTCCGGCCTTCCACGGCGGCACTCGTCATCGGCGCGGCGACCCTGCTGCCCGGGCCTGGAAGCGGTGCCAGCCCCTGGCGCCGGGCGATGCGTCTGCCCGTCCGCACGCTGGTGTTCACGGCCTCGGCGCTCGGCATGAGCGCCGCACTGGCAGAAGCTGGCGCACTGCCGTACCTGACCCGGGGGCTGGTCGCGTGGATGGCGCCGCTCGTCGACTCCCGCGTGAGCGCCGCCGTGGTGCTCTACTGGGGCGCGTTCGTGTATCACCTGCTGCTCGGCGCCCAGAACCTGCTCGTCACCGCCACGCTGCCCGCGATTGTGACCCTGGGGCTCGCCGAGGGTCACAACCCGGCGACGCTCGGGATGATCTGGCTGTTCGGCACCGCCGGGAAGATCTTCCCGTATCAGAGCGGCGTGCTGATGGTCGGCTACTCGTTCGGCTCCTTCACCGCACGCGATCTGATACGCGCGGGCCTGCTGCTGGCCGTGGTCGAGTCGATCCTGCTGCTGCTGACCGTGGCGTTCTACTGGCCGCTCGTGGGCCTGGGCTGATCGTCGTCGGCCCACTCCGGGAACACCAGGTATCGGCACTGCTCGGGGTGCGCGCGGACGAACGCCGACACGAGCGGCGTCAGCGCCGTCCGGCAGGCCTCGCGGTCGGTGGTCTCATCCTCGGCCGGCGGCGGCAGCGCCGGGTGAATCTGGACCACGCGGTTGCGCCCTTCCGCGTACATGAACACCGGCAGCGTCGGCACACGCGTCTGCCGGCGGACGCTGAACCACCCGGCGCGCACGCGCAGCGCGGCACCCGGCAGCGCAATGCGGAAGAGGTCGCGCCCGAACGGACCATCGGCGGTGAGGAACACCGGGGCGCCCTGCCTGAGCAGCGAGCAAATCCTGTACAGCGATTGGAACCGGGCCGCGTCGCCCGGGCCGGACAGCGGGATGATGTCGCCCGCCTGCACCAGGCTGCGCCATGCCGCCTCGTCCGGCCCTGCCCTGAACCGCGCAGCCATCCGCACCGGCCACCCGAGCGAACGCAGGGCCAGCCACGTGCGAGGAGGACCGAGGTGGAACCCGAGCAGCAGCACGCCGCCGTCGACCGCTTCGAGGTGCTCGGCGCCCTGCACCGTGAGGGAGCCACCCGGGCGCCCATCCGCGTGCACCCCGATGACCGCCTCCTCGGCGACGAACCGCCCGTGGTGCCGCAGCATGCGAATCGCCAGGCCATGTGCGGCCAGCGGACGGTGCCCCTGTACCCGGGCCCAGCGGTACACCCGCCGCTGGCGGCCGCGACGCAGGCCGTCGACCACCGCCAGCGCCTCCAGGAGGGGCACCGAGACCGCCCACGGCAGACGGCGCAGCAGCGCGCCGCTCCGCCCCAGGCGGCGCGGTCCCTCGAACGCCGAGAGATCGAGCGGCGCCACGCGCCCGGCGCCGGGCCGGGTCATACGCCGGCCTGCGTGGACGCGACCCGTGCGCGGATCACCTCCACCAGCGTGCCGATCGTGTCGAGCGAGGCCACGTCCAGATCGCCGTCCTCGCTGAACACGATGCCGAACTCGACCTCGCAGGCGATCACGACCTCCAGCATCTCCACCGAATCCAGCCAGAAGCCGTCCACCAGGCGCGTGCTGGCGTCCACGCGGTCCGGCGTGCGCTGCGCGCCGGCGACCCGCTCGATGATGGTGCGGGTGCGGTCGAAGAACGGATCGGTCACGGCTCCCCCGCCGCCGCAACCAGCGCGGCACAGCCGCGGCGATCGACCTTGCCGTTGGCCAGGCGCGGCAACGACGGGACACGCACCACGCGCCGTGGACGCGCCCAGTCCGGCAGATCGGCCAGCCGCAGTTGATGCCCACCAGACCCGTCGTCTGCAAACGCCACCACGGCGGCGAACGTCGCGCCGCCGCCAGCCATCGTCTGCACCACGGCAACGTCACGCACCCCCGGAAGGTCGCGCACCTGCGCCTCGACGGCACCGAGGTTCACCAGCCGGCCGTCCCGTGTCCGCACCGACTGGTCGAGCCGCCCTTCGAGCCAGAGGCGCCCACCCGCGTCCAGCCGGCCGAGGTCCTGCGTCGGCCACCATCCGTCAACGTCGCCGAGCGCATCGACGCGCGGCGGAATCCCGTATCCCGTCATCAGGTGCGGGCTTCGAATCCAGACCCGGCCCACCCCTCCCGCCTCCACCCGAACGTCCGGGCGTTCGCCGATGGCAACCATCACTCCCGGGAGCGGCGGACCGGCGCACCCATGGCACACGGCAGCGTCGGCCGCCGTCTCGGCGGACACGGGGCCGGTCTCCGTGGACGAGTACACCTGTCGCAATGGCACGCCGTAACGGAGCACGAACCGCTCGAACACCTCACGGGCGATCGGGCTGGACGTGACACACAGCCTCGGCGCCACCGGGGGACGCGTGAGCGCAACACGCCCGAGCACGTCGGCGAAATAGGGTGTCGCCCACCAGAACGCAAAATCGGGCAGTGCCAGGGCGGCGAGCGCCTGCCGGTGATCCACCGGTGCCAGCAGGCCGAGAGCCCCGCCCAGCCACATCGCCGTGAGCATCATCGTCACGCCCTGCGCGGATGTCAGGGGTACCCCAATCAGGCACCCCTCACCCGCGCGCAGCCCCAGCGCGCGGGCGCGCGTCGCGGCGCCGGCAAGCTTGGAGGCCAGCGTCCGCACGACCGGCTTGGCGTCACCGCTCGATCCGGACGTGAACAGCACCACGTCGGGGGCGAGCAGCGCCACGTCCGTGCCGTCAGGAGGCGCTCCGGCACCAGACGCCGCGGGCAACATCACCGGCTCCATGCCGAGGCATCGAGCCGCGTCGGCCACTCCCCTCATGACAGGCGGGACAACGAGCGGCATCGACCGGAAGTCCGGTCGCGGCGCCGGCCATGCCGATGGGTTGGGTGGGAGCAGCACCATCGTCGCCGGCCGCGACGCCAGTGCGAGGAACAGCGCGACGCCCTCCGCTGACGCCGGCAGGAGGGCCGCGATGGTCGGACGTGCCCCGCCGCACGCGTCGTCGATCGCGCCCCGCCAGAACTCGGCCAGCCCCGCCACCTGGTGGCCGCTCCACCAGCGGCCGCCCGCGTAGATGCGCGGTGCCCGCAGCCGATCCATGCGTTCAGATTATAGAGCGTCGCCGCACGGTCCAACGGGACGCAGGCGGTCGGCGGCGACCGAACCCATCATCGACCGGCCAGGGGTGCACGTAGACTGAGGGGACCGTGCCCGGCGTCACGCTGACGAGTGACTCGCGTCTCGACTCAGACGCGTCGACGACATCCACGATCCGCGTGCGCCGTGTCGCGACAGCCGCTGGTGTCACGGCTCTTCTCTGGCTCGCACCACTCGACCTGCCGCCGGCCGCGCACCGGGCGGTGGCGATCTCGGCGGGCCTGATCGTGGCGTGGGCCACCGAGGCGCTCCCGCACGTGGCCGCCAGCCTCCTCGGCCTCGTGCTGATCGGGCTCGCGGGCGCCGCGCCCTGGAGCGTTGTCGCGTCAGGATTCGCGAACGAGGCCACATGGTTCCTGATGGGAGCGCTGGTCATCGGCGCCGCGGCGAGCGCCACGGGCATCGCCCAGCGGCTCGCCTTCGCGATGGTACTTCGCACCGATGGCTCCTACAGCCGTGTGCTGCTCGCCCTCCTCGTCACGACCTTCCTGCTGACGTTCCTGGTGCCGTCGGGCATCGCGCGCGTGGCCGTGCTCGCGGCGATCGTCGCGGGGCTCGTCGACACCACCGGCCTGGGACGGCGAAGCCCGGCTGCCCGGGGGCTGATGATCGGCGTGACCTACGCCGCGACCATGTTCGACAAGATGGTGCTCGGCGGCGCGGCGTCCATCCTCGCGGCCGGTCTCATCGAGACGGTCGGGGGCATCCGGGTGTCGTACAGCGGATGGCTGCTGGCCTTCCTGCCCTGTGCCCTGCTCACCATCCTCGTGTGCTGGCGCGCTGTCCTGTGGCTGTATCCGGATTCGGCGCTGGACGGCGTCGGCCGCCGACGCCTGGCCGAAGAGGCCGGTGCGCCAGGCGCGTGGAGTGCACGCGAACGCCGGGCGGCGTGGCTCCTCGGATGCGCGGTGGCGCTGTGGTTCACCGACGTCCTCCACGGGCTGCGGCCAGCGTGGGTTGCCATCGCGACCGCGCTCGCCGCGGTGTCACCTGGAGTCGGCGTGCTGGACACAGGCGACCTGCGGCGGCTCCGCGCAGGCGTGGTCGTGTTCACCGCGGCCGCCATCGGCATGACCAACGTCCTGGGCGCCTCGGGAGGCCTGTCGTGGCTGACCGACCACATGGTGACGTGGATCACACCGCTCGTCCGCGGTCCCGTGGCCACGGCGCAGGCGCTGTACTGGACGGCGTTCCTCTATCACTTCCTGCTCGGGTCCGAGACCTCGATGATCAGCGCGACGCTGCCGGCGGTGCTCGTGTTCGCGAAGGACAGCGGGCTGCCGATCCTGCCGGTCGGACTGGTGTGGACGTTCGGTTCCGCCGGCAAGCTCTTCGCCTACCAGGGATCGGTGCTGATGGTCGGCTACGCCTACGGCTGCTTCGACGCGCGCGATCTGCTGAAGGTGGGCGCGCTGCTGACGCTGGTGGAGGCCGCGATCCTGGCCGCGATCGTCGCGCTGTACTGGCCGCTGCTCGGGATGGCGTAAACTCCGGCGCATGCGTTTTCCCTTCACACTCGCGGCGGCGGCGATCGCCGTGATGCTCGCGGCGTCACCGGCTCCCGCGTTCGCCCAGGTGGCCGATCACCAGTACACGACGGAAGACATCCAGGCGGGGTCGCGCCTGTACGCCAGCCAGTGTGCCCTGTGTCACTGGCAGAACGGCGACGGCATCCAGGGCGTGGACCTGCGGCGTGGCGTGTTCCGGCGAAGCGTCTCGGACGAAGACCTGGCCACCGTCATCCGGACCGGCATCGCGTCGACCGGAATGCCGGCGTTCAAGTTCCAGCCCGCCGAAGTGACGGCGGTCGTGGCGTTCATCCGCGCGGGCTTCGATCCGGGCGGCACGGCGGTGAAGGTCGGATCCCCGTCGCGGGGAGCGGCGCTGTTCGCCGGCAAGGGCCGCTGCGCCACGTGTCACCGCGTCAACGGTGTCGGACCACGCACGGCGCCCGACCTGAGCGACATCGGTTCGCTTCGCACACCCTCGGCGCTGCAGCGGTCGCTGGTCGATCCGACCAGCGCGATGCTGCCGATCAACCGGCCGGTGCGCGCCCTCACGCGCGACGGACGAACGATCCGGGGCCGGCGCCTGAACGAGGACACCTACACCGTCCAGCTCATCGACGAGAACGAGCGGCTGGTGACGCTGACGAAGGCCGACCTGCGCGAGTTCGAGCTCGGCCGCACCTCCCCGATGCCGCCGGCCACGACGGTGCTGGGGCCCGACGAGATCGCCGACGTGCTCGCATACCTGCTCAGCCTGAAGGGAGGCCTGTGATGAACCACCGCATGCTCGCCGGCGTGCTGTTCGGGGCGCTCGCGGTCGCCTCGCTCGGCGCCCAGGCGCCGGTGACCTCGGACCGCATCCTGAACGCCGCACGCGAACCCCAGAACTGGCTGACCTACGGAGGCACGTACAGCAGCCAGCGGTACAGCCCGCTGTCGCAGATCGCCCCGGCCAACGTGACACAGCTGGAGAGCAAGTGGGTGCTGCAGAACCAGGTGTTCGGCGCCTGGCAGGCAAACCCCATCGTGGTCGACGGCGTGATGTACCTCACCCAGCGCCCGAACGACGTGATGGCGGTGGACGCGAAAACGGGGCGGATGTACTGGCTCTATCGCTGGACGCCCTCCGCGGATGCCCGCGTCTGCTGCGGGGCCAACAACCGCGGCGTGGCGATTCTCGGCGACCGGCTGTTCACGGGGACGCTCGACGGCCATTTGATCGCGCTGGACGCCAGGACGGGACGACCGCTCTGGAACGTGACGGTGGCCGACGTGAAGCTCGCGTACTCGATCACGCTGGCACCGCTCGTCATCAAGGACAAGGTGATTGTCGGCGTCGGCGGCGGCGAGTTCGGCATCCGCGGTTTCATCGCGGCGTTCGACCCGAACAGCGGGAAGGAACTGTGGCGCTTCAACGCGATCCCCGGCCCCGGCGAAAAGGGGCACGACACGTGGGACGGCGACGACTGGAAGTCGGGTGGCGGATCGGTGTGGGTGACCGGCTCGTACGATCCGGACCTCAACCTCACCTATTGGGGCATTGGCAACCCCGGGCCCGACTGGAATCCGTTCCAGCGGCCCGGCGACAACCTCTACACCGATTCGGTCGTGGCCCTCAATCCGGACACCGGAGAGCTGAAGTGGCACTTCCAGTTCACGCCGAACGACGGATACGACTACGACTCGGTGCAGGTGCCGGTGCTCGCGGACCTGAACTGGAAGGGCACACCCACCAAGGCGATGCTCTGGGCCAATCGCAACGGCTACTTCTACGTGCTCGACCGCGCCACGGGGCGGTTCCTGCTGGGTGAACCGTTCGTCAAGGTGAACTGGGCCAGCGGTCTCGACGCGAACGGACGGCCCATCCAGACCAGGCAGCCGCCCGGCACGCCGACCTATCCCGGCAACCAGGGCGGCACCAACTGGTACCCGCCGTCGTTCAGCCCGCGCACGGGGCTGTTCTATTTCTCCGCGTGGGAGAACTACGGCAGCATCTACCGCACCGAGGAGGCGCAGTACCAGCCCGGACGCAACTTTTCGGGGGGCGGCTTCACCGTCGTCACCCCGGTGCCCGGCGCGCCGACGATCGGCATTGGCCGCCGCGGGCCCATCAACAACTGGACGGACGAAGTCGGAAACGGCGCCGTGATGGCCATCGACCCGTCGACGGGCAAGCCGCGCTGGACCTTCCGGCAGTTCGACGTCACCGATGGCGGCATGCTGACCACCGGGTCGGACCTGTTGTTCACCGGCGGACGCGAGGGGTACTTCTTCGCGCTCGACGCGCGCGACGGCCGGGTACTCTGGAAGACGAGCCTCGGCGGGCAGATCGTGATGGCACCGGTGACCTGGCAGCTCGAGGGGCGGCAGTACGTCACGGTGATCGCGGGCAACGCGCTCTTCACGTTCGGGCTGCGCGAGTAAGCTGCCGCATGCGGTATGGGACAGCGCGCACAACCGCCGTGGACCTCTGCGTCCACGGCCTGCCCCGGCGCCGACTGCGTCCCCGCACCTGACGGCCCGCCGCCGGCGCCCCTGCACCCGTGAACCTGATTCTGCTCGAGCCCAGGGAGGTCGACCCATCCGGGACGGCTGTCCTGACAGATCGGCGCGCGCACCATGTCCTCACCGTGCTCAGGGCGGTGCCCGGCCAGGAACTCCGGGTGGGCGTGATCGATGGCCCGATCGGGCGCGCCGTGATGGTGCGACACGATCCTGGCGGGGTCACGCTGCAGTGCACGTTCGACGCGGCGACGCCGGGCCGTCCGCGTGTGGACCTGCTCCTGGCGCTGCCGCGGCCCAAGGTACTGCGCCGTCTCTGGGCGCAGGTGGCTGCGCTCGGCGTCGGCCGTGTGATTCTCACCAACGCCGAACGGGTCGAGCGGCATTACTTCGACACCCACCTGCTCGCGCCCGAGGCGGTGCGTGCGCTGCTGGTCGAGGGGCTGGAGCAGGCGCGCGACACCCGGCTGCCGGCGGTGACCGTCCACCGGCGTTTCAGGCCGCTCGTCGAGGATGAACTCGACTCGCTCTCCGACGCCGACGTGCGGCTCACGGCGTCGCCCGACGCAGGCGCAACGGTCGCGCAAGGGCTGGCCGCTCCGGCACACCGCGTGCTGCTGGCCGTCGGCCCCGAAGGCGGCTGGAACCGCTTCGAGCTCGACCTGCTCGCGGCGCACCGATTCCGGGAGGTCGGCATGGGGGCCCGAACCCTGCGGTCCGACACGGCCACCGTGGCGCTGCTCGCGCTCGTGCACCAGGCCCTCGGCGCCGCCGCGCCACGGCCCGCGGCCGATACGCGATAGACTCGTCTGTCTGCATGACCGACCAGCCACCGACCAGTGCCCAGGCCGCAGGGACCCCACCCGACCCGCATGGCCACGGGACCGCACCCACCGGACGCTACCTGTTCACGCTGTCGATCGCCGCGCTCGGCGTCGTGTACGGCGACATCGGTACGTCGCCGCTGTACGCCCTGCGCGAGTGCTTCCACGGCGAGCACGCCATCCCGGCGACTCCCGACAACATCATGGGGGTGCTGTCGCTGGTCTTCTGGGCGCTGGTGCTCGTCATTTCCGGCAAGTACATCGCCTTCGTGCTGCGCGCCGACAATCGCGGTGAAGGCGGCATCCTGGCCCTGACGGCGCTCGCCACGCCCATCAAGATCCTCAGCCGGACGGAACGCTGGCCGCTGGTCGCCCTCGGCATCTTCGGCGCGGCGCTCCTCTACGGCGATGGCATGATCACGCCCTCGATCTCGGTGCTCAGCGCCGTCGAGGGGCTGCACACCGCCACCCCGATCTTCGACCCCTACGTCGAGCCGATCACCATCGTCATCCTCGTCGGCCTGTTCCTGATCCAGAGCCGCGGCACGGGCGGTGTCGGCCAGATCTTCGGGCCGGTGACTTTCATCTGGTTCGTCACGATCGCACTGCTCGGCGGGCTCGAGATTGCCCGACACCCGGCCGTGCTCGCCGCCACGAACCCGCTGCACGCCGTGGCGTTCTTCCGCAGCAACGGGGTCGCGGGGTATTTCATCCTGGGGACGGTCGTCCTGGCCATCACGGGAGGCGAATCGCTCTACGTCGACCTCGGCCACTTCGGCCGCCGTCCCATACGGCTCGTCTGGTTCTCGGTCGTGATGCCGGCGCTGCTGCTCAACTACTTCGGACAGGGCGCGCTGCTGATGTCCTCCCCCGAGGCGGCGACCAACCCGTTCTTCCTGCTGGCGCCCACCTGGGCGCTGTACCCCCTCGTCGGCCTCGCCACGTGTGCCACGGTGATCGCGTCGCAGGCCGTCATCTCGGGGGCCTTCTCGATCACCATGCAGGCCGTCCAGTTCGGCTTCCTGCCGCGCATGCGCATCCTGCACACCTCGTCGCGCGAGTTCGGCCAGATCTACATCCCGTCGGTGAACTGGTCGCTGATGCTGGCATGCATCGCCCTCGTCCTGGGCTTCGGGTCATCGTCGAACCTCGCCGCCGCCTACGGCGTCGCCGTCATCTCGACGATGACCATCACGTCGATCATGTTCTTCATGGTGGCGACCAACCGCTGGCACTGGCCGCTCTGGCTGTCCGGCAGTCTCGTGGGCCTCTTCCTCGCCGTCGATCTCGCGTTCCTTGGTGCGAATCTCGTGAAGGTGCCGCACGGCGGGTGGTTCCCGCTCGTCGCGGCCGGCCTGGTCTTCCTCGTCATGACAACGTGGAAGCAGGGCCGACGCACGCTGACGCACCTCCTGCTGTCGAACGCCTTGCCGCTGGAGCGGTTCCTGGAGGACGTCCGGCGCGATCCGCCCGTGCGGGTGCCGGGAACGGCCGTGTTCATGAACAGCAACATCAGCGGCACGCCGGCGGCCCTCCAGCACAACGTGCGTCACAACCACGTGCTGCACGAGCGGAACATCCTGCTCACCGCGCGCACCCAGCAGGTGCCCCGCGTGGAGGACACGGCGGAGCGGCTGCAGGTGACCCCGCTCGGCGACGGGTTCTGGCAGGTCATTGTGAACTTCGGCTTCACCGAGGAGCCCGATGTCCCGGCCGTCCTGGCCAGCCTCGACAGGCCCGACTTCCCGCTGGATCTCACGCACCTCACGTACTTCCTGGGGCGCGAGACCCTCATCGCCACCCGCCACATCGATCACATGGCACCCTGGCGCGAGCGGCTGTTCGTGGCGATGCAGCGCAATGCCACCAACGCCACCAGCTACTTCCGGCTGCCGAGCAACCAGGTGATCGAACTCGGGTCGCAGGTCGAAATCTGACACACGGGCCGGAAAACGCCCGCCGCCGGGCCGCGCACCGGACAATTTTGCGGTAGAGTCAGCTCGCTGATGGACTCGGCGCGCGTGTTCGACCTGCCGGGCGACCGCTCCTCGTCCCTGCTCCGCTGGGGCCGGTTCGTGTCGCGGTCGCTCGAGCGGCAGTATCGCGAGGCGGCCCTGCCGCGCGATCGCCGGTTCCTCTCCGGAGTTACGACGGCCGGCGTGCTGGTCTTGCTGGCGTTCCTCCCGAACGACTACCGCCTGTTCGGCCCCGACGCCCGCTTCGTACTGCTCGCATTCGTGCGGTTGTCCTTTGCCGCGGCTGCCCTCGTCGTGCTGCGTAGGCTCCTCCGTGTCGACAGCCCGGAGGCGCTCGACCGGTGCACCCGCATCCTGGCGCTGCTGCTGCTCGGCACGTTCTCGGTGGTGCTGATCAGCCGGCCGCCCGGGGCGTGGGGGGTCACCCTCAGCGGCTTCGCCCTGGGCATCGCCGCATACTGGCTGCCGCTGCTGCCGCTGCCCGGGCAGGCCGCCTACGCGGCCGCGGTGACGATGCTCACAGTGGCGCATGCGTGGGCGCGCGCGTCGGCGTCCGACCTCACGACCTTGATCACGATGGCGGCCGGCCTCCACCTGCTCGGCTACCCGGCGGCGCTCCTGCAGCACGTGGGACCGCGCCGGGCGTTCCTGGCGCTGGCGCGCGAGCGCGCCCTCAGCGGCTTCCTGCAGCAGCTGCTGGACGGCTCCCCGAACCTCATCTCGGTGGCCGACGCTCGCGGCGCGCTGCTCTTCGCCAACGACGCGATGCGCGCGGCCGCGCTCGCGGCGGGGGGCGATTCCAACGGGCCGACCGCTCCCTACCCGCCCATCCCCGACGAGGACCTCACCCACGTGACGACCCGGGACGGGCGCGTCGAACGCGACGAACACGTGACGGGCATCGACGGCGAACCGCGCTGGTACCATACCGTGCGCGTGCCGCTCGATCGGGCCGACGGCACCGTGCAGGTGCTCAGCATCAGCGCGGATATCACCGATCGCCGACGCCACGAGGATGCGCGCCAGCTGCTCGAGGCGCAGATGCAGCATGCGCAGCGGCTCGAAAGCCTCGGGGTGCTGACGGGCGGCATCGCCCACGACTTCAACAACCTGCTCACCGCCATCATCGGCAATGCCGAGCTGCTGGCGATCACCTCGAGCCAGGACGAGCCGATGCGCGGAGCCGTGGACGACATCCGCGCGGCGGCACTCAGGGGCGCGGAACTCACGCAGCAGATGCTGGCCTACGCGGGCCGCGGGCCGTTGCGGCGCCGACACGTGGACCTCGCGGCCGTCGTGGACGGCATTGCCACGCTGCTGCGTTCGCTGACCGCCCGGAACACGGTGTGCCGGCCCGACCTCGGACACGCCTGGGTGTTCGGCGACCCCGCGCAGCTCCGCCAGGTGATCGTCAACCTGGTGACCAACGCCTCCGAGGCGCTGGATGGCAAGCCGGGTGAGGTCACCCTCTGCACGGGCATCCGCGAGGTCACCGCCGACGACCTCGCCGCCTGCGTCGTCAACGCGGACCTCGTGCCCGGACGGTGCGCGTTCATCGAGGTGGCCGACACGGGGCCGGGCATGTCGCGCGAGACGATGGAGCGGATCTTCGATCCCTTCTTCACCACGAAGTTCACGGGCCGCGGCCTCGGGCTGTCGGCGGTTCTCGGCATCGTCCGGCACCATGGCGGCGCACTGCGCGTGGTCAGCACCGCAGGGCACGGCAGCACCTTCACCGTCTGGCTTCCGCTGGCCGCCGCGCCCGAGGCGGCGGCGACGCCCGCCGGGCCTCATCTGGCCGAGGCGCGCCTGAGCGGCTCGGTCCTCGTCGTAGACGACGAGCCCCAGGTGCGCGCGCTGCTCGCCCGCTCGCTTGGGGCGGCGGGCTTCTCGGTGTTCACGGCCGACGACGGCGAGCAGGGTCTCGCGCGGCTCGAGGCGACGCCGGCAATCGACCTGGTCCTGCTGGACGTGACGATGCCGCGAATGGACGGGTGGCAGATGCTGTCGGAGGTGCGGGCACGCCGGCCGGGCCTGCCCGTGGTGATGATGAGCGGCTACAGCCGGCCCGAACCGCCGGAGGCGGCAGGGGTGGACGACGTGCCGCCCTTCCTGCCCAAGCCGTTCGACCCGGAGCTGCTGCTGAAGATGCTCGAGTCTGCGCTCCGGCGCCCGCAGGCCGCGGACGCCGGAGCCGGGAGCCTAGAAGGTCGCGAGCGCGTTGAACGGTGAGGCGGTACCGCCGGGAATCTGGTAGATCGACCAGGTCAGCATGAACTCCCACCGCTTCAGACGCGCCGCCTCCGTTGCCGCATCCTCGGTCCACGCATCGTCGACCAGCGGCAGTCCGATGTTGACCTGCGTCACCTGATGGATCGGGCGGTTGATGCCCTGTACCCCGGACGGCTGGACGTCGTTGACGGCGTCGCTCGCCAGCAGCGAGACCTCGCGTGCCTTGAGCCACGGCAGGACCGACGCATGCAGCCCCGCACCGGCCTGGCCGTATGGCCATGGCCCCTCGGCCGCGCGCTTCGCCCAGCGTCCGGTGCGGACGATGAGCGCGTCACCGGGCCCGATCTTCACGCCGGCGAACTTCTCCCAGGCCTCGAGATCTTCGACGTAGATCGGCGTGCTCGGTTCGAGCCACTTCACGCCCTTCAGCAGCGGCATGTCGACCAGGATGCCGCGGGTGATGTAGCCGGGCCCCATGCGGTCGGCGGCCGACTCGATGCACCCGGCTGCCGTGAGCGTGAACGGGAAGCCGTTGTAGCTGACGGCCGGCTCGTTGGGCTTGCGGCCGTTCGGGCCCTGGTAGTGGCAGAGCGCGTCCATGTGGGAGCTGAGCCCGTCGTGGATGGACAGGTGAATGACGTCGAGCGCCCCGAGGATCTCGCCCGTCACCGGGTGCACGCGCGCCATGCGGTGCAGGTTCTCCCCGAAGCCGCCCGTGTCGCTGCCGGTCTTCTTGATCGGGTTGATCTGGAGCGTGACCGTCTTGGCGTCCTTGACGAGCGCCATGGCGGCCTTGGTCTTCTCCGGCGTGATGAGGTTCAGCATGCCCCGCTGGTCGTCCTTGCCCCAGCGGCCCCAGTTGGAGAGTTCCTTCTCCCACTTCTTGAGCATGTCGATCGTGACGAGGCGGGAGGGTTCCTGGGTAGACGGGTGGGGGCGGAACCGTTCACCCCCACCCTGTCCCGACACCACGGCGCCGGCTGCGGCCAGCGCTGCACCAGCCACCACGACTGCCGTACCCGCACGCAAGACGAACGAGCGCCGTGTGTTCATGAGCCCTCTCCTCAGCGCTTCAGGCGCGGGATGAACTTCGTGATGCCCTGAATCGGTCCAACCTCACCGGCGTAGACGTTACCCTGCGCATCCACGGTGACGCCCTCGCCCATCGAGCCGACCCCGCCCATGCCGGACGCCTGCTTCGACACGTGCTCGGGCACGAAGTACCAGACCTCGCCGGTCTTCGCGCTGCCCACGCGCAGCCCCTTGCGCCAGCCCGGGTTGTAGTTGTCGTCCGACTCCGAGTCGATGGCGTACAGCGTGTCGTCGGCAGTGATGTGGATACCGCTGATGCGGCTGAACTGATACCAGGTGTCGAGCAGCTTGCCCTCCTGGTCGAAGATCTGGATGCGGCGGTTGCCGCGATCAGCGACGAACAGGCGATTCTTCGAGTCGAAGGCGAGCGAGTGCGGTCCGCGGAACTGGCTCGGACCGTAGCCGAAGCTGCCGAAGCTCTTGATGAACTTGCCGTCAGGCGAGAACTTCGAGATGCGGCCCACGGCACCGGGCTGCGACTCGTTGTCCAGGAACTGGGCCGTGTGCGACTCCGAGACGTAGATGCTGCCGTCGGGTCCCACGATGACGTCGTTCGGCTCGGTGAAGGCTTCGGGCGGGTTGCCGGTCTTGCCCGGCGAGCCGAGCGTCAGCAGGAGCTTGCCGTCCGGACTGAACTTCAGCACGGCGTTGCCCTTGTTGGCCCAGTCGGGAAACTGCTTCAGTTCCGCGGCCGTGGGCACGCGGGCGTCCACCACCCACACGTTGCCCTGCTTGTCGACGTCCATGCCGTGGGGCCACAGGATCTGGCCCGCGCCGAACTGCTTCACGATCTTGCCGGTGGGGTCGAACTTGATGATCGGGTTCACGGTCGAACCCGCACACGAGTTGCTGCCGCAGCGATCGGCTGCCCAGATGTGCTTGCCGTCCGGATCGACGTCGATGGCGCTCACCGAGCCCCACTTGCGCCCGTCGGGCAGCGGTGCGAAGTCGCGCACCGTCTCGTAGGGATTGGGCAGGTTGTTGATCGGCTTCTGCTTCAACTGCTCCGGCGGGCCGGCGGCGCCGCGGGCGGTGGTCGGCGCCGGTGCGGGCGCTCCGGCGCCGCGCTGCGCAGCCACACCGGAGGACAGGGCCACGACAACAGCCGCGCAGGACATGCCGGTCGCAAGAACCAGCCCGGCGCGCGATGGCCGGAAGGAAGTACGGATCGTCATTCGGTCACCTCAGAGGAACAAGACAGTCAGGTGCGGAATTGTCCTCCTAGCGGTGGAGCGGTTTCAAGCACGCGTGCGCCGCACGTGGCTGGCCGACCCGCACGCCTTGCCGTCCCTGCCCGCCTTGCCTGCCCTGTCTTGCCTGCCCACCCGCCTTACCTGCCCCACCCGCCCTGCCTGCTCCGCGCGCCCTGCCTGCCCCACCCGCCCACCTGCCCTGCCTGCCCCGCGCGCCCTGCCTGCGCTTCCCGCATTGACACCCCGTCCTCGACGCCGTCATCATGCGGGCGGTTTCGACTCACCCGCTCCTGCGGAGGCCCTCATGATCCGTCGCGACACCGTTCCCGCTGGCGCCCTGCTCCTCGCGCTCGTCACCGCCGCATGCTCGGCTCCGGCCGCGGATGCGCCCGCGGCGCCGACGTCGCTCGAGGAGGTGGCCAAGCGGTCGCTCGCCACCCTCGACGGCCAGCTCACGGTCTCAGGCCTGAAGCAGCCGGTCTCGGTCGTGCGCGACCAGCAGGGCATCCCCCACATCTATGCCCAGAACGACGACGACCTGTTCTTCGCGCAGGGCTACGTCATGGCGCAGGACCGGCTCTGGCAGCTCGAGATGTGGCGCCGCTGGCACGAAGGCCGGCTCGCGGAGATCTTCGGACCGAAGGCCTACGACTACGACGCCCGGACGCGCCTGATGATGTTCCGCGGACCGTGGGACGAGGCCGAGTGGACCAGTTACCATCCGGACGCCGAGCGGCTGTTCACGGCGTGGGCCAATGGCCTGAACGCCTGGGTCGCGCAGCACGCCGGGAACCTTCCCGTGGAGTTCACGCTCACCGGCATCAGGCCCGAGCCCTGGACCGCGAAGACCCTCACCCTCCGGTGGGCGCAGCTCGGGCTGAACAGCACGAGCGGACATCCGATCAACGAAATCCAGCTCGCGCAGAGCGTGGCCAGGCTCGGTGTCGCCGAGGCGAACAAGCGTGCGGCGCCCGACCCATGGGACGACCTCGCGGTGCCCGAGGGGCTCGACCTGAGCGCGCTGCCCGCCGACCTCCTGCAGGTGGCACGCCGCGGCGATGGCGATCCGTTCGAGTCGCGGTCGCTGCCGCCGCTGGAGATCGTCGAACCCTTCCGGGCGCTGGTGCCGCCGGTGCAGGTGGCGCGGGTCCGGCCTGAACTGCAGGACATGGAAGGCAGCAACAACTGGGTGGTCAGCGGCGCGCACACGAACACCGGCGTGCCGATCCTCTCCAACGACCCGCACCGCACGATCGAGATGCCGTCGCTCCGGTACTTCGTCCACCTGAACGCACCCGGCTGGAATGTCATGGGCGGCGGCGAGCCGCCGTTCGTGGGCGTCGACGCGGGCCACAACGAGCATATGGCCTGGGGTTTCACCTTCGCCGGGACCGACATGGCCGACGTGTTCGTCGAAGACACGAACCCGGCCGACCACAACCAGGCCAAGTACAAGGGCGCCTGGGAGCCGATGACCGTCATCCGCGAGGAGATCCGCGTGAAGGGCGAGGGCCAGCCGCGCGCGATCGAGCTGAAGTTCACGCGGCACGGACCCGTGTTCTACGAGGACACCGCGAACCACCGCGCGTACGTGGCGAAGTCGGTGAACCAGGAGCGCGGCACCGCGCCGTTCAAGGGGAGCCTGAAGCTGGCGCAGGCGGCGAGTTGCCAGGACTTCTTCGACCGCGCGATGTCGTGGAAGGCGCCGACGCACAACCTGATCTGCGGGGACGACGCGGGCAACATCGCCCTGCAGGTGAGCGGCCTGACGCCGGACCGCACGGGCTGGAGCGGGCGCCTGCCGGTGCCCGGCAGCAGCGGCAAGTACGAGTGGCGGGGCTTCCGCAGCGACCTCCCGCGCGAGTTCAACCCGGAGCGGGGATACATCGCGACGGCGAACGACAACTCCCATCCGCCGGGCTACAAGGGCCGGCCGGTGCTCTACCGCACCACCCGGGAGGTCGAGGTGTCGCGGATCGCACGCATCCGCCAGATGCTCGACCGCGCGATTGCCTCCGGGAAGAAGCTCACCGTTCAGGACCTGGCGGGCATGCAGCAGGACGCCTACTCGCTGCGAGCCGAGCGCGACCAGCCGCTCTTCCGGGGCTGGACCGCGAAGGACGCCGACGTCGAGAAGGCACGCGCGATGATCGACACCTGGGACCGGGTCCTGACGAAGGACACCGCCGCTGGCGCGATCTACGTCCGCTGGGCAACCAGCGACGCCGGCCAGAAGGCCATCGACGCGAAGCCCGGCGCCGGGCGGCAGACGCTGGTCGAGGAAGGGCTCGCGCAGGCCCTCCAGCGGCTGTCGAAGGACTGGGGCGCCGACTGGTCGCAGTGGCGCTACGGTCGGATCAACGAAAGCAAGCTCCCGCACATGTTCGTGGACGCGTTCAACCTGCCGGCGATCGAACGCCCGGGCGGGTTCAACACGGTCAACGCCACAGGGGCCAACTTCCGGCGGGTGATCGACCTGTCGAACCTGGACAACACAGTGGCCACGAATGCGCCGGGTCAGTCGGCGCAGCCCTTCAGCCCGTACTACGGCAACCTGCGCGAACACCTCGCCGACGGTGTCTACTTCCCGCTGCCCTTCACGCGGGGCGCCGTGGACCGGGCCGCTTCCCACACGCTGAGGCTGCAGCCATAACACGACACGCTGACGCCGGCTCGCGGGAACCCTCTGCGGGTCCCTGTGAGCCGGCCGACCGCCCCTACTTCCGCCGCACCTCGGTGTAGTCCAGGTATTGATGGCCGTCGACCAGCGACAGGTGTGCCTGCACGGTATACGACCCGTCCGGCGTCGCTGCCGTCACGACTTGCCTGTCCACCCGCACTGACGTCGGACGAGGGCCGCTCGTCAGCGCCTCACGGATCGGGCGGCCGGTCATGCCCGACGGCACCGGCACGCCGGCGAGGGTGAGCAGTGTCGGCGCCAGGTCGGCGTTCGAGGTCGGCACCTCACTTATGGCACCGCTCCTGAAGTCCGGTCCCGCCGCGACGAGCACGTTGTGGATGTCGTACGGGCTGGAGGTGCCGTGGCCTGCCGCGCCTCCCTGCGTGGTTCGTCCCGGCAGGCCGTCGCCAGCCGACCCGCGATCCCAGTTGGCAGAGACCAGGATGTCCGCCGAGCGCGGGTGCTCCCACCGAGCGACCGAGAATGACAGCGTGCCGGCGATGACCCCCTCGGTGCCTCCACGCGAGCGTGGCCGCGTGAAGATGGCTCCCACCTCGGGCCGACGCTGGAGTTCGGCCACGATCGCCTGCACGCGCGCCGGGTCGCGCGGCCCCCGCACGTTCACCGCACCTTCGGTGACGACGATGTCTGGCGTGCCGTCCGGCAGGGGTCGCGCAAAGGGTTCGACGAGCGCGGCCAGTCGCAGCGTGCCCGTGTGCGTGGAGAACCCGTGGTCGGAGGTGACGACGATGTTGGTGGACGCGAGCTGGCCGCGCGACCGCAGCGCGTCCTCGATGCGCCCGACCTCCTCGTCCACGAAGCGAAGGGCCTGCCGCGTCGGCGGCGCGTCGAGGCCCTTGTCGTGGGCGGTGTGGTCGGGGTCGCCGAACCAGATGGCCGTGACATCGCCCCTCAGCTCGGACAGCCCGAACCGCAGGAAGGCGTCCACCACCCAGCGGTTCAACGCGTTGTTCGGCGACGCCTCCGCCGGCGGCGCGCCAAGCGCATCGACGATCCGTGCCTCGAGCGCCGCGGGCCGCACGAACTCACCGTTGACGATGGTGGACGCCGCCTCCGGGTAGCCGAGGAGCATGGCCGATCCGCTCGAGCCGCCGCTGAACACCACCAGCCGGCGTCCAGCCTGCTGCAGCAGCGTCGCGAGGCTTGGCGCGGTGATGAGCGCGCCCTCCCCGTCCAGCATCGCCTGCAGCTCGCGGAAGTCGCTCGTGTTGATCCCCCTGGCCGGGAAGGTCCTTGGCGAGTACACCGTGTTGCCGAGCAGACCGTGCGTCTCAGGATAGGCGCCCGTCGCGATGGACGATGCGTTGACCCGGGTGACGGTCGGGAACACGGAATGGTGACCGGCGAAGCTGATGCCCCGCCGCCCGAGCGCGTGAAGCCGGGGCATCAGCCCCGGCGTGACCTGGTCGGGACGGAGGCCGTCTACGACCAGGAGCAGCTGCATGCGTCGCGGCTGGGCGCGCACCCGAACCGCCGCCTGCACGAGGACCAGGGCCGCGATGGCAGCCAGGATCGGAAGGACACGTCGCGGCACGGCAACTCCTGCGCCCACCTTACCATCGTCGCGTCACGCGCACGTGACGGGGGGCTGTCAGCCGGCGGGCACGATGCCAGCCCGACCAGGTCATCGTCGCCCCGGCTGCACGTCCCACACGTGCTCGCAGTACTCGCGAATCGATCGGTCCGACGAGAAGCGGCCCATGCGCGAGACGTTGACGATGGCTTCGCGGGTCCACGTGTCGGGGTCGCGCCACGCCGCGCTCACGGCGTCCTGCGCGCGGACGTACGACGCGTAGTCGGCCATGAGCATGTAGGGGTCGTCCCCCATCAGCTGATTCACGATGGGGCGGAAGAGCGAGGCGTCGCCGTTGGCGAGCGCGCCCGAGGCGATGAAGTCCACCACGGCGCGCAGCTCCGGGTCGGTCTCGTAGTGCGCGGCCGGCCGGTAGCCGCCCGCCTTCGAGGCCGCGACCTCCTGCGCGGTGAGCCCGAACAGGAAGAAGTGGTCGGGCCCCACGGCCTCGCGGATCTCGATGTTCGCACCGTCGAGGGTGCCGATCGTCAGCGCGCCGTTCATGGCGAACTTCATGTTGCCCGTGCCGCTCGCCTCCTTGCCCGCCGTCGAGATCTGCTCGGACAGGTCGGCCGCCGGGTAGATGAGCTGTGCGTTCTTCACGTTGAAGTCCGGGAAGAACACCACCTTGAGCCGATCGCCGATCACCGGATCGCGGTTGATCACGTCGCCCACCGCGGTGACGAGCTTCACGATCAGCTTCGCCATCCGGTATCCCGGTGCCGCCTTGCCCCCGAACAGGCACACGCGCGGCACGACGTCGGCCTCGGGGTTGGCCTTCAGCCGCAGGTACAGCGTAAGGATGTGCAGGACGTTCAGGTGCTGCCGCTTGTACTCGTGGATGCGCTTCACCTGCACGTCGAACATCGCCATCGGGTCGGTGGCAATCCCGGTGCGCTCGTGCAGCATGTGGGCCAGGCACAGCTTGTTCAGGTATTTCACCTGGCGCCAGGCCTTCTGGAACTCCGCGTCGCCGGCGAGGTGCTCCAGGCCGCGCAGGTCGTCGGTGTGGCGCAGCCAGTCGTCGCCCAGATGGCGCGTGAGCAGCGCCGCCAGGCCGGGATTGCTGAGGGCGATGAAGCGCCGCGGCGTCACGCCGTTGGTCACGTTCAGGAAGCGCTCCGGATACATGGCGACCCAGTCCGGCAGCACGTCCTGCTTCAGCAGCTCGGAGTGCAGCGCGGCGACGCCGTTGATCGCGTGGGCGCCGGCGCACGCGAGGTTCGCCATGCGTACGCGCCGCTCCCCCTGATCGTCGATGATCGAGAGCGCCTGCACGCGGCGCTCGTCCCCCGGGAAGCGGGCCCGCACCTGTTCGAGCAGCCGGCGGTTGACCTCGTAGATGATCTCGAGGTGCCGCGGCAGCAGCCGGCCGAACAGCGCCACCGGCCAGGTTTCGAGCGCCTCCGGCAGGAGCGTGTGGTTCGTGTAGCCGAAGGTGCGGACGGTGGTATCCCAGGCCTGATCCCAGGCGACGGCATGCTCGTCCACCAGCAGCCGCATCAGCTCCGCGACGGCCACGGCGGGGTGCGTGTCGTTCAGCTGCGCGGCCCACCGCGTGTGGAAGGTGTCGGGCCGGCCGCCGCTGCGCAGGTGGATGCGCAGCATGTCCTGCAGGGCGCTCGACACGAAGAAGGCCTGCTGCTGCAGCCGCAGCGCCTTGCCCTGCAGCTGCTCGTCGTTCGGGTAGAGCACCTTGGAGATCGTCTCCGAGCGGATCTTGCGCTCCACCGCACCGACATAGTCGCCCTGGTTGAAGGCGGCGATGTCGAAGTCCTCGGCCGCCTCCGCCCGCCAGAGCCGCAGCATGTTGCAGTGGCCCGTGCGGTAGCCGAGCACCGGCATGTCGTGCGGGACGCTGCGGATGATCTCGGCGGGCACCCAACGCACCCGGCGCCGGCCCTGCGGGTCGTCGTACCAGCCGGTCCGGCCGCCGAACCCCACCTGCACGGTCAGCTCCGGCCGCGCCATCTCCCACGGGTTGCCCCAGCGCAGCCACCGGTCGGCCACCTCCACCTGCCAGCCGTCGCGCAGCTCCTGGTCGAAGATACCGAACTCGTAGCGGATGCCGTAGCCCACGGCGGGGACTTCGAGCGTGGCGAGCGAATCGAGATAACAGGCGGCGAGCCGTCCCAGGCCGCCGTTGCCCAGCCCCGGCTCCTCTTCGTGCCCGAGGACCGCGTACAGGTCGAAGCCGAGCATCGCGAGCGCGTCCCGCATCTGCGTGACGATCCCCAGGTTCAGCAGGTTCGCCCCGAGCTGCGGTCCCATGAGGAATTCGGCCGAGAGGTAAGCGACGCGCCGGGCGTGGGGCTGGTGGTCGAGTGCGTCGAGGGTCGCCAGCGCACGCTGGAACAGCCGGTCGCGCACGGCGGCTGCGGCCGCCAGGTAGGCGTCGTTCAGCGAGGCGCTCCCCGGCTGACGGCCGGCCTGGTAGAACAAGTGCTCACGGACGGCCCGGGCGAGCGTTTCGGCGTCGAGCCCGGTCCGGACATCTCCGACGGTGCCAGTGGGCATGGTCATATGCGCTATTGACGATACCAGCGCCCCGGCGGGTTCGCGGGGGCGCGGTGGTAGCATTCGGCTCCGTGCTGATCAACTGCGTCGCCTACCAGGACGGCCGGAAGCTGGCCGACATCCAGGCCAGCGAGATCCGGTCCTATGTGAGCCGGCCCGAGTGCTTCGTGTGGGTCGCCGTGCACGACCCCACCACGGGGGAACTGGATGCGATGCAGGATGAGTTCGACCTGCATCCTCTTGCCGTCGAGGACGCCCGCCACGGGCACCAGCGCCCCAAGCTCGAAGAGTACGGCGATTCCCTGTTCGCGGTCCTGCACCTGATCGAACTCGAGGGCGGCGAGCAGAAGGTGGGCGAGGTGGCCGTGTTCGTCGGTCCCAACTACGTGCTCTCGGTGCGCAGCCACAGCGAACATGGCTTCGCCGACGTCCGCGCGCGCTGCGAACGCGAACCGGATCTGCTGCGGCACGGCTCCGGCTTCGTGCTCTACGCCATCATGGACGCCGTCGTGGACCGCTACTTCCCGGTGCTGGACGCCCTGGAGGTGGAACTGGACCGCATCGAGCAGCGCATCTTCGAGGGGCGGGACAACCGCGCGATCATCCAGGAACTCTACGAGCTGAAGCAGAAGCTGATGACCCTGAAGCACGCCATCGGCCCCCTGCTCGAGGCCACGGGCAAGCTGTACGGCGGGCGCGTGCCCCAGCGCTGCGCCCAGCTCACCGACTACTTCCGCGATGTCTACGACCACCTCGTGCGCCTGAACCAGTCGATCGACGCGGCGCGCGAAATGATCACGACCGCCCTCTCGGTCAACCTCTCGCAGCTCACGATTCAGGAGAGCGAGGTGACCAAGCGGCTCGCCGCCTACGGCGCCCTGGTCGCCGTGCCCACGATGGTGGCGGGCGTCTACGGGATGAACTTCGACCACATGCCGGAGCTGGAGTGGCAGTTCGGCTACCCGGTGGCGGTGCTGCTGATGGCCGCCGTGGACGGGTACCTCTTCTACCGGTTCCGCAAGGCCCGGTGGCTCTGACCGCCCCGCCCGGCCCTGGATTATGATCGGGGCGTGCAGCCTGCGCAGTCCCCGTGGCGTCGCGCCCTTTTCATCGCGCTCGGCCTCATCGCCGTCGGCCTGGGTTTCGTGGGCGTGTTCGTGCCGGGCATGCCGACGACGGTGTTCGTGATCATCGCGTCGTACTGTTTCGTGCGGAGTTCACCCCGGCTCGACGCGTGGCTGCACCGCAACCGGTGGCTCGGGCCGTCGCTGCGCCGGTATCGCGAGACGGGCGGCATGGACGTCCGCAGCAAGACGATCGCGCTGGCGGCCATGTGGGTGGGCCTGACCATCAGCTGGTTCCTGCTCGCGCGGGTCAGCCCGACGCTGCAGTTCGTCACGCTCGGCGCCGGACTCGTGGGGACGGCGACGATCCTGTTCTACGTGCGCACCGTGCGCGAGGCGCGGACCGGCACGCACGCGCAGTAGCCGCCCGACCGGCGGACGCGCCCGTGCCGTCCGCACGCCGCGCTCAGTGCGCCAGCATCCTGTCGCCCGCACGCCGCCCGGACACCGGCGCGGTCGTGGCTCCCCGTGCCGCACGGCTCATGTTCTGGGGCAGGTCCCACCGCAGATCGGCACGTGACCCGGACACACACACCGCCGGACACGGCATCGCGTCCACCAGCGGATCGACCCGCGCCAGCAGCCACTGCCGCGTCGTCCACCGTTCGGCATCGAGGAACACCACGTCGGCGTCGACGGCGCCGAGCACCGCGGCCAGGCGACCGCGCGACGTCGTGTGCACCTCCGGCGGGAAGGCGGCGAAGACCCCGGACCGCCGGAGCAGCCGGAGCGCTTCGACGCCGGTCAGCGGCTGGACGTACGGCAGGTCGGTGAGGCTGGCTTCGCTGACATCGCCCAGCACCTGCACGACGTGCAGCGCCGCGTTCAGGCGCCGCGCATAGGTGGCCGCCAGCCGCAGGTGCGCCCCTCCCACCCGGTCCGGTTCCACGCAGCACGCGACCGTCATCGTCGGCCGCCCCAGGCGACGCCGGGGAACCGCCGGACCGAAGGTGAGGAGCGGCAGTCCCGTCTGCCCCACGATGCGCGAACGCAGGGACACGTGCCCGAACCGGGGCAGCCCGAGCCGCTCGCCCGCTGGCGCGACGACCAGATCGACTGGATGCTCCACCTGGATGCGGCGGATTGCCTCGACGGGCCGTCCCGGCACCACGACCCGACGGCACGACGCGTAGTGGTCGGCTTCGGGAAAGAAGCTCCGGATTTTCGGCTCCAGTTCGCCGCGGTCGCGGCGGGCATCGCCCACCGCGTGCGCGATGGTGAGGTGCATCTCGACCTCGTCGCCCATCTGCGCCAGCACGGGGATCGTGCGAAAGCACGCATCCGAGAAGTTCGTGAGCAGCAGCACCTCGAACGGGCGGACATGCATCGTGCGGCCTCCTAGTAGACGAACCCGTCGACGGCAACCACGTCGCGCGGAACGCGGCCGTCGCCGCTGACCTCCCGCAGGTTGATCTCGATGGTTCGCGACAACTGGCTCATGGGCGTGTCGTGGACGGTGTTCTCGAACGGCGCCTCCAGGTCGCGCCCGATCGACTCGAGGGCAACGAAGATGAAGCTCACCGCGGTCGACGCGAGCGGCGTGACGAGCCGCAGCCCCTCCACCAGCCCGAACGGCAGGAGCAGGCCGTAGAACCACACGAGCAGGCGGGGGAAATACTCGTACTGCCGCGGCAGCGGCGTGTTCTTGATGCGCTCGCAGGCGCCCTGGATGTCGCACAGGCGGGTCAGCGTGGCGTCCATCTGCACGAACCGGATCGAGTCGAGCCGCCCGCCATCGAAGTGCCCGCGCAGTTCCTGTGCGGCGTGCTGCAGCAGGGCGAGCGGCACGTTGCGCTGGCCGCGCAGCCAGGCCACGAGGGCGGGATCGAGGCGGCCGGCGATCTCCGGGAACGGGTTCTGGCCGCGCAGATGGCAGCGCAGCGCGTGCACGTAGGCGATCTGCCACTCGACGAAGCCGCGCCCCGAAGCCTCGCGTGCGTCGATGAGCGTGAGGGCCTGGCGCACCAGCGTCCGCGACTCGTTGACCAGCGCGCCCCAGAGCTTGCGCGCCTCCCACCAGCGGTCGTACGCCGAGTTCGTGCGGAACGCGAGGAAGATGCTGAGCGCCGCGGCCATCATGCCGAGCGGGAGCGACGGCAGCGCGAGGAGCGTGACGCCGAACACCGTGTACAGCACGGCGACGGTCGCGTCGAAGATCAACAGCCAGATGAGCCGCGTAGAGACACTGGGCCATACGCGGCGCAGCGGCAGGTGATCCCGGACGATCATCTCCGTACGCTAGCGCCCCCCCGCGCCGGGCCGGCGTTATCGATCGCCTCTCTTTCGAAGCCGCGCGACAGGTCCTTTGGGGCGCCGGGCGGCCCCTCCGGCCGATGCACGCGCCCGGGTCGATGCCGCCAGCTCGCGCACGGCAGAGGTAGCCGGGCTGTATCGAACGGACAGTCGATCGATAGATTGTCCGGGCACGGCAGCGAGTGCGAAGATCAACCCGTCGGTCGCCTCACACATGCCGCTTGTCGGATCCAGCTTCCGCGAGAACGTCCTGTCGACGGCCGACGCCCCCGTCCTGCTGGACGACGCGTCCGCGACGCCCCGCCCGGTCGCGCCGCTCGGGCGCGCCCAGATGCTGCTCGCGGCGGTGCTGTTGCTCGTCGCGGTCGTCACCCTCGAGTGGTACTCGCAGCTCACCTTCTCGCTCGGCGTCTTCTACGTCTTCCCGATCATCGTCGCCGGCACGGTGCTGTCCCGGCCCCAGATGATCCTGGCCGCGTGCCTCTGCGCGGGGATCCGCGGCCAGTTCATCCCCGAACTGTCGCCCATCGAGTTCTGGCTGCGCCAGGTGATGGCGACGCTCGCCTACGCGGGGATCGGCCTGCTCATCGTCGAGATCAGCCAGCGGCGCACGCGGCTGCTCGCGGCCGACGAACGGCTGCGCGTCGAGAAGACCATGCGCTACCAGGCCGAAGATCGCCTGCGCCTGCTGGTGGAGTCGAGCCCGACGGCCATCCTCACGCTCAACGTCCGGGGCGAGGTGATCGGCGCCAACCGGGCGGCCGCAGAGGTGCTGGGCTACGATGCGCCCGACGCGCTGTACGGGCGCAGCATGGCCGAACACGTGCCGATCTTCACGAGCGCACTGCGCAAGAGCCCCGGGGGGCGGCCGATGCGGACGTCGGCCACGAGCTGGGGGCGCCGAGCCAACGGCCAGATCTTCCCCATCACCGTGTGGTTCTCCACCTACGGCGAGGGGGCCGCACGCTGCCTCGCCGGCATCCTCGTGGACACCTCCGAGGAGGTGCGCGACCGCGAACGCGAGGCGTTCCGCCACTTCCTCGACTACAACCGCCTGCTGGCCGGGGCGGTGGCGCATGAGATCCGCAACATGTGCTCGGCCATCCGCGTCGTCGCGGCAAACCTGGGCCAGCACGCGCTATTGAGGGACGATGAGGACTACCGCGCGCTGACGAACCTGATCGAGGGCCTCTCGCGGATTGCGGCGTTCGAACTCGAAGCGGACCGCCAGGCACCGCTCCGATCGACAGACCTGCACCAGATCCTCGACCAGCTCCGCATCGTGATCGAGCCCGACTGGGTGGACCTCAACGGCGCGCTGTCGTGGAAGCTCGAGGACGTGACGCTGCGCGTCCCGGCCGACGCGCACGCGCTGCTCCAGGTGTTCCTCAACCTGACCCAGAACTCGCTCCGGGCCGTACAGGGTGTGCCCGACCCTGCGCTGGAGATCCACGCCCGGCGCGACGATGGGAACGTGGTGGTGAGCGTCACCGACACCGGGCCCGGCGTGCGGGACACGTCGATCCTGTTCCAGCCGTTTCGCGAGAACGCCGACGGATCGGGCCTGGGCCTCTACGTGTCGCGCGCGCTGGTGCGGACCTTCGGCGGCGACCTGCGCTTCGTGCCCGCGGCGCGCGGATGCCGCTTCGACGTCATCCTGCCCCTCGAACCCCAGGAACGGACCGATGAACCGACCAATCACGCTCTTCGTCGTTGACGACCACGCGCTGTTCCGGGAAGGCCTGCTGCGCCTGCTCGCCAGCGACCCGCTGCTGACGGTGGTCGGCAGCGCCGAATCGGTGGATCGGGCGTACGACGCCATTCCGGCAACGGGCGTGGACGTGCTGATCCTCGACTACGACCTCGGCGAGGACAACGCGCTGTCCCTCGTGCGCCGCCTGCGCGACCGCGGCTTCGAGGGCCGGATCCTGCTCGTCACGGCGGGACTGCCCAACCACGACGCGCTGGAGCTGGTGCGGCTGGGCATCTCGGGCATCGTGCACAAGCAGCACTCGCCGGAGGAGCTGCACCGCAGCATCCTGGAGGTGGCCGGCGGCAAGGTGTTCATCGAGCAGCGTTACCTTCAGAGCCTGCTCGAGACGGCGGCGCAGCAGCCCTCGAGGCCGCGGCTGACGCCGCGGGAGCGCGACATCATGCACCTGCTGCTCGAAGGGCGGACCAACAAGGAGATCGGCTCCGAGCTGCGGGTCTCGGAGAGCGCCGTCAAGGCGTCGCTGCAGCAGCTGTTCGCGAAAACCGGGGTGCGAACGCGCAGCCAGCTCGTACGGGTGGCGCTCGAGCAGCGCGAGGCGCTCTAGCGCCAGGGCCTCACGCCTTCACCACCCGGCAGGCCACGCACTTGTAAGCCTGCTGCCCCGACAGATTGTCGAAGTAGCGATCGTCGGCCAGCGTATTGGCAGGCTCGTACAGCGGCAGACCGAGCTCCTCGCCAACACGCTGCATCGGGCCGAACAGGTTCGGCACGAAGATCGTGTCCTCGCGGATCCCGTCGAACACCAGCGCGGTCGCGCTAATGGCCCCTCGCGGGCTCTCCACGCGGATAGCGTCGCCGTTGGCGATGCCCGCCGCCGCGGCGGTGTTCGGGTGCACCTGCACCAGCCGGACACCGTTCAGCTGCTTCCCGGTGGGCGTCCAGTGGGTGATCGTGGCGAAGTGGACCACGCTCGGACGACCGATCATGGCCACGAGCGGAAACCCTTCGGGCCGCGGCACCTGCACGCCGACCTCGGCCTTCGGGGTGAGGGTGCCCGGATTGATCGGGTTCTCCACGAGCAGTTCGCCGTGCCGCGCCGACGGCAGGCTGCCCGTCGTCTCCGGATGCGCGTAGAACGGCGGCAGGGCGTGATGCCCGGCCGGGGCAAGTTTCGCCTCGAGTTCCGGAGTGACGATCTCGATCCTGCCGCTTGGCGTCAGGAACCGCTTGCCCGCGTGGCCAAGCGCCTCGGCTGCCTGATGCCAGGACGGGTGGTCCATGTAGAGCGTGCTGACGCCGGGATGATCCGGCGTCGGGCACGGCCAGCGCAGTGGCTCGCTCATCTGCGCCATCCGCGCCGTCGTCATGCCGCCGACGCCTGGCGTGTTCCTCGCGAACACGTTGTCCCAGAGGGAGCGGTAGTCCCTCCACTCTTCGCGCAGGTTCGCCGTCCAGTACTCCGGCGGATGCTTCCTGTCGATCGCCGCCATCTTCTTCGCGAGATCGATCCAGATTTCGATGTCGGTGCGCGACTCGCCGACGCGCGGCACCGCCTGGTTGCACCAGCGGATCGCGCGGTCGTCACGGCGCATGTAGATCGTGTCGAGTTCGAGCACGCTCGGCACGGGCAGGATGTAGTCCGCGTAGTACGCCGGCTCCTCCATGAAGAGTCCCGGGTACACCATGAACTCCAGCTGCGCGTAGGCCTTCCGCACGCGCGTGCTGTTGGCGCTGTCGACGATCGGGTTGCCTTCCATGAACACCGCGCGCAGCGGGTACGGCTTCGACTCGAGGATCGACGTGGCGAACCAGTCCGGCCCCACCGGCAGCGCCACCTCCTTGCGCGGGACAGCGCCCTGGATGGCCGGCAGGTTCAGGCCCCCCGGCCACGTGTTGTGCATGAAGTTGCATCCGCCGCCGGGCTGCCCGATGTTTCCGGTGAGCGCCGCCAGGAACGCCAGCGCGCGATACGTGTGAAACGCGTTCGCCTGATGCGAGATGCCGGCGTTGCAGAAGATCGCGGCAGGCCTGCTCGTCGCATAACGCTCGGCCACCTGGCGGATCGTGGCGGCCGGGATCGTGGTGACCGTCTCTGCCCATTCCGGGGTGAAGCCCTGCGCGCGGACGTGCGTCCGGAGTTCGTCGAAGCCGAGGACCCACTGCTCGACGAACGCCTTGTCGTACAGCTCCTTCTCGAGGATGTGCGCGAGCATGCCGTAGGCCAGCGCCATGTCCGTATGGGGACGGATGGCGAGGTGCTGGTCGGCGTAGGCGCTGGTCGGCGTGCGACGCGGGTCGACCACGACGAGGGTCGCGCCGGTGCGCTCACGCGAACGCAGCAGGTACTCGAAGGTCACCGGGTGCGTCTCGGCCTGATTGGTGCCGAGGAACAGGAGGAACTTCGATCGCCCGAGATCCTCCTGTCCCGTCGCGCCGTCCACGCCGTAGCCGTTCGTGAAGTTGCCCAAGCCGAAGGTCCACGCGAGCGCGTTGCCACCCGCGTCATTGCACACGGGCCCCACGTCGGTGGCATTCGGCGAGCCGTAGAGGTCGAAGAAGCGTCCGATGATCGCGCCTGTGCCGCGCGGCAGGCGGCCGGAGGTCTTGTTGGCCACGCCCTGCGGGCCCGTGGTGTCGCGGATCTCGATCAGCTTGCGCGCGATCGCGTCGAGGGCCGTGTCCCACGACACCGGCTCGAACACTGAATCCGGGTCGCCCTTCTGCCCGCGAACGCGCTTCAGCGGCGTCTTGATGCGGCGTGGGCTGTAGACCAGCTCCGCCATCATCGGCGCCTTGACGCACAGGCCGCCCATCGCCACCGGATCGCTGTCCAATCCCTTGATGGCAATGATGCGGCCGGCCTTTTTGAGCACCTCGATACCGCAGAGGGAGTTGCAGAACTGACAGGCCGAGGTGACGGTCTCGTCCGGTGCAAGGGCGCCCGAGTCCTTCGTCAGGTCGTACCGGGTTGCACCCGCCGCGGGCGGGGCCTGGCCCGCCGACGCGGGCGCGTACTCGGCCGGCGCCCCGGGTGCGCACCCCGCGGCACCGAGCCCCAGCCCGAGTGCTGGCGCAGACTTCAGGAACAGGCGGCGTCCCACATCGGCAGGACGATCGAACTCACCGGACATGCACGTCTCCTCTGATACAGACGTCCGCCCGGCCAGTCGGCGCGCCGCCTGAGACACTTCGCAGGGCTCAGCTTACCGTGACTCCGCTACTCGTCGCCCTTCGCGTCCGCCCAGGCGACATCGCTCGGCGCCACGGGCGGCAGCCACATCGCCACCGTGCCGGCACACGCGGCGAGGACGACCGCGCCCCACAGCGACGCCACCACGCCGGCCTGCTGGTACAGCACGCCGGAGAGCAGCGTTCCCAACAACCGTCCGCACGCATTCGCCATGTAGTAGAAGCCGACCGTCACCGACACACGGTCCGACTCCGAGTACGCCAGCACCATGAACGAATGCACGGACGAGTTGAAGGCGAAGACGACGCCGAAGAGTCCCAGCCCGCCCAGCATCGTGGGGGCCGGCGGCCATCCGAGCGCAAGGCCGATGGGTATCAGCGCGGTGACCAGCGCCAGCGCGAGGCCCAGGCCCGCTGTCAGCGCTGGGCCCGGCGCACGTCCTCCGGTGATCCCCCGCAGCAGCACCGGAGATGCGCCCTGCACGACGCCGTAGGCGATCACCCACGCCGCCATGAAGCCCCCCACCCGGGCAGCCGACCAGCCCAGCACGGAGGCCAGGAAGATCGGCACGCTCACCACGAACCACACGTCGCGGGCCGCGAACAGCGCGAGCCGGGCGAGCGACAGACGGTTGATGCCCGGCGAGTTGGAGAGGATGCCGCTGAACCGCGCCTTGCTCCTGGCCCGCCCGATGGTCGCGGGCAGCCTGGCCAGCACGAACAGCAGCACCACGAGGACGCCGGCTGCCATCACGAGCAGCGCGCCACGGAACGCGAACAGCGAGAGCAGCAGGCCACCCACGAAGAACCCGGCGCCCTTGAGGGCGTTCTTGGAACCGGTGAGCACGGCCACCCACCTGAACAGCCCCGGGTCGTCGCCGGAAGGCACCAGCACTTTCACGGCGCTCTTGGCGCTCATCTTCGTGAGGTCCTTCGCGATGCCCGACAGTGCCTGGCAGCCCATGACGTACGCCACGGACGCGGCCGCACTCCAGCCGCGGTTGAGCAGGGCCAGTAACGCGAGCGCCACCACCTGCATGGCCAGGCCCGCGACGAGCGTCGCGCGCACGCCGGTGCGCGACGCCACCCACCCGCCGACCAGGTTGGTGACGATGCCGAAGAATTCGTAGAGCAGGAAGAGGAACGCCAGCTGCACCGGCGAGTAGCCCAGCGCGTTGAAGTGCAGCAGCACCAGCATGCGCAGTGCGCCGTCGGTGAGCGTGAAGGCCCAATACGCCGCGGTGACGGTTGCGTAATGACCGATGCCGATCGTCCCGACCGCGGGGGTGGCGGTCGCGGCCGGCGTGGTCACAGCGTCGCGCCCATTTTCTGTGCGAGTTCGATCATCCTGTGGACGTACCCGATTTCATTGTCGTACCAGGCCAGGATCTTCACGCACGTGCCGTCGATGACCATGGTGGAGGGGCCATCCACAATCGCCGACCGTGTATCGTCCTTGTAGTCCACGGACACGAGCGGCCGTTCCTCGAACCCGAGGATGCCGGCAAGGACGCCTTCCGCAGCGGCCTTCAGCGCCCCATTCACCTCGTCCACGCTCGTCGGCCGCGCGACTTCGAACACGCAGTCCGTGAGCGACGCGTTCAGCAGCGGCACGCGAACCGCAAGGCCCGACAGCTTGCCCTTCAGCTCCGGGTAGATGAGGCCGATGGCCGTGGCCGATCCGGTGCTGGTGGGAATGAGCGACAGGCTGCTCGCCCTCGCCCGCCGCAGGTCCTTGTGAGGTGCGTCGACGATGGTCTGGGTGTTGGTCATGTCGTGTACGGTCGTGATGACGCCGTGCTGGATGCCCACGGCCTCGTGCACCACCTTGACGACCGGCGCGAGGCAGTTGGTGGTGCATGACGCCGCGGTCACGATCCGGTGGCGCGCGGGGTCGTACTCGTGGTCGTTCACGCCCACCACGACATTCAGCGCGCCCGCCTTCACCGGGGCCGCGACGATCACCCGCTTCACCCCGGCGGCGAAGTACGGTTCCAGCGTCTCGACCGTGCGGAACTTCCCGCTGCACTCGAGCACGATGTCCACGTCCGACGCCGCCCAGGGCACGTCACCGGGGCGGCCCGCGCTTGTGAAGCGGACCACCGCGCCGTCGATGCTCAAGGCATCCGGCATGCCGCGTACGTCCCTGCCCCATCGACCATGCACCGAGTCGAATGTCAGCAGGTGTGCGGCGACGTCGGCACCGCCCGCAATCTCGTTCACGTGCACGAACTGCAGGTCGGGGCGTCCCCAGCCAGCTCGGAGCGCGAGACGCCCCATCCGGCCGAAGCCGTTGATGCCCACGCGTGCCGGCCTGCGCGCGCCGCCAGGAGCCGCGGGGCCCGACGAGGGCTCGTCCTCGAGCGCCTTGCGCATGACCGTGGCCGACGACGGACAGGCCCCGGTGAACTCGACCGATCCTTGAACGGATGGCGGGACCGCCTCGCGGGCGATGCGCGCGAAGCCGAGGCGCGGGAAGTACTGCTCGGCCGTCGTCGTCAGGAGGTAGAGCGCGCGGGCGCGCTGATCCCGTGCGAGGCCTGCAGCCGCCTGCGTGAGCCGCCGGCCCAGGCCCATGCCGCGAGCCTCCTCCGCCACGGCGACCGAGCGCAGCAGCGCGCCGTCCGCGTAGAACTCCAGCGCGGCACACCCGACGACCTGCCCGCCGCGCCGCGCAACCAGGGTGCTGGGCCATGCCGCGTCGAGGCCGTCGAGCGGCAGGCCGCTGCGGGCCAGCAGGGAACGGACCGCCTCGGCGTCCCCGGGCACGGCGCGGTCGATGGTGATGTCGGTCATCGCCGCCCTCGCGCGCCGGACGCCGGTACGGCAACCGTGGCGCAGCAGGTGTCGCCGGCCACGTCCTTCGGCATCGGGACACAGCACCCGGTGCGCCTGCGCAGGCGCTCGCCGTCGTGGCGCACGTCGTCGACGTGGGACAGGGCGTGGCGTACCGCGTCGGTGAGCGCCGCCAGTACGCGGTCGTCAGACGGCGCGAGGCTGTAGTGCACCCACAGCCCATCGCGCCGCGTGGTGACGAGGCCGCTCTTGCGGAGGTAGGCCAGGTGGCGCGACGCCTTGGGTTGCGGGATGCGCAGGCTCTCGTGGATATCGCACACGCACACCTCGCCACTCAGCAGCAGGCCGAGGATGCGGAGCCGTGTCGCGTCGCCGAGCGCCTGGAACAGCGTTGCCATCTGCGTCAGCCGGTTCATCTGTGGTCGCGTTGCCATATATTCGTCTTGACAAATATAACACCGGCGCCTATCGTCGCTCTATATTCGCATCCGCGCATGAGTCCGGAGGTAAACATGTCGCAAATTCACGAGGCGGTTCAGGCACGATACGGCGCCATCGCGTCGGCGGTGCGCAGGGGCAGCGGCAGCGGGTGCTGCGGGCCGGCGGCGTGCTGCGGCGACGACCCGATCACGAGCGATCTCTACTCCGACAGCCAGACGGGCGGCGTCCCGCAGGAGGCCGTGATTGCCTCGCTCGGCTGCGGCAACCCGACGGCGCTCGCCTCGCTCGAGCCAGGCCAGGTAGTGCTGGACCTCGGCTCGGGCGGCGGCATCGACGTCCTCCTGTCTGCACGCCGTGTCGGGCCGACGGGCAAGGTCTACGGGCTCGACATGACCGACGAGATGCTGGCGCTGGCGCGCGAGAACCAGGCGAGGGCCGGCGCGACCAACGTCGAGTTCCTCAAGGGCCACATCGAGGCCATCCCGCTGCCCGACGCCTCGGTCGACGTCATCATTTCGAACTGCGTGATCAACCTGTCGGCCGACAAGGACGCCGTCCTGCGGGAGGCGTTCCGCGTGCTCAGGCCCGGCGGCCGACTGGCCGTCTCGGATGTGGTCGTTCGCGGCGGGGTGCCTGACGAGGTGCGGCGCAGCATGGCGCTGTGGGTCGGGTGCATCGCCGGCGCCCTCGAGGACGACGAGTACAAGGACAAACTCCGCGCGGCGGGGTTCGTCGACGTGGACGTGGAGCGCTGGCGCGTCTACCAGGTCGCCGAGGCGCAACGTTTCCTGGCCGACGCGGGCCTCGACGCCGAGGCGGTCGCAGCGCAGGTGGACGGCGCGTTCGCCAGCGCGTTCATCCGCGCCCGGAAGCCGGACGGCGCCGCCTGCTGCGCGCCCGGCTGTTGCGGAACGGCGCCCGTCTGACGCGCGCACGCCTGACGGTGCCGCGTGACGGGTGTGTCATCACGGGCGCGTCGTGACGGGTGCGTCCTGACGGGTGCGTCGTGACGAAGCGCCCGGTGGCGGGGGTTCGTGACCAACGTGGCGCGGCGGGGCCCCTCGCCGCGCCCGCTGCGCCGCGTGGATCGCGCATCCGGACCCCGTCCATGGTTACCATGGGCCGGTGACCGCACCGCCGACACGAGGCGCCGCCCTCCTGAGCCTGCTCGTGGCGATGCTCTCGTTCCAGGCGGGCGCCTCGATCGCCAAGCAGCTCATTCCGAGGATCGGTGCACCCGGCACCACCGCCCTGCGACTCGGCCTGTCGGCTCTGCTGGTGGCGGTGCTCCAGCGGCCATGGCGTCATGTGCCCTCCCGGGCCGCCTGGCCGATCGTGCTCGCTTACGGCGTCGCGCTCGGCACGATGAACTTCATCTTCTACCTCTCGATCCGCACCATCCCGCTCGGCATCGCGGTTGCGCTCGAGTTCACCGGTCCCCTGGCGGTGGCGGTCGCCCATTCCCGGCGGCGCCTCGACTTCGTCTGGATCGCGCTCGCGGTCGTCGGGCTGCTCCTCCTGCTGCCGCTGACGCAGACCTCCGCGCGGCTCGATCCGGTGGGCGTGCTCTGCGCACTGGGGGCCGGCGTCTGCTGGGCGCTCTACATCATCTTCGGGCAGAAGGCCGGACACGCACACGGCAGCGGCGCGTCGGCGTGGGGCATGCTGATCGCGGCCTGCCTGATCGTGCCCATTGGCGTGCTCGATGCGGGCCGCGCGCTGGTGTCACCCTCGGTCCTGCCGCTCGGGCTCGGCGTCGCCATCCTGTCGAGCGCGCTGCCGTACACGCTGGAGATGACCGCGCTGCGCTATCTCTCCGCCAGGACCTACGGCGTGCTCATGAGCTTCGAGCCGGCGCTCGCCGCCCTCGTCGGCCTGCTGGTGCTCGGCGAAGCGCTCACGCGGCACCAGTGGCTGGCGATCGGGGCGGTGATCGTGGCCTCGATCGGCACCGTCGCCGGGGATCGGGGGGCCGTCGAAGCCCCCGCCGCCGACCCGCTGGTGGACACGCTCGGCTGATCCGCTCCCCACCCCGCCGCTGCGTCCGCTGTCCGCTTCTGTGTCAAGATAGGCCGCCTTTGCCAGGGTGGCGGGCGCTAACTCCAGGACCACGAGATGCTGAAGAAGACCGTGCTGGCCGCTGCCGCCGTGTTCGCGCTCGCCATGAGCGTGCCGGCGCTCCTCGCCCAGTCGAAGCCAGGTGTGATCTCCGGGCCCGTCGGGCCCAGCCCCTACGACGTCGTTCGCTACTGGCACAAGCCGTTCTCGGCGCCAGGGTTCACCTTCGGCGGCAACTCGGGCGTGTTCGCCGAGACGCCGAACCGCATCCTCGTCGCACAACGCGGCGAGTACCGGCTGCCGAGCCCCGTGCCGCCCTCGTTCACCGGCTTCGCCGGCTCGATTGGCGTCAACGTGCTGTCGGCGGTGGACGGCCGCGTGTGGCAGAACTGCCTGTACGCGCTCGACGCCAACGGCACCGTGATCGAGAAGTGGAACCAGTGGGACAAGCTGTTCGCCGGATCACCCGGGCCGGCGCCGCACCGCCTCCGCATCAGCCCGTACGATCCGCAGAAGCGCGTCTGGGTGATCAACGAGACGTTCAGCGAGATCTACATCTTCTCGAACGACATGAAGACGCTGCTCCGCACGCTCGGCGAGAAGAACGTCCAGGGCAGCGACGGCACGCACTTCGGCAAGCCGCAGGACGTCGCCTTCCTCCCCGACGGCCGCGTGCTGATCGCGGACGGTCTCGACAACCACCGCGTGATGATCATGGACAAGGACCTCAACTACCTGGGCGAGGTCGGCGGCAAGGGCAGCGGGCCGGGCCAGTTCAACGGCGTCCACGCCATCGGCGTCGGACCTGAGGGCCGTGTCTTCGCGCTCGATCGCTCGGGCGGCCGCATCAACGTCTTCCGCGCGACGAACAACCCCCGGACGCTCGAGTACGTCACCGAGTTCCCCGGCTTCTCGCTGCCGCTCGACATCATCGTCAACGACGACAGCCTGTGGGTGACCGACCTCAACCCCCTGCGCTTCACCAAGCTCGATTTCCAGGGCAACCATCTCTACACCTGGATGGTCCCGAAGGAACTGCCGGACGGGTACCTCGAGGTGCACACCTTCACCGTGGCTCCCGACGGCATTCTCTATGGGGGCGACAACCAATACGGCCGTACACAGAAGTTCGTGCCGAAGTCGGGCGTCGATCCGAAGCTGCTCATCAAGGCGCCCTGGCGCGCCCGCTGAGAGGAGATCGCCATGTCGCTGCGCTCCGCCGTCGCCTCGTTCGTCGCGCTTGCCGGACTCGCGTGCGTCGTGGCTCCTGCGGCCGAGCGGCTCGCCGCCGCCCCCGCCGACGGCACGCCGTACTTCCCGTCCCGGGAGCGGTGGGAGATCCGCACGCCCGAGCAGGTGGGCATGGACCCGCGGCTGCTGGCGGACGCCGTCGCCTACGCCCAGACCCGTGACACGTCCTGGGCGAAGACCGACTACATGGCCGACCAGGTGAAGCGCTACGGCCGGCCGCTCGGCCAGCTGCCACCGTCGCACGGTCCGACCAACGGAATCATCGTGCGGCACGGCTACGTTGTGGCGGAGTTCGGCGACACGGGGGTGGTCGAGCCGACCTACAGCGTCGCCAAGAGCTACCTGTCCACCGTGCTCGGCCTCGCCATCGATCGCGGCCTCATCAAGAGCATCAAGGACCCGGTGGCGCGGTACGTGAACGACGGCGGCTACGACTCGCCACACAACGCCGCGATCACGTGGGAGGATCACGCGCGCCAGGCAAGCGAATGGGAAGGCACGCTGTTCGGCAAGCTCTCGACGTTCCTCGGACGCGAGGAGTTCGGCGACGGCGAGATGCAGGCGCGGGCCCTCCAGGCTCCAGGCAGCTACTACGAGTACAACGACGTCCGCGTGAACCGGCTCTCCCTCTCGCTGCTGCGCGTCTGGAAGCGGCCGCTGCCCGAGGTGCTCCGGCGGGAGATCATGGACCCGATCGGCGCGTCAGACACGTGGCGCTGGCTGGGCTACGACAACGCGGACGTCGAGGTGGACGGCAAGACGATGCGGTCGGTGCCGGGTGGAACGCGCTGGGGGGCTGGCCTCTGGATGAACTCGCGCGACCACGCCCGCTTCGGCCTGCTCATGGCGCGCCGCGGACGCTGGCAGGATCGCCAGATCATCTCGGAAGCCTGGGTGCGGGAGGCGACCACGCGCGGCGGGCCGCCGAACTCCAACGACTACGGATACCTGTGGTGGCTCAACAGCAAGGGCGGCTCGAGGGGGTTGCCCACCACGAGCTTCCAGGCCCAGGGGAACGGCTCGAACACGATCTTCATCGACCCGGAGCACGACCTCGTGGTGGTCTGGCGCTGGCACGCGCCCGGCGATTTCTTCGCCCGCGTGGTCGCCTCGATCACGTCGTGACGCCGAGATCGCGGGCCACGCACGTCGCCGCAACGTAACCGGCCGCCCCAATCACCGAACCGGCCGGGTGGCAACCGGCGCTGCAGGAATACAGACCGTCGATCGGCGTGCGGTACGGCATTCGCTGGTCGAACCCGAACGTGTTGTCCACGTGGTGAATGTGCCCGTAGCTCATGCCGAAGCGCTCCTCGATGCGCTTCGGGGTGAGCGCCAGCACGTCCACCACGTGTGAGCTGAACCCCGGTGCGAAGCGGTCCGCGATATCGAACAGCTGGCGGACGTAGCGCCCTTCCTCGGCCTCCCAGTCCCGGCCCTTCAACGCGTACGGCACCCACTGCACGAAGAACGCAGCCCCATGCCGTCCCTGCGCGTCACGCAGCGAGGGGTCGACCGCCGTGTGCGTGTACCACTCGATCGACGGCCACTCCGCCAGGTCGCCGGCCTGCACGCGCTCGAAGCCACGTCGCAGCTCCGCCATCACGCTGCCCTCCTGCGGCAGCAGGTGGATCGTGCCGCGATGCTGCCCCCGGTCGTCGGGCAGGCACCGGAACACGGGGAGCCGATCGAGCGCGATGTTCACCTTCATCGTCGTGCCCATCCGCCGGAAGCCGTCGAGCCTTGCGTTGAACGCCGCCGGCAGGTGCCCGGCGCCCACGAGTTCGCGCAGCCGGAACGGGTCCGCGTTGCAGAGCACCACCGGGGCCCGGAGCACCGAACCGTCGTCGAGTTCGACGCCCGTCACGCGGTTCGATCGCACGCTCACCCGCGTCACCACGCAGTTGGTGCGGATCATGGCGCCCGCATCGGCGGCATGACGGGCCAGCGTGCCAGTCAGGCGCCCCATGCCGCCCTCCACCACCATCCAGGTGCCGTCCGCCCCAGGCAGGCGACACATGTTGTGCACGAGGAAGTTGAGCCCGGTGCCCGGGCTGCCGAAGCTCGCGTGCAGCCCCGAGAACGCGTCGGTGACGGCATACATCGCGATCAGCAGGTCGCTCTCGAAACCGAATCGGGCAAGGTAGTCCTCGACGGGTCGCTCGACGAGGTGGAGGAAGACATCGCGCAGCGCGGGCCGGATGTACCGCTCGGCCGTCTCGGCCGCCGAGACCGGCTCCTCGAGCCAGCTCGGTGCCAGGTCGTCGCGCAGGTGCCCCAGTTCCTCGGACAGCGCCTGCGACGCCCGCCAGTCGCGCTCGGAGAAGAACTCGATGCACTGGCGCCGGCTCGCCTCGCGATCCGATCCGAACAGCAGGAAGCGTCGGTCGATGGTCGGAAGGAAGTAATGCGGGTCGCGGCGAAACAGCCGGAGTTCAAGACCAAGCCGCTGCAGCAACTCGGGCGGCATCACACCGAGGAGGTACGCACCCGTGGATACCCCGAGGCCGGGCGCCTTCGCAAACGGGTACTCGGTGCGCGCGGCCCCGCCGACGACGGGCTGCTGCTCGACCACGACCACCGACAGGCCGGCCCGGGCAAGCACGGTCGCGGCGACCAGCCCGTTGTGGCCGGCACCGACGATGACGATGTCGGTCGCTGAGGGGTGCGGCATCCGGCGTCCTGCTGAGAGCGGCGCGCGGGTTCGCGCGTGTCCCTGGGCACGATAGCAGGACTGCCCCTGCCGCGGCGACCGCCGTCGCCTCGCGGACGTTCGTGGCCTTCTGCGGGGTCAGTCGGCGCGGGTGCCCCGGAACTCCTCCGGCCTGTCGGACGCGGAATCGCTCGCCGGCCCCGCGTGCTCGCGCAGTTCCTGCGCAATCCTGACGGCGGCATCGAGACTGGTCACGACGACCGCCTGCCGGCCGTGCGCCATCACCGCCCACGCCGCTCGCCGCCCCTGTTCGACGCAGACGACCTCGACCGGCTCGTTTCCCTTGTGCATCAACTGCACCGGAGCAATCTGCGCGCCGCAAAGACGGGCTGCGTTCATCGCGGGTGCGTGCCGGACCGCGTACTGCTTTGCAACAGCACGGGACACGGTGTGCACGGATGCACACCTCAGGCGCACACCGCCTCACAGCCCCGCGCCAGCACGGGCGGCGCGGCGTCAGCTGTCGAGGTAGGTGATCATCGCAAACACGATGAGCCCAAGAATCACCAGCAGCGTGATCTTGATCCAGCTCCACGGCCGCTCGCCTGCGATGGCGGCGGTCACGCCGTTCACGACGACTTGGTACGAGGTGCCCCGATACACGTACGAGAGCAGCCAGACGGGCACGAGGATGTGCTTGAACGTCTGGTCGGCGTAGGTGGCCGACACGACCAGGTTTCGGTAGGTGTCGCCCGGCACCTGCTCGCCGCACAACTTGCGCAGCACCGCCTCCATCTGCTCGCGCGACCGCGCGGCCGACGTCACCAGGTCGATCTGGTAGCGTTCGACCGTCCAGCCAGACAGGTAACCTGCGTCGTACGGCACGAGGGCATCGGTGGTCGGGAACGGCTCGACCTTCTTGAGGAGTTGCGGGTGTACGCCGAGCGAGGCGCACACCAGGTCATCGTCGAACCGGTGCGTCAGCTCGCCCGCGGCCGGCGACCAGCGCACCCGCCGCTGCCGCTTGCTGTTCACGGTGACGTAGTAGTACTCGCCCGACTCCGCGGTCCAGCGCGCGTCGGCGCGCGCGTCGAACGTCCAGTACGGCAGGTAGATGCCGCGGACCGTGTCGGTCATCGCCTTGCCCGCGAACCCGTTCGGGGCCAGCCACTGACGCCCGTACCAGGCGCGGACCAGGTCGCGCGCCTGGGCCTCCGCCACCTTGAACGGCAGCAGGCTCTCGGGCCGGAACGCGGCCTTCACCTCCTCGTACGGAACAAGCGCGGTCGAGCCGCAGAACTCGCACCGCTGGGAGATGCGGGCCGGATCGAACACCGAGATGGCCCGGCAGCTCTGGCACTGCACCGACACCTTGTCGGCCTGCCACCCCCGCGCGCTGTCCGGAACGGCGCGCAGCGCGGTCACCAGGTCGTGCTCGACGATGACGGTGGTGTCGTCGCGCTGCAGCAGCTCGGCGGGCGACTCCGTCCCGCAGTACGGGCAGATCAGCGCGTGCCGCGCGGGGTTCCACGCGGCTTCGCCGCCGCAGGCCGGACACTCGAACTTCCGGCGTGCGACGGCCACACCGTCGCGCTCGGGCTGGTCAGGTGTCGACGCGTCCACGTCCACAAGCCGGGTCCGACTGCCCTACTGCAGGAACTCGGCAAGCGCGGTCTTCGTGATCCGCCACTGGCTGCCGATTTTCTTGCCCTTGAGGTCGCCTGCCTCGAGACTGGCGAGCACGTCGTCCTCCGTGACGCCGAGCGCGGCCGCGGCGTCGGCGGGCGTCAGCAGCGGCGGGAGACCGGCTGGCGCCGGTGCCGACGCGCCCGGCACCGGGGGTGCCGCCACGGCCCCGCCCGCTGCCGCCGGTGTCCCCTGCGCCATGACGCCGCCGGCCTGGTTCATCATCTCGCGCGCAATGGCAAAGCCCACCGCCATCTCGGCCCCGACGCCCCCGACGCTGCTGCCGCCCTTGGCGAGCCCCTCGGCCATCTGCAGCTTCACGTAGTCGTTCAGGTTTCCGATGGCGGCCATGCTCGACCGCTTGTCGATCGCCGCTTCCACCTCCGGCGGCACCGACACGTTCTCGACCACGAACGAGGTCATCTCGATCCCGTACTTGCCGACGAGCACCGGGTTGATCACCGGAAGCAGCGCTTCACCCAGCTCGCTGTACCGCGTCGCCACGTCCAGCACCGGGACGCGCGCCGTGGCGATCGCGTCGCTGAAGACGCTGACCAGGCGCGAGCGCATCACGTCGGCGAACTCGTCCAGCCTGAAGTGATGGTCGGTGCCTGCCACTTCCTTCAGGAACTTCGCCGGCTCGACGATCCGGAAGTCGTACGTGCCGAACGCCCGCACGCGCACGATGCCGAAGTCCTGGTCGCGCATCATCACCGGATTCGAGGTGCCCCACTTGTTCCCGGTGAACAGACGGGTCACGACGTAGTAGACGTCCGCCTTGAAGGGCGACTCGAACCCGTACTTCCAGCCCTGCAGCCGCGAGAGGATCGGGATATTGTCCGTGGTCAGCGCGTGCTTGCCCGGCCCGAAGAGGTCGCCGTACTGACCGAGATAGACGAACTGCACGACCTGCGATTCGCGCACGATCAACTGCGCGCCCCGCTTGATCTCCTTGTCGTCGTCGGGCCACCGGTAGGAGAGCGTGTCGCGGGAGTCGTCGTTCCACTCGATGATCTCGATGAACTGGCTGCGCAGGAAGTCGGACAGGGCCATGGACACCTCAGCTGGGTATGGGACCGCTCGATTCTACAGCGTGACGCGCGCGCGGGCCGGCGGAATCGGGCCGGCTCGAGGAGCGAACGCAGCGCGGCCCCCGCGTCAGCCAGCGTGGACGTCCGCGCGTGCGGCCGATCGCGCGGGATCGGCCGCAGCCCCGAGCCCTTCGGCAATCCGTTCGGAGGCCTCCGCCTGGTCGTCGGCGTCGGCCTGCGGCTGGCGGTGCCGGCGTGCGCCCGACGGGTTGTGGACCAGGCGGATGAAGACCGGGAAGTGATCCGAGCCGAAAGCGTCCAGCACTTCCAGGCGGTGGAGGTGGAACGACGCATCGAAGAACACGTGATCGAGCGGCCATCGGGCGAACCAGTAGCCCGCGTGGAAGGTCGGGAACAGGCCGCGCCCGATCCGGGGATCCAGCAGGCCGCTCACGCGCTGGAACAACCGGGTCGTGTGCGACCACGCAACGTCGTTCAGGTCGCCGCAGACGATCGTCGGCCGGTCGGTGCCTGCTGTTTCTCGCGCCACGATCATCAACTCGGCGTCCCGCTCCTCGACATCCCTGCCGACCTGGGGTGGCTTCGGGTGGACGCAGTGCAGGTCGACCCACGTACCGTCCCGCAGCCGCACCTGCGCCGACACGGACGGCACGCCGGCTTCGACGCGCTCCCGGACGCGCACGTCCCGCAACTCCAGACGCGAGAACAGGTGCAGGCCGTAGGTGTTCGACAGCGGATGCCGGACATGCCACGGGTAGCGCGCCATCAGCGGTGCAAGCGCGGCGTCCCACCAGTCGTCCGTTTCGACGGCGAACACGATGTCCGGATCGCACGTGCGCACGCGTGCGAGGAACGCCTCGCTGTTGCGATTGTGCTGCAGCACGTTCGCCACGAGCAGCGCGATCGTGCGCGCCGGATCGGCGCCCGCCGCGCCGGCCACCTGCGGCCGTCGAAGGGGCGTGTAGGACGCGACCCGCGAGCACTGCCAGGCCAGGGCCCCGACTGTCGCGCCCAGCAGGGCACGCGCCGCCGGTCCGCGGGGCCGCGCGGCCCACTGCACGGTGCCGGCCGCACCGAGCAGCACGGCCAGTTGCAGGCGTGGATAGTCCCAGACGCGGACCCACCACCGCGGCGTGCGGACCAGCGGCAGCAGCGTGGCGGCAACCGGGGGCACCGACACGACCCAGGCGAACGCGCGGGCGGCGTGCATGCGGGCCATTCAGGGCTTGGGGATACGCAGGGTGGCGCTGATCATCGCGCTGCCGCTCGCGGCAAAGACGAGCACCAGAGGATGGAGCGTGCCGGGGCCGATGCGGACCGCTCCCAGCCACAGCCGCTCGCCGATGGCGCCGCTGACCGCAGCCACCCCCAGCAGGAGCACCAGGGCGATGCTGGTCGGGATGGGCGTGCCCTCGAAGTACTTCACCTTGCCGGTGGCGGCGTCCGAGAGCGCGGCGGCGGTCACATTGAACCGCGCCAGCCGGCTGACGCCGCACACCACGAAGTAGGTCAGCACCAGCATGTCCCAGGCGCCTCGCATGCCGAGGGTGAACGCCAGCGCGGCCGGCGCGACGCCGAAGGAGATGATGTCGGCGAGCGAATCCAGATCGCCGCCGAGCGCCGATTCGCGCCGGTGCCGCCGCGCGACGTACCCGTCGAGCGCGTCACACACGAGCGCCAGGGGCAGCAAGAGGAATGCCGCCCAGGGGGCGCGGCGATCCCCCTCGGCCAGATAGTCGAGACACACGAACAGCGCCCCCATCCCGCACGACGCGTTGGCGATGGTCAGGAGGTCCGCCGGCGTGTAGGACCGGAGCATCGAAAGGTGCCTGGGACGGTCGGTCATCATGGAGGTCATCCCGGTCTGCACGCCACTGCTATGCACCACGAGTGCCGAGGTCCGGGCGCGCACCCCGGGTCGACGCCGGGCCATTGAAGCCCCGCGCCCCGCCGGCCGATTCCCCCACGGAGACCTCGGCCATGATCGGTACCGACATCGACACCTCTGCCGTCGTGGCACGGGCCCTGGCCCGGACGCCGAACCTTCCGACGCTGCCGGACACCACGATCCGCATCATCCAGCTCGCCAACTCGCCCGATACCTCCGTCCAGCAGATGACCGCCGTCGTCTCCACGGCGCCGGTGCTCGCGCTGACCCTGCTGCGCGTGGTGAACTCTGCCTTCTACGGGCTGCCGGGCCGCGTCACCACGATCGACCGCGCCGTCTCGCTCGTCGGGCTGAGCGGCGTGCGCAACCTGGCGATCGCGACGAGCGTCGGGCGCCTGTTCTCCGGCCATGCCCTGACGCCGACCTTCAGCCCCGTCGCCATCTGGTCGCACAGCCTGGCGGTCGCAGCCGCCGCGCAGCTGCTCGCCGTCCGCACGCGGCAGGTCCACCGCGACGAAGCGTTCCTCGCCGGCCTGGTTCACGACATCGGCTATCTCATCGAGCTGCACGTCGACCGCCACGCGCTCAGCCGCGTCGTCTCGCGCCTCGAGGCCGACCCGGACTGCAGCGTCCTCGAGGCCGAGCGCGACGAGTTCGGCGCCACGCACGTGGACTTCGGCGTCGGTCTCTGCGAGCGCTGGCACATTCCTGCCGTGCTGGCCCGGTCCATGGGCGCGCATCATGCGCCGCTCCAGGCCGAAGGGCAGGCGCGCGACCTGGCCGCCCTCGTCTTCCTTGGCGACGTGGCCGCGACCCGCGGCATCGCGCCGCACCCGCTCGACCGAGCAGTGGACGATGAGGTGGACCAGGTGCTGTGGATGGCCCACCTGCCCCGCGCCCACTTCGACGAGGCGATTGCCGCGCTGCCCGAGGCAGTGGAAGCCGCGCACGCCTTCGACTGACCGCCCACGCAGACAGCGCAGCGCCGGCCGCGGCCGTGTGAGTGGGCGGCAGGTGAGCGCACGGCCATGAGGTGCGCGGCCATGAGGTGCGCGGCCATGAGGATGCCCCGCGGTGTGAATGCGCGGCCATGAGGGTGCGCGGCCGTGTGAACGCGCGGAGTGCGCGCCGGTGCGGACGTTCGGCAGGCGCGGCTTGTCGTCCAGGCGTCTGGAACGGGATCAGGCAGCGGGGACGTCGCCCACCAGGCGCAGGGCCGTGAGGTCGCGCGTCAGCGCTTCGGCGGCGAATTCCAGAGGCAGGGGGCGTCCGAGGAGGTAGCCCTGCGCGGCGTCGCAGTTCAGGGCGAGCACGGTCACCAGCTGGTCGGACTCCGAGATGCCCTCGGCGATCACCGTCTTGCCCAGGTTGTGTCCGAGCGCGATGATCGCGCTCACGATCGCCACCGACTGCGCATCGTCGCCCGCCATCTCCATGAAGGTGCGGTCGATCTTGATGCCGTCCACCGGCAGCTCGCGCAGCAGGCCGAGAGATGAGAGGCCGGTGCCGAAGTCGTCCAGGTGCACCTCGACCCCCAGGCGCTTCACCTCGGTCAGCGCCGCCATCGTCTTGTCGTGCGAGCCGGTGACCGCGCTCTCGGTGATCTCGAGGCGCAGCCGCCCGGCCAGCGGGCCGAGATCGGCGAGCACGGCGCGCAGCATGGGACAGAACCCCGGGTCCATCAACTGGCGGCGCGAGACGTTGACGTTCATCATCACCGCCGCCTCGGGGTTCACCGTGTGGAACGCCTTCAGCGCGTCGGCGGCCTCGTAGAGGATCAGGCGGCCGAGATCGACCATCAGGCCGGTCTCCTCGGCCATCGGGATGAACTCGTCGGGCGGGATGTTGCCCTCGCTCGGATGCTCCCAGCGCACGAGCGCCTCGAAGGCGGTCACCTTGCCGGTGGTCAGGTCGACGATCGGCTGGTAGACGCAGCGCAGCCGCTGTTCGAGGACCGCGGTGCGCAGGTCGTTCTCCATCTTCAGGCGCCACCGCGCCTTGAGGTGCATCGACTCGTCGAAGAGGACGCAGTGGCCCTTGCCGGCGGCCTTGGCCTGGTAGAGCGCGGTGTCGGCATCGCGCAGCACGTCCTCCACCGACGTGTACCGGCGCTCGCTCGTGCTGATGCCGATGCTGCACTGCACCGTGACGCTCTGCCCGCCGATGGCGAACGGGCGCGCCATCGCATCGAGAATCCGGCGCGCGACGGTGAGGGCGTGCTCGGGGCGGCCGATCCGGTCGAGCACCACGACGAACTCGTCGCCGCCGAAGCGGCTCGCCATGCCGAGCGGCGCCCGCGCGAGCGAGTCGCCGGCGCGCACGACCGAAGCCAGCCGGCGGCCGGTTTCGACCAGCAGCTCGTCACCGGCCTCGTGGCCGAGGCTGTCGTTCACGTACTTGAAGTTGTCCAGGTCGATGAACAGGACGGCATAGGTGGGTGCTTCCTGCAGGTCCTTGCGCTCGAACAGCTCGCGCAGGCGCGCGGTGAGCATGGTCCGGTTCGGCAGCTGCGTGAGCGCGTCGTACGACGCGGCCTCGCGCAGGGCCGCGGCGGCCCTGTTGCGCTCGATGCCGAGGGCGATGCTGCTCGTGAGCATCTGCAGCGTGTCACGGGTGTGGGTCTCGAGTGCCTGTGCCGTCTCGACCGCCAATACGCCCAGCACGGCGTCACCACTCAGCAGCGGGATGGCGGCGAAAAGGGTACCCGCAGGCAGCCCGTGATTGAAGACGGCGCGCTGCGTGCGCGCAGGGCCGTCACCGGGCAGCGGCTCGTACAGGCGGTCGACGACGCCGATGCACGAGGGGTCCGGCATGCGGCGCCCGGTCGAGGCCACAGGCGTCGCCTGCCGCGCGGCCGTCCAGATCCAGACGCCGTGGGCGCGCAGGTGGCGCGCCACGGCGCGCGTGCACTCCGTCAGCATCCCGCACAGCGGTCCGTCGGTGTTGGCCGCCAGCGCGACATCCGCGCTCATGGCCGACAGCGTGACGCGCCAGCGGGCATCGCGCAGCGCTTCCTGCCGCGCCTCGACCAGCTCCTGCTCCGCCTTCTTCTGGCCGGTGATGTCGGTGCGCACCGAGACGAACTGCGAGGGCCGGCCGTCGGCGCCCGGCAGCGGAAAGATGGTCGAGTCCACCCAGAACAGGCTGCCGTCCTTCGCCCGGTTGCACACCTCGCCGCGCCAGAGCGCGCCGCGTTTCAGCGTGGCCCACATCTCCGCCCAGAACTCGGCGGGATGCAGGCCGGCGTTGACCACCCTGTGCGTACGACCGACGAGCTCCTGGCGCGAGTAGCCGGACACCGTGCAGAACAGGTCGTTCACCGAGGTGATGACGCCGTGCGCGTCGGTCACCGAGACGATCGCGTGCGCGTCGAGCGCCTGGCGCAGCGCGTCGCCTCCGAGTGCGGGATACGACGCCTCAGACGTACACGCGTCCAGCACGTCAGGCAGGACGGCGGCGTCGGTCGTGACGACCGGCAATGGCAACGACTCAGGCACTCAGTGAGGTCTCCGCCGATGGGTAATCGGCCGAAGCGCCTCAGCCTTCACCGGAACGGGCATCGGCGACCGCCGCTGCACGGCGGTCGCCACGACTGCGCGTCAGCGCGGCTGCATCGCTCCGGACATCAGCACCTCGCGCCCCAGGGCCACGGGCACGCGCGCCAGCAGCGCCCGCGCGACGTCGCTGCCGGCGATGGGCCGGTAGTTGGCAGGGATCACAGGTCCGAGGAGTGCTGCGAGCGCCATGCCCAGGCGCTCGCCGCCGCGCGCGGGTTGGCCCAGCGCCTCGCGATCGCCCGCGAGCAGCGACGGCCGCGCAACGACGAGCGCGTCGCACGCGAGCGAGGCCAGCGCGTCTTCCAGCTCTCCCTTCACGCGGCTGTAGAAGACCCGCGAGCGCGCGCTGGCGCCCATGGCGCTCACGAGCCCGATGCGGCGTGCATCGGCGGCGAGCGCGGCATGCGCCACGGCGAGGTTCACCGCGTAGTCGACCGCGCGGAACGCCGCCTGGCTCCCGGCAGTCCTGATCGTCGTGCCCAGCGCGAGGTACACCTCGTCGCACGACGGCAGTGGGGGCAGCGCGGTGAAATCGACGACGTGGCCCGTGAGCTTCGGGTGTTCCCGTTCGAGCGGCCGGCGCACCAGCGCGTGGACCACGCTGATGGCCGGATCCACGAGGGCAAGATCGACGATGGAGCGGCCAACCAGGCCGGTAGCGCCGGCCACGACGATGCGGCGGTTGACGCGAGGCGCAGTCATCGGGCGATCCTAGCAGGCAACACTCGTGTAGCTCGGCCGAAGGATTTGGCGGGACGACCACGCCGGCCTCCTATACTGCTTGCGTGATTGATGCGCGGCGCGTCGAGGCGTCCGGCGACTACCAGCTCTTCCTGTACTCGTCGGCCTACCTCGTGGTACTCGGGACCACCTACGCGATCCTGCCCATGCCGACCACCGGGTTCTTCCCGCTGTCGGCCGACATCCGGGGCCTGGCGTATGTCGCGTCGGGCTGCGCCCTGCTGTGGACGGCGCTCGACGGGCTGCGGCCGAGGACGGCCGTCGCCAGCGTCGTTGCCGCCGCGCTCCTGATGGCGGCCACCGCGGTGGACTTCGCCTCGCGCGGGGCGCCGGGCGTCGCCCTCGCGCACGCGGCGCACGCGGCGGCGCTGGCCGCGCGCGTGCCGGCGACGTGGATGCACCGGTTCGAGGCGCTCGACCTCGATCGCGCGTCCGTGCTCGGACTCGTGCTCGGTGCGGCGCAGGTGTTCACGGGCGCGCAGGGCGCGCTGGCGCCAGCCACGATGCCCGATATCCCGCTGCTCGCGCTGACGGGCCGCGGCGTGGGCATCCTCTACTTCAGCACCGGCCTCGCCGTCGTCGTCCTGAGCCTCAGGCCCGCCGCGGCGCCGCGTCTCCGGAAGGCGGCACACGTGGCTGCGGCTGGCGCGATGATCGCCGTGCAGATCGGGCTGGCGGCGGCGCTTGGCCCGGCGGTGATCGGCACGTGGGCCGCGTCGACGCTGCGGATCGGCGTCACGCTTGCGCTGCCCGTCGTCGAGTCGCGCGTCAGCCCGGCGCGGCGGACGCTGCGGACACGATTCGCGGCCGCATTCGGCACGCTGGCCCTGCTGGGTGCCCTGGTCACCGCCGTGGTCGGCGCCGGCCTCGATGTGGACGGCACTCGGCCAGGCGCTGCCTCGCGGCGCGTCGTGGCGTTCTGGACCGTGCTGGCCGTCGGCGCGGTCGGCTATGCGGCGGGCGGCTGGCTCGCCTCCACATGGTCGCGCGCGATGCGCGCCGCGCTCGACCAGTCGCTCGCGGAGGGCGAGGACATTCCGGACGAGATCCGCGACGTGCTGTCGACGGTGCGCGGTCGCGCGGCCCAGGTGGCCACGCTCGAGCGCCGGCTCTCCGACCGGGACGATCGCCTCGGCGGCATCGGGCACGACCTCCGTAATCCGCTCGGCGTCATCGTCACCGCGGCGACGATCCTTGAGGCCAAGGCCGACGACCAGGTCCGCGTGCGCCAGGTCGCACGGGTGGTGCGCGCCAACGCCGGCCGCATGCGCGGGATGGTCGAGAACCTCGTCGAGTCTGTCCGGATCGACAGCGCGCAGGCACGTCCGCACAACCCGAGCCGCATCAATTTCGGTGAGGTGCTGCGCGACGTGGCCTCGCACTTCGCGTACTCGTCGCAGGGCACACGCCTCAGCTTCGAGCCGTCCGATGTGGACGTCCTGGCGGAAGTGCCGGACCTCGAACGGATCACGACCAACCTGATCGAGAACGCGCTGAAGTACTCGCCCGAGGGCCAGCCGGTGCTCGTGTCGATCACCACCGACGGCCAGTTCGCGCGGCTGCGGGTGACGGACCACGGCCGCGGGGTGCCTCGCCACGAGCGGGAGCGCATCTTCGAACGCTACTACCGCGCCGGCTCGCCGGCGCGCACGGGGTTCGGCCTGGGCCTGTTCGTGTCGCGGCACCTGGCGACGGCCAATGGCGGCGACCTGTGGGTGGAGGACACGCCCGGTGGAGGCGCGACCTTCGTGCTGCAGCTGCCCGTGGCAGCGTCCGCTGCCGGCTCACCGGTCGGCGCGGCCTCTTTCGAAGCCGGCGTCGTCCGGTAATCCGCCGGGTCAGGCGCCGCCGTCCTGCACGGGCACGAGCCGGCCGGTCCTCTGGCGGTAGCGAAACGCCCCGTGTGTCGGGCAGTCGTAGTAGTCCCAGCGTTCCGGTGGTTCGACGCCCCCAACCACGGTGTGCCGGAAAATCAGCGTCCTCCCACAGGTCGGGCAGAACTGCTGCGGCGCTGGCGGATCCGGATAGGAAGTAAAGCGGGTCTGTCGGCTGCGCATCCGCCCTCGGCTGCATCGGTGAGGGCGGGCAAGACTGACGGAATGTCAGTGATGAGGGCGCTCAGGAATGGGAGACCAGCGTACGCCTTTGGTTATAGCGCACGCAAGCACATTCGACGGGAGCCCCTGGGGTCCGCGTCTGAGGGGCGTGTATGGTCGAGCGGGTCCGTCGGGCTGTGACCGGAGATGAGGGTGCGTTTCCTGGTGCTGCCTGTGCGCGGTGTGGCGTCCCAAATGTGTGCGAGTTGGAACCATCTCGACCGGTGGCTGCGGGCCGTGGACGGCCTGCGGCGGGCGGCGTGAGGGCTGCGCCTCAGGCAGAGAGTTGCCGGACGGCAGGCCGATCCGCTGCCGTCGGCTGGCGAAGGGCACTCGCGGGCAGCGTGGCCACGGCCACGGTGTTGCCCGCCATGTCGAAGAATTCGACCGAATAGCCTTCCTCGCTGACGCCCGGCACGACGTGGCGTTCCACCACCGTGCCGATGTCGCCGGCGCGCACGCCGTGCTCCGGGACGTCCAGGGTCAGAACCACGTCGCCGTACATGTCGAAGGGCATCGCTACCTCGGGTACATGGTAATGAATCGGGGCACGTCGGCTCCAGTGTCGATCTGCCAGACGGAGCAGAACCGCACGGACCTGCCATTGGGTGTAGTGATCGGCGCCTCGATCTCGTAGACGACACCGTAGGCGTTCGTCGAAGTCCCGGTCACGTCGAGGGACAAGTGCTGTGTTCGCAGGTCGGCTTCGAGAACCTGAGGGTTGTCGGATCGATACCCGAAGTTCAGGAGGAGCCGGGCCTTTGCCGCGCCTCGCCTGTGCGACAGGTTGAGGAGGTACCCGGTGAGCTTGTCCGCTGCGATGACCGCTCGCTCAGCGTTCGGGACCCTCACCGACAACCTCACAGGCTCGTAAACAGGGCGTCGATCTCGTCTTCGGTTTCGAGTTCAATGACACGCACCGCTGCGATGTCTTCATAGCCCCGTTCGAGCGCATCCCGGAGCCGCTCGCGTTTCATCGCTACGACCTCGTCACGGAACTGCATGAGGCGCAAGGCGTCAGCGACGACCTCGGCCTCAGACGCGTAACCGCCTTCTTCGACTTTATGGCGAACAAGCGCTTCGAGGCTCTTCGGAATCGCGACTCTTCCATGGCTGACCGCTGCCTCGAGTCTACTCCCGGAGAATGTCAACCGCTTCGGCGCTGTTGAAGCGCGGCCTCGCCGACGGTGATGACGTATGGCCATCGGGAGGTGACGTCGCCGCTCATGCGGCGGCCCTCGTCGCCGCGTCCCGCACGCGCCATGCCTGCCAGAGATGCCGACGCTCGTGCGCTGCGAGCACGTGCAGGCCGGTGGCGAGACTGAAGCGCACACCCTTGATGAACGGATTGGGGAAGGTAGTACCGGCGAGGTCGATGCCTTGGTACTTGCGGAGGAACGCACGGATCTCGTCCTGCGATGCAAAGAAGCGATCGGCGGCATCGTGCAGCGGAGGGGACACTCGGGGGCGAATCTTCTTCGGCGACTTCGCCTTCGTCTTCACCGGCGGCTCAAACCAGCGCACGAACCAGCCGCCGAAGAGCCCCGGCAATGCGGGACCGCGCCGCAGGCGTCCCGCGGCGAGCGCCCGTTCCGCCGACGGCTCGAGCGCGCTCAGGTAGACGACGTTGCTCGTGGCGAGGTGATCCAGGCACTCTGCCACACTCCAGGAGCCCGCGTGGACACGCCACGTGCCCCGCGCCTCAGTGAGGCCGTCGATCAGTCTGCGGGCGTCTTGTTCCGCAGCGTCGAAGGCCGATTCCAGCGCCACGATATCCGACGGTCCTGTTTGCTCCATGAGCGCGATGGCCGGGACGCGCAGCGACCCGACATGCTCCATACCCTAGGGTACTGAATGGCGAGTTGTCAATACTCATGGGTATGGAGACAATGACCGAGATGCCGCGCGCGAAGGGAACCGGCAAGAGACGCCTTGGCGAGCCGACGCTGACCGCAGCGGATTGGGCCGAGGCGGCGCTCCAGCTGATCGCAGAAAAGGGACTCGGCGCGCTCACCGTCGGCACGCTCGCGGGGAGACTCGGCGTCACTAAGGGTAGTTTTTACTGGCACTTTCCCGGTCGGGCCGAGTTGCTCAGCGCGGCGCTGGAACGGTGGGAGCAGCGAACGACGAGCGAGGCGGTACGCGCGCTCGACACCGTCCCCGACTACCGCCAGCGATTGGAGTTGATCCTCGGAGCTGCGACTCAGCCGCCGCGCGCGCGCTCGTTGTACGCCGCTCTCGCCGAGGCCGCGGAAGATCCGATCGTTCGCCGCGCCCTGCAGCGCGTTGCCGTTGCCCGCATCGAGTACCTGGAAACCTGCTACCGGCACGTCGGTTACACGGCGGGCGCAGCCAGGGCGCAGGCTGTGTTCGCCTACGCGGCGTATCGCGGTCTCCTACAGTTGGCACACGAAGCGCCCGCCAGCCTACCGTCGAAGTGGGCTGAATACTCCGCGCTCATTCGTCGCACGTTCGTACCCGCCGTCGGGGAGCCAGTCGACCCAAAGCACCACCCGAAATGAGCAACGATGGGTTGTTGGGAAGCTCAGAGACCGGGGAGCCTTGTCGCCCAAGGCGAATCGGCGTATAAACGGCCAAGCAGCTCTTGGTCGGCTGCTGGCCCTTGCCATGCTGACGCACGCGGGCCGAATCCGTCGCTCGGTCGCCTCAGCGGCCCCGAGCCCGGGTTCCCACAGACCACGCCCTGAACGTCGCGCGGCACAACGCCCCGAGCGTCCAGCGCCCTCCTGAATCGCCCCGCGCGGTCACCGCCCGGGCGCCTTCACGGACAACCACACGTCAACGCCGTGCTGGCTTGCCGAGCCGTAGCCCGGCGGAGCCGAGCGAAGGCTGGGAGGACGGCCATGTTCGATCCGCGAGATGACGCGCGCGACTGTGACGGGCGGGAGGACGGCCGCGCACGCGTGTACGACGAACGGGACCGCGACGACGACCCGCGCGAGGGGCTGATGCGCGACCTCGACCTGCCGCGCGGCGAGGAGCGCGAACTGGTCGCAGTTCGTGACCGCGTCTACGAACTGGACGGCGAGGACTGCCGCACCCTGGCCGCCGTCGGCGCGTTCCGCGTCGTGCCCGAGCACGACCTCGACATCGACCACGAGACGCTCGACCACCTGCACGACGAAGGCCTCGTCGAGACCGTCGATCTCGGCGACGACGAGCGCGGCCTGACGCTCACGCGCGAGGGCCGCGAGCTGCTGGACTCGCATTCATTGGACCGCGGAGATGAGCCGACGCAGGACTTCTACGCGGGCGTCAGCCGCGAGCGCGAACTCGATCACGACTCGAACCTCTTCGCGACGTACCGCCAGGAGCAGGCGCGGCTTCGCGACGAGCACGGCGGGCTCGAGGTCACGCGCGTCGTCCTCGACCACGACCTGAAGCGCGAGTACCAGGAATTCCTTCAGGAACACAACTGCGGCCGGTCCGACAGCGACGGCCGTCCGGACCGCGACGAGCACGAGATTCGCGAGTGGGCACGTCAACACGACCTGCCGTACTTCGATGGCCAGGTGCACTTCCCCGACTACCGCATCGAGTACGAAGTGGACGGACGCGAGCTGCACCAGGACGTGGAGTTGTTCACTGAGCACTACCGCGGCGCTCACGCAGCGAGCTACGCCCAGACCGGCTTCCGCATCTACGTCGTTGGCTCCCGCGGCGGTGGCGGGAACTCCGCACCGAATCCGCGGCTCATGGACGAGTTCCTATGACCACCGAATTCACGTTCGCCAACATCAGCGACAGCGTCACCGAGACGCGCGTCCAGGCACTCGCCGGCTTCGGGTTCACCGAGCGCCAGCGGCGATTCCTCGTGACCGTGATGGTCCACTCCGGCTGCTTCCTGGAACGGCAGTACTGCGCGTTCACCGGCACGGTCCGTGGCCAGAACAGCCGCGAGTTCATGGCCCGCCTGGTCGCTCGCGGATTCGTTCGCGTCATCGAACCAGGACGCGTGCAACGCGGACGCCTGTACCACGTCCACCACAAGCCGCTCTACGAAGCGATCGGCCAGGCCGACAACCGGAATCGCCGCCTGCGGCACATCGGCCGCATGGTCGAGCGCGTGATGGTCCTCGACGCCGTGCTCGGCGATCGGCGCTGCTCGTGGCTGAGCCCAGCGGCGGACAAGTGGCGGTTCTTCTGTCTAAAGCGCGACAACTACCTGCGGCCCGACGACTACCCACACCTCGCCTTCGGCATGGGTCGGCAGAGGACCGTCCGGTGCTTTCCGGACAAGCTGCCCATCGGCATCGAGAAGGACGACCACGACCGCCTGGTCTTTCTCTACCTCGTGAACCGACGGCTTCCCGTGGACTTCCGCCAGTTCCTCATCCGCCTGTTGGCGCTCGTTGAAAACTGACCAGGACGGCTCGTTGAAAATTGACCAGGGC
>CAYLTD010000023.1:0-79655 GCA_964386715.1 uncultured Bifidobacterium sp.
ACGACCCGTACCGGTTGACCACCTCGATGAGCGATCCCTGGTCGGCGGCGAAGATCGCGACGACACTCGCGAACACCCCCCAGCCGGCGGTGACCAGCTTGGACACCGTCAGGTAGTGCGCCTCGGACGCGTCGCGCCGGTAGTGCCGCTTGTAGAAGTCGATGATGGTGGCCGACGAGAGCGCGCTCAGTTCACCGGACGCGGTGGACATCGCCGCGGCGAACATCGCGGCGATCATCAGCCCCACCAGCCCCACCGGCATGCGCGTGGTGATGAACGTCGGGAAGACGTAGTTGACGTCCGAGTACTGCTGGTCGCCGGTCGAGTCCTTCACCAGCTGCACGGCCTGCCCGCGGATCGTCTTGAGCCGGGCGTCGCTGGCAAGGAAGGCGTCGCGGTCGCCGGCTGCGCCGGCCGTCTTGCGCGCGGCGACCTCGCGGTCGAAGTCCTGCTGCAGCGCCGCATATTGCGCCGCGTAGGGGCCTCGCGCGATCTCCGCGTCGTGGACGCGGTTGAAGAGCATCGGCGGCGCCTGGAAGACGTAGAAGACGAACACGAGCACGCCCGTGAACAGGATGAGCAGCTGCAGCGGGATCTTGACGAACGCGCTCATCAGCAGCGAGTGCCGCCCCTCGTCCACCGACCTGGCGGTGAGGTATCGCTGCACCTGGCTCTGGTCGCACCCGAAGTACGACAGGCTCAGGAACAGCCCGCCGATGAGGCCCGACCAGAGCGTGTAGGTTTCGCTGAGGCTGAACCGCGTGTCGATCGCGTTCAGGCGGCCTGTGGCGCCCGCGAGGTCGAGCGCGCGTCCGAAACTCACCTCGCTCGTGATACCGGACACCAGGATGACGATGGCTGCGACGACGCCCGCGACGATCACCACCATCTGCTTCACGTCGGTCCAGGCCACCGCCTGCACGCCGCCGAAGCTCGTGTAGAAGATCATCGGCAGTGCCAGCGCCATCACCGTGGTCGGGATGGTCCAGTTCACGATCGCCGAGATCACCACGGCCGGCGCGGCCAGCACGACCCCCAGGCCGAAAACGCGGCCAAGGAGGAACAGGATGCTCGTCGCGGTGCGCACGCGCACGTCGAAGCGCTGCTCGAGGTACTCGTACGCCGTGTAGACCCGCGCCCGGTAGAAGAACGGCACGACGGTCTTCGACAGGATGATCATCGCCAGCGGCAGGCCGAAGTAGAACTGCACGAACCGCAGGCCGGTGGCGTACGCCTGGCCGGTGGTGCCCACGAGCGTGATGGCGCTCAGCTGCGTGGCCATCACCGACAGCCCGACCACCCACCACGGCAGCGATCGCCCGCCGAGGAAGTAGCCCTCCATTTCGTCGGTGCGGTTGGAGCGCCTCAACCCGTCCGCCACCATCCAGACGAGGTAGGCGACGACAATCGCCCAGTCGATGGCGCTCACGCGTACATCCTGCCGAGCAGCCAGAGGGCCAGGATGATCCCCGCTTCCACCACCAGCACGGCGATGTAGGTGCCGGTCATCGGGGTCTCGCGCTCATCATCGGTGCGGCTGGTCATAGGGCTGCTGCTCGTTCGGCCAGGCGATGCTGCGCCGACACCAGGGCGCGGGTCGTGTCGGCAACCCAGGCGCTGTCGGCGTCCCACTGCGCGTGGGACAGGGCCGCCGCACGCCGCGTCTCGTCGGGCGCCGGCCCGCCGTAGGTGCGCCGGATGGTGACGAAGTGGCGCGGGCTCAGGATACGCTCGAGCGCCGATTCTTCATAGTGGAGCGGCGCCGCCAGCACGTCGGCGGAAGCCTCGCGCAGAATGACCGCGAGCGGCCGCGTGGCATCGGCCTGCCGCGCCGCAACGAAGCGGGCCGAGATGGCGTGTGCGGCGCTGAACGGGATGCCCTGCTCCCGCACCAGCGTGTCGGCCAGCTCGGTCAGGGTGGTCCAGCCGTCGCCGGCCCGCGCCTCGAGCCGTGCGGCGTCGAACTCCGCGGTGCGCAGCGCGGCCGCGACGATGCGGACGGCGCGGACCGCGTCCTTGAACATCGAGAACACCAGCGGCTGCAGGTCGTCCTCGGTGTCGTTGATGTCGCCGAAGGGCGTGTTGTGCACCGCCGTCATCACGGCCTGCGCCTGGCCCACTGCCTTGCTCCCGATCACGCGCGCGTGCTCGATCGCCACGGGGTTGCGCTTCTGGGGCATGATGCTGCTTCCCTGGACGAAACCGTCGCCGAGCCGGATATAGTCGAATTCGGCGGTCGACCAGAGGAGCAGGTCCTGCACGAAACGACCCATCCCGGTCACCAGCACCATCGCTGCCGAGGCGCTCTCGAGCAGGTAGTCCACCGTGGCGATGCTGCCGTAGGTATTCCGTGTCGGGCCGGCAAACCCGAGCAGGTCGGAGGTGACCGAGCGATCGATGTCGAAGCCGGTACCGGTGATCGCGCAGGCGCCGAGCGGATTCATGTTCGTGTGGGCGTACGCCGCCTTCAGCCGGACCGCGTCGCGCTCCACCTGTTCCACGACAGCGAGCAGGTAGTGGGCAACGGTCGTTGGCTGCGCACGCTGGGTGTGTGTGTGCACCGCGAAGACGGTGTCGTGATGCCGGGCGACGAGATCCAGCAGCGACCGGCGCAGGTCCAGCGTCGCCTGCAGCAGCTGCAGCAGGCACTCGCGCTGCCGCATGCGGTAGGTCGTCATCGCGATGTCGTTGCGGCTGCGTGCGGTGTGCAGGCGGCCCGCGACGTCGGCGCCGCACCCCTGGATGATCAGGCGATCGAGGTAGAAGAAGAGATCCTCGTAGGTGCCGTCATACACGACCGACCGCACCGCCGCCTGGTCCACCGCGTCGAGCGCCACCCGGATTGCATGGGCATCGTCGGCCGAGATAATCCGCTGCTGGGCGAGCATCACGAGGTGCGCGTAGTGCAGGGCCATGAGGGGCGCGAGGAAATGCGCCTTGGCATCCTCGAAGTTCTCGTTGAGGACGTAGGTAACGTATTCCGGAGCGAACCGCATTGTTCGAGTATAGCTGTGGCATGTTGGCCCGACCTTCCCTGATGGGGGCGATTCCCGCATGATCCGGGACGTGGTGCGGGCGCGTGAACCGCGCGGGCCGGAAACGCACGCGGCGCGCGTGGCCGATCGGGACGAGCTGTCCGGCCACCTCGAGGATGCGGCCCATGTGCCGGGAGGCCATGCCGCGGCGCTCGCCGCCCCGCGCTCGGAGTACGAGGTGGCCGAGATCCTCCGCTCGTGCGAAGCCGTGCTGGTCGTCGGCGCCCAGAGTTCGCTCACCGGTGGCGCGACCCCGCGAGGCGAGACGCTCGTGACCACGCGGCACTTCGCCGAGATCACCGACCTGGAGGCTGGCGTCGTGCGCGCGGGCGCCGGGGTGACCCTGGCGGCACTCGACGCGCACCTCGCCCGCCGGGGCGCGCTGTACCCGCCGGCTCCCACCTACATGGGCGCGACCGTCGGCGGCACGATTGCCACCAACGCCGCCGGGGCCGCGACGTTCAAGTACGGCACGACACGCCACTGGGTCGAGCGCATCACAGTGGTGCTCGCCACCGGCGACGTCCTCGATGTGCGGAGGGGAACTGCGCTCGCGGATGCGGCCGGCGGCTTCGCCCTGATGCTCAAGGATGGCCGTACGGTCCGCGTCCCCGCGCCGACCTACCGCGTGCCGCAGGTCCCCAAGGTCTCCGCCGGGTACGCCGCGGCACCGGGCCTCGATCTCATCGACCTGTTCATCGGCTCCGAGGGCACGCTCGGGGTGATCGTCGACGCCGACCTGCGCGTGCTCCCGCGGCGCCCGGCTCTCTGCCTGGCGTTCCTCACGCTGCGCGACGAGCACCGGGCGCTCGCGCTCGTGTCGCGCCTGCGTGAGGCGTCGCAGCAGACCTGGCGCTCCGGGCAGCCGACGCTCGACGTGTCGGCGATCGAGCACATGGACGCGCGCAGCCTCGCGCTGCTCCGTGAAGACGGCGTGCCGGCCAGGCTCGGTGTCGACCTCGATCCGGCCGCGCGCATGACGCTGCTGGTGACGCTGGACCTGCCCTTCCACACCACCGCCGACGACGTCTACGCCGCGCTCGGCGACGCGGGCGGCACCGGCGCCGTGCCGGAGTTTGCCGCGCTGCTCTCCGAGTTCGACGCACTCGAGTACGCCATCCTCGCGCCTCCGGGCGACACCCAGGGCGCGGCGAAGCTGCTGGCGCTGCGCGAAGCGGTCCCGGTGGCGGTCAATCAGCGCGTCGGCCTGGCGCAGCGGACGGTGGACGGACGCATCGAGAAGACCGCCGGCGACGTCGTCGTCCCCTTCGAGCACTTCGGCCGGATGCAGGAGCTGTACGCCGAGGAGTTCTCGCGGCGCGGCCTCGACGCTGCGGTCTGGGGCCACATCTCGGACGGCAACGTCCACCCTAACGTGATCCCGCGGTCCTTCGACGACGTGGTGGCGGGCCGTGAGGCGATGCTCGCGTTCGGCCGCGAAGCCATCCGCCTTGGCGGCTCACCTCTCGCCGAACATGGCGTGGGACGTAACCCGACGAAGCAGCGCCTGCTCCTGGAACTGTATGGGAAACACGGGATCGACGAGATGCGCGCGGTGAAGCAGGCCCTGGACCCGGCGTGGACGCTGGCACCGGGGGTCCTGTTCCCCCGAGGCGACACCCTGTGAAGGTGTGCCGCCGGGCGGTGTGCTGATCTGCCGCGGGACCGCGTGCCGCGCCGGCGCGTGCCCCCGCGCCCCGCTGCCGCGTGAGCGTGGGCCGACGTGGGCCGCGGTATCACGGCGCCGCGCGACAGCGTCACCGCCGGCAGGGGACTCAGGCGATCAGCACGCCGATTGCGGTGGCGGCCAGACCACCGACGATGAGCCACGGTGCGGCGGCCCCGGCGCCACCCGGCGTCGTGATCTGATCGACCGGCGTGCGGTCGTCCGCCAGCGCAAGCGCGCGGGAGAGGCGGCCCTGCTCGACGAAGGCGCAGGCCAGCGCAAGGAGCAGGCACAGCCAGCCGAGGCCGAGCATGACGCGGCCGGCGAGGGCGTCGAGCACCCTGGCGGCGACCACCAGCGTGCCGAGCCAGCTTGCGAGGGCCACGCCCATGAGCATGCGCGTCCGCGCCAGCTCCCGCTCGCCTGCCTGCCGCAGGAGTTCGAGCCGCTGCGCTCGCTCGGCTCGCTGCCGTTCGGCCTCGATCTGGGCCCGTTCGAGTTCGAGCCGCTGGTGATCGCGATCGAACGCCTCGCGAAGGGCCGAGACGACCACCCCCGCCAGCCTGGCCTCGAGGGCCCCGAAGGCGCCGGCATTTCGGGTCGCCATCGCAAGGTCGGGGTCCGCCGCGCCGGGCCGTGGCGAGCCGCCGCGCACGCGACGGACGACGTCGGTCAGCCCGAGAGCCACATCAATCAGTCGCAGCCACGGCAACGCCATGCCTCACCTCTCTCCGCCAAGCCACGCGCTCCGGAAGGCGCGCTGGGCCGGACTGAGTGCACCGCCCGCGAGTTCGACCGGCACCAGTTCGAACCGCGGATCCTCAGCCAGCACCACGCGTGCCGATTTGGGCTTCCCCGACCGGTCGACGTATTCCACGGCGACGCTGTCGCCGGGCCTGTGGCGCCGGAGCACCGCCTGGACCTCCTCCGGCGCCCCGGCCTTCGTGCCGTCGACAACGCGCAGCTCGTCGTTCAGGTCCAATCCCGCGGCGTAGAGGGGCGTGTTGGCCCCGGGAGTCTCGGCCACGCGCAGACCGTCACGCACCTGCAGCGGCACGTCACCCCACCACGCGCGACCGGGGTTCTGGCGTCGCATCAGGATGCCGGCCTGCGTCAGCAGGCGGGGGTAGTCGACGACGTCGCGGCCGCGCACGTACCGCGAGAAGAAGTCGCGCGCGAACGTGGGGTCTCCCGAGGCCTCGGCCAGGCGCTGCTCGGCGTCCGCCGAGGTATACGGGTGCGCCACGAAGCCGGGGCGCGGGGCGGCGGGCTTCCCGTGGACGCGCCACATGGCCCGCATGAAATCGTCGAGGGTGACTCTGCCTTCGAACCTCTCGCGGAGCGACAGGTCCAGCGCAAGCGCAACCGCACCGCCGTACGGGTAGTACGAGATGTAGGTGTTCGACCAGTTCGTCCGATCGACGGTGCGTCCGCCGTCGGTGAACGGGGCCATGCGGCTCATGTCCTCGGCCGAGCGCACGGCGCGTCCAGGGCCGAGGGTCACCGCGCCTATCAGGTCGGTGAACTCGTCGAGCGTGTCCCGGAGGCCCGCCACGCCGGCGCGGCTCATGGCGAGCGGACCGTAGTACTGCGTGAAACCCTCGGCCAGCCACAGTTCGCCCGACATGTTGGCCCGCTCGAAATCGAACGGCTCGAGCGCACGCGGGCGGATCCGCTCGACGTTCCACCCGTGGAAGAACTCGTGGGCGACGGTGCCGAGCAGGCCAAGGCGATTGGTGCGGATCGCGCTCTGCGAGCTGATGACGGTGCTGTTGCGGTGTTCCATGCCGTCCGAGCTGGCGTACGGCAGGTAGTCGGCGAGAAAGGTGTAGGTGTCCTGCTCGTAGTCCGGAAGCTCGCCGAAGACCGCCCGCTCGGCCACGACGATCCGCTGCACGTCGGCGACAAGGGAGTCGAGTTCGGCGGCGGTTCCGGTGTGGTGGGCAGCGAAACGGATGGTCCGGCCGTCGAGGGCGAAGCGGCGGATCGTCACCGGACCGAACTCGACGGGGCTGTCCATCAGGTACTGCAGGTTCGGAGCGGTGAACTCGAGGGGATGGCGGCCGGGATAGAGCTGCGTGGCGACGTCCCAGGCAGCGCCGGGCGGCTGCTCCAGCGTGAGTTGTACGGCCCGATCCTCGAGCCCGCGGGCCCAGAGGATGCTGGCCGGCATGTTCATGTGGGCGTGCGTGGGGTCGACGGCGAGGTAGGTGCCGTCCACGCGATCACCGAAGACCTTGTAGCGCAGCACCACCCGGTTGCCGGGCGCCGTAACCGTCCAGCCGTAGGGGTCGGGCCGCGTGATGGCGAGGCGCGCGCCTGACGCACCGACAGCCTCGACGTCGTAGACGTTCTTCGCGAAGTCGTGGAGCGAATAACGCCCGGGCGACGAGCGGCTCATGCGGAGTTCCAGGGGCCGGCCGTCCAGTTCGGGAAAGACCGCCTCCACGGCCGTCCAGTGGTGCTGCGGTTCGGGGAACCGGAAGGTGTAGCTGACCGCCTCGCCGCTGCCCAGCGCCGACTGGAACGGGAGCCACGAGAGCAGCAGCGCGCCAATCAGCCAGGGCTTCATGGCGCCGCTGGGTCGGTGGAGGCAGGAGCTCCGGAGGCACCGTCGGCGGAGCCGGTGACACCGGCCAACGCCTGCTCGATGAAGGCCTCTTCAGGGATGGCTCCGAGGATCTCGATGGTGTCGTCGACGACGGTCTTCGGCACGCCAGTGACGCGGTACTTGCGCGCCAGATCGGGGTATTCCGTGGCCTCGACCGCGAAGGCGGTGAGGTTCGGGTTGGCCCACGCCATCTCGTGTGCGAGCACGACGGCGCGCGGGCAGTGCGGGCACGTCGGCGTGGTGAACACATGCAGCGTCATCGGCCGCGTCACCGCTTCGACCAGCTGGCGCCCGCGTTCGGACAGCAGCGGCGCGCCGCCTCCCACCAGGACCACGGCACGAATCAGCGAGACGAACTCGTAGCCGGCCGGCATCCCCAGGAAGCGGATATGGGAGTCGCGCTCCTGGCCCTGCTCGTCCTCAGTGACTAGCGCAATCGCCGGCACCCGGTCGATGCCGTATCGCTGCGCGCGCTCCGGCTCCAGGACGAAATTGACCTCCTCGATGGAGATGCGTTCGCTGAGGGGCGGCAGTTCGTCGAGGACCTGGCGCGTGGGCAGGCAGGTTTCGCAACCGAGGGTCTGCGTGAAGAAGAGGATCTTCACCGGACGCGACATCTGCGCGAAGTCCTGTTGCAGTTGCGCCTGGTCGGCCGGGCTCAGCAGCGGCATCGCTTCCTCAGAAGTTGAAGAGGTCGTCGAAGGCCTGGCGCGCATTGTTCGGCGCAGCCTTCGTGGTGGTCTCCCGCTCGATCGTGGTGCGCGCCTCGAAGAAGGTGCAGCTGTTCTGTTCGTCTTTCGGCGCGACCCGGGCGGTCAGGGCCTGCTGGCTGCACTCCCACCGCGCACCGGTGTCGAACGAGACGCAGTTGATGCAGCTGTGCACCGCCACGCCGCAGCGGCCACAGCGGGCAGCGGTTTCGACCGGCGTCGTCAGGTGGTTGCCGCAGCGCGCGCAGCGGAACACCTCGTGCGACGCCATCAGGTTCGGGGTCTTCGGACCGGACGCGTGCTGCAGCACCCGGCCTGGCGCCCGCTCCTGGGGCGGACGCTGGCCGCCGGCGGGTGTCCGCGGGCGATCCCGGCCGTCGTCCTGATAACCACGCTGGCGGTACTTGCGGTCACTCATGGGGATGGCATCCGGCGGTGGGGACCGGCGGCTCCTGCCTCCATTCTACGGTTTGGCGGGCCGAACGGTGAGCGGTCCAGGCGCGGAGACGAAAAACGGCCAGGCTCGGGGATCCGGGCCTGGCCGTGAGACGGGGACGCTGGGCGATGCCTTAGCCGTACGTGTTCCAGGTGCGGAACAGGTAGTCGTTCAGCGTCAGCGCGAACAGGATGAGCAGGAAGAACACGCTGCCCGAGATGACCAGCCAGGTCAGGCGGCTGCCGTATTTGACGTGCATGAAGAACAGCACCACGAGCGTCGCCTTGGTGACGGCGATCGCCAGCATGATGACGTTGTTCATCGCGCCCAGATCGATCGTCGCGACCCACCAGGTGAGCGCGGTACCGACCATGAGCGCGGTGAAGATCAGGTAGTAGGTGGTCTTCGGAACGATGTGGTGGTGCCCAGTGTGATCAGACATGTTACGCCGCGTGATGAACGTGCCGCCCGATGAGGTACAGCAGCGGGAACAGGAAAATCCAGACGATGTCGACGAAGTGCCAGTAGAGGCCGGCGATCTCGACCGGCGCGTAGTACTCCTGCGTGATGATGCCCTTGCGCGTCCAGATGAGCATCCACGTCATGATCCCGAGACCGATGATCATGTGGAGCGCGTGCAGGCCGGTCAGCACGAAGTAGAGCGAGAAGAAAATCTGGGCCGGCCGGTAGTACTGCTCCTCGAACCGGAACGGCAGGCCGAAGCCCGGGATGTGCCCCTCGACGAACTTCTCGTGGTACTCGTACGCCTTGATGCCGAGGAAGGCGGCACCCAGGATCATCGTGATGACGATGAAGACCTGGATTTTCCCGTTCTCTCCGGTCTGCGCGGCGTGCACGGCCAGCGCCATCGTGAGGCTGCTGAAGATCAGCACCGCGGTGTTGATCGCCCCGGGCAGGATCGCGATCTCGCTGCTCGCGTAGGCGAACGCGTCCGGATAGGCCTGCCGGTAGATCAGGTAGGCTCCGAGCGCGCCGCCGAAGAACAGGATTTCGGTGACGAGGAAGAGCCACATCCCCAGGAGGGATGCCTCCTTCTGCGCGTCCAGCGACTCGAAGTGGTGCGCGAGCGCCGGGTGGTGATGATGCGTATCGTGGGCGACTGCCGCTCCGTTAGACAACGTGACCCTCCACGGTCGTCGGATATTCGTACGCGTCCCAGGTGACCACCGGGTCCGTCTCGAAGTTCTCGGTCGGCGGCGGCGACGTGGTGTTCCACTCCAGGCCGACGACGCCCCACGGGTTGTTGCCGGCGATGGCGCCGTTCTTCAGGGAGGCCGCCAGGTAGAAGAGCGGAAGGATGAAGCCGACCGCGAGGATGGACGCGCCCGCGGACGACAGGACGTTCAGCACCTGGAACTCCTCCGGGTAGGCGTGGTAGCGGCGGGGCATCCCGAGGTAGCCGACCACGAACTGCGGGAAGAACGTCAGGTTGAAGCCGACGAAGACGATGACCGCGCTGACCCGGCCGAGGAACTCGTTGTACATCCGGCCGGTGATCTTCGGCCACCAGAAGTGGATGCCCGCGAGGTATCCCATGATGGTGCCGCCCACCATGACGTAGTGGAAGTGGGCGACGACGAAGTAGGTGTCGGTGACGTGGATGTCGAGGCCGATGGCGGCGAGGAAGAGGCCCGTGAGGCCGCCGATGGCGAACAGGCCGATGAAGCCCGCCGCGTAGATCATCGGGGTTTCCCACGACACGGAGCCCTTGTAGATGGTGGCCGTCCAGTTGAACACCTTCACCGCCGACGGGATGGCGACGAGGAAGGTGAGCACCGAGAACACCAGCGCCGCGTAGACCGACTGGCCGGCCACGAACATGTGGTGGCCCCACACCAGGAAGCCGACGATGGCGATGCCGAGGCTCGAGAACGCGACGAAGCTGTAGCCGAAGACCTGCTTGCGCGTGAACCCGGCGATGACCTCGCTGATGATGCCCATGGCCGGCAGGATCATGATGTAGACCGCCGGGTGGGAGTAGAACCAGAACAGGTGCTGGAAGAGCACCGGGTCGCCGCCGACGCGCGGGTCGAAGAGGCCGAAGCCGAAGATGCGTTCCGCGGCGACCAGGACGATCGTGATCGCGATGACCGGCGTGCCGAGCACCTGGATGAGGCTCGTGGCGTAGTGGGCCCACACGAAGAGCGGGAGCCGGAACCACGTCAGCCCGGGGGCGCGCATCCGGTGGATCGTCACCATGAAGTTCAGGCCGGTGAGGATGCTCGAGAACCCGTTGATGAAGATGCCGAGCGCCGCGGGCACGACCGCCGAGGTCGAGGCGACCGTGCTGAACGGCGTATAGAACGTCCAGCCGGTGTCGAGGCCGCCGCTGACGATGGAGTACATCGTGAAGAGCGAGCCGATGAAGTAGACGTAGAAGCTGAGGAGGTTCAGCTTCGGGAACGCGACGTCCTTCGCCCCGAGCATCAGCGGGAGCAGGAAGTTGCCGAGCACGGCCGGCACGACGGGGATGAGGAAGAAGAACACCATCATCACGCCGTGCATCGTGAAGACTTTGTTGTAGTTCTCGTCGGTCAGCAGGTCGCCGGCGGGGGTCGCGAGTTCCAGGCGGATCAGCGCCGCGAACCCGCCGCCGATTGCGAAGAAGAAGGTGACCGCGGCAAGGTAGAGCAGCGCGATGCGCTTGTGGTCACGCGTCAGCAGCCACGACTTGATCGTGGTGGAGGTGTTCAGGTAGTTGATGGTCGGCATGGCGGCCGTACTGCTGGACATGTTCTGGCTCTTCCTGCGCTAGTTTCGAGTGGGCGGCGTCTGGGCCGGCGTGTTCTCGTTCGGAGCCGGGCCGGTCGCGGGCCGGACCGACTGCATCGGCGCCGTGCCGGTCAGCGACTTCACGTACTCGATGAGTTCCAGCACGCCTTCCTCGTTCACCAGGCCCTGGAACGTCGGCATCGTCGGCTGGAAGCCGGCGGTGACCTTCGCGCTCGGCATCAGGATCGACTCGCGGATGTACGCTTCGTCGACCACGACGGTCTGGCCGCTCTGCAGGGTGACCGTCTTGCCGAACAGGTTGTTGAGCACCGGACCGCGGCCCTGCGCGTCGGGACGATGGCAGGTGTTGCAGGCGAGGTCCTGGAACAGCTTGCTCCCGGCCGACGCGAGCGAGCCCTCCTGGACGCTGCCGCTCAGCCAGGCCTGGTAGTCGTCCTGCTCCATCACGATCACTTCGCCGATCATGCCGGAGTGCTTCGTCCCGCAGTACTCGGCGCAGAACAGGTGATAGGTGCCCGCCTTCGTCGCCTCGAACCACATGTGGGTGTAGCGGCCCGGGATGACGTCGGCCTTCGTGCGGAAGGCCGGGACGAAGATGTCGTGGAGGACGTCCTCGGACGTCATGATCAGCTTGATGGGCCGGTTCACCGGCACGTGCAGCGTGTTGATCTCGCGCTGGCCGTCCATGTGCTGGAACTTCCACATCCACTGCTTGCCGGTGGCGTAGATGTTCATCGTCTCCTTGGGCGGCTGCGTGAAGGCGAAGAAGATCTGGGCCGACCAGACGAAGATGCCCATGACGATGATCAGCGGGATGACCGACCAGGTCACCTCGAGGATCATGCCGCCGTGGATGCGCGCGCCAATGCTGTTCGGATCCTTGCGCTTGTACTTCACCATGAAGGCGATGAAGAGCGCGAAGATCAGAATCGTGAAGAACGCCGTCAGGCCGACGAGGAAGAGGTACAGCGCGTCCACGCGCGAGGCCATCGTGGAGGCGACTTCGGGAAACAGTTCGGTTCCGGACCGCATAGATAAGGGCCTAGGCTGAAGGGTCAGTGAGCCGGCGTCTGGGACTTCTCGCGCCGGACCATCACCACAATGAACGTTCCGATCAACAGTACGGTCGCCACGCCCGCGAGGCGGAGCGCGCGCATGACGTAGACGCCGTACCGCCCCGTCATGGGGTCGTAGTGGTAGCAGTAGAGCAGCAGCGAGTCGACGACCGAGCCGACCCGCCCCTCGGAGGCCTCCACGAGCGCGAACTTCAGGTCGCGCGGCCCGTACTCGATGCCGAACAGGTAGCGCGCGAGGCGGCCGTCGGTCGTCGTCACGATGATGCCGGTCGGGTGCGCGAACTGCTGCGTCGCCTCGTCCCACGTGTACCGGTAGCCGGCGGCGGCGGTGACCCGCTTGATCTCGGCCTCGTCACCCGTGAGGAAGTGCCAGCCCCGCTCGGCTCCGGGGCGCCGGTAACGCGCCAGGTATTCCGCCTTCTTCGCCGCGGCCTGCGCCGGCGTCTCGCGCGGGTCGAAGCTGATGAGCACGAGGTCGAAGTCCTGCCCGGCGTTCAGCGTCAGCGTGTTCACCGTGGACGTGATCGCGCTCAGGACCTGCGTGCACAGCATCGGGCACTCGTAGTACACGAAGCCGAGCACCACGGGACGCTCGCCGTAGAAGCTGCCGAGCGTCACCGTCCGGCCTTCCTCGTCGCGGAAGGTCGCGTCGAGCGGGAGCTGCTGGTCGATGCGTTGATCGAACCCGATCTCCCGGAGCGCCTGGGGCATCGTCTGCGCGGCGACACCCGGGGCCGTGAGGTAGCCGGGCGTGGGCGCCCCGGTCATCTGCGCCGTGGCCGGTGCGGCCGCAACGAAGGTGGCGGCCAGAACGAGCGCCGCCGCCGTGAATGTCCGTGTCACTTGCGCGTGTCCTTACCTTGTTCCTGTGTGGCCGGCGTGACGGCCGCCGCGGGCTCGCCCGCCTGTCGCGCGGGCAGTCCCCGCTGCAGGGTGAGCTTCTTGGCCTCGGCAATCGGGATCCGCACCACGTTGTTGTTGCGATCGACCCAGCTGTAGCCGTTGAGGATGACGTCCTCGCCCTTGCGAAGGTCGATCAGGTCCTGCTTCGGGCTGGTCTGCAGCCGCGGCTCGGGCGGCTGGTCCCCGCTGGGATCGCCCGGGAACTGCGGCTCGGTGGCGATGGCCTTGAGCGGGAACATGCGCGGCGGGTTCTCCGCCTCGCGGGCGTTGGCCATCACGCGGAACATCAGCAGCATCGCGAGGTGCGCGATGACAGTGACCACCGTGAGGCCGATGGCGAAGTTGACGACCGTACGGATGTTGACGACATCCGGCTCGGTCGTGCCGGTCGGGGCGGCGTGTTCGGAATGGGAATGGTTGTGCGCCATGGCTTAGTGCGCCGTGCTCGGCCTCTCGCCGGCGAACACCGGCCCGAGCGCCTCCTGGAACTGCGGGTCATGGATCGGCAGCAGGGCGCGCGTGCGCAGCTGCTGCAGGTAGAGCCCGACCCACAGCGCGAGCAGCGCGGCCGGGGTGACGAGGTCCATCCAGCTGATGACGAGGCCCTCGTGGTGCGTCTCGGGCGCGATCAGCCAGAACAGGTCGAGCAGCCGGGCGAAGATCAGCCACATCGCGACCTTGGTGACGAGCGCCGGGTTCCGCTTGATGCCGCGCATCAGCAGCAGGAAGAACGGCGCCGCGAAGTGCACGATGGTGAGCGCGATCCCGATGGCCTGCCAGCCGCCGTGCATGCGGTGCAGGTACCACTCGATCTCCTCGGGGAGGTTGCCCGACCAGATGATCAGGTACTGCGAGAAGGAGAAGTACGCCCACACCACGGTCAGCGCGAACATCAGGTTCGCGAGGTCGTGCAGGTAGGTCGTGGTCAGCGCCTCGCTCATCGGCTTCCGCTTCGAGAGGTAGACCAGGATGATGATCTGGAACGCGAGGGTGCTGAGCCCCTGGCCGCCCATGACCAGCGCGCCGTAGATGGTCGAGAACCAGTGCGGGTCGCGCGACATCATCCAGTCGAACGAGGCGAGCGTCATCGTGAGGGCGAAGAGCAGCAAGCCGCCGCCGCTCAGGCGCTGCATGCGCAGCGGAATCGACCGGTCGCCCGTCTCGTCCTGTTCCTTCGACCACTTGTTCAGGAGGAAGGCCAGGCCGTTCCACACGGCGAAGTAGATGGCCGCGCGGGCGATCCAGAAGGTCTGGTTGAGCCACGCCGCCTTGTGCTGGAGGATGGGGTCGTTGGCCACCACGTCCTCGTGCGTCCACTCGTAGAGATGGTGCATGCCGAGCACGACGGGCACGAAGAGGATGGTCAGGTACGGCAGCACGCGGGTTGCCGCACCGAGCGACTGCCGGGCCACCACGCCCCAGGCGCCGCCCGAGAGCTGGTGGATCATCGTGAAGGCGAGCGCGCCCAGCGAGAGCCCCAGCACCAGCATGTAGGCCATGAGGTACGAGGTGAAGAACTGCGCCGGGTTGGTCGCGTAGCCGACGCCTGACAGCACCAGCCCGACGGCGCCGGCCAGCAGGAAGGTGCGCTGGCGCCCGGCAAGCTCCGGGAAGATCTGATCGGCGGTTTCCCTCAGAACCATGGTCGCTAGTGCCTCTCGGTCTGCGGGGCCTGCGCGGCAGCGGCCCCGTTCGTGCGGTTCTCGTCAAGCTTGCCGCGTTCGGCGGCCGGCACGTCCTCCACCGAGGCGTGCGAGCTGAGCTGCAGGGCGCGGACGTAGGCCACGATGGCCCAGCGATCGCGGACCGGAATCTGTTCGGCGTAGTCCGGCATGGCGCCGAAGCCGTTCGTGATCACGTCGAAGAGGTGCCCGACCGGCGCGTCGATCAGCCGCTGCTCGCCGAGCATCGGCGGGCGGCGGTACCCGCGGCGCACGATCATCCCGTCGCCCGTCCCGGTGCGTCCATGGCAGGGCGAGCAGAACACGTCGAACCGCTCGTGGCCCCGATCCATCACGGCGTCGGTGACCTGGTAGGGGAACACCGTCGCGTCGGCGCCGCCCTCCTGCCCCGTCATGAGCAGCGTGTCCTCGTTCAGCTGCCCGCGCGCCACGGTGTTGGCGATCAGGGGCCGCGACGCCTGGCCGTCGCCGAAGAACTCGGTCTCCTGCAGCGGGCCGTACTTGGGCTGGTCGTGCATGTCCTGCCGGCACGCGGCGAGCGTCAGCGCCAGGAACGACGCGCCCAGCAGGCGGCCGGCCCGGCTACGGGAAATCTGCTGCACCATCGGCACCCTACTCCGCAACGGTGGTCACCTCTCGCGCGCCGAGCGTCTCGAGGAACGCCCGGGTGCTCCCGAGGTCGAACTTGCGGTCAGTCGCCTCGATGCACAGGAAAAAGCGGTTCCGGCTCGCCATGGCGAACCGCGGCACGTTGAACACCGGGTGGTAGGGCTGCGGCAGGTTGTTCAGCGCGAACATGCCGAACACCGCGGTCAGCGCGGCCCCGAGGATCGTGCACTCGAAGGTGACCGGAATGAACATCGGCCAGCTGACCAGCGGCTTGCCGCCGATGTTCAGCGGGTAGGCCACCGCCGACACCCAGTACTCCAGCGAGAAGCCGCCGGCCCCGCCGAGCAGCCCGCCGATGAGCACCATCAGCGGCAGCTTGGTGTGCGGGAAGCCGATGGCGTGGTGCAGTTCCTCGATCGGAATCGGGGAGTATGCATCCATGTCGGTGTAGCCGGCCTCCCGCGAGCGGTTGCAGGCGTTCACCAGATCGGTAGCCGTCTCGAACTCGGCCATCAGGCCGTGAATGGCAGGCGACGTGCTCGTGGCGCTCATCTCAGTGCCCGTGTCCTTCGGCGTTGACCTTGGCTTCCGGAACAATCGTCCGCATCTCGAAGATGGAAATCATCGGGAGCAGGCGGATGAACAGGAAGAACAGCGTCAGGAACAGCCCAATGGTGCCGATGTAGGTCGACCAGTCCCAGAACGTCGGCTTGAACATGCCCCAGGCCGACGGCATGAAGTCGCGGTGCAGGCTGAGCACGATGATGACGAAGCGCTCGAGCCACATGCCGATGTTCACCACCAGCGACAGCACGAAGAGGATCGGCACGTTCATGCGCACGCTCTTGAACCAGAGCACCTGCGGCGCGATCACGTTGCAGAAGATGAGCGCCCAGTACTGCGGCCAGTAGGGGCCCGTCAGGCGGTTCATCATCATGAACCCTTCGTACTGGTTGCCGCCGTACCACGCGATGAACGCCTCCACCGCGTACCCGTAGGCGACGATCAGCCCCGTCACCAGCATCACCTTCGCCATGTTCTGCAGGTGGCGCATGGTGATGAAGTCCTCGAGCCCGTAGACCGCCCGGATCGGGATGGCCAGCGTCAGCACCATCGCGAAGCCGGAGTAGATCGCGCCCGCGACGAAGTAGGGCGGGAAGATCGTCGTGTGCCAGCCGGGCAGGATCGACACCGCGAAGTCGAAGCTGACCACCGAGTGCACCGAGACGACCAGCGGCGTCGAGAGGCCTGCGAGCAGCAGGTAGGCCGTCTCGTAGCGGTGCCAGTGCCGCGCGGACCCGCGCCAGCCCAGCGCGAGCATGCCGTAGATGCGCTGGCCGACCTTCGACGTGCTGCGGTCGCGCAGGGTCGCGAGGTCGGGCACCAGGCCGACGAACCAGAACAGCGCCGACACCGTCGCGTAGGTGGAGACGGCGAACACGTCCCAGATGAGCGGGCTGCGGAACTGCGGCCACACCGCCATCGAGTTCGGGATCGGGAACAGCCAGTAGGCCAGCCACGGGCGGCCGGTGTGGAACAGCGGGAAGATGCCCGCACAGGCGACGGCGAAGAGCGTCATCGCCTCGGCGAACCGGTTGATCGAGGTGCGCCAGGTCTGCTTGAGCAGCAGCAGGATCGCCGAGATCAGCGTGCCCGCGTGGCCGATGCCGATCCACCACACGAAGTTGGTGATGTCGAACGCCCAGCCGACCGGGATGTTGTTGCCCCAGATGCCGATGCCGCTCGTCACCAGGTAGGCGAGCGAGAGCAGCAGCAGTCCGGCGCCGCCGGCAGCCGTCAGCAGGCCGAGGTACCAGCCGAGCGGCGTCTTGTTCGTGAGGACGATGGAGCTGATCTTGTCGGTGACCGAGCCGAAGGTGTGCCCCGGCGTGATCACCACGGGCGCGCCCGTGATCCGCTCCAGTTCTGCGTGTGACTGGGTGCTCTGTGCCATCCTACGCGCTCAGTTCCGGATTCACGTTCCGAACGGCCGCCAGGTAGGTCGTGCGCGGCCGCGTGTTGAGTTCGGCCAGGAGCGAGTAGTTGCGCTCCTCGGCCTGCAGCCGCGCGACGCGGCTGTTCGGGTCGTTCAGGTCGCCGAAGATGATCGCGTCGCTCGGGCAGGTCTGCTGGCACGCGGTCCTGATCTCGCCGTCCGCAATCCGGCGGTTCGCCTTCTCCGACTCGATCTTCGCGGAGTTGATGCGCTGCACGCAGTAGGTGCACTTCTCCATCACGCCGCGGCTGCGCACGGTGACGTCGGGATTGCGTCCCAGCTTGTAGCTGGCCGTGTCCCAGTCCGAGTAGAGGTGGTAGTTGAAGCGACGCACCTTGTACGGGCAGTTGTTCGAGCAGTAGCGGGTGCCGACACAGCGGTTGTAGACCATGTCGTTCAGGCCTTCATGGCTGTGCACCGTCGCCCCGACCGGGCAGACCACCTCGCAGGGCGCGTTCTCGCACTGCATGCACGGCACCGGCTGGAAGTAGGTTTCCATGCCGCCCGGCGTGTCCATCTCGCCGGCGAAGTAGGCGTCGACGCGCAGCCAGTGCATCTCGCGGCCGCGCAGGACCTGGTCCTTCCCGACCACGGCGATGTTGTTCTCCGCGTGGCAGGCGACGACGCAGGCGTTGCAGCCGATGCAGGCGTTGACGTCGATCGCCATGCCCCACTTGTAGCCCTCGTACTTGAAGTCGGGATACAGCGTGATGGTGCGGGGCGGCGCCTCGAACCCCTCATGGACGACCTTCGGGTCGTGCACGTACTCGTCGCGCGTGACGGCACGCACCAGCCCGCGGCCTTCCATCAGGTGGTGGTACTGGGTGCACGCGAGCGGATAGCTGTCACCGGTCGGCGCGACCTCCGCGCCGGCACCCGACCACAGCGCGTCGGCCGTGCGGATGGCGTAGGCGTTGAACCCGGGGCCGTTGCCGATGTGCCCCGCGCGGCTGCGCCCGTATCCGAGGTGCACGGTGACACAGTCGTCGGGATGGCCAGGCACCGCGAAGATCGGGCCGCGCACCGAACGGCCCTTGAAGGTCACCTGCACGACGTCGCTGTCGATCGTGCCGTGCTCGCCGCCGCGGTCGTTGACCGTGTTGCCCGCCTTCAGGGCCTCCGCGGTCCGCGGGCTGGCAATCACCGCGTTGTCCCACACCAGCCGGGTGATCGGCTTCGGGAGCTCCTGCAGCCACGCGTTGTTCGCGAAGCGTCCGTCGTAGACCGCGGGATCCGGCCGGAACGACACCTCCAGCCCGGTGCCGGCGGCCTCGGACGGCGCGGCGGCCGCGCCCTCGGCCAGCGTCACGGTCTTCGGCTCGAACGCGGTGCCGGGGATGATGCCGTCGTGCAGCCACCGCCGCCAGGCGGTGTCGAACTCGCCGCCCGCCGCCGGCTGCGCGGACCAGTAGGTGCGCACCAGGTCGTACGCCGACTGCTCCGGCTTGTCGCTGAACACCGCGAGCACCTCGTGCGCCGAGCGGCCGCCGTAGAGCGGTGCGATGAGCGGCTGGACAATGCTGGCCGTCCCGTCGACAGCCCGGGTGTCGCCCCACGACTCGAGGAAGTGCGCCTGCGGGATCTGCCAGTGGCACAGCTCCGAGGTTTCGTCCACGAACTCGCTCAGGTGCACGCGGGTCTGGACCTTCTCCATCGCCGTCCCGAAGGCGAGGTCGGCCGGCGCGGTGTAGACCGGGTTGCCGCCGAGGATCACCAGCAGATCGACGCGGCCGCCGTTCATGTCGTCCACGAGTTCCCGCATCGACGCCAGCTGATCGACCGGCTCGACCTCGGGAGACACCGTGTAGATCACCGTCTGGCCGACGTTGCCCAGCGTCTGGTTCATGGCATGCGCCAGAGCGTGCACGGCCGGCGGCTGGCTGTCGCCCGCGATGACCAGGCTCGTGCCCTTGTGCGCCTGCAGATCCTTGGCGATCGCGGCCACCCACTTCTGGAGGTCGCCCGCGGGCGCGGCCGCGGATCCGACGCCGACACCGGCAGCGACCGCACGCGCGAACGCCACGACCTGGCTCGGCTTGAGCGCCAGGCGGTGATCGGCACGGGAGCCGGTGGAGGTCGGCATCGTCTCGACCGCGTAGAGGCGGTTCATGCGGTCGGCCTGTTCCGGCCGGCGGCGCGACGCGAACTGGCGCGCATGTCGCAGGCTTGCCGCGCCGCACGACAGGAAGTCGGCGTCGAGGGCCAGAATGACGTCGGCCTTGTCGATCTGGTACTGCGGCTCGACGACCTCGCCGAAGGCGAGCTTCGTGCCGACGCGCGCATTGTTACGGCCCGTGGGCTCCCACTGGTGCCACTTGGCGGACGGGAAGCGGGAGAGGAAGTCCTGGATCTGGGCGCCGAGTGTCGGCGAGCTCACCGACTCGGTGAGGACCCGTATGCCCGCTCCCTGGAGCGGCTGCTGCGCGGCGAGCGCCGCCTTCATCGCGACGATGAACGCCGACCAGGAGGTGACCTCGCCGGTGTCGGTCAGTGTCTTGGCACGATCCGGGTCGTAGAGGTTCAGGATCGCGGCCTGGGCGAAGACGTCCGCGGCCCCGAGGCTGTCGGGGTGCTGCGGGTTGCCCTCGATCTTCGTCGGGCGCCCTTCATGGCTCTCGACGAGGAGGCCCGTCGCCACGCCGCCGAGCGTCATCGCCGTCGCGAAGAACAGCGGCTTGCCCGGGACAATCTCCTCGGGCTGCCGCACGTACGGGACGATGTGCTCGTCGGGCTGCTTGGTGCAGGCCGTGACGCCGGCGAGAGCCAGCGACGCGCCCATGAGTTTCATGAACGTCCGGCGGCTCGTCGGATCGGTGATGGCCTCGACCTGCGAGGGGAATTCGTTATGGAGGCGCTCGACGAACGACGGGTCGTCCGCGAGCTCGTCCAGCGTCCGCCAGAAGGCTTTTCCGGTCTTCATCGGTGACACGTCGAGCAGCTCGTGAGCTTCTGAATCTGATATTCGGCGACGAGACGCTTGCCCAGCTCCAGCTGGTCGGACGGCGGCTCGTAGTCCACCCGGAACACCGCTTCGCGCGGCCGCACGTAACGCTCGGGATTGCGATGGCAGTCGAGGCACCACTGCATCTGCAGCGAGCTCGCCTGCCACATGAGCGGCATGCGGTCGACCCGTCCGTGGCAGGTCGTGCAGCCCACGCCCTTGTTCACGTGGATGCTGTGATTGAAGTAGACGAAGTCCGGCAGGTCGTGCACCCGGGTCCACCGGATCGGCGTGTTGGTGTTGAAACTCGCCCGCACCGGCTCGAGGAAGGGACTCTGATTGAAGATCTGCGAATGGCAGTTCATGCAGGTCTTCGTCGGCGGGATGCCGGCAAAGCCGGAGTCCTCGACCGCCGTGTGGCAGTAGCGGCAATCGATGCCGTTACCGGCCACGTGGCGCTCGTGACTGAACTGGACGGGCTGCTCGCGGGCGACGTTCTGGTTGGTCACCCAGGGCGAGTTGCCCAGCTCCATCACGAGTCCCAGCAGCAGGGCCGCAAGCAGGCCGCCGCCGAGGATGCTGACGCGGGAGATGGCATTAGCGCTTTTCTTAAAGATCTGCGACATCAGTCCGTATGGGGCAAGGCGCGCCCGAGGCTCCGCGGAGACGCGAGGGAACACGCGGCCGAACGAGCCTCAGGGAGCTTACAGTGTTTGGCAACCACGCGCGACTACTATTTTGTGAAAAGTTTCACGTAAGCGTCAAGTTCTCGCGAAAAACCGCACGATTACCGGCTTACCGGCGCCGCCGGATCGCCGACAGGGCCTCGACTCCTCGCCACGACCCTCCGCCCGACCGCTCGCAACCACCATCGTCCCGCCCGGACCTCCGCCCGCGCCGGCACACCGGCACACCACCGGCCGGCAGGCGCGTTGCCCGGCCACATGAACGTGCGTGACTGTGATGTCTGCTGGGCCCCGGCCCGCCACGAGACGGCGTCGTACCGCCGGGGTACCGAAAGACTAACCTGTCGCGTCGAAAATCGGAACCCCCCTCGTCAGGATGACGTCTAAGCCGCGTCCTTGACGCGTGGGTCCGATCTGGTACTGCGCGGGTCCCCCCGTCGCGGCTTGAGTGGGCTCCGCGCGTGGCGTGCGGCGTCGCGGCCCGATCGTGCGGCGAACCGCTGTCCGCTGCCACTACTGAATCGGACGCCGCGCGACCGCGGGCGGTGCCCAGCCCGGCCGCACGCACGGCGACCCATCGCACGCACGGCGGCGCATCGCCGGACTTGCGGCCGGGCACCCGCGCCGCATCGGCTAACATACGGCCTTATCTCCCGCATCCTCAGCCGCATCATCCTCGTCGCGCTGCTGCTGGCAGCCGGCCTCGCCGCCGCACGAGCAGCGCTGGCACCCGCCGGGGGACTGCGCGCGGAGTACTTCGACGCGGAGCGCCCGGAGGGCGAGCCCGCATTCACCACCGTCGACACGGTTCCCTCCACGGCCGCGCTGCACCACCGCTGGCAGGGCCTGATGCCTGACGTCTTCAGTGCACGCTGGTACGGCTCCCTCACGATCCCCCGCGCCGGTCGCTACACCTTCGGCCTTGCCTCCGACGATGGCGCGGCGCTGACCGTGGACGGTGTGCGCCTGGTCGACAACGGCGGACGCCACGGGCTCGAGGCACGGCAGGCGACGATGGCGCTCGATGCAGGCAGCCATCAGGTGCTGCTCGAGTACACGCAGGGCGGTGGCGCGCTCGAACTCCACTGGTCGTGGGCACGCGAGGGCGCCTCGCCCGCACCAATACCCGCCTGGGCGCTCACGCAGGACCGGACGCCCCGCTGGCGCGTGATCACTGCGTACGCGCTCGTGCTCGGCACGCGTGCGCTGCTCGCCTGCGCGGTGGCGCTGCTGCCCCTCTTCGCATGGTCCACGGGCTGGACGCCGTCGCGCGCACCACGCGCGTGGGCGCTCGCCCTGTTCGGCGCGCTTGCCGTGATCCACACATGGCCGCTCGCCACCGATCCGGCCCACCTCACGCGCTTCGACAACCGCGACGCGATCCTCAACACGTGGATCGTCTCGTGGGTGGCGCGACAGTCGGTGCTCGACCCGCTGCACCTGTTCGACGCGAACATCTTCCACCCGGAGCGGTATACGCTCGCGTACTCCGAGCCACTGCTCGTGCCGTCGCTGCTCGGCGCACCTCTGCTGTGGCTCGGGGTCTCTCCCGTGCTGACGTCGAACCTGCTGCTGCTCGCGGGCTTCACCCTCAGCGGGTGGGCGATGACGCTGGTGATGCAGCGGTGGACCGGCGACTGGGTGGCGGGGCTGGTGGCCGGCCTGCTCTTCGCCTTCAATGCGCACACGCTGTCGCGCATCCCGCACCTGCAGGCCCAGCACGTCGAGTTCCTGCCGCTCGTCCTCTTTGCCTTCGATCGTGTGCTCGAGGCGCCCACCACGAGGCACGCGCTGCGGCTCGCGGCCTGCTTCGTGCTCCAGGCGTCGACCTCGATCTACCTGCTCGCGATTACCGCGGCGGCGCTCGTCGCCTCCACGCTGGCACGGCTCGCCGAGATCCGGCGCCGCCCGCTCGTCACGCTGCGGGCGCTGCTGCTGGCCGGCAGCGCGGTGCTCGTCGTGCTCGCGCCGATGCTGTGGCCCTACTGGATGGTGAGCCGTGAGTCGGGCCTTGTCCGCACGCTCGACAGCGCGGCGCAGTACGCCGCGCAGTGGCCTGCCTACCTGCTCACGCCAGCGCGCGTGCACCAGTGGTGGAGCGGACGCTTCTACGGGAGCACCGCGCTCTTCCCGGGTGTCCTCGGAGCCGCGCTGAGCATCGTGGCGATCGCGTCCGGCACCGCCATGCGCGATCGCCGGGCCCGCGCCTGCCTCGCGTTCGGGGCGCTCGGCGTGGCGCTGTCGTTCGGCCCCGCGCTCCCCGGCTACGCCCTCCTCTACCGGAGCGTCCCGCTGCTCCAGGGCATCAGGGCCACCGCACGATTCGGGTACCTGCTGACCTGCGCGACGGCCATCCTCGCCGGGTTCGGTGTCGTGGTCCTACGCCGCTCGATATCCGCCTCGCGGTGGAGGATCGCCGCGCCGCTGCTGGTCGTGCTCGCGGCGTTCGAGTCGGTGTCGGCCCCGCTCGGCCTGGTGTCGGTCGATCCGGTGCCCGACATCTACGCCGCGGTGCCCCGCACGCCCGGGACGGTCGTGCTCGAACTGCCGTTCTTCGACTCGCGCAGCGTGCAGTTCAACGCGCACTACATGCTCAACTCCACGCGCCACTGGCAGCCGCTGGTGAACGGCTACAGCGGCTTCCAGCCGCAGAGCTACTACGACAACCTCGAGCAGCTGCGCGGCTTCCCGGACGATCGCGCCTTCGAGCGGATCCGCACACTCGGCGTCACGCATCTCTTCCTGCACCGGTCGCAGGTGCCGGCCGAGGTTGCGGAGGCCGCGGCTCGACACCCGGCGCTCGAGCAGGTGGCCTCGTTCGGAACGGCGGTCCTGTACCGGGTCCGGCGCTGACCGGCGGCAGCCGCGCTCGACCATACCCCGATCGATACATGCCGCCGGGCCCGGATCCGATACAGAATGGCGGACCATGCGCAGAACGCTTGCCGGCGTCGGCGTCGCCCTGGCGATCTTCCTGCTGGTGGAACGGCAGAGACCCGGTCATCCGGAAGCGCAGGTCCAGCGGCTCGTGCCGCATGTGCTCGGCATCCGCGCCGTATCCACCGATCCGGCCCTCGTCACCGGCGGGGATGTCCTGCTGGAGGTGACGCTGCCGACCGGCACGAAGGCGTCCGCCATCCAGGTCACCGCCGGCGGGCGCGACGTCACGGACCAGTTCCGCGCGACGGACCAGGGCACGCTGATGGCCGTGCTCACGGGCCTGCCGCTCGGCACGAGCAGCGTCGGCGTGACCGACGGCACGTCGACGGTTGCCCTCGACGTGACGAACTACCCCATCACCGGCCCGGTCATCTCCGGGCCCTGGGTCCAGCCGTTCTTCTGCCAGACCGACGCCTTCAAGCTCCCGGACGGCTCCCGTCTCGGGGCGCCGCTCGACGGCAACTGTTCGGCGAGGACCGTCGTCCAGTACGTGTATCGCTCGACGCACGGAGGCGACCGCGACCACCCGTTCAAGCCGCTGCCAAGGACGACAGCGCTGCCCGAGGACGTCGCGACCACCACGACGAGCACCGGTGCCACCGTGAACTTCGTCCTGCGCGTGGAAACCGGCACGATGAACCGCGGGATCTACCAGAACATCGTGCTGCACGATCCCACCGTGGACCCGCCGCCCACGCCCTTCACGCCGCCCCGGGGCTGGAATCGGCGGCTGATCGCGGTGCACGGGACGGGGTGCCCCTCGGGGTGGTACGTGCAGGGTGCGGCGCAGGGCGTCAACATCTTCGACGTCGAGCGGCTCGGACAGGGCTACGCGATCTTCACCAACACGCTCAACCACCCGACCAACAGCTGCAATGCCTTCCTCGCCGGTGAGACGACGATGATGGGGAAGGAACACTTCGTCGAGACCTTCGGCGCGCCCACCTACACCATCAGCACGGGCAGGTCCGGCGGCGCGTATACGAGCCTGCAGATCGCGGATGCGTTCCCGGGCCTGCTCGACGGCGTCGAGATCGGTGCGACGTTCCCCGACGCGCTCTCGATCGCGCTGTCGGGGCTCGATGCGCGCCTGCTGGCGCACTACTTCACGGCGGTCGACCCGGCCGCGTTCACGGACACGCAGAAGGTGGCCATCAGCGGCTATCACGGGATGAAGGCGTTCATTGACGCCGCCAACCAGGCCCAGCGCACCGACCCGGTTCCGGGACGAGAGGACATCCCCGGCTACCAGTCGGCCCGCTGGAACGGCGCCGTGCCGGAGGGGCTGCGGTATCACCCGGTGAAGAACCCCGCGGGACTCCGGCCCACCGTCTTCGATGCCGCACGGACGATCTACGGCGTGGACCCGACCACCGGCGCGGCCCGGCGGCCGTACGACAACACGGGGGTGCAGTACGGCCTGCTCGCGCTGCAGGCGGGCCAGATCACGGTTCGCCAGTTCCTCGACCTCAACGAACGGATCGGCGGGTACGACCACGACGCCAACTTCATCGCGGGGCGCACGACGGGCGACCCCGTCGCGATACGCCGGGCCTACCAGTCCGGACTCGCGCTCGGCGCGAACGGCGGCCTCCGGTCGATCCCGATCGTGGACAACGCCACGTCGAACGAGGCCGGCAGCTACCACTACGGCTGGTTCCACTTCGCGGTGCGTGAACGCCTGCGCAAGGCCGTCGGCCCGCAGGCGACGAACATGGTGATGTGGCGCAGCGTCCACGGCAACGCAGCGCGCGATCTCCTCGACCGCTGGATGGACACGTACGCCACCGACACCAGCGACGCGCCGCAGATCGAACGGGTGCTGCGCGCCAGGCCGGCCGCGGCGGTGGATGGCTGTTACGAACGGGCGTTGCCGGTCTTCATCGCAGAATCGCTGCCGTTCACGAGCCGGCCCGAGTCGCGCTGCAGCGAGCTCTACCCGGTCTACGCGAACCCGCGGTTCCAGGCGGGAGGGCCGCTGGCGGCCGACGTGCTGAAGTGCCGCCTGAAGCCGGTCGACCCGCAGGACTACGGTGTGCCGTTCACCGCCGACGAGAGCGCGCGCCTGCAGCAGATCTTCCCGGGCGGGGTGTGCGACTGGTCGAAGCCGGGAGTGGAGCAGACACCGGTCGTCACATGGGCGTCGTTCGGTCCCTCACCGAAGAACCGGATCGACTGACGCTCGCCGGGACGAACACGCGCAGATCGCCGCTCGACGCGGGGGTTCGACCCGGCTGACGTCGAGGCGAGCGGGCGCGGCGCCGCACCAGCGCACACTGACGCGAGCGGGCGCCGCACCCGCGCATGCCATCCACTCACGGCGTGTCGAGCTTCAGGTGATCGGACACGCTCAGGAACGCCGGCCCCGGGATCACCACGGCGAGCGGCGTGCCGTCGGCGGTACGAACCACGTGGAGCAGATCGGGGCGCGCCGCGAACTCCCGCAGCGACTGAGCGGGGCCCCGCATCAGGCGGATGTCGAGCGCGTACTCACGGCTCGCACGCGGGACGACCTGCAGCGTCCTGAACCGCGCGGCATTCGCGTCCACCGCCTGGATCGGGTTGCCGGAGATCACGACCGCCTGGCCCGAGGCCCGCGCCACGCGGTCTGCCCATTCGACGGCCTGCAGCATGCTGTTGCCCCAGTAGTCCATGTCGTACCGCGCGAACGCGGCCCTGGGGCCTCCCATCAGCGGGCTGAAGTACACGATCTGGTTCGGGTGGTTCCGCGCCTGGAACCACAGCGGCTCCGCGAACACGGCCACGAGCAGCACGCCGGCAACGGCGCGGGCACGTGTGTCCATCAGCGCGCTCCACCCGGCGCCCGCGAGCACGACGAGCGGCGGGACGACGAACAGCAGATGCCGGATGCCGTCGTAGATGGTCGCGTGCCGCACGATGGCGGCCACGACCGGTGCGGCTGCGAACGCGAGCAGGCCTGCCCAGGCCACCGCCTGCCGTGCACCGCGCCGCACCACGAGCCACGACATGGCCAGCCCGCCGATCACGACCGGGGGCAGGATCATGCCGAGCCACACCGGCACGTAGTGCCACGGCAGCGAACCCGCGCCGAAGTCCTGCCCGTCGTACAGCACGTCGAAGCCCGACGCCCAATCGAGCTGCGTCGTCTTCAGGAACGCCAGCACCGGTCGCAGGAAGGGCTGCCCCTGCGCATAGGGCCAGAAGATCGTACCCGCCGGGATCGCGACCGCGCTCACCGCCGCCAGCTGCGCGGTCACGAGTGCGAGGCGGCGCCACCGGGCGGCATCGCTGGCCCGCAACGCCTCGACGATCGCCCCGAGCCCGAGCACGCCGACGGCGTACAGCAGGAGCGCGAGGCCCAGCGGCCGGATGTTCAGGCCGCCCGCGACGGCGAGGGTGAGCAGCGCGAGCCGGGCCGCGGACAGGCGCACGCGCGGCCACTCGACCGTGAGCGTCAGCGCGAGGACGGCCATCGCCATCCCCGCGAAGGGCACGTCCTTCGGATTGTTCATCGCGTCGCCGAAGTAACGCGGCATGGCCGCGAGCAGCGCGCCCGCGAGCCAGCCTGCGCGCCGGCCGAACGCGTGCCCCGCCATCAACCCCGCGAACACGATGCCCGCCCATCCGAACACGGCGTTGACCGCATGACGCACGACGTAGGCGTCCGCGCGGACCGCGTGCTGGACGGCCACGGCGGCGATGTCGACGAGCCCGCCGTAGAGATACTGGTTCCCTTCGTCGGTGTCGAAGGTCGCGCGCGGAAGCCGCCCGTGCAGGTACTCCCAGATCTGCTCGCCGTAGTGCTGCTGGAACCGTTCGTCCCACGTGAAGCCGAAGTCCGGCGACAGGGCGACCATGAACACCAGCAGCAGGATCGCCGCGCCAGCCGCGAGCGCCGCGTGCCGGCTAGCGGGCATCGTAGCGACCCCGCCTGTCGTGCCACGCAATGCGCACGACGTCCGCGAGCATCGTCGTGCCGTGCCGGAACTTCCGGACGGAACTGCTCGGGTGGTACTCGCAGGTCACCGGCACCTCCTCGATGCGCGCGCCGCGGCGCTGTGCGATGCGCAGCACCTCGACGTCGAACCCGAAGCCGTCGATCCGCTGCACCGCGAACAGCGCACGTGCGAGGTCGCCGCGGAAGGCCTTGAAGCCGCACTGCGTATCCCGGATGTCCGGCACCGCGAAGGTGCGCACCAGGAGGTTGAACACGCGGCTGAGGGACTGGCGAAGACGCTGCTGTTCGCCGCGCTCCGAAGCGCCCGCGATGACACGCGAGCCGATGGCGAGATCGGCGCCACGTTCGAGCCGCCCGAGGAAGCGCTCCGCGTCCTCGATCGGCAGCGACAGGTCGGCGTCCGCGAAGAGCACGTAGCGGCCGTGCGACGCCAGGACCCCGCGGCGGACCGAGTACCCCTTGCCGCGGTTGCGGCCGTTGTCGAGCACGATCACGTTGGCGCGCCCCCCGGCCGCACGCGCGACCTCGGCGTCCGCACCCGGCCGCCCTCCGTCGAGCACGACGATCAGTTCGCTCGCGTAAGGACGGGTGTCGAGAAAGGCGAGGATGCGCGAGACGCTCGCGCCGATGCGGTCGACCTCGTCGAACGCCGGGACGATCACCGACAGGTGGATGGCTGTAGACGGGGTAGCGATGCGACCAATTCTAAATGCCCGCGCGGCCCAATGGCCATGCGCCGCGGTCGGCACTCAGTGCGTGAGGCCGTAGATCACGTAGTTGACGCCCAGCTTGTAGGCCTCGTTGGTCTCGTCGAAGGGGCGCAGGCCGCGTCCCGACCACTCCCAGTACTGCGAGATGTCGGTGTTGTAGTTCACCACCATCAGCAGGCGCTTCCTGGGGTCGTTGTCCTCGTAGAGCCCGCGAAAGATCGGCGGCCCGGAGTTGTAGGCCTGCGGGAAGTCGCGCAGCGAGTCGATTTCGAAGAACGAGTGGAAGATCGGGTGCGAGGGCTCGAGGTCGATGAACCGCGCGGACGGAAACACGCGCTTCATGTTGTCCTCGAACGTGTCCCAGCCGCCGCCACCGTACCCGAACTCGCCCGGCAGCTTGAAGTCGTCGAAGATCACGAATCCGCCCTTGAGCAAGTAGGCTCGGAACGCCGCCACCTCGCTCTCGGTCAGCGTCCACCAGCCGGCCTCGGTCAGGTACGCAATCGGGTACTTCGCGAGTTCCGGGTCGTCCAGTGCGAAGACGTTGTAGGCATCCGTGCGGGCGCCGAGGTGGCTGACCTCGTTCATGATCCGCATCAGGTTGTCCTCGGACATCGGGTAGCCGTGCGCCCAGGACGGCATGCCCATGTACCAAAAGCCTCCGGGTGCCGTGGCGTACTTCACGCGGGCGAAGGTGAAGCGCCCGTCGTACGGCTGGTTCTGGACGTCGACGTCGCGACCCATCTGCCGCCCGAAGTAGCGCCGCTGCGCGAACACGGCCGCAGCGGCCGCCAGGGTCAGCACGAGGGTCAGCAGGACGAGGCGGCCGGAGGACGAGCGCGGGCGCATCACGGGCCTCAGATGGTCGGGCTGGGAGCCGGGACGACGGGGCTCGACACGTCCGGGGCGGAGAGTGCCGATGCAGGTGCTTCGGCCGCGCGGCCGGCATGGGGCGAACGGCCGCTGTCGGCTGCGCCGGCGCCTGCGGCCTGCTCGGCCGCTTCCGCGCGCATGCGCAGCAGGTCCTTCTCCCAGGCAATCGGGTCGCCGCTGCAGCAGCCGTACGCCGGATGGCCAAGTCCCTCCGCCACCTGGCGCAGCATCGAGAGCGCCGAGCGAACCCGCGCACGCATCACTCTCATTAGACCACCGGCAGGCGGTGGCGGTGGCAGGAACTTTCGCCGCGGTGGCCGACGCCGCGGGCGTCGCAGGGGCCGGCGCCACGACGTCGGGGACACCGGCCGCAGCGACCGAGGCCGTTTCCTGGCCATCGACCGTCGGGCCGCCATCCTTGACTCGACTGGCGGTTGATGCACAATCGTGCAGAGGTTTGACCGCCGATGCCGAATCCCCGTGGTTCGCTCGCGCCCGTGCCTGACGACGCGTCCGGTCGATCGCGGCTGGCCAGCTGGTATGCGCAGGGGATGTCCGACGGACTCGGCGACCGTCTCCTGATGTTCGACAACGCCGCGACGGGACCGCTCGAGGTCCTGCGCGTGCGACCCGATTTCGCGCTCGTCCCCGACTTCGAGACGAGACTGCGCCTGCGCTTCGATCGGCTCGCGGGCTTCACCCACGCCGGCTTCGCGCCTGCCCGCGGCATCGAGCATCTCGACAACGGCGAAGGGCTCACGGTCATCTCCTCACACGTCCCGGGCACGCGCCTCTCTGAGCTGTTCCGCTCGACCCGGCCGCACGGCGGCATGCACCCCGCGTCGGCGCGATGGGCCATGCGGGAGCTGACCGGCGCGATGGCGGCCCTGCACCGCGAGGCGCGCGACATCGCGCACGGGGCCCTCGGTCCCGACCGCATCGTCATCACGGCGGACCGGCACCTCGTCATCACGGATTACCTGTTCGCGGATGCGCTCGAGCACATGAAGATTCCGCCCGAGCGCCTCTGGGGTGAGCTGGGCGTGGTTGCGGTGGACGCGCCCGCGCGCCTCGACCAGCGCAGCGACGTGGTGCAGCTGGCGCTCGTCGTGATTTCGCTGGTGATCGGCCGCCGCGTGCCGCCCGCGGAGTACCCGGCGAACCTGCCGCGGCTGCTCGACGAGTTCTCCGCCACGGCGAGCCGACGTTCTGCGGACCTCATGCGCCCGCTGATCGAGTGGCTCGAAGCCGCGCTCTCGCCCAACGGCTTCAGGTCGGCCGTGGAAGCGGAAGAGGCCATGATGGAGGCCACGGCGCTTCCAACGGGCTCCGCGCCCCTGCGAGCGGCCGAACCGAGGCCGATGGAGCCGCTGCCCATGGAGCCGCAGTCGCTGGAGTTGGAGGCGGCGGAGCCCCGGGCGCCCGCCCAGGTGGCGCTGACCTCGCAGCCTCCGCGTCTGGCTCCCGCGATCGTGGCGGCGGCACTGCCTGCGCCGGACGTGCCGGGGGAGCCGACCCGGGACGCTGCCGACGCGGACGAGTGGGCTGAACCGGCGCGGATGTCCCGGTGGGCATGGGTGGCGGCGGGACTTGCCGCGCTCGTCGTGCTGCAGGGCGGGGCCATCGGCTGGCTTGCCTCGCGGACATCGAACCAGGCGCCGCGGCGCATCACCATCGAGTCGTCCACGCCGGGCGATCAGGTGTGGGTGGGCGGCACGCAGGTGGGCGTCACGCCGCTGGAGGTGAACGTGTCGGACACCGCCGCGGTCCGCGTCGTGAGCCAGCCTGCGGCTCCCCCGGCCGGCGCCGTGATTGCGATGTCGCAGCCGGGTGCGGTGGTCGATCCTCCGGACGCGCCCGCGGCAGCCCCTGCGGTCCGCACTGGCGGGGTCCAGATCGTCGCGCCGATCCCGCTGCAGGTGGTTGAAGGCGACCGCGTGCTCGGCTCGGCGGCCAACGGCCCGATCGTTGTCGGCGCCGGCACCCACGAGTTCGACTTGATCAACAACGCGCTCGCGTTCCGCACCCGGCAGTCCGTGCGGGTGGTGGCCGGCCGGGTCGTCCAGCTGCGGATCGATCCGCCGGACGGCGCCATCAGCGTCAACGCGCAGCCGTGGGCGCAGGTGTTCATCGACGGCCGGGCCGTCGGCGACACGCCCCTGGCCAACCTGCCACTTGCCCTCGGCGAACACGAGATCGTGTTCCGGCATCCACAGCTCGGTGAGCGCCGCCAGCGGGCCGTGGTCCAGGCGGGTTCCCTCACGCGCGTGAGCGCGACGTTCACCCCGTAACGCGTACGGCGCTAGGAACCGAGGGCGCGCTCGACGGAGCTGCCCGCGGTGAGCCACTCGTAGTCGGCGCGGGAGAGGCCGAACAGGACGGACCCGCTGCCCGGCTGCAGCGTGGCCGTCGCCTGGCGCAGCACGGCGTCGGAGGCCGGCGCCGAGGGCGTGTCGAAGAGCACCACCTCACGCAGCCGGAACACCGCCGAGAACCGTCGTGCGCTCCGGATCGGCGGCGTGGCGTCGGTGATGACGCTGTCGATGTGCGCGCACCCCACGACACCAGTCCCCGGAATCGCGAAGCACACACCGTCGCCAGCCCTGGGCCGCAGCCGGATCGGCGCGGCGTCACCGATGCCGAGCACATGGCGGCGCCCGATGACCGAGTACAGGATCTGTTCCGGCGTCGCGGACTCATCGTCGCCGATCGTGGCGAGCCAGAACGACGGGGCGACCGCAGGCTGCGGCGGCGCCACGAACGCGTGCGTCCCGCCAGCACTGCCGGCAGCCGCGCCCTGACTGCTGGCGGCCCGCCGTTCGACGACCGGTGCCAGCGGATCGGAAGCCGGGGTGTCGGGCCGCACGCCATCCGCCCGCAGGACGTCCGGTGGATCGGCCGGCTCTCGCGCGGGCTCGGATCCCGAGGGCTCGGTGAGCCGGCGCATCAGCCCGATCATGAAGTCGCTGTCCGGGCCTGACGTCAGCAGGCGCACGACATCGTCGTGCGGAAGGCGGCTTGCGGCCGCACTGTCGGCGAGCCAGAGGACGGAGTCGAGCGAGACGCAGCGAAGATCCGCGAAGGTCCGCTGGATGAGCCGTTCCTCGAGATGGCGGCGTGCGGTGTAGAAGGGCGTGGTCACGCACAACCCCACCCATCGTTCCCCCGCCGCGCCCCCGGCGCGGCGCTCCGTGACGACGCGCGAGAGGTGATCGAGTTCCTCGTCGGTGCTCTGCTCCGAAAGCACCGCGAGCAGGATGTGCGCGCGGCTTGCCGAACGCCACTCGGAATCGGGCTGGCCGCTTCCGCGTGCGGTCGGTTGATAGGCGCCGAAGATCACCTCGAGGCCGAGGAAGCGTCCGAGCAGCGTCACCACGTCGTGCCGGGCGCGCGCGTGCTGGTCGCCGAGCCGTTCCTGTGTCTGCGCCAGCAGTGCGCGCAGGGCGGCGACGTCCGTGACGTGTGTCGAGAGGTACCGGCGGAAGCGTTCGCGCGCCGAGTCGTAGCCAGGCGCGTCGTCGAGCCGGCCCACGAGCGCGAGGATGTCCACGAGCGGGAGCGTCATCGCGGGCGGGGCCTCACAACGTCGGGCGTGGCGGCCGGTTCTGACCCAGCAGCCGGTCGGACGGGATCTGGCTGCCGCCCGCGGGTTCCAGCGTGAGCGCTGCGCCGTTCACGGGGCGAGGCACACGCGGCGCCTCGGCCGCGAAGGTAATGCGACCGGACGCATCGGGGATGAAGGTGCCGGCGTTCACCGGTGCCGCATCGGTGAGGAGCCAGAGCTGGTACGTCATCCGGTCGGGCGCCGCGGGCAGCCGCACGCCGCTGAAGACCACGCCACGCGTGCGGCTCCAGAGCACCTGGCCGGCAATCCCGTTCTGGCCTCCGGTGATCGCGAATCGGATCAGGTCGGGTGACGCGAGGATATCGCTGACCGCCTGTGCACGCGCCGCCCCCGCGCGTGCCTCGGCCACCTCGCGGGCTGATTCTTTCTCGAGCGTCGACACGCGCTCGCTCGCCTGCGCGGCAGCGGCCTGCGCCCGGCGCTCGGCCTCGGACGCGCGCATCACGGCCTCGCGTGCCTGCCGCTGCAGGAGGCCACCGGCGACGCCGGCGGCACCGATGACGATCACGAGTGCGGTCAGGCCGATCAGGCCGACGCGACGCGACCGCCGCCCATCGCCCGTGATGTCGTCGTTCGTCCGCTGGGCGAGCTGCGCGCGCTGCGCCTCGAGGGCCTGCTCGACCGCGTCGAGGCGGGCCGTCAGCTCCTCTGGAATGGGCAGCGCGAGTACCGGCGGAGGTGCGTCGACCACCGCGGGAAGGGGACTCCCCGGGGCCGCCGCTGCTGACTGGCGCAGCTGGTCGTGCAGCCGGACGACGCCCTCGATCGGCCACGCCTGGGGCGCGGCATCGGCCGCGCCGGGGCGCGTGGATTCGGGCAGCTGACGCGTGCCGGAGCCGGACGCGGCGGCCTCGATCTGCCGCGACAGATCGGCAAGGTGCTGGTGCAGCCCCGCTTCCATCCGGGCCAGGCGCGCCTCGGTGCGCTCGATCCCGGCTGCGGCACTCGAGCCGGCCGCTATCGACACCTGCGTCAGCGTCTCCGCGCGGTCCCGCAGCTCGCGCAGCGGCGCTTCGTGCATCTGGCGCAGGGCCTGCCATTCCTGCTCGATCTGCTGTTCGAGGGCGCGCAGCCGATCGGCGGTGTCCTGATACAGCCGCTGCTCGGCGTCGGAGAACGCGGCGACGCGTTCCTCGAAGGTGCCGACTGCGCGGGCCTGCCTGTCGGTGGCCCCGTGCCACTGTGTGACGAGATCGCTCACGTCGGCGGCGAGCTGGTTCAGGCGCCCGTCGACAGGCGACACGCGGTCCTGCTCGTCGCGCCAGCGCTGCAGCGTGGCGGACAGCTGTTCGAGCTGGGATTGCAGGTCGGCGAGACGCTGCTCGAGGCCGGTCACTTCCTGGTACACCGCGGGAACCTGAGGCGAATGATACACAAAGACCTGTTGCCTTGACAGGAACGATCGGCGCCGCGACGATAGGCTGCTGCTCGCGTTTGCTCAGGGACGGAAGACCCATGTCGTACCGACACGTGCTCGCGTCCGCGCTCTGTTCGCTGCTGCTTGCATGCGTCCCAGACGTCGCCGCGCAGACGACCGCCCCATCCCTCGCGCGCGCCCGTGATCTCTATCTCGCCGCCGACTACGACGGGGCGCTCGCCACGCTGGCCGAGCTGCGGGCGGGCTCGCCGGAGTACGTCGAAGGCACGACCTACCGTGTGTTCTGCCTGCTCGCCCTCGGCCGCACGCCGGAGGCCACCCGCGAGATCGAAGCCATCGTCGCGGCCGACCCGTTCTACGTGCCCTCGGAGTCCATGGCCTCGCCGCGGATCCTCGAGGTGTTCCGCGCGACGCGGCGCGCCGTGCTTCCCGCCGTCGGCCGCCGCGAATACGACCGCGCGAAGGCGGCGTTCGATCGCCGCGACCCGGCGTCCACCGCCCTGTTCGAAAGCGTGCTGCGGCTGCTCGCCGATCCGGACTTCGATTCGCCGCTCGCGCGGGACATGCGCGTGCTCGCCGAAGGCTTCCGCGATCTGAGCCGGACCTTCGAGGCGCCGTCGGCGCCTGCCCAGGCGGCCCCTCGCCCGGCCGCCGGGCCGACAGCCCAGCAGGCGCCCGGGGGGTCGACGACCCAGGTTCAGGCGCCACCGGCTTCCGGGGCGGGGCGAACCACCGAGGCCACGCGCGCACCTGCAACGGGCCAGCCCGCGCCCCCCGACGCCGCGCCATCGGGCACCGGCCGGGGAGGAACGGCACAGGCTGCCGGTGCCCCACCCGGAACTGCGCCCGGAGCGGCACCCCGCGCGGGCGGCGCCGCCGCCGACGCCGCGGCCGCCGACTCGCTGGCGCGCGAAGGCGAACCAGGTGTCGTGCCCCCTGTGGCGATCGACCAGCCGATGCCCCGCTGGATTCCTCCCTCAGGGAGCCCGGACCGGCGGCAGACCTTCGAGGGCATTCTCGAGTTGCGCATCGACGCACGGGGCACGGTCACAAGCGCCCTCGTCCGTGAGGGCATTCATCCACAGTTCGATGCGGAGCTGATACGCCTGGCGCGCGGATGGCGCTTCCGCCCGGCCACGCGCAACGGCGTGCCGACGGCCTACCTGAAGATCGTCCTCATCCGGCTCAATCCGTCCGGTCGCTGACCGCGGGCCCCGGCAACCGCCGCGGCGTCCGCGGTCCTCAGCGCCGCTGATTTCGACGAACGGGACACCGGGGGAACCCTGCAGCGGGTGGACGCCGCTCCGGGCGCAGTTCGACGCCCGCGTCGAGGGCGTCGCGAGCCGGCATGTCGTGGCGGCGGGCCTGCTAGACTGCCGCGATGCCACTGATCCTGAATGCGCTCCCGCCGATGCACTGGGCGGTTGCCGGCGTCCTCATCGCCGCCACGACGCTCACGCTGCTCTTCGTCGCGAACCGGCGTCTCGGCATCTCGAGCGGTCTCGAGGACATCTGCAGTCTGGTGCTGGATCAGCCCTACTTCCGCCGGGGGGCGGTCACCTCCGGGCGTCCGTGGCGGCTGCCCTTCCTGGGCGGCCTCGTCCTGGGCGGTTTCCTGTCGGCGGCGCTGGGGGGCGGATGGTCGCCGACCTGGGCCCTCGGCCGGCTGGACGCGGCGCTCGCGATGGGGCCGCTGGCCAAGAGCGCCTGGATGTTCGGCGGTGGCCTGTTCATCGGGTTCGGGACACGGCTCGCCAACGGGTGCACGAGCGGCCACGGCATCTTCGGCATCGCGAACCTCGAGCTGCCGAGTGTCGCGTCCGCGGCCTCGTTCTTCGCCGCCGGCACCATCGTCACGCAGCTGCTGTACCGCGTCATCCTGCACTGACACGGAGTCGCCATGACCGCCTTCTACATCCTGCTGGGCACCGTGTTCGGCTTCACGCTCAGCCGATCGGGAGCCGCAGACTACGACTACATCCAGGCGATGTTCCTCTTCGAGAACATCCAGCTCTACGGCATCATCGGCACCGGCGTGGCCGTGACGGCGCCCGGGCTCTGGCTGCTCAAGCGCCGCGGGACCACCATCGCCGGCACGCCGATCACGATCGAGCGCAAGGGCTTCAACCGCGGCACCATTGCGGGCGGACTCCTGTTCGGCGTCGGCTGGTCGATCTGCGGCATGTGTCCGGGGCCGATCCTCGTCAACATCGGCGAAGGCAAGATCTACGCGGTGGCGGCGCTCGCCGGCGCGATCGTCGGCGCGGGCCTCTTCGGCCTCACCTACGATCGCGTACGCGGCACGTTCGGGTTGCCGGCCATCAGCGCGACGAAGACGCCGGCGCCCTCGCGCGCCTGACATCGCGGACGCAGCCGCCCTCGTGGCCCGTTGTATTCTTGTTGCGCCGTGTCGAACCGTCCCGCGTCCCCGGTGATCGAGCAGAGCCCGGCCGAGAAGTTCTTCGGGCTGGTGACCCGCCCGTTCAGCCTGACGCCGGATCTCCGCTTCGCCTACCACAGTCGATCGCACACGCAGGCACTCGAACAGGTCACGGCCGCGCTCCGCAGGCGCGAAGGCATCATCGTCGTCACCGGCGCGATCGGCACCGGGAAGACGATGCTGTGCCGCACGCTGCTCGAGACCTTCGAGTCGCGCACCTTCCTCTCGCTCGTGCTCGACCCTGGGCTCGCCGTCGAAGACCTCCTGCGGCAGGTGCTCGGCGACTTCGGCATCATCGGGCAGGTGGATGCGCCGAGGAACGGGCCGCTGTCCGACGCCACGCGCCACCAGTTCGTGACGACGCTGCAGCGGTTCCTGCAGTCGCTCATCCCCCTGAAGGCGCACGCCGTCATCATGATCGACGAGGCGCAGCACCTGAGCCCGCGGGTGCTCGAAGAGATCCGGCTGCTCTCGAACTTCGAGACCGACGAAGCCAAGCTCCTGCAGATCGTGCTGGTGGGCCAGCCGGACCTCGACGAGCTGCTGCGGCGCAGCGACATGCAGCAGCTCAATCAGCGGGTCGCCAGGCGGTGTGAGCTGCATCCGCTGTCGCCGTCGGAAGTGGGCGACTACATCGAACGCCGGCTCACGGTTGCAACCTCACCCGACGGTGAAGGCGCGGCCCCTCTCCCGGGGACGATGGTCGTACGGTTCACCCCAGCCGCCGCCAACACGGTGGCACAGCTCTCGGGCGGCATCCCGCGCGTGATCAACACGCTGTGCGACCGGTCCCTGGATGTTGCCTACGAGCGGCAGGTGCGAACGATCGAACCGGACGTCGTGGTGGAAGCGGCCGAGCGGCTGAAGCTCGATGTCCCTGGCGCCGTACCGGAGGCTGCGCCCTCCCGGCGGACAGGGCTGCTCGCCGCCGTGGCGCTGCTCGCGGTGGCAGCGCTGGTGGCCTGGTGGATCTGGCCCGTTCGGGAGCCCGGCGCAGGGGCGCCGCAGCCCACCCAGGCGATTCCGGCCGCCCCTTCGACGACGGGCGGCGTCACGCCGCCGCCTGGGGCGGCCACGCCCGACACCGCGCCCGCCGCCGCGCCTCCGCAGGCGGCGCCGCCGGCGGGTTCCGCCCCGGCCACCGCGCCCGCCGCGGGATCCCAGCCAACGGCGCAGCCGGCCGCATCGGTTCCGCCTGTGTCAGGCAACGTCGCACCCGCCGCGGCACCTGCGCCAGCAGCGGCCAGCGGTTCGTTCCAGATCGCCATTGCGGCCTTCCGGACGGAGCGGCGTGCCCAGGAAGTGGCGGCCGAGGTGATGGCGCTGCCCGTGCCGGCCAGCGTGCGGATGGACACGACCGGTACGTGGTTCCGCGTGATTGCAGGCCCCTTCTCCACGCGAGCCGCCGCCGACCAGGCGCTCGAGTCGCTGAGCAGCGCCGGATATGCGGGCGTTCGCGTCGCGCAGGTGCCCTGAGGGTGACCGCCGCGCTGCTGACTCTCGCGGCTCTTGCCTACGCGGTCGGCGGGCTGTTCATGAAACAGTCGAACGGCGCCACGGTGCCGTACCCCACGCTCGTGTTCCTGGGCCTGTTCGCGGTGGGCGCCACCCTGCAGGCGCGGGCCATGCGCGGCGGCGAGATGGGCACGGTCTACGTCGTGGTGCTCGGCCTGGAGGCGGTTGCCGCCGTGGTGCTCAGCGCGGCGGTGCTGCACGAGCCCTACACGCCGTCCCGCCTCGCCGCGATGCTGGTCATCGTGGCCGGCATCGCCTGGCTGCGCTACGCCTGAGCCGACCAGCGCCCCTGGCGCCGGGCCGCCGCCTCCAGCAGGTTCACGTACTCGCGGTGCAGCCGGCCGGCGAGGCGCTCCCATGAGAGGTGCCGCGCGAACGCGACGGCCGCACGGCTCATGCGATCGCGCGTGGCCGCGTCGGCGAGCAGCCGCTCTATCGCGTGCGCGAGCGCCCCGGCGTCGCCAGGCTGAATCAGCAGCCCCGTGACATCGTGGATCACCGCGTCCTCCGCCCCGCACTCGCGCGACGCGATCACCGGCGTACCGCACGCCGCTGCCTCGATGCACGCCACGCCGAGCCCCTCGAAGGTGAGCGCGTCGCTGACAGCCGGAAACAGGAACAGCACGGCACGGCGGTACCACGACTCGCGCAGCGCCTCGTCGGCAGCCCAGGTCCAGTGGATGCGGTTACCGAGCCCGAGCGCAGCCGCCTGAGCGCGCACCGCGGCGGCGTACTCGGACGGATCGTCGGCGGCGGCGCCGAGCATCACCAGGTGCGGCGCCGGGCCGCTCACGCGCAACGCCGCCAGGGCCTCGACTGCCACGTGGATGCCCCTGCGGCGCCTGGCAGGACCGGCCACCACCAGCACCGGGGCTCCGTCGCCGGGCTGGAGCACCGCGGACGACACGTGGCCGGCGAATCCCCCGGCGCGGACGCCGGCTGGAACGACGATCGCTTTCGGCAGGTCGATCACGCGGCGCAGGGCATCGCGCGTGAATCGACTCTGGCACACCAGCAGCGACACGCGGCGCATCGCCGGCACGAACAACAGGCGCTGCAGGCGCGACAGGAACGGGCGAACGGCCCACATGCCGTGCGCGGTCTGCACGAGCGGCTGGCCCGGCCGGATGCTCCTGGCGACGAGCGGCAGGTAGGGCTCGGCCACGTTGTGGACGATGTCGCAGGTGGAGAGCACGCTGGCCAGCGACCGCCACGCACCAAGGCTCCGCAGCGTGGGAAAACGGCCGCCAAGCGCGGGCGGCAGGATCGCATGCTGCTCGATCGGCTCGAGCGCGGGCGAGTCCACGGCCATGTGCGAGACGAGCACCGGCGTCAGGCCGGCTTCGCGGGAGGCGCGAGCGAGCTCGTGCGCGTACAGGGCCCAGCCGCTGGTCGGCGCCGCACGTTCGGTGACGAACGCGACACGCAGCGCGCGCGGCGCGCCGCCTCGGGCGTGTGCCATGCTTGTCCTAGTTTCCGACGATCACCGGTGGTCGCACCAGTGAACGGGTCCGTTTCGGTGCGACCGCCGCTGCGGACCGGCACCCGCCTCGCTCACGCACATGAGAGTCGTCCACGTCACCCCGTATTACGCGCCCGCATGGGCGTTCGGCCAGGTCCCGCGCCTGGTCAGCGCGCTCGCGAGGGCACAGGCCGCGGCTGGCGAGCAGGTGAGCGTCCTGACGACCGATGCCCTGGCGCCGCACGAGCGACTGCCGGCAGGCGAGACGCACGAGGACGGCGTCCGCGTGCACCGCGTGCGCAACATCGCGAGTTCGGCCCAGCTCTGGGCGGGCCTTTCCACGCCGGTGGGCCTTCGGGCGCTGGCGCGTCGCGTGATCGGCGCGGATGTCGACGTGGTGCACCTGCACGAGGGGCGGAGCGTGGAGCACCGGCTCGTACTGCCGCTCGTGCCGGAGGGCGCGGCGGTGGTGCTCTCTCCGCACGGTGGACTCGATGCCGTACGTTCCCGCGGGCTGGTCCAGCGCCTGTGGGACAGGTGGGCGGCGGGCCGGGTGCTCGCACGCGTGGACCACGTGATCGCCGATTCCGGGACCGATGCACGCGCGGCCCAGGCGTTGTGGTCCACGGTCGGACGTACGCTGCGGACCGACCGGCTCTCCTTGATCGAACCGGGGTACGAGCTGCCCGGCGCGACGACCGCCGCGGAGGGGCGAGCCGCACGAGAGCGGTGGGCGCTCGGCAACGGACCCGTGGTGCTCTGCCTCGGCCAGCTGACGCCCCGGAGCGAGCTGCCCGTGCTGGTTCGCGCCTTCGCCGACGTGGCCACGACATTGCCCGGGGCTTGCCTGCTGTTGGCCGGCGCCGATCATGGTGGGGCCGCCACGGCTCGCGACCTCGCGCGCTCGCTCGGCATCGGCGACGCCGTTCGATTCACCGGCCATCTGTCTCCAGCGGACCGTCGTACGCCCATCGCCGCGGCTGACGTGCTCGCGCTGCCGGGCGCAACCCCGACCGACCGACCGACCATCGTGGAGGCGCTCGGCTGCGGCCTGCCCGCCATCGTCGGTCCCGGCGCGCACGTGCCGGACATCGAGACGGCGGGAGCGGGCCGGGTGCTGGCTCCCGACGCCGTCGCGTGGGCCCAGGCGCTGCACGCCATGCTTGCCGACCCTAGCGCACGGGCGGGCCTCTCGGCGCGGGCGCGCCAGGTTGCGTGGACCTACGCCTGGCCGGCGGTGTCGGCGCGGGTGGCCGCGGTCTACCTCAAGGCCCGACACGATCGACGCGGCTGACCGCAGCGGGCAGGGCACGTCGAGGTCCGATGTCGGCCGCGCGGCATGAACGGCCGTTGCAGCGGCGGGCCGTCAGTGTCATGGCTCCGCCTCGGCGGTACTCGGGACGGCAGTGGCGGCACGTGACAGCCCGAGTCGTGCGTAGATCGGCTGGATGTCGGCCTGCAGCGTCCGCAGCACCGAGCCGAACCAGGCGACTCCAGCCAGGCACAGGAGGCCGCAGGCGGCCAGCGTGAAGGGTGCGCCGATCCGCGCGGACACCGAACCGGCGACGAGGCTGCCGAACGGCGTGGTCCCGAAGTAGGCCATCAGGAAGAACGACATCACCCGCCCCCGCTTCGCATCGTCCACGATGGTCTGCAGCAGCGTATTCGCCGAGGCGACCATGGTGATGAACCCGAAGCCCACGATCACCAGCAGGACGAGCGAGAGCCACAACACCCGCGACACCGCGAAGGCCGTGAGCCCGAGCGAGAAGATCGCGCCCGCCACCGCGATGTTGCGCGGCAGTCCCGTGACGGTCCTGCGCGCCGCCAGCCACAGCGCACCGAACAGCGCCCCGCAGCCTGTGGCGGTCATGAGGAAGCCGAGCGTGTGCGCGCCGCCGCCGAGGACCTCGGCCGCGAACACCGGCATCAGGACCGTGTACGGCACGCCCACGAGGCACACGAGCGCCGTGAGCGTGATGATGGAGCGGATCGGCCTCGATTCGTACGCGTAGTGCCAGCCCTCGCGGAACTGCTGCAGTGGGCTCTCGTGCGCCGCCGCCGGCCGGCTGCTGTCCGGCAGCCGCATCGCCAGCAGCGCCGCAATCACCGACATGTAGCTGATGCCGTCGATCAGGTAGCACCAGCCTTCGTTCGACATGGCGATGATGGCGCCGGCAATGCTCGGTCCCACGAGGCGCGCGGCGTTGAACATGGACGAGTTCAGGGCGATCGCGTTTCCGAGGTCGCGCTTGTCCTCGACCAGCAGCACGGCGAACGCCTGGCGCGCGGGCATGTCGAACGCGTTGACCACCCCCTGCACGACGCTCACCGCGATGAGCCACCAGATCGAGATCGTGTTCGACAGCGTGAGGCCGGCGAGGACGAACGCCGTCAGCATCGACGCGGCCTGCGTGGCGACCAGCAGGCGATGTCGATTCCAGCGGTCGACGTAGATGCCTGCGAACGGCGTCAGCAGGAACGACGGCACCTGCGACGCGAAGCCGACGACGCCGAGGAGGAATGCCGAACCCGTCAGCCGGTAGACGAGCCAGCTGGTCGCGGTGATCGTGATCCACGTGCCGGTGAGCGAGACGATCTGGCCGCCGAAGAACAGGCGATAGTTGCGGTAGCGGAAGGCGCGCAGCATGAAGGCCAGACTGCCGCCGGAGGCACTGGACGAAGGGCTGGCGCCGGCCATCGGTCCTCCCAGTGTAATCAACCAGGCCGCGTCGCTGGTCGGCGCGGCCGGCGACCGTCAGAGGCCGCCGCGCTTCAGCTGGGCCTCGGCAAACAGCTCGAGCAGCCGCTCGGTCTGCTCGAGCGAGATGCACGCGTCGGTGATGCTCTGGCCGTATACCGCTGGGCGCCCGGGCACGTAATCCTGCCGTCCCTCCACGAGATGGCTCTCCAGCATCGCGCCGAACACCTGCCACGAGCCGCCGGCCACCTGCTCGCAGATGGCAGCCGCGGCAACCTTCTGCCGGGTGTGGTCCTTCAGGCTGTTGCCGTGCGAGCAGTCGATCATGACCGTCTCGTGGAGGCGGTTCTTCGCAAGGCGGGCACACACCTCGGACACGTGCTCCCGATCGTAGTTGGGACCCGTTCGTGACCCACCCCTCAGGATGACGTGACAGCTGTCGTTGCCCGACGTGTGGAAGATCGCGGAGACCCCCTGCTTGGTGACCGAGGGGAACCAGTGGGGCGACCGCGCGGCGAGCACGGCATCCACGGCGGTCTGGGTGTTGCCGTCCGTCCCGTTCTTGAACCCGACGGGCATGGACAGGCCGGAGGCGAGTTCGCGGTGCACCTGGCTCTCGGTGGTGCGTGCCCCGATGGCGACCCACGAGGTGAGATCCGCGATGTGCTGCGGAATCTGCACGTCGAGGAACTCGGATGCCGTCGGGAGGCCCAGGTCGTTCACGTCCAGCAGGAGCCGGCGGGCGAGACGCAGCCCCTTGTTGATGTGGTAGCTCTCGTCGAGATCCGGGTCGTTGATGAGCCCCTTCCAGCCGACCGAGGTGCGCGGCTTCTCGAAATAGCTCCGCATGAGGACGAGCAGGTGCCCCGCGTACCCGTCGGCGAGTTCCTTCAGCCGGCCGGCGTACTCGAGCGCAGCCGCAGGGTCGTGAATGGAGCACGGGCCGGCGATCACGACGAACCGGGGATCCTTGTGCGAAATCACGTGCGCCAGCGCCCGCCGTGCATCGGAGACGACGTTCGACGCCCGTTCACTCACCGGGATTTCCTCGAGCAGGATCGCGGGCGGGATGAGCGGTCGGGTTTCTGTAATCCGGAGATCGTCTGTCCGCTGGAGCATCTCTACAGGGTAACTCAGCCCCTGCTACGGCAGGCAGCGTCGCACGGTGGCCTGACGTGGAGCAGGGGTTGCACGCCCGCATGTCATGGCACAGGACCACACCAGGGGCGGACACGAGCAGCCGATGACCGAGCGGCAGAAGGCGGGCTACGACGAGGCCGCGCGCGGGGGGCCAGGCGTGCCCGCGAGCGACGTCGGCCTGCCAGCGCCTTCAGCGGAAGGCGAGGACGGCGACGGCTTCGACCGTGCGGCCGACGAGGCGGCGCGCGACGTCTGGCGGCGCGATCACTCAGCGGACTGATCGGCCACGTCGACCGTCCCGCTGAGGTGACCACGTCGCGTCGCGGACCGGTTCACGTCGGAAGACCTGCGCAGGCGGCAGCACGGGGCGATCCCTCGCGCATACGGGCTGTAGAATGCGCGGCATGGATCCCTATGCTTCATTCAAGGCCGCGCAGAAGGCGGGCTGGCCGATGTTCGCGTCGCTGCAGGCCTCGACCATCCAGCCGGCGGCGCAACTGGTGAGGCACGCGCGCATCGCGCCCGGCCAGCGGGTACTGGACGTCGCCTGCGGGACGGGCGTCGTGGCGATCACGGCTGCCTTTGCGGGCGCCCGGGTGGCGGGCCTCGACCTGACGCCAGAACTCCTCGAGCGCGCGCATGAGAACGCCGCGGTCGGGGGCCTGGCCATCGACTGGCGCGAGGGGGACGTCGAGGCGCTGCCGTTTCCCGACGGCAGCTTCGACGTGGTCGTGAGCCAGTTCGGGCATATCTTCGCGCCGCGGCCGGAGGTTGCGCTCGCGGAGATGCTGCGCGTGCTGACGCCCGGAGGGACGATCGCGTTCGCCACGTGGCCGCCGGAGGTCTTCGTCGGCGCCATGCTCGCGCTCGTGCTTCGATACTCGCCGCCCCTGCCCCCGGGCATCGGGTCGCCGGCGGCGTGGGGCGACCCCTCCGTTGTGCGCGAGCGGCTGGGCACGGCGGTCCGCGACCTCGTCTTCGATCGCGGCGAGGTGCGGGTGCCCGCGCTGAGCCCCGCGCATCACCGGCAGATCACCGAACATACGGCCCCACCCGTCGCGCGGGTGGTGCAGGCACTCACGGGTGTCGACGACCAGCGGCTGGCTGCCTTCCGCCGCGACTACGACGCGCTGGCCGCCGAATACTTCGAGGGGAATGCCGTCAGGCAGGGGTACCTGCTCACGCGGGCGGTGAAGCGGTGAGGAGCTACAATTGTCCTCCTCATGCCCGCACTGATTGAAGCCATCGACATCAAGCGCAAGATGTTCGTCGAGTTCGAGGGCGCGCCGTATCACTGCATCGACGTCGAAGTCTCCCGGCCCACGGCACGCGGCGGGCAGACGCTGGTGCGGGTGAAGATGCGCAACCTGATTACGCGTGCGGTGTTCGACCGCACCTTCAAGGCGGGCGAGAAGTTCGCGGAGCCGGACCTGGTCCAGGTGACCGCTGCCTTCCTGTATGCGGACGCGGACGGCTATCACTTCATGGATCAGGAGTCGTACGAGACGCTGACGCTCCGCGGCGACGTACTCGGCGACGACCGCCTGCTGCTGGTGGACAACGTGGCGGTGCAGGTGCTCAAGTACAACGGCAACCCGATCGGCCTGCAGTTCCCGCCCCACGTGGAGCTCACCGTCACCCAGACCGAGCCTGGGGTGCGCGGCGACACGGCGAGCGGCGGCGTGACCAAGAATGCGGTGCTCGAGACCGGGCTTCAGATCAAGGTGCCGCTCTTCATCAAGGAAGGCGAGAAGGTGAAGGTGCACACCGAGACGTTCGAGTTCGCCGGGCGCGCCGGCTGACACGTCGCCTCCGGCTACTTCACGTTCACCGTCACCCGGCGTGAGGCGCTGAGCTCGCCGTCGCTCGCAGACAGCTCGAGTTCGTAGCTGCCCGCAACGGGGTAGGTCACGTGCGTGCGGGCGCGGCTCGGGTCCTCGAACTTCGCCGCGCCAGGACCGGACACCTGCTTCCAGCTGGTCGTGAGCGCCCGGCCGCGCGGAAGCCCTTCGTCGTGCACGCTGCCGAAGAGGCTCTCCTGCGCACCGGCTGCGCCCACCACGGCGAGCACGTCGCGACCATCCGCGCGATTCGTGCCGAGCACGCGCACCTGCGGCGCCCGGTTCAGGCAGACGTTGCGCGGGACCGTCCGGAAGTCCACCTTCGCGAGTTCCGCCGCGCCTTCCACGAGGAACCAGTTCGACTGCAGCATGTTCTGGCTGGTCCCGGTCTTCCTGCCGGCATAGTTCAGGTTCCAGGACAGCTTGCCGTCGAACTCCGGCCCGACCACCATCACGCACTGGAAACGCCAGTGCCCGGGCTGGAAGGTCGTGGGCTGGCCAAGGTCAGGAGCCACGGCGGAGAACGCGTTGTCCGGTCCCGCCGGGATCGTGACCACCTGCGCGTTGTGGCTGAAATAGGCGAACGCGATGGTGTAGCTGCCGTCGGCGTTCTTGAGGAAGCCGTCGTAGGCCGGGTAGATCGGCTGGTTCTGCTGAGCCGCCGCTGGCGCCGCGCCTGGGCCGGCGACGAGCAGGCAGGCCAGCGCAACGCTGCAGGCGGACAATCGGCTCGCACCCATGGGCATCTCCTCCGGGGCGGATTCTACACATACCTGCTCCGGCACGACAGACCGGTCGAACGCCGGGGACCTGCAGCCCACGGCTCCCCGGCTTTGGAGGCGCCCGGGGGCCCGTGCGGTGCTATAGTCCGCGGGTCGGGGCTCCAGCAGGAGGAGTGAACGATGGGCGTGATGACCAGGGTGGCGGGCGTACTAGCACTCGGGGCTCTCGCGGCCGTCACCGGGTGGGCATCGGTGACGGCGCTGGCGCAGACTGCCGGCGCACCGGTCGCGGCGACACCAACCTTCAGCAAAGACGTTCTGCCGATCCTCCAGCGCTCGTGCCAGAAGTGCCACCGGCCAAACTCCAACGCGCCGATGTCGCTCCTGACCTACGAGGACGTGCGGCCGTGGGTGCGCGCCATACGGCAGCGCGTGCCGGCACGCCAGATGCCGCCCTGGCATCTCGACCGCAGCGTCGGTGAATATGCCGACGACCCGTCTCTCAGCGAACAGGAGATCGACACCATCGTCCGGTGGATCGATGGCGGGGCGCCACGGGGCAACCCGGCCGACGCCCCGCCGCCGCGCCAGTTCGCGGCGCTCGATGCCTGGGTGTACGGCGAGCCCGATCTGGTCGTGCGAATGGAGAAGGGCTTCACCATCCCGGCACAGGGCCCCGACTTCACGCCCAGCGAAACGGTCGACCCGCACATTACCGAGGACCGGTACATCAAGTGGGTCCAGATCATTCCCGACGCGATGTGCTGCGTGCACCACTCGCACGTGTACGCGAGCGTGCCGGAAGACCGCGCCGATCGCGCCGCGCTTGGACTCGGCCAGGGCTCGAACCGCGACGATGAGATCGACCTGATCGAGTATGCGTCCGGCAACGACGCCGACTTCTATCCCGAGGGCTCCGGCAAGCTGATCCCCGCAGGATCGGTGCTGCGCTTCGAGCCGCACTATCACCCCTACGGCGAGCAGGTGCAGGACCGGCAGCGCGTCGGCATCAAGTTCTACCCGAAGGGCTACAAGCCGAAATACTCGGTCACCTCGCACCGCATCCGCACCGACGTCGGCAACATGTGGGCGTTGAACCGCGAGAAGGTGGAGGACGTCATCCTCAAGGCGGGACACAAGATCGACATCAACGAACCCACGATGCCGACCGGCGCACTCGTGGAGGAGAATCCGCTGCACGCGGCCACGGTGCTGAGCATCCCACCGAACACCGTGGCGGTGCACGAGCGCTACTGGCCGCTGCCGCAGAACGCCCTGGTCATCAGCTTCCAGCCGCACATGCACTTCCTCGGCACGCGCATGACGCTCGAGGCCATCCACCCCGATGGCCGCCGCGAGCTGCTCACGGACGTGAACCGGTACGAGCAGAACTGGCAGATCACCTACACCTACAAGGTGCCCCATCTCTTCCCGAAGGGGACCATCCTCCACACGACCTCGTACCACGACAACACGGCGAACAACCGGCACAACCCGGATCCCACGTCGTGGCGGGGCTGGGGCAGCCGGACGATGGACGAGATGGGCCACGGCTGGACGGACGTCGCCTTCCTCACCGACGCGGAGTACCAGGAAGAACTCGCGAAGCGGAAGCAGGAGGCTGCCGCCAGGTCTCGCTCGCAGCAGCAGCAGTGAGATGCCCGGCTGGTGAAGTGGCGAAGTCGTGACGTGGTGAAGTAGCGCGTCGATGGACACGCAGCGAACCGGACACCCCAGGCGCCGGGCCTGGGTGACGTCGACCTCGATCGCCGGCGTGCTGCTGCTCGCCGCCACCACGCTCGTTGCGCAGAAGGGCACGACGAACGGGGAATGGCGGGCCTGGGGCGGCGACGTCGGGATGACGCGCTACGCGCCCCTCGATCAGATCAACGCGTCCAACTTCAACACCCTCGAGGTCGCCTGGCGGTTCAAGACCGACAACCTCGGTCCCCGGCCGGACTTCAACCTGCAGGCCACGCCGCTGATGGTGAACGGCGTGCTCTACTTCACGGCGGGCGCGCACAGGAACGCGGTGGCGATCAACGCCGCGAACGGCGAGCTGCTGTGGGTGCACCGGCTCGAGGAGGGCCGTCGTGCCGAGCTGTCGTCGCGCAGGATGTCGGGGCGCGGCGTCGGCTACTGGACCGATGGCCGGGGCGACGAGCGCATCTTCTACGTCTCCAGCGGCTATCAGCTGGTGGGCCTCGATGCGAAGACAGGACTGCCGCTGAAGGACTTCGGCACCAACGGCGTGGTCGATCTCCGCAAGGAGAACGACCAGGCGCTCGACCTCGAGACGGCCGACGTCAGCTGGAACGGCGCGCCCGTCGTCGCGCGCAACGTGGTGATTGTCGGCGCCGGCCACCGCGCGGGGACCGCACCGCGCAGCAAGGAGGCGCCGAAGGGATACGTGCGTGGCTACGACGCGCGCACCGGCAAGCGCCTGTGGATCTTCCACACGATCCCGAGGCCGGGCGAGTTCGGCAACGACACGTGGCTGAACGACTCATGGTCCTACACCGGGCACACCGGCATGTGGACGCAGCTGGCGGTCGACGAGGAGCTGGGGATCGCCTACCTCCCCATCGAGATTCCGACCGGCGACTACTTCGGAGGTCACAGGCCCGGCAACAACCTCTTCGCCGAGTCGCTCGTTGCGGTGGAGCTCGAGACCGGAAAGCGGCTCTGGCACTTCCAGTTCGTCCACCATCCCATCTGGGATTACGACGTACCCTGCGCCCCCATCCTCGCCGACATCACGGTGGAGGGTCGGCGCATCAAGGCCATCGCGCAGCCCACCAAGCAGGGTTTCCTGTTCGTGTTCGATCGCGCGACCGGGGCGCCGGTGTGGCCGATCGAGGAGCGTCCTGTCGAGAAGGGCACGCTGCCGTCCGAGACCTACTCACCCACCCAGCCCTTCCCGACCAAGCCGCCTCCATTCGAACGGCAGGGCTTCCTCGAGGATTACGTCGTCGACTTCACGCCGGCGCTGAAGGCGGAAGGGCTGAAGCTGCTGCAGCAGTACAAGATCGGGCCGCTGTTCACGCCGCCGATTGCGCGCGGCGAGGGAGGCAAGGTCGGCACGCTCTACATTCCGAACGGCGCGAACTGGCCGGGCGGCTCACTCGACCCGGACACCGGCATGGTGTACGTCTACTCGCATTCGCTGCTGCGCGTGCTGTCGATGGTGAATGACCCGGCGCGGTCCGACATGAATTACATCAACGTCGGCGGCGGCGACGACGCAGGTCCGGCGCTCACGGTGCAGGGGCTTCCCCTCATCAAGCCGCCGTACGGCCGCATCACCGCGATCGATCTCAACACCGGCACGATCGCGTGGCAGATCGCCCACGGCGAAACGCCCGACACGATCAGGAACCATCCGGCCCTGAAGGGGCTGACCATCCCGCGCACGGGACGCCCGGGCGGGGCCGGCGGCAGTTCGGGCGGCATCGGGATCCTGACGACGAAGTCGCTGGTGATCTCGGGGGAGGGTGGCCAGTTCACGACTCCCTCGGGTCAGCGCGGGGCGATGCTGCGGGCCTACCAGAAAGCGACGGGCGCGGAGGTCGGCGCGGTCTACATGCCTGGCGCGCAGACCGGGTCGCCGATGACCTACATGCTCGGCGGCAAGCAGTACATCGTCGTCGCGGTCAGCGGCGCGATCACGCCCGGAGAACTCGTCGCGTACCGCTTGCCGTAACGGGCGCCCCCCGTCGTCCCGGGCCTCCCGATCCCGTCGGGGCCGAAGCCCCCCTCATCACACTCGACCGCCGGCGCCAAGGGCCGCCGTGCGTCAGCGGCCGATCGCGCGCCTGAGGTGATCGAAGGGCACCGGCCGCCCGTGCACCGGCACCATCGTCGCCACATCCAGACGCAATCGTGTGGTGACGTCGTCGTACAGGCCTGACGCGTACTCGTTGGTCCGGCCGGGATCGCGCGGGTCGTCTCCGCCAGGCGGGTTGTACATGTCGCCATACAGCAGCAGGCGCTCGCGCGGAAGGTACCCGACGGCAATGTACGGATGGTGGCCGTTGCCGACCAGCTTGTGCAGTTCGAGCGACCGCGTCCCGTCGCTGAGGACCTTGCGGTCGGCGAACGTCTCCCACACCGGCGCGCGGGGCCGCTTCGCAAGAAGGTCCGGGACGAGCGTGTGGGGACGCTGCCAGACGGCCTCGTAGTACGACCGGTTCATCTCGTGCGTCACGATCGTCGCGCCCTCCGCGACGAACGCTCGCAACCCGCCGGCGTGGTCGAAGTGCGTGTGCGTGTTGACCACGTAGCGGATCGGCTTGCCCGGGCGCGTTGCGCGCGCCCAAGCCATCGTGGCCGCGGATCGGGCGTCGTTCAGAGGTGCCTCGAACAGGAGCAGGAACTCCGCGAACTCGACCACCGTGCTCCCGTACCCGCCAGCGGTCAGGTGCCACACGCCCGGGGCAATTTCGTTCGCCTCGAGCTGAGGACCGGTCGGTACCGCGGCTGGCGACCCGGCCGATGCCGCAGCTGACGACCCTCCACCCGACGACACACCCGGCGGCCTGCCCGTGGGCAGCCCAGGCGGCACCGAGATGGATACCGCTCCGTTCGGGCGCACGTGGTGAATGGTGATGTCCCAGGTGAGATATCCATCGGTCGTCTCGACGATGCGCGTCGGGAACGGTACGCCGTCGAACTCCCGGTAGCCTTCGTACCGCACCTGCACCGGCACATCACCCAGCACGGGGCTGTCGATGATGTAGTCGAGCCGCTCGATCCGCAAGTCGGGCGACAGGGTCACCGATACCGGCAATGCCTCGAGCATCAGCGTGAAGCGCGAGCCCGTGGGCTCGACGCGAGCAGCCTGCGCGGCCTTGACGATGCCGTGCGGTGTCATGTGCATCTGGCGCAGGCGGCCAGCGACCGCACCTGGATTCGGCTGCGCGGTGCCTGACGCGCCCTCCGACCACGCGACGGTTCCGCTGACGAACTGAATCGACCGCGGATTGCCGGCCACGGGTTGTCCCCCGCCGCCCCGCGGAGGCGCCTCACCCTGGGCGCGGGTCGTCTCGAACCGCATCGCGCGGCTGGCATAGTCGAGCGACACCTTGTAGGTGTCGGCGACGAACATCGGCCAGGGCTCGCCAGGCCCCGGCGCCTGCTCGTAGCCGAAGCTGTAGCCGCTGCCGCTGTACTCGATCGTGCGGACACGCTCCGCGCCCATGGCGCGAGCGACGTCGTTGAGGGAGTGTGCGGCCGGTTGCGTTCGGCCGGGACCAACGGTGATCGCCAGGCCAATAACGGCGAGACTCGAACCTGCAGCAAGGTGCCTGATGTTCATCGCTGCCCTTCCCACGACGCGAGGCGCTGACGCAAACGGGCCGCGGCGCGGGCGTCGCCAGTTCGTTCTGCAAGGGCTGCCCCATCGCGCGCCACTGCGATGGCGCGGTCCCGGGCTCCCGAGGCCGCCAGCGTCTCGGCGAGGATCTCGATGAACGCCGCGTTGCCTGGCGCAGCCGTCGCCGCGCGCTCGGCAAGTGACAGGGCCTGCTGCCGATCGGCCTCCGATGCCGCGGGATCGCCGATGAGCATCGACGCCAGCGCCGCGTCGGCATTGGGCCAGCCTGGCCGGAGTTGAGCCGCGGCGCTGACACGCGCCTTCGCACGCTCGCTATTGCCGCGCATCGCATCCAGGACACCTGCTGCCAGGAGGACCTCGGGGTCGGCCGGCCGCGCCGCCAGGGCTGCTTCGAAGTGCGCGGCAGCGGCGACGGCGTCGCCCGCCGCCTGCCTGGAGAGCCCGAGCTGGAAGTGCGCGAGCCCATGACCAGGCTCCGCCTCGATAGCCGCCTGGAAGTAGCCCTCGGCCTCCACCTGTCGCCCACGCTGGAGGGCCGCCATGCCAACGTTGAAGCGGGCGGAGGCGGATGCCGGCCGCGTCGCGAGCACCTCGCGAAAGGCCTGTTCGGCACCGGCGGCGTCGCCGAGTTCCGCGAGCAGCAGGGCCAGGTCGTTCCGCAGCGCGACGCTCCCGGGCCAGCGCTGCAGCATGGCGCGGCGGCCCACCGCCTCTTCCGGCAGCACCTTGCGGTACAAGCTGGCCGCAAGCGCCGCGCGATCGGCCGACCGCACCGGCACGACCTGGAACCACATCTCGGCCATCTCGTCGGAGGTCTGCTGTCCATACGTCACGCGCACCGGCGGTTGGTTCGGGTTGCGCGGGTTGGCTGCGGAGTTGTCGTAGACGATCTGCATCGACAGCACCGTGCCTGCGGGCACGCGTACGGGCGCCGCGTAGTGATAGACGTCCTGCCAGTTGAAGTCCCACGCGGCGATCCGGATCAGCGGGATCACCGAGCCGTCCGGTCGCGTCGCCGTCCCGGTGATCTCGCGCGCGAGGTAGTGCGCGTGCGGCTGCACCGTATGGATGTCCATGTCCACCGGCACGACATACGAATCCCGGATCGTGTAGGCGGTGGTCCCGGCCGGAATGTCGAGCGCCTGCCTCGTGAGGCGCACCATGACAGGAGTGCGTGCGGGAGGCTCGTCGGCAAAGTAGAGTGCGAGGCTCGCCTGCACGGGTTCGGGCCGGCCGCTGGGCCGGAGGTGCAGCATCATCACGAGATCGCTGCTCGGCGGCAGGGCCCACGCCGTGCCGGGAATGGCGGTCGCGGGCCGGTGCCCCGGTGCCCAGTCGAGGAAGAAGCCATCTGGCGCGCGGGCCGATGGCGCGATGAGCCCCTCGTAGCCGGCCGCCGGATCCTCTTCGTCGAACTGGCGGGATCGCCCTTCCGTGTCCACCTGCATCGTGGCGTGATGCACCACCGCCGCGTTACCCGGCTTGAACTCCCACGCGCGCACGTACCGCAGGCCTGATTCGGGCACGGGCAGCACGAAGTTGCGGAAGACGTCGGCGCCGTCTGCGCCCAGTGTGAAGAGCGGCATCGTCAGCACCAGGTCGGGCGTGCCGAGCTGCCAGTCTCCGCGCTGGGCCGGTACGGGCGGCGCGTCCGCCGGATCACCCTCCGGCGTCCCGGCGTCCACCCAGCGACGGAACACATCGATCTCGTCGGCCGACAGGCGGCGCTCGCCCTCGAACGCGCCCCATCCGGGTTCGGGTTGCCACGGCGGCATGACGCGGGAGGCCGTGACGCTGACGATCTGACGGGCGTGGGCACGGGCCTCGCGGTATGTCAGCAGCGAGACACCCGACGCCCCGCCGGGTCGATGGCACTCAGCGCACCGCGCGTACAGAACGGGAGCGACGTCGCGAGCGAACGTCACCGGTTCGGCCCGGGCCGGGCTCGCACTGCACAGGGCGACGGCAACCGAGACGAGGGCACGCCCGAACATGGGAATGGGAAACGTCGGGGCGACATCATAGCCGACATGCGCGGCGATGACGTCGCCCTGGCGCGCGCGCTAGAACCGGATCTGCGCCTGCAGCCTGATCAGCCGCCCGTCGAGGACCCGCAGCGGAACACCGAGATTGGGGAACGCCGTCGTCTGGCTCAGCACGGGGTTCGTGTTCAGCATGTTGAAGAGGCTGATCTCGGGCGAGATGCGGGTGGGGCCCACCTTGAAGCTCCTCGCGAGCGTGACGTCCACCTGGTTCACGCGCGGAAGGTAGTCCTGCCCGGGCTGGTTCAGGCGCATCGACACGGAGGCCTGGGACAGCGGTACGCCGGTCTGCGCCCGGAATGCCGCCGCGCTCAGCACGAAGGTGTTCTGGATCATGTCGCCGGGCGTGCTCTGGAACACCGCGCTCACGCGGAAGCCGTAGGGCAGCGGATACAGGCCGGACATCTTGAAGTTGGTCAGCCAGGGCATGCCGAACTGGCTCTGGTCGCAGAACCGGAGCCCGGCGGCCCCGGCCGACGCGTAATTGGGGTCGGCGACGTCACAGAGCACGCTGATGGTGCGCCCCGTATTCGTGCCGCCGTTCAGCACGAGGCCGTTGGCGAGCCTGGCGTTGAAGAGGACGTCGAAGCCGTTGTAGGTGATCCGGTTGTTCGACGAAGTGGTGTCGAGCTCGTTGATCAGGCGGAACGTATTCGGATCGGCGTTGTAGACGGCGATCGTGCCCGAGCCGCCCCGGGGGTCGGGCACGTTGTAGGCCGTGAAATTCGCGACCGGGTTGGCCAGGTTGGTCGTGAACGTCATGTTGTGGAACTCGCGCCGGTAGTAGTTCACCGAGAACCCCATGCCGGGGCGGAGTTCCTGCGTGATGCCGACGTTGTACACGAGCTGATAGGGACGCCGCAGGTCCGGGTCCGGATTGCGATTGCGCCGCGCGCCGAACGTGGTGGGCAGCTGCGCGAAGTTGATCTCGCAGTTCGGCGTGAGGTAGACGCACCCGAGTTCGCCCTGGGCGATGTTGTCCCGGTTCACATCCGTCCAGCTCAGATTGGCCGTGGCCACGGCCATCGGGTTGTAGGTCTGCGGGAACGACGTCGCGTCCTGCTGCATGTAGCGTCCGACGCTGCCCTTGATGCCCGTGCGCCCGTCGCCGAAGACGTCGTAAGCCGCACCCACGCGTGGCACCAGATTCTTGAAGTTCGGCAGGTTCGGGATGGCCTCGAACTGCCGGGGCCCGACGAACCGGCCGGCGGGGGCAGACTGCTCGGCGACCTCGGCGCGGAACCGCTCGAAGCGCAGGCCAGGATTGAGCGTCAGGCGCCCCATCTTCCACGAGTCCTGGATGAAGACGCCGATGTCGCCATTGAGGTTCGAGCGCGACGAGATTGGCGTGTTGTACGCCCGCACCTGCAAGGGTGCGCCGTTGTTGTAGACCTGCACGAGGTTTCCGAACTGGGTGAGGTCGTTCTTGATCCAGCCGAAACGCTCCTGGTATCCGACCTTGATGCTGTGCGAGCCGGTCACGTAGGTGAGCGACGCGACGGCCACCTTCGCCACGAACGGGTTGTAGAAGGTCGTCGCAGGTGCGTCGAACGTGTTCCGGTTCTGGATCGCCACGTCGCTCTTGGAGATGGTGCCGGGCGGCGTGCCGGGCTGGTTGGCGATGTTGTAGCCCAGGAAGTTCTGGGAGAACCCGACTTCGGCCAGCAGGCGGCTGGTAATCGGCGACGACCACTTCACCTGGTAGTCGTAGCCGAACTGGTCCTGATAGCCCGCGCCGGACGGGGTGCGGGTGCCGTCCTCGCTCTGGAAGTACTGCCTGAACTTCGGCAGCGCGTCGTACATCACGGTGAGCTTGTTCTTCGAGTTCAGCTGGCCGGTGAGCCGCGTGGTGTAGCCGCTCAGGTTCGAGCGGTCCTTCGCCGGTGTACCGTCTGCGTTGAACTGGTTGGTGATGTAGTTGGACGTGCCCCACTTGCGCGTGGAGTGGAAGAACCACAGGCGGTCCTTCCGGATCGGTCCGCCGAGCCCGCCGTTGTAGTCCCAGATCTCGGCGAGGTTGCCTGGGGCCTGCAGCCCGCGGCGGCGCAGATCGTCGTCGATGTTGAGCGCGCGCAGGTTCTCGTTCGAGTACATCGCGAGGAAGTCGCCCGAGAAGCGGTTGCCGCCTTCCTTCGGGATCATGTTGATCCGCACGCCGCCGGTCTGCGACTCCGCCGACCCGGCGACAACCTGGTAGGACATCTCCTGGTAGGCGCCCTGGTTGTGATACACGCCCGCGATCGACCCCGTGTTGAGCAGGGTCATCACGCTCATGCCGTCCACTTCGAGCGCGGTGTCGCCCTGCAGCGACCCGTAGGCCACGACCGTGCCCTGCCACATCTGCGACGCACCGCCGACGTCGAAGCGACCGGCCCCTGCGGGCGCCAGCGCCGGCACCGTGGCCGCAAGGCTCTGGAAGCTCCGGCCGGTCGGGAGCGCCTCGATCTGCTCGCGTGAGAGCACGGTCCGCTGCATCGTGCTGGTCACGTCCACCACCGGGGAGGCGCCGGACACCGTGATCGACTCCTCGAGTCCGCCGACCTTCAACTGCGCATTGACGGTCGCCACGAATTCGGACGGCAGCTCGAGGCCCTCGCGAATCAGCGTATTGAAGCCGGCGAGGGCGAACGTCACCTTGTAGGTGCCGGGCCGCAGGTCGGGGATGCGGTAGGCACCGTTCTGATCGGTCACCGCCGATCGGACCTGCTCGATGAGCGCGGGGCTCGAGGCTTCGACGGTGACGCCGGGCATGACCGCACCGCTGGTATCGCTCACCACCCCAGTGATGGCGCTCTGTGCCGACGCCGTCGATGCCACCGCCAGGCCAAGCAACAGCCCGCAGAACAATCCAGCTGTCTTACGCCACATGCGCATGCTCCTCGGGAAGAAGAAGGACGCAGGGCGGTGCGTCCAGACGAGGCCACGTTGTAGCCGCGGGCCTGAAGCGGTGCAATACCGAACAACACGTAGCGCGGGCGAACCTGTGGCGACAAACGAGCCCGATACGTCTCGCTGGATCGTTCGCCGCTCGTGCGCCGCCTGAGCCGCGTTACGCGCGCGCCGCGAGTTCGGCAAGCGTACGGCGGACGACACCACGCGTCAGCGGCAGCTTGTACTGGTTCTTCGACAACGCGCGCGCGCCGCTGATCGATGCCTCCGCCGCGCGTGCGATCAGGTCGTCGGACAGCCGCTGTCCTGCAAGCAACTGCTCGACGGCCGGCAGCCGCCATGGGATCGGGGCGACACCGCCGAGCACCACGCTCGCCGACTGGCACACGTCTCCGCGCATCTCGAGCACGAGTGCCGCGCTCACCACGGCATGGGTCCACGCCTCACGGTCGAGCACCTTGTAGTAGCGGCTCCGGGTATTGGGGCGGGGTGACGGCAGTTCCACCGACGCCAGCACCTCATCGTCGCCGAGGGCATTCTCGCGCGCCGCGTCCTGCCGCGGCAGCACGAAGAAACTGGCGGCGGGCACTTCCCGGACGCCGCCGGGCCCGACGATGCGGAACGTCGCGCCCAGCGCGACGAGAGCGGGCGCCGTGTCGGAGGGATGCACGATGTAGCTCGGCCCACCGCCGAAGATCGCGTGGAACTGGTTCTCGCCGGCGAACGAGAAGCACTGGTTCCCGCCGGCCTTGTAGCACGGGAAGCCGTTGCGGTAGTACCAGCACCACGGCCGCTGGCAGACGTTGCCCGCGAGGGTGGCCACGTTCCGGATCTGCGGCGTGGCCACGCTTTCGGCGGCCTGGGCGAGCAGCGGGTAGTCGCGGCGGATCAGTTCGTGCCGGGCCAGCGCATCGAGCGTCACCTGCCCGCCGATGACGACACCTCCGCCCCGGGCGCGCGGGGTGATCCCCTGCCCGCTCATGCGCTTCAGGTTGACCAGCACGTCCGGTGCGACGATTCGGTCCTTGACGAGCGCCAGCACGTCGCTGCCGCCGCCCACGAACACGGCGCGGCTGCCCTTCTTTCGAAGATCGGCGGCCCGACGCGCCCCGTCCTCGGGCGACGTGGCATTGATGTTCGAGAAGGTCTTCATGCGAGCGCCCCCAGGATCTTGTCGCGGGTGATCGGCAGGTCCTTGATGCGCCGGCCGATGGCGTTGTAGATGGCGTTGGAGATCGCCGCCGGCGTCTGAATCATGCCCGACTCGCCGACACTCTTCGCGCCATACGGACCGTAGCCGTCGTCGGCCTCGATGAACTCCACCTGCACCTCGGGCACATCGAGATGGGTGGGCACGCGGTCGAAGTAGTACCCGGTGACCACCGGGTGCCCGGTCCGCTGGTCGTAGACCATGTTCTCGTGCAGGGCCATCCCGATGCCCATGCCGACACCGCCCTTGATCTGGCTGAGGGCCGTGAGCGGGTTCATGATGCGGCCCGACTCATGGACGGCGACGTACTTGAGGAAGCGCACCGTCCCGAGGTCCACGTCGACCTCGACCTCGACGAAGTGCGCACCGAAACAGTCGCGGCGCTTTCCGTCCGATTTCGGGGTGGGCGACGCCGTCGCCTTGAGCAGCGCGGTGCCCGTCGGCAGGCCCCGGGCCGCAATCTGCTGTTTCAGGTCGCGCGCGGCCGTCACCACGGCCTCGCCCGTCATGATGGTGGTGCGGCTGCCCGACTCGCCGACCGAGTACGGGCAGAGGTCCGTGTCGCCCCACACCACGGCGACCCGATCGAGCGGCACCCCGAGTTCGTCGGCCGCGATGATGTTCATCGTGGTCTTCGCGCCAGGGCCGACGTCGGTGACGCCGACGTACAGCGTGTACTGCCCCTTGGCGTCGACCGTCAGGGCGGCACTGCTGTTGCCCACCCCGGAGCGGAACGACATGAACGCCACGCCGGCGCCCCGCTTGAGCCGGCCGGTGTCGGAGCCGGGCTGCGGTTTCCAGCGCTTCTTCCACTCGAAGAGTTCCGCCCCGCGCCGGACGCACTGGTCGAGCGTGTAGTTGGTGAAGTTGCCGTTCGTGCTTCCGGGCTTCACCATGTTCTTCAGGATGAAGTCGACCGGGTCCATCTTCACCGCGTACGCGATGTCGTCCATGAGCGACTGAATCGGGTAGTAGCCCTGCGGGTCGGTCGGCCCGCGGAAGTTCCCCGACGTCGTCCGGTTCGTGTACATCGGATACAGCGTGCTCTCGGTGTTCGGGCACCCATAGAGCTCGATGCCGGAGACGCCGCCGTTGTTCTTGCGGTAGGGCCCCATGTTGCTGATGGTGCGCAGCTGGATGGCCGTGAGCGTGCCGTCGTTCTTCACGCCGACCTTGTAGTACTGCACCGTCGGCCAGCGCCCGTGCATGCCGATGAAGTCGTCCTTGCGCGTGAACTCGAGCTTCACCGGCGCCCCGGCCTCCTTCGCCAGCACCGCGGTGATGAGATCGGTGTCCTGGTTCTGGTTCTTGTTGCCGAAGTTGCCGCCCATGTACTTGCAGACGACGCGCACCTTCTCGTCGGGGATGCCGAGGTCGCGCGCGATGTCATGGTGGCAGTTGTAGATGCCGCCGGTCGGCGTGTACACCGTGAGCTTGTCGCCCTCCCAGTGCGCCACCACGGCCCGCGGCTCCATCTGCGCGTTGTGGCACATGACGGTGCTGTAGCGGTCCTCGAAGACGCGGTCGGCCTGCGCGAACCCCTGGTCGATGCTGCCGCGCCTCGACACGTTCGGCACGGCCTCGTTCCTGGCGTTCAGGGAGATGTTGCCTTCGGGCCAGATCTTCACGGCGTCGTCCTTCAACGCCGCTTCCTGGTCGAGCACGAACGGCAGCACGTCGTAGTCCACGGCAATCAGCTGCAGCGCCTCTTCGGCCACGTGGCGGTCGACCGCGGCCACCGCCGCGACCGGCTCGCCGACGTAGCGCACCGGGTTGTTGAACGCGTAGCGTCGCTGCCTGGTGATCTTCTTCAGCTCGTCGTTGTACTGGCCGCCGCCCGCAATCGAACCCGCACCCCAGACCACCTGGCAGTTCTCGTGGGTGACGATCGCCTTCACGCCCGGCAGCGCACGGGCGCGCGAGACGTCGATGGACCGGATCCGCGCGTGCGGGTGCGGGCTGCGCAGGATGCGGGCGTAGAGCATCCCGTCGAGGAACACGTCGCGTGTGTAGGTGGCGCGTCCGGTCACACGCTCGACCGCGTCGATGCGCGGCGTGGCATGGCCGATGACCGTCTTGCGGTCCACGCCCGCCTGCGTTGGTGCCGACGCGCCGCCCGGCGTGGTGCTCTGCTGGCTCACTGCGCACCTCCAGACGTGCCGCGCGTCCGCGACGCGGCGCCGGCGGCCACCACGGCTTCGACGATGCGGTTGTAATTCGAACACCGGCACAGGTTGCCGACGAGCGCCTCGCGCACCTCCTGCGGCGTGGGTGTGGGGTTCCGTCCGAGCAGTGCCGTTGCCGACATCAGCTGTCCGGACGTGCAGAAGCCGCACTGCGGGGCGTCGTGCGCGATGAACGCCTCCTGGAGCGGGTGGAGGCGTCCGTCCCTGGAGAGGCCCTCCACCGTCAGTACCTGCTGGCCGTCCGCCCAGACGGCCAGGTAGCTGCACGAGTACACCGGCCGGTCGTCCACGAGCACGGTGCAGGCGCCGCATTCACCGCGCTCGCATCCCAGCTTGGTGCCGGTCAGGCGCAGACGATCGCGGAGCAGGTCGGCCAGGGTCCAGTGGTCGTCGACCTCGAGGTCCTGGTTCGCGCCGTTCACGCGCAGGCGAATGCGCGTGCGGGGACGCACGGGTGCCGCGGCGGGCGCCGCCTGTGCAGCTTCGGCCTCCACGGTGACGCCCGCGGCGAGTACCGCACCGGTGACACCAAGGAAGGCGCGGCGCGACACGTCCGCGTCATGGGGCTGGCGATCGTCGGGATCCTGGCTCACGATGCCTCCTGCAGGCGTTCTCCGTCCATCGACCCGTGGGGTCGGGTCCTATTGCGCGCCGGCGGTCTCTGCGCGACGCGGGGTGGCGTCGGGCAGGGCGTAAGCAACGTACTGTCCAGGCACGCCGGCCCCGCTGATCGGCACGACGATGTATTGACGGCCGCGCCACATGTAGGTCATGAGCGAGCCGGTCTGCGGCGCATCCATCAGGACCGCACCCGCATCGGCACCGGTCCGCTTGTCGTACGCGCGCAGCAATGCCCCGCGCGGATGCCCCGCCGTGGTGATGCTCGGCTCACCCGCGACCACGAGCCCCTTGGTGACGATGGTGCCGACGCTCGTCTGTTGCCCGGTGCGCGGAATGGTCATGCCCTTGAGCATCGGGTGATTGCGGATGAAGTCGGGGGTGTCGCCGTGTGGCACCTGCCAGGTCAGTTCGCCGCGATCGAGGTTGATGGCCGAGATGACGCCGTAGGGCGGCTTGTTGATCGGCAGCCCCTCCACGTTCGGCGCCGACAGGAAGCCGGCGCCCATCCCTGGCGGCGGATTCGGATTCCCCGGGGCCACCGGGTTCGCCGGCGCTCGCCCGCCGTGCAGGCGCGGACCATCGCCCGAGTGCCCCTGCACGTCACGCAGCCCCGCAAGTGCGTCACCGCCGACGTACGTGGAGTCGGAGAAGCGCTTGTCCGTCACCGGCAGCAGCCCGAGTCCGACCACCTGCTGGTTGGCGGACGCGAAGACGGTGTGCGTCTCGGGATCGTAGGAACCGCCGGGCCAGTTGGTGCCGCCGAGCGCCGAAGACAGCAGCAACGACTTGTACGGGCCCTCGGCCTTGCTCAGGACCAGAGGGTCGAAGAGCCTGGCGAGGTGGTAGCGCTTCGAGATCTCGACCGCCTTGGCGCGCAGTTCCGGGGTGAAGTCGATCAGCTCGTCCACGCTCATGTTCTGGCGCGCATAGGCCGGCGGGCGCGTCGGGAAGGGCTGCGTCGGGGAGTACCACTCGCCCGGGACGTCGCCCTTGGGCACCGGCCGCTCCTCGATCGGCCACACCGGCTGCCCCGTCACGCGGTCGAACACGTAGAGGAAGGACTGCTTGCTCGGCAGCGCCACCGCCTTGATTGCCCGGCCGTTCACCGTGATGTCCGCCAGGATGGGGGCCGACGACAGGTCCAGATCCCAGAGGGGGTGGTGCACGATCTGGAAGTGCCAGATGCGCTTGCCCGTCTTCAGGTCGAGCGCCACGAGGCTCTCGGCGAACAGGTTGTTCCCCGGCCGGTGCCCGCCGTAGTAGTCGTTGGTCGGCGTCTCCACCGGCAGGTAGACCATCCCGAGGTCTTCGTCGATAGCCATCTGCGTCCAGACGCCCACGTGTCCGGTCCGCTCGGCGGACCCGTCCTGCCACGTGTCGTAGCCGAACTCCCCCTTCAGCGGGATCGTGTGGAACGTCCACAGCCGCTTGCCGGTACGGACGTCGAACGCCCGAACGTAGCCCTTGACCTCGTCCACGCGAACCGGGGTGGTGCCTTCGCGGCCGGCGGCGCCCACGACGATGACGTCCTTGCCGACGACCGGTGAGGCATGCAGGCCGATGTCCGCCATGGTGAGCGCGTCGTAGCCGGGGCGCGCGAAGCGGCTGATGTCCTGATCGAAATCCTTCTTCAGGTCGATCACCCCGTTCTCGCCGAAGCCCGCAATCAGCTGACCGGTCCTGGCGTTCAGCGCCTTCATGCGATAGCCGGTCGTGACGTAGATGATCCGTTCCTCGCGGCCATCGGTCCAGTAGGAGACCCCGCGTCCGGCCCCAATCCGGGGCGCGAACTCCGCGCGCGGCCCCTCGTCCTCCTGATGAATCCACAGCAGGGCGCCGGTGGACGCATCGACGGCGACCACGGACCGCCGCATGCCGCCACCGACCGCGTACACCACGCCGTTGGCCATGATCGGGGTGGCACCGAGACGGAAGTCGAGATTGGGTCCGAGATTGTCGGTGCGGAAGCGCCAGGCGACCTGGAGGTTCGAGAAGTTGGCGGCGTTGATCTGGTCGAACGGCTTGTAGCGCCAGTTGCGGTTATCGGCGCCGTAGTACACCCAGTTGCCGTCCCGATCGGCAGCCGCCGCCGGCGTGGACTGCCCGCTCGGGCGCGCCAGCAGGCCAGCCCCCACCATCAGCACCATCGCGAGTGCCCGCCACGCCATCCCCTGCTGCATCATGCCTCCTGGCCGACCTGCCACCTGATCGCCGGGAGTCTGCCATTGGCACCGGGAGCGCGCAATACCGGGGAACGCGTAGCGCGGGCGCTCAGTGCAGGTGGATGATGCCGCGCCGGATGGCCACGCTGACCGCCGCCGTCCGGTCCTTGACGTTCAGCTTCGTGAGGATGTTCCGCACGTGCACTTCCGCGGTGCGCTCGGTGATCCCCAGCGCCGCGGCCAGTTCCTTGTTCCGCATGCCCTGCGCGAGCAGTTCGACCACCTGCACCTCCCGGTCGCTCAGCGCGGGCAGGGAGGCGCGTTCGGACAGGCGCGCCTCCACGACCGGGGTGAGCGGGTGGCGTTCCCCGGCGTGGACCTGCCGGATCACCCGGACGAGATCCTGCGAGAGGGTGTCCTTCAGCAGGTAGGTGGCCGCGCCGGCCTTCAGCGCCCGGTATATGTCTTCGTCTCCCTGCAGCACGGTCAGCACGACGATCCGGGCCGCGGGGTCCACGAGCCGGAGCGCGGCGATCGCCTCGGTTCCGCTCATGCCACCCAGCTGCAGGTCCATCAGCGTCACGTCCGGCCGCAGCGCGGGATAGCACGCGAGTGCCTCTTCACCCGACGATACGGCCCCGACCACGCGGATCCCCGGATCGCGTTCGATGACGAGCGAGATGCCCTCGCGGACCAGCGGGTGATCGTCCACGCACAGCACGCGGATGGGTGCCGGCATCATGGTGCGCTCGTGGTCGGCAGGACGGCCGTCACTTCGGTGCCGCGACCCGGCGCGGTGACCAGCGTCAGCACGCCGCCCACGCTCCTGGCGCGATCGTGCATGCTCGTGATACCGAACTGCCAGCCGACCCTCGATCGGCCCGCCTCGAAGCCGCGCCCATCGTCGGCCACGGCCACGGTGACACTCGCCGGCTCGTAGGCGAGGCGGATGGTGAGCTGGGACGGAGCGGCGTGCCGCACCGAGTTGAGGGTGGCTTCCTGCGCGATCCGCACCGCCTGTTCCTCCACCGCCGGAGGGCACGGGTAGGGGGTCCCCTGGACGTCGAGCGAGAAGGCGATGTCGCGTCCATCGGTCGCGAACTCGCCAGTGCGCCTGAGGCTCTCGACCAGGTTCCGGTGCGCGGGCTGCGTGTGCAGGTCCCAGATCGAACGGCGCGCCTCCCGAATGTATTCCTCGACCCGGTCGCGCAGCCTCAGAAACCGCGCCTGGAGCCGGGGGTTGTCGGCAAGATCGTGCGCCAGCGAATCAAACTGCAGTGCGATCGCGACGAGCCCCTGCAGCAGCGTGTCGTGGATCTCCCGGCCGAGCCGCGCCCGTTCGGCAATCAGCAGCGAGAACTTGGCCCGGAGCTGCCGCTCCCGCCAGCGCCAGCCGCCGAGGAGCAGCAGCGCGGCCGACACGGTCGTGCCGGCGGCGAACAACGGCGTCTGGTAGAACATCGGCGCCACCGTCAGCGTGACGGCCGCTTCGCGCGGCGACGTACCGGACAACGGGTCGGTCGCCGTCACGCGGAACACGTACCGGCCGGGCGTCAGGTTCGTGTAGAACGCCTGCCGACGGCCGCCAGCCTCGACCCAGCCGCGATCGAACGGATCGAGCCGGTAGCGGAACTGCGTCTTCAGCGGGGTGGTGAGGTTGACCGACGTGTAGTCGATCTGCAGCTTGCGCAGACCCGCCGGCAGCGCCAGCGTGTCGGGGCCTGGGGAGTACGGGCGATCGTCGGCCACGGCCTGGACGAGGCTGACCACGGGCGGGCCCGTGCGCCCCTGGAGCAGGTGCGGATCGACCACCGTGATCCCACGCGTGGTGGCGAACCAGAGCCGCCCGTCGGTCGATCGCGTGGCGCCGCTGTCGGGGGCCAGCGCGACTGGCGTGCCGGCGATGCCGTCGCTCCGGGTGTAGATCGTGTGCACCAGCGGTCCCGCGGCGGAATCGGCCAAGGCCCGATCGAATTCATCCGGCGCCAGGACGACGAGCCCGGCCGGCGTGCCGAGCCACAGGGCGCCGGCCGGGTCGGTCGCGATCGAGGTGATGGACTGGACCCCCAGCCGGCGCGAATCCACCGTGGCGATGCCGCGGCCTGCATATCGACCGAGCACGCGGTCGCCCCCGAGCCAGATCCGGTGGCCCTCGTCTTCATGGATCGCCCGATACACCGGGGCCGTGCCCTGCATGGGAAGGATCTGCGGCTGGTCGCGCTCGATGCGCCAGAGGTGGCCCGTCTGAAACGCAATCCACGCGACGCCGCGTGAGTCGAGTAGCGCCGCCGTCACGACCGGACCGACGCCCGCCGGCAACGACACCGGGCGCAGCTCGGTGCCATCGCAGCGCAGCAGGCCGCCGGGCGACGTGATGAGGTATTTCGGTCCGTGGGAGTCGGCGAGGATGGCCTCCACCTCGCCCGCGCCCGTCAGCTGCCGCAAGGGGACGGCAGCGGGTGGACGACTGTCGGCGAGGCGCAGCAGCCCGCCTCCGGCGCCGATGAGGAGCGCGTCGCCGCTTGCGGCCATTGCCCTGGTGGAACCGGGGATCCTGAACTCGACACGGGGACGGCCCGAGCCTGAGTCGTAGGCATACACCCGGTCGATGGTGCGGATCCACACACGACCCTCGCGCCCGCTGGCGACGCCGCGCACCAGGCCGAGGTCGATGACCTGTTCGAAAGTGCGCGGCGTGAGGCGGTTCAGCCCTTCGGTCGTGCCGGCCCAGATGTTCCCGTCGCGATCCTCCAGCAGCGCGTAGATGCCGTCGCCGAGCAGGCCGGTCAGGCTCGTGGCACGCTCCAGAACCGTTCCCGGCCCGAGGGGCGCACGCGCGCGCCAGAGCCCCTGTCCTCCAGTGCCGATCCACAGATTCCCCTTGCGATCCACGACCAGTCGCACGCCTCTCCCCTGGCGGGGCACCTCGTCTGGCCGGGACTCGCTCAGCGGGCGGAAGCCGGCAGTGGGGTCGGTGAACCAGACGCGCCCGTCCGGCGACTCGGCGAAGCTGCCGAACGTGTCGCCGAACGAGGCGAGCTGTTCGAAGGTGTCACGACCGGGTTGGCGGGCGTAGATCCCCCGCCCCGCCGCGACGTACACCACCCCGGTCCGATCGCCGAAGGCACTGTACACAGTCGATTCCGGCACGCCGCGCTCGGGCCCCCAGTCCACCCACCGCGAGCCGTCGTAGGCATGCAGACCGTTCTCGCCGCCGGCCCAGATCACGCCGGCGCTGTCCTGCGCGAGCGTGAGCACACTGCCGCGCGCGGCGGAGGTGCCCAGCGTGAACGAAGCAAGGTTTGCCCCGTCTATCCGCGCCACCACGCCACCATCGAACCCAACCCAGATGGCGCCGTCGCGCGACGCGAACAGGCTGCGCACCCAGTCGCCCGGCAGCGGGCCATTGCCCGACGGCTGCCACTTCGTGAAATGGGCCCCGTCGAATCGGAGCAGGCCCAGGCGGGTGCCGACCCAGAGATACCCCTCCCGATCCTGCGCGAGGGCGCCGATCAGTGCAGCGGGCAGGCCGTCCTTCTCGTTCCAGGCGGTGATGGTGACGTCCGTGATGACGCTGCGGAGGTCGGTGGCTCCCGCCTCCCGACCGCCAATCGTCAACACCAGCGCCAACAGCAGCAGGCAGGCTCGCATGTGGTACGCAGGACTCCGTCGCCAGCGTGGCACTGGCGGACGGCGCAGTATACCCACGCTCACCTCGGGGCGTACCAGTCGAAGGTTCGTATCTCGGTGATATCGCTCAGGGCGGATCGCAGCCAGCCGAACATGGCGTCGATCGTCTGGGCCGCCGCGGCGTCGTGGGGGCGCGACGCCGATGCGGGAGGCGCCGCAGGGGTGGTCGGTGCGGCAGGCGTCGGCAGTGCGGCGTGGGCGGGCGGTGCTACCGCATTCGGCAGGCTGCCGGCGTCCGACTCGCCGTACAAGTACGGGTAGGTGACTGCCGGTCGCAGCGTGCGCACGCACTCCGCCAGGGCGTGGACGTCCATGCGGCCATTCGGCAGGTTCACCGGCAGGAACGCGACGTCCAGGCTCTTCACGACGCGCAGTTCCGGAACGCACTCCGTGGCACCCGCAACGAGGATGCGGCGATCACCGATCGTGAGGATGTAGCCGTTGGCCAGCCCTCGTGTCCGCAACCCGCTGCCGGGCGTCAGGTCGTAGGCCGGGACGGCTTCCACCGACACGTCTCCGAAGCTCGACTGCTCCCCGTTGCGCATGACGATGGCGTCGGGAAACCGGTCCGCGCCGGCGAGGGGTACCACCACGGCTCCACCGGGTGCACGCACCCGCTCGATGGCTGCGCGATCGAGATACGGCGATCCGGCGTCCGCGTCGGTGATCAAGACGAGGTCGGACAGCGGCACCGAGGCAGCGAGGGCGCTCCGGGACGGGTCGACATAGATCACCCGCTCCCCCACATGCACGGCGATGGTGGCCATGCCGAGCGGCCGCACGATGACGTCGCCGAGGGTGGAGGAGAGCCGCTCCTCGGCCGTACCGGCGACCGGCAGGCCCATCAGCAGGAACACGGCAACCCGGGTGCGCCACATGCCCGGCTTTTACCCGCGGCCCGGCCGCCGGGCAATACCGAACAATGCGTACGGGCAGGGCTACGGCAGCGGATACCAGCGCCCGGTACGAACCTCCGCACGGCCCGCCAGCAGCGTCGCGAGCGTGCGGACCGAGGCCTCGGCCTCGGCCGCTGCCCCCGCGGCTCCGCGACCGGCGAGCCGGGGAATGTAGCCCTGATCGTAGTGATACGGATACACGACCCTCGGCGTGAAGCGTTCGACACACGCCGCCACCGCCTGCGGCGTCATGCGCCCATTGGGCAGGTTCATCGGCATGAAGGCGATGTCGATCCGCTGCAGCGCCGCGATTTCGGGGACACACTCGGTGACACCGGCCAGCAGGATACGCAGGCCGCCCATCGTGAGCACGTAGCCGTTGGCCACGCCGCGGGCATGAAACGGTTCGCCCGGGGTGAGGTCGTAGGAGCCGATCGCCTCGACGTGCAGGTTGCCGATGGCGTGCGACGCGCCGTTGGCGAGCACGAGGCCGTCGGGCACGAGTGTGCGCCCCGAGGCGGGGATCACCACCGTGGTGGATGACTTGCGCAGCGGTTGTATCGCGGCCACGTCGAGATGATGGGCGCCCGCGTCGGCGTCGGTGACGAGGATCAGATCGGCCGCGGGCGCACCCGCCAGTCCGGCACGGCTCCACGGATCGACGTAGACGACGCGGCCGGCATGCTCGAGGCGCAGGCTCGCGTGCGCGAGGGGCTGGATGCGCAGGTCGCCGCCTTCTGCTGGAAACCGGTCCTGCGCCTGCACCCCAGCCTGCAGCAGGATCGCTGCTGCCACCATGGCCATCCCGGTCCGCCGTGCCATCGTGTCCTCCTGCGGCTCGCGCACGAGCCCGCCGCTGCCGGCCCGCGGTACATCCCGCGCACCGGACGGCGGGAGCCGTCGCCGTCGAGCCCGCGGCGCTGAAGTGTGCCCTCGAGGACGGCCCGCGCGCAAGCGGCCGGTGTTCGCCGCCGCATGGGCAACCTGCGGGGATGCGCGCGACTCAGCCCCTCACTGCACGTCGGGCAGCGCGCCGCTCAGGTACACCTCGCCATCGTCGTCATCGTCGTCCGTACCCAGGCCATCGAGCAGGGCCTGCTCGCGGGCTTCGGCCCACTGGGCCTCGGCGATCGCGAGCGCCCGGTAGACGCCGGTGATCGCCGTGGCGAGGAGGCCGTCCGCATAGAAGGAGCGCCGGGCGGTGTTCGCGGGCTGCAGGGCTGTGTTCGCGTTCATGGAACCAGCCTACGGGAGGGGTGTGACAGGGCAGGTCACGACTGCGCGGGTCAGTTGGTCGCTACGTGAGCATCCTGCACCAGATGAGGCTCGATTCGCCAGCAGACCTGCCAGTCAACGGTGTCGTCGTCTTCAACAATCAGCCCCTCCCTCTCCGCAGCCTGCCGCTCGCGCGCCGATTGCTGCCGAGCCTGGTCCTCCCCGAGGTAAATGCCTACGATCGACGTGTCGATAAAGCCGTGCTCATTCTGGTCTTCGCGCAGCAGCACGTATACAGTCATCCTCGTTCCCCCCAGGTTCGACCCCGCGGTCAGGCTCAGACGACCTGCAATCCTAGCGATCGCAGGTATTCGAAGGTGCCGTCGCATAACGCCGGTGAGCGGGTGGGGTCTGCAGGGTCTCCCTTCGGGACATAGACCACCATGCCCTGTCTTGCGCGGGTCAGCAGCACGCGGTAGGCATTACGCAGGTACTTCCGATTCGATTCATTCCGCACCGCTGTCCAACCGCGAGAGTCGAATCTGAAGAAGCTCCATTGATTGGTCGAGTACCGCAGGTCGGCGTCCCACGCCACACAGACCCAGTCCAGTTCGAGACCCTGAACCTGAAACTCTGTTGCTGCGTCCTCCAGGTAGAAGCTTGATCGGGTGTCTTCTCGATCGCGAAGAAACCAATGCACCGGGTCGATCTCATAGCGCACATCCACCGCTTCCGGCTTCAGTCGCTTCGCTTTGGACGAAGCCACCAGGCCGAACCGCTCCGTTCCTCGAGCACGTGCGCGAACCCAGGCCTTGGCGGTCTTCAGGTCCCGCGTGATGGCTATTGGGTAGTTGCCAGCCAGTCGCGCTGCGAGCGCACGCGCCTCGTCTGCCTCGTGATCAAGGACAGCCTTCACGAGCCGGGACAGGTGCTCGGCGCGAAACGAACGGAGCGACACGGCGAGGTGCAACGCCTCGTCGGGGATAACGTTGCCCTGCGCCGAGAGGGCTTCAGCCGATGAACCTGCTGCATACTCACTGTCCGACAAATGAGGGGACACGAACACACGCCACGCGTGGTGCTTGCCAGCGAGCGCTTCAAACCAGGCGCTGATGCCCGCCTCGCCCCGGTTGATCTCCTGCCCTCCACCACAAGGCACACCACGGCCGCCCAACCGGCGTGCCGACTCATATACGAAAGCAGAAACTCCGGTTCCGACTCGGAAAAGTCCGGCCTGCCCTTCTTGCGCTTCATGAAGTCAGCTGTCATTTCGCGGGTCCACGCTCGCTGCGCTTCGTCGAAAATCACGATTCGATCAGCAGGTGGACTCGTCTGGTTCAAGCCCTCGTCTCGAAAATGGTGAACGTTCTGAATGAAGGCCTTCACCTTCTGCTGAACGTCCCCCTTTCTCACCGACGTACCACGTGCGCGAACGCGGCGCAGCTCGTCGAGCGTCAGCGCTTCGCGCAGCACTTTGACGAGCGGGCCATTGCCCGACAGAAAGACTGCGTGGCTGCTCGTGTCTGCGCGGCGTCTGGCGGCGACGTTGAGTCCGACAAGCGTTTTGCCGGCGCCTGGGACCCCCGTCACAAAGATGACCGCCTTGTGACCCAGGTGTTGCGCCTCCTCGACTATTGACTCGACGCGAGAGGACGTTACGGCCAGATTCCTTGCGCCAGCATCACTGCGCGCAATCGCTTCGACCGAATGATTCGCATACAACGCGCGGGCTGCCTCAATGATCGATGGCGTAGGTCGATATGCAGCTCGCAACCAGCTGGCCCCATCGATCTCCGCGCCTCGTGTCTGGGCCAAGGCCGCCTGCACCAGCGTCAGCATTTCACTCGGCGCACATGGAACAGGCGGGAACACGCGGTCCTGGGACGGTTCACCCCATCGGTGTCCCAGCGGAGGACTCTCAGTGACGACTAGCAACGGAAATATCGGGAGAACGTGGCTCGCCTCGTGGAAGTTCTTGAGATCGAGCGCGTAGTCCCACACCTGGTCCATGTCTGCCCGACTTACCTGCCGCTCTCCCACCTTGAACTCGACCACGAACAGGGCGGGGCCACTCAGAATCACCGCGTCGATCCGACTGCCCAGCCTCGGCACCGTGAACTCGAGCAACAGGGTTCCATCGATGTCGGGCAGCGCAGCGCAAAGGAAGCGGATCTCTTCCCGCCATGCCTGAATCTGAGTCGCATCGGCGCCTTGCCCGGTGGCTTCCACCAGGCACCCCATCACGGTCTGACTGGAAGCCCGGAGGAACTCCCGGACCGATGCCTCGTAGTAGGCGCTTGTGGCAACCCCGGTCGGCATGGTCGCCAGGATACAGCCTTCCGGCTCCTGCAGACTCGACTGTGGCCGCCCCTTTCGGCACCACGGTAAACTGGCCCTTTGTGGCTCTCCTGTTCCTCCTGGCCTACACCTGCTCCGGACTCGCCGGCCTCGTCTACGAAGTCAGCTGGACCCGCCTGCTGACGCTCTACATCGGCCACACCACGGCAGCGGCCAGCGCGGTCGTGGCCGCGTTCCTCGGGGGGCTCGCGGCCGGCGCGGCCGGCGGCGGTTTCGTCGCCGCCTCGCTCTCGCCCAGGCGGGCCCTCGTCGGCTACGCGATCCTCGAACTGCTCGTCGTCGCCGGCGCCCTGCTGCTGCCGCTCGAACTGCGTGCGCTCACGCCGCTGCTGCGATGGGCCTACGCCGACGCCGCGTCCGGCGTGCTTTTCCCCGTCATTCGCCTGGCGGCGTGCCTGGCCATGGTCTTCCTTCCTGCTGCCGCCCTCGGTGCCACGTTCCCGATGGCCGTGCGCTGGTTCGCGAACCGCGCGGCGCAGCCGGCCCGCGCCAGCAGCGCACTCTACGTCGTCAATACGATCGGCGCCGCGCTCGGCTCGCTCCTCGCCGGCTTCGTCCTGATTCCTGCCATCGGCATCTCGGGCACGACGTGGATCGGTGTGGCCGGCAGCCTGATCGCGGCGGCGCTCGTCGGCGGGATCGCGTGGCGCGAACCACCCGATTTCGCCGACCGGGGAACAGTGGCCCCCACAGCGCCATCTTCGGCCGCCACCTCCGCTCAGCAGCGCGACACCCGCCGACAGACCGGCCGGCGCCCTGCGCTTCCAACGCCGGGAGACACCGTCCCTGCTCCCGCTTCTGCGCCGTGGCTGCCGATGGCCGTGCTCGCCGTGTCGGGGTTCGCCGCGCTGGTGCACGAGATCGCCTGGACCCGCATCCTCGCACTCGTACTCGGCCCGACGACATATGCATTCGCGGCGACGCTCGCCGCGGTCATCGCGGGAGTGGCGCTCGGGTCGGGTCTCGGCACCTGGCTGCTCGGACGCATCCGGGCGACGGCCCACGCGGGCTGGCTGGCCGGCCTGCTGGCGCTGGCGGCGGTGACGATCGTCGCCACCGCGACGCTCGCCGGCGGTCAGGTTCCACGCACGGTGGCACAGCAGATCGCCGCCTACCCCGGCGGCTTCGCCGATCTGCTCCGGCGCGGCATGCTGCTGACCGCGCTGCTGATCGTGCCAACCGCCGTGTGCCTGGGGGCGGCGTTCCCGATGGCTCTCGCCCTCGCCGGTGATCCGCGCGGGGCTGCGGCGCGGCGCTTCGGCCTGGTCTACGCCGTGAACACGATCGGGTCGGTCACGGGCACGCTCGCCGCGGGGTTCGTACTAATCCCCTGGCTCGGACTGCCGACGACGCTGGCAGCGGCAGCGTTCTGCCTGGTCGCAACTGCGCTGGCCATCGTCACGATCGCGGATGTCGCCCGCTTCGCCCGCCTCACCGGATACCTCGCGTCCGGCGTGGCGCTAGCGGCGATCCTGTTCGCGCCGCCATGGGACCACGAACTGCTCGCGAGCGGCGTCTACCTCTACGCGCCGTTCGTGCCGAAGGACCTCGACCTCGAGACACAGCTGAAGGCCGGTGAACTCCTCTACTACAAGGACGGCGCACCCGCGACGGTCTCGGTGAAGCGGCTGACGGGGACCACCACACTCGCCGTCGACGGCAAGACCGACGCGTCGAACCGAAGCGACATGCTCACGCAGAAGCTGGTGGCCCACCTGCCGCTCCTCCTGCACGACCGCCCCCGCAGCATTGCCATCGTCGGGCTCGGCAGCGGCGTGACGCTCGGCGCCGCGTTGAGCCACCCAGTGGAACGCGCCGACGTGATCGAGATCTCCCCGGAGGTGGTCGAGGCTTCGCGTTTCTTCGAGGCGGAGAACCACCGCGGCCTCTCGGACCCCCGCACCCACCTGATCGTCGGCGATGGCCGCTCGCACCTGCTGCTGTCGCGTCAGCAGTACGACGTCATCATCTCGGAGCCGTCGAACCCCTGGATCGCGGGCGTGGCGGCGCTGTTCACGCGCGAGTTCTTCGAGGGTGCCCGAGCCCGGCTCGCGCCCGGCGGCATCATCTGCCAGTGGGCGCACACCTACACGATCAGCGAGCGCGACCTGCGCTCGATCGTGGCGACGTTCCGTTCCGTGTTCCCTGGCGGCGCCGCGTTCATGGTGAACGACAACGACGTGCTGATGGTCGCCGCGGCCGGACCGATCGAGGACCGGCTCGGCGCTCTCGCCGCGAACTGGACGACGCGGCACGGCGCGGCGGAGGACCTTGCGGAGGTGGGCGCCCTCGACCCGTTCTCGGTGCTCTCGCTGTTCGCCGCCGGACCCGCCGAACTGCAGCGATACGCGGAGGGTGGCGACATCCTGGACGACGACCGGATGCGCCTCGAGTTCTCCGCTCCGCGGGAGCTCCACAACGACAGCGCCGCGGACAACGACGCGTCGTTCGAGGCGCTGCTCGGCGCGGACGGCGGCCCCGCGCTCGTGCGCGACGCAAAGGCGTCGGCGAGCGCCGAGCAGTGGCGCATGCGGGCCGACATGATGGCGAGGTCGGACGCGTACGCGATGGCGTACGACGACTACGTGCGCGCCCTGAAACTCGATCCGTCGTCGCAACCAACGCTCGAAGGGCTCACGCGTACGGCCGTGTTGACAAGCCGGGCCCAGGACGCGCTGGGCTGGGTGCGGTCGCTCACAGCCGAGCACCCCTCCGTGTTCGCCAGAATTGCGACGTCGAAGCTGCTCGCCGCCGCGGGGTTCAGGGCCGATGCGGTGCAGGTGGCGCAGGAAGCCTGCAACGCCGAGCCCCGCACGGCCGCTGCGTGCGACCAGCTGGCGTCGCTGCACGCGGACGCCGGCAATCGCGGCGCGCTCGAGGCGGTGGTGCAGACGCTCGAAACCGTGGCGCCAGGGCGCGCGTCCACGCACTACTACGCGGCAGCCGCCGCGTTCCTGGCGGGCGACGCGCAGACGGCACTCGCGCGCGCACGGCAGGCCATCGCCGCAGACGCGAAGTACGCGGCGGCGTACGACATGGCGGGTGCGGCCCACACGAAACTCGGACAGCCGGACCTCGCACGGCAGGCGTTCCAGACCTCGCTGCAGTTCGACCCGCACGACAGCACCGCGTACACGAATCTGGGGCTGCTCGCGCTGGCGGCCGGACGCCGCGATGAAGCGATCGACTACTTCGCCGAAGCGCTCTGGCTCACACCCGACGCGGATGCCGCACGCCGCGGACTCGACGAGGCCCGCCGCTAGCGGGATTGCGAGTCGCGGTCGGCCCCTGGCACCGCCGCTATCACCAGGTCAGCGTCGTCCGTATTCCGAAGCGCGCGACGGCCAGGTTCTCGCGCGATCGCAGGCTCGCGTCCAGCCACCGGACCTCGGGACTGACCGCAAGAAACCTGGTGACATTCAGTCGCAGGCCGCCGCCCAGGTCGGGTCCGAAGCCACTATCGCTGGACGCGCTCTCGACCATCACCGCAGGGCGCGTCGCCGCATACGTCGTCGTGTGAAACGACGATGTCGCGAGCTTGCCGATGCCGGCAAGAACGAAGGGCTGAACGCGATGACCTCGGAATCGGTACTGCACCGTGACGGCTGCGACGGCGGCTTCATACGGCCCGTACCGACCACCGCCCGTGCACGTGTTGTCCACCAGGCCACAGGGCGCGGGCTTCGCCTCCAGACCGAACACTTGCTCGACGCCGAACTCGACCAGGAATCCGGTCCGGTGGGCCACGCCGATCGCCGCGCCAGCGTTGAAGGGCGTGCCGAAGCCTTCGTCGTCGAAGCGGAAGACGTGACCCGCGCCGACCGTCGCCGATACCTCCGTGGTCCATCCTCGGTCTCGATCTCGCTCCTCCGCCCCAACGAGAGACGCCAGGTTCAAGGTGATGGCCGTGAAGAACGCAATGCGGATCGGAGCGGTGAGCATGGGTGTGTCCTCGCCTAAACATGCGCATTCGGCGAGGCGATCGGCTCACGATCGCGCGCTGGGCACTCGAGCTCTGGGAGACGGGAGCGTGCGCTCCGTCGGGCTCCGCTGCTCGAGGCCGCCTGGGGCGTGGCGAGGAGCGCCCCTGCGAGGTCTAGCGGCTTGCGCCGGGCACGGCACTGTCGTCGAGCACGAGGCGCCTGACAAAGCGGACCGGGACGCCGCCTTTCGTCGCCGGCGTGAAGCGCCATGCGGACGCGGCCCGCACGAGCCCCTGGCCGGGAAAGCCGGGCTGGTCGAGCACGATGCGCGCCGATTCGACGGCGCCGCGCTCGTCGATGTGCAGCTCGATCACGCCGAGGCGTGACGCGTCGATGTCCGTACGAGGGGCCGCGGGCACGGGGCTGAGCGGCACCGGGTCCACAACGCCGGGGTCGCCAGCCCTGAACTCCACGCGGCCTGTATCGCCGGCACTTTCCACGACCGCTGCGTGGGAGATGTCGCCCATGCGGCCGGCCGCCGACCGCAGCTCCGCCGCGGAGGCCGAGTCGTGCGCGCGCAGCAGTTCGACGACGCGCGCGAAGAGCGGCGCCGCGTCTGCATACTGCTGACGGGCGAACATGGCGTGCGCCCGATCCATGACCTCACGCGCCTGCGTCTCGGTGGCGGTGGTCGGAGCACCGGGGCGGTCGGGCGGGAGGGCACCCGCCACCGCGGTCCGTGGACGTGCGGCGATCACCCAGCCCACGGCTCCCGCCGCGACACCCGCGAGGAGTGCGCCGGCGACGATGAGCGCACCCGCCAGTGCAGACGGCTCCTTCCTCCGCGAAGCGACCTCCGATCGCTGCTCGCCCGTTCGCCGATCGTCGGAGACCGTGTGGACTTGCGGGGCTGGCGCGGGGGATTCCGGAACCGGTACGGGTGACGCTGCCGCCTCCAGGTGCATGGCCGCACGGCTGTAGAGCGCTGCCAGCTTCTGCAGGCGGTTGGGTCGCTCCCATCGTGCGAGTTCCTGCACGAACTGATCGACCGGCGGAGGCGGATCGGCCGCCACTGCCTGCATCACGAAGCGGCGAAGGAGCGTCGGCTGCTCACGCCCGCTCAGGAGGCGCTGCAGCAGCTGCGCGGCTCCGGGCATCAACGGCACCGTCTGCCCGGGCTGCAGGACCAGCGACAGCGTGCCGGTCTGCTCCAGCGTGATGCCCGAGAGGTCGGGGATGTGGGTGTCTGCGGGATGCGGGATGTCGGAGCGGACCTGATCCAGCAGCTGTGCCGCGATGGCCACCGCGTCGTGCCACTCGAACGGGATGTCCGCAGCGAGAAGTGTCGACAACGAGACCGGCGCGCTCATGACCTGAGCACCAGTCTACGCCGCAACCGACTGGGCAGGTGCCCGCGCCGCCGCGGGTGGGCACGGTTGCACGGCGCTGCGCCGGCTCCACGCCGGCGCATGCGCTCCTCCGTGTGCTACGCGTGGCTGACGCCGTCAGGCCGCCTGAATCGTCAGCTGGATCTTCACCTCGTCGCCGACGAGGAAGCCGCCCGTCTCGAGCGCGGCGTTCCAGTTGAGGCCATAGTCCTTGCGGTTCACCGTCGTCTCCGCCTCGAAGGCCAGCTTCTCGTTCCCCCACGGATCGCGTGCGGTGCCGAGGTGGGTCACCGGCAGCTGGACGCGCCGGGTGACATCGCGGATGGTGAGGTCGCCCTCGACCAGGTATTCGTTGCCGCCTCGCGCGGCGACCGACGTGCTCACGAAACGCAGCGTCGGGAACGTGTCGGCCGCGAAGAAGTCCGCCGACCGGAGGTGCGTGTCGCGGGTCGGCTCGTTCGTGTCGATGCTCGCCGCCTGGATCGTCACATCCACGCGCGAGGCCGCCGGATTCTCACGATCGAACGCGATGGTGCCGGCGAAGTCGGTGAAGTGTCCGCGCACCCTGGTAATGAGGTGCCGCACCTGGAAGGCGATCTCCGAGTGGGACTTGTCGATCTGGAAGGTGCGGATGCTGGTGGCTGCTGCGGTGCTCATGATGATCTCCTGGAAGAAAGTCGTTGATTCTGATTACTGATTACTGATTGCTGATTACGAGTCGCTGCCTGCTGAATTGTCGAAAACGGATCGCCGAACGCCCTGTACTGATGGCCGACGCGGGGCAGCCGCTCACGCGAGGTCGAACAGCAGCACCTCCGCCTGCGAGCCGTTGGTCAGGGTGATCGTTTCGCCGCTGATCGCCGCGGCGTCCCCGGCGGAGAGCACCTGCCCGTTGATCACGACCGACCCCCGCGCGACGTGAACCCAGGCAGACCGGCCTGGCGTCACGTCGAAGCTGCGGCTCGCGTGGCCGTCCAGGTGCGTCACCCAGAGGTCCACGTCCTGCGCGAGCGCGACGCTGCCGTTCCGACCGTCACGCGAGGCGAGCAGGACGAAGTCGCGGCCGGCCCGCTCGCGATCGACGCGGTACTCGCCGTAGGCCGGGGCCAGGCCACGGGCTCCGGGCACGATCCAGATCTGGAGGAAGTGCACGGGTTCGGTCGCCGAGGGGTTGTACTCGGCGTGCACCACGCCGGTGCCCGCGCGCATGTGCTGCAGCTGGCCGGGGCGAATCACCGAGCCGTTGCCCAGGCTGTCGCGGTGCTCGAGCGCGCCGTCCAGGACGTAGGACAGGATCTCCATGTCGCGGTGCGGATGCGCCCCGAAGCCGGCGCCCGGGCCGACGCGGTCGTCGTTGAGGACGCGCAGCGTGCGATGCCCCATGTTCGAGGGGTCGTAGTACTCGCCGAACGAGAAACTGTGGCGGCTGTCCAGCCAGCCCAGCTCGGTCCGTCCCCGCTCGCTCCCCCGCCTGATGGTGACCATGTGTTGCCTCCCTTTCTGCACCCGTGTAAGGCAACTGCGGGGCCACACCGAATTCGCGCCATAAGTTGTTGATCCGAAAGAGATCACGTGGTCGACGCGAACTTGCGCGCTCAGAACGATGTATCATTTTGAAGTAGCCGAAACATCACAACGAGAGAGTGCCTGATGCGAGCCACAGACCTGGACCTTCGCGAACTGCTCGATTTCGAACCGCAGGGCGGCGTCATCCGCTTCGCGGGAGAACGCGCGCTGCTGTTCAACACCGTCGCGCTCGGCCTGCTGCGCCGCGAACTCGTCGAGACCCTGGGCCTGGCCGCGGCGCGCGGCATCCTGACGCGCTTCGGCTATGCCCACGGCTGGCGCACGGCGGAGTCGCTGCGCCAGCAGTTCGCGTGGGATTCGGACCTCGAGTGGCAACTCGCCGGGGGGCGCGTGCACCAGCTCCAGGGGTTCCTGCTGTACGAGCCGGCGCCGCGCACGGCGGGGGCGGCCGAGGGGCAGCCGGCCTTCAAGGGCCTGTGGCGCGAGTCGTACGAGGCGCAGGAACACCTGGCGCACCTCGGCCCGGCGACCGAGCCGGTGTGCTGGACGCTGGCGGGATTTGCGAGCGGGTATCTGAGCTGCGTGTCAGGGCGCCGCATCCTCTGCTTCGAGGAGAAGTGCGTCGCGCAGGGTGATGCGTACTGCCTCATGGTGGGACGGCCGGAGGCCGAGTGGGAGAACTGCCCTTCCTCCGATCGCCGGTACTTCGATCGCGTGTGCCTCGACGATGCCCTGAAGGAGGTGACGGCGCGGCTGAAGTCCACGGAGCAGCGGCTCGCCGTGCGCCGCCGGGAACTGGCCAGGGTGAAGGTGGACGAACCGGTGACCGGCTTCGTGGCCCGCAGCGATCGCATGCAGCGTGTCGTGGACGAGGCACGGCGCGTGGCGCGCGTGGACTCCACGGTGCTCATCACGGGCGAAAGCGGCGTCGGCAAGGAAGCCATCGCGCGCTTCATCCACGACGAATCGGCCCGCGCCGCGCGGCCCTTCGTGGCCATCAACTGCGCCGCCGTGCCGGAGGCGCTCGTGGAGAGCGAGCTGTTCGGCCACGTGCGCGGAGCGTTCACCGGCGCCACGCAGGATCGCATCGGCCTCTTCGAGGCGGCGAACGGCGGCACGCTGCTGCTCGACGAGATTGGCGACCTGCCGCTGGCGGTGCAGGTGAAGCTGCTGCGCGTGCTGCAGGAGCGCGAGTTCCGGCGCGTCGGCGAGAACCGGACGCGCACCGCGGACGTCCGCGTGCTCGCGGCCACGCTGCGCGACCTCGCCGGCGAGGTGGCCGCGGGCCGCTTCCGGCAGGACCTCTATTACCGGCTGCGCGTGATCGAGATCCGCATCCCCCCGCTCCGGGAGCGGCGCGACGACATCCTGCCCATCGCGCGCACGGTGCTTGCCGACACGGCGCGGCGGCTCAAGGCGCCGGTTACCGGCTTCACGCCTGCTGCCGCCGATCAGCTCCTGCGCTGGGGCTGGCCCGGCAACGTGCGCGAACTGCAGAACGTGATCGAACGGGCAATCGTGCTCGCACGCGGCGCGCGCATCGAGGTGGACGACCTGCCCGACGAGGTGCGGCAGGCGTCGCTGGGCACCGGCGCGCCCGGCGTCGCCACTTCGCGCACCCTGGCCGACATCGAACGCGAGCACATCCTCGCGGTGCTCGAGTCGGTGAGCGGCAACCGCACGAAGGCCGCCGGCGTGCTCGGGATCGGGTCGGCCACGCTGTTCAGGAAGCTGAAGGAGTACAGGGTCGGGGAGGGCGGGTAGGGCGGGTGGGTCGGGTGGGTCGGGTGGGTCGGGTGGGTCGGGTGGGTCGGGTGGGTC
>CAYLTD010000024.1:0-77939 GCA_964386715.1 uncultured Bifidobacterium sp.
GCGACCGCACGGTCGACGAGATGGCGCACGCCTGGATGAACGTCGTCTACCTGACCGACGAGGAATACAAGGAGCGCGTCGCCAAGTACGGCGAGGGCGTCACCAACGGCGTCAAGCCGGAGAGCCGCACGCAGCAGCAGCAGTAAGCGCGCTGCGCGCGTTCCGACGTCACGACGACTCACGACGGAGGCCGTGGGGGCAACCCCACGGCCTCCGTTTTTTTTCGGCCCACACCTGAGTTGGGGACCCTCACGATGACACCACAGATCCGATTCCGCCTGGCACTCGCCGCGGCCATCGCGGCCGGCAGCGCGCTGCTCGGCGCCCAGGGCCAGCTCCTGCCCAGTTCACCCAAGCTGGGCTCCGGAGCGAGCGTCTCGCCCGCATACGACGGCTGGTACGACAATCCCGACGGCACTCATACGCTCCTCATCGGCTACTACAACCGCAACTGGAACCAGACGCTCGACATCCCGATCGGCCCGAACAATCACTTCGAGCCGGGTGAACCCGACCGGGGCCAGCCCACACACTTCCTGCCCAACCGCAACTTCGGCATGTTCACGATCGTGACGCCCAAGGAAACCCCCGCCACCGAACGCCTCTGGTGGGTGCTCACGGTGAACGGCGTGACGCAGCGCGTGCCCTTCCATCGCAGCGCCGACTACAACATCACGCCCACGACCGCCTCGGAGGAGAGCCCCGGCGGGCGCTACAACAAGCCGGCGATGTTGAAATTCGCCGAGACCGAGCCCTGGATCCACGGGCCGGTCGCCATGCTGTCCAAGGCCCTCACGCGCACGGCCACGGTCGGGACGCCGCTCGCCATCGACATGTGGGTGAAAGACGACGCGCTCTATTCGAGCGGCACCAATGCATCGCTGACACAGATCCCGCCGCTCGTCGAACTGGTCGTGAACAAGTACCGCGGTCCGGGCCCCGTCACGGTCAGCAAGGCGCACGAGAAGGTCACCACCACCAAGGGCGGCAAGCTCGAGGAGGACTTCGAAGGGAAGGCGTCGACCACCGTGACCTTCCAGCAGCCAGGCGCGTACGTCATTCACGTCACAGCCAACGACCTGTCAGGGCCTGGCGGTGGCGCCACGGGGTGCTGCTGGACAACGGCGATGATCAAGGTGGACGTGAAGTAGGCGTCTCGCGGTACAGACGTGTCGGGAGGCTACGAAGGCCTCCCGTCGTGGGGAAGGGGAGCTTGTGTGAAGCTCGTGTCGGTCGTCCAGAGCGGCGACCGAGCGCGGTTGTTGTCATTTGTAAGAGCAACCGCGATGCCACGTGCGTCTGACGCCGCGGTGCCAGATGCGCCTGGCGCGCAACCCGCAGGTCCTCACGGCCGTGCAGACACCTGCGGCCGCGCCATCGATCGCACTCACGAACGGAACGGTTGACGTGCTCGTCCGCGTCGACTGCGGACCCCGTATCGTGCGCTTCGGGCCTGTCGGCGGGGAGAACCTGCTCGCCGATGCGCCCGGGCGCGCGACGCCGACGCGACTCGGGACGTGGGAGCCGGTGGGCGGCCATCGGCTGTGGGTCGCGCCCGAACGGACGCCGGGCAGCTATGCGCCGGATCGTGTCCCCGTCGCATGGGAGCAGCACGGCGACCGCCGCGGGCGTTTCACTGCCCCGGTCGACGCGGCTGGTATCGAGAAGCACCTCCATGTGGAGGTGGCGCCACACGGCACGGTCGTCCGCATTCTTCACCGCATCGTCAACCGCACCTGTTGGCCCGTGCAGGTGGCACCGTGGGCGATAACGGTCGTCGACCCTGGCGGCGCGGCCGTCATGCCGCAGCCCGCCTTCCGCTCGCACGTGGAGTCATTCCTGCCTGCGCGCCGCCTCGTCCAGTGGAGCTACACGGACTTCGGTGATCCACGGCTGCAGCTTGGCCGGCGCCTCGTGCGCCTGCATGCCGACGCCGAGCGAGCCACACCTCAGAAGATTGGCGCCGCCAACCAGGCGGGATGGTCCGCCCTCGTCCGGCGCGGCCTCAGCTTCATCAAGCACGCGTCCTGGATTCCGCATGCGACCTACCCGGACGAGGGGTGCCACACGGAGTTCTTCACGGCGGGTGCTTACCTCGAGATGGAAACGCTCGCGCCCCTGTGCATCCTCGAACCCGACGGCGTTGCCGACCATGTGGAGACGTGGATGCTCACAAGCGGCATCGACGCGGACGTCCCGGAAGACGTTCAGGAATCGCAGATCGTGGCGGCGTTGGAACGCGTCCAGGCGACCCGCGAGCGGCGCGAGGACCAGGCGTAGGGCACAGTTCGATCTGGAGACGCACGGCGGCGTTGCCCGGACAGGCCGGGCGCAGCACTTGCAGACGCCTCAGCGGGAGCGTGCTGAAGGGCCATGGTTGTGTCTACGCCTGACGTGCCGATTGCTGGTCTGGAGGAACTGCTGCGCGCGGCCGCGCGGCTTCCGGTGTGCGACGGTTCAGCCAAACTGTACGCCTGCCTGACGCGGGTGCTGGACGACCTCGCGCACCAGCGTGATGCTCGCGCCAGCATCGCGGCGCTCGCGGATGCGGCCAGGGCGGCCCTCGATGCGGATCCCTGGGCGACGTTCGAGAAAGCTGCCAGCCAGTTCCGCGCGACCGCGACACCGTCCTGAGTTCCCACGCCCATCCCATCGCCCTCTCCGTCGGCCCACGGCCCGGCCGTTCTCGCGCATGGTCGCGGGCTTGCACTGACGCGCCTGACTTGCACGACAGGTGTACACCGGCTTCAACGGAGAGGGAGGAACATGGCCTACTCGGAAGTGCCACGCGCCGGGACGGAGCGCCTCGCGCTCGGCCTCGGCTTGTTCAGCATCGGACTCGGCCTGGCCGAGTTCGTCGCACCGCAGCACGTCGCGCGGCTCATCGGCGCGCGTGATACCGACAGCACCAGGGCCACCCTGCGGACCTTTGGCGCGCGCGAGATGGCCAGCGGCGTGGCGATCCTGGCGCAGCCCGACCGCGCCCGCTGGCTGTGGTCGCGCGTCAGCGGGGATGCACTCGATCTGGCCTGGCTTGGCAGCCAGATGCGAGACGATGACGCCCGGCACGAGCGGCTCGGAATGGCCGTGGCTGCCGTCGCTGGCGTGACGCTGCTGGATCTGCTGACGGCGCAGCGCCTGTCCGGCCAGCGGTCGGACGCGGCTGCTCCGGCCGCCGCTCGGGACCGCGCGGTGCGCGTCGAGCAGGTCGTGACGATCAACCGAACGATCGATGACGTGTACGCCTTCTGGCGCGACTTCGGCAACTTCCCGCAGTTCATGCGCCACCTGCGGCAGGTCGACGTGATCGACAGCCGTCGTTCACGCTGGCGGGCCGTGGCGCCAGCAGGCCTCTCGGTGGAGTGGGAAGCCGAGATCGTGCAGGACCGGCCCAACGAGTGGATTGCGTGGCGGTCGGTGGCGGGCTCCGATGTCGCCAACAGCGGGTCGGTGCGGTTCTCCCCAGCACCCGGCGCACGCGGGACGGAAGTGCGTGTGCAACTCGAGTATCTGCCGCCAGGCGGACGCCTCGGGCGTGGCCTGGCGTGGCTGTTCGGCGAGGAGCCCGAACAGCAGGTCCGTGAAGACCTGCGGCGGTTCAAGCAGATCCTGGAGACGGGCGAGATCCCGCTTTCCGACGGGCCCTCGCTGTGGAGGGCGGCCCAACCAGCGAAGCGGGCCTCCCGGCTTCGCGCCTACGCGGGGGTGAACCAGTGAAGGCCACATGCTGGATGGGCACGCGCCACATCGAGGTGGAGGACGTGCCAGAGCCCACGATCCTGAACCAGGGCGACGCCATCGTGCGGATCACGAGCACCGCGATCTGCGGATCGGACCTGCATCTCTACAACGGCTTCATTCCCAGTATGAAGCGGGGCGACGTCCTCGGCCACGAGTTCATGGGTGAAGTGGTGGAGGTCGGCAAGGGGGTCCGGTCGCTGTCGGTGGGCGACCGCGTGGTGGTGCCCTTCCCGATCGCGTGCGGCCACTGTGCCCAGTGCGAGCGGGAGATGTATTCACTCTGCGAGAACTCGAACCCGAACGCCTGGATGGCTGAAAAGATGTGGGGCTACTCGCCGTGCGGCATCTTCGGCTACTCGCACATACTCGGCGGTTACGCGGGAGGGCAGGCGGAGTACGCGCGGGTTCCGTTCGCGGACGTGAACCCGCTGAAGGTGCCAGAGTCGCTCACCGACGAGCAGGTGCTGTTCCTCTCGGACATCCTCCCCACCGGCTACATGGCGGCTGAAGCGTGCGGGATCCAGCCGGGCGACACGGTCGCGGTCTGGGGGTGCGGGCCGGTGGGGCAGTTCGCGATCAAGAGCGCGTACATGCTGGGAGCGGAGCGCGTGATCGCGATCGACCGGTTTGCCTACCGGCTCCGGATGGCGCGGGAGCGCGCCGGCGCCGAGACGCTGAACTACGAGGAGGTGGACATCTTCGAGGCGCTCGAGGAGATGACCGGCGGCCGGGGACCCGATCACTGTATCGACTGCGTCGGCCTCGAGGGTCACGCCCCCGGCCTTCACGGTGCCTACGACAAGGTGAAGACCGTGATGATGATGGAGACCGATCGGCCGGTCGCGCTTCGCCAGGCCATTCTGGCGTGCCGCAGCGGCGGTACCGTGTCGGTGGCGGGCGTGTACGGCGGCTTCATCGACAAGTTCCCGATGGGAGCCATCGTGAATCGATCGCTGACGCTGAAGTCGGGTCAGACCCACGTGCAGCGGTACATGCGTCCACTGCTCGAACGCATCGAGAAGGGCGAGATCGATCCGAGCTTCGTCATCACGCACCGGCTGTCGCTCTCCGACGCCGCGCGCGGGTACGAGATGTTCTCGAAGAAGCAGGACGACTGCCTCAAGGTCGTGCTGCGGCCCTGAGGGCGACGGTTGCGGTCGTGGCAGGCGGCGCGCGGGCCGTCGGTTCCGGTACCGCGTGCGCACAAAACGCGTGCGGGCAAACGGCTGGGAAGCTTACAGTGGTGAGTCGCATCCAATTCGATGGACTCACCATTTTTTTATGCCTACCCCATCCACACAGCGCGCCAACGATCCTGTTCCTTTTCGCTATTCTTCTGACATACCTGTCGATTCGGGCCGGCCTGTCGCCGGTGCTGCCGTCTGGCGCGGACGCAGGTGGATGCGGCCTGTCTTGGTGCTGACAGCCGCGGCAGCACTGTATGCCGGCCGTGCGCCGGTATCGGTGCGAGCGGTCGCCGGCCAGGCGCCCACGGGGAGCCCGGTGACGACGGCCGCCCAGGCCGAGCAGGGACGCTCGACCTTTCGTGCGCAGTGCGCGGCCTGTCACGGCCGCGACCTGAGCGGAAGCGAGGCGCCGCCTCTGGCGGGCAGCGGCTTCTTCTCTGCGTGGAAAGGCCAGAGCACGCAGTACCTGTTCAAGTACGTCCAGGAGATGCCACCAGGCGGCCCGTACCTCACCCCGGAGCAGTACCTCGGGGTGGTCGCCTTCATCCTGCAGCAGAACGGCGCGACGGCGGGTACCCAACCGCTCACCGCCGCCACGGACGTCCCCATCGGCAGCATCGCCACGGGCGAACGTCCTCCACAGTAGCGTCTCCGCCGTTGCGCGGGGACGCGCGCGCGGCCCGAAGAGGTCGCGAGTCAATACAAGAAGGTGTCCCGAATGCGCAACGTCAGGTTGTTTGTCAGGCTCGTGCTGCTGCCCGCGGTGCTGGTCTGCCTCTCCGTGCTGGAGATGGCGGCCCAGTCGTCCACGGGCAGCCTGCGCGGCACCATCAAGGACCAGCAAGGCGTCATTCCCGGCGCGACGGTGGCCATCGTCAACGAGGCGAACGGCGTCGCGCGTGAGACCGTGTCCAACGAGTCGGGCGAGTATTCGTTCCCGGTTCTCGACCCGGCCGCCTACACCGTCAGGGTGGCGGTCCCCGGGTTCAGGTCGTTCGAGCGCCGCGGCGTGCGCGTGAGCACCCAGGCGAACGTCGATCTGGAGATCGTCCTCGAGGTCGGCTCCCTGGAGGAGACGATCACGGTCACGGCGGACGCGCCGCTCATCGAGACCGCCAGCGCATCGGTTGGCGGCGTCGTCGATTCCAAGACCCTCGAATCGATCCCGACTCCCGGCCGCAGCGTGTTCCTGATGGCGAACCTCGAGCCGACGGTGCAGGCCAGCGGCAACGCGCGCTGGAACCGCATGCAGGACCAGGTTGGCAACTCGGCCATCTCGATGGGTGGGGGCGCCGTGCGGTCGAACAACTTCCTCATCGACGGGTTCCCGGTCACCGACCTCCAGAATCGCGCGTCGACCAACCCGTCGATGGAAGCGATCCAGGAGATGAAGGTGCAGGTTCACACCTACGACGCCGAAATGGGGCGCACCGGGGGTGGGGTGATGAACATGTCTGCGCGCTCGGGCTCCAACCAGTGGCGCGGGTCGGCGTACACGGTGACGCGGCCCAAGGCGCTGGTCGAGCAGTTGCTGATTCCACGGTTGCGCGGCGAGCGCTGGACGCCAGAGGAATGGAAGAACGGGGGCGGCGGCGCTGGCGGCCCGATCGTGCCGAACAAGACTTTTTTCTGGGCTGCTGGTGAGGCGTACACGAACCGCCAGCCGCAGGCCAACACCTTCCTGGTGCCGACCGAGGCCATGAAGAACGGCGACTTCTCGGGCGTGACCCGCAACGGCCAGCCGATCACCGTCCGCGATCCGCTCACGGGCCTGCCCTTTCCCGGCAACCGCATTCCGGCGTCGCGCATGGACCCGGTCGGCCGTGCCCTCATGGGTTACTACCCGACTGCCGACACCCAGGTGGACAACGGCTCCCCGAACTTCGGCATGACCGACCTGCTGCCGAGCAAGGCGTACCAGTTCTCGACGAAGGTCGATCACCACTTCAACAACGCCGTGGCGCTGAACGGCTTCGTGCTGCGCCAGAAGAGCAGTGAAGCCAACGCCAACTACAACCCGGTGAACCGGTTCGTCGGCGGCAGCTATCAGCTCGAGCGGTTGATTCAGACCGTCGTGCTGAACAACACGTACGTGGTGAACCCATCCACCGTGCTCACCCTGCGTGGCGGCTACAACAACTTCGACGACAACTACGTGCTGCCGGAGGCGTTCGACGCGGCCGCACTGTTCAACAACCCGGCGTTGACCAGTCAGATGTCCGATCTGAACCGTTTCCCCACGCTCTCGATTCAGGGCTACAAGGGCGCGGGTTGGACGAACCGCCAGGACAACCAGTACTACCAGTGGGGCTTCAACGCCGTGATGGCGAAGCTGGCGGGCACGCACAGCTTCAAGTTCGGCGGTGACTACCGGCGCATCGGCGCGAAGTCGCTCAACTACGGCGCATCGACCGGCACCTTCACCTTCACCGGCACCTACAGCGGCAATGCGGTGGCCGACGTGCTCCTGGGCTACCCGCAGAGCGGCAACCTGCCGCTCAACACCCAGCTGAACGGCTTCGTGGACTACTACGCCGGCTTCCTTCAGGACGACTGGCGTGTAAGCGACAAGCTGACGCTCAACTACGGGATCCGCCTCGAGCGCGAAACCGGCATGCGCGAAGCCAACAACCAGCAGGTGGTGGATTTCGCGACGACGTCGCTCAGTCCGCTGAACGATCGGGTGAACCTCCTGGACCCGCTGACGGGGCAGCGCCGCCAGATCTTCGGCGGGTTGATCTACGCGGGCGAGAACGGCGCGCCGCTCGAACAGGGCAACCAGCCGGCCGTGAAGGTTGCGCCGCGTGCCGGCGCGGTTTACAGCTTCAACGACAAGACCGTGCTGCGGGGGGGCGTCGGTGTCTACTACGCGCCGTGGAACTATGCGGCGGCGGGCACGACGGGCTGGGGACAGATCGGCTACTCGGCGACGACCGAGATCCAGCAGACGCAGGGCACCCCGACGATCACGATGAGCAACCCCTTCCCGGGCGGCGTGATTCAGCCCAGTGGCAGCAGCCTCGGCCTGCTTACGGGTACCGGCGGGGACATCTACTTCGTCGACCCCAACAAGGGCGCACCGCGCGCCTACCAGTACTCCGCCGACCTGCAGCGTGAACTGCCGTGGGGCCTGAGCCTGACACTGGGGTACGCCGGCCTGAGCGGCCGTGAGCTCGGCTGGGGCGGCACCTCGAACACGCTGATCAACATCAACCAGCTCGATCCGAAGTACCAGAGCCTGAACGTCGGCGAGACGCTGGCGCTGGTGCCCAACCCGTTCTTCGGTGTCGCGGGCGCAGGGCAGTTCGCCAGCCGCGCCACGATCGAGCGCGGCCAGCTGCTGCGGCCCTATCCGCAGTTCCGCAACGTGTACATGATGCAGTCGACCGGCGCGAAGTCGCAGTACCACGCCGGCATCATCCAGATCCGCAAGCGCGCAACCGGCATCTGGGGAGGCAACTTCAGCTACACGTTCAGCCGGCTGAACGACAACCAGTTCGGCCAGAGCAACTTCTACTCGGACGCCCCGGGCCTGCAGAACAGCTACACGGTGATCCCGGGTTCGCCCTACTACAATCCGGACGCCGAGTACGGGCGCAGCCTGCTCGACTCCCCCCACAAGCTGGTGCTCGCGCCAACGCTGAACCTGCCGTTCGGCCAGGGACACCGGTGGTTCGACTCGGGCCTCGGGGATCTGCTCCTCGGTGGCTGGTCGGTGACGACGGTGGTCAACGTGCAGAGCGGGTTCCCGATCGGCGTGATCCAGCAGGAGAATACCGCGTCGTTCCTGTTCGCGGGTCCCTGCACGAACGCCGAGCGGGTCGGGTGCCTCCGGCCCAACGTCAACCCGGGCGTGGACTTCCTGGTTCCCGGTGACATCACGGACCGCATCCGCGCGAACGTGAACGACAACCGCTACATCAACTCCGCGGCATTCTCGGCGACGCCGGTGAACCGCTTCGGCAACGCGCCGCGCACGCTGCCCGGCGTCTACTCACCGGTGCGCAACAGCGTCGACCTGTCGGTCAGCAAGAACGTGCGGACCGGCGGCCGTACCTCCGCATCCGTGAGGATGGAAATCCTGAACATGTTCAGCCAGGTGCAGTGGGCTGCGCCCGCAAGCGTCTCCTTCGGAAACGCGAACTTCGCCCAGATCACCAACCAGGCGACCAACATGCGCATGGTGCAGTTCACGTTCCGCTTCCAGTTCTGACAAGGCGGGACTGACGCGAAGGCAAAGGGCCGCGGGGCAGACGCCTCGCGGCCCTTTGTGTTTCTGGCGGCCGACTACGCGATGACGGTATCGGCGCGCGCCGCCGTGCGCGGCACACCACGAGCCGCCCTGATCGCCATGTAGGCGATCCAGCCGGCGGGACCGAACATGAAGGTGCCGAACAGGCACGGCAGCACCAGCCAGTGCGGAATGCCGCGCTCATGCGCGTCCCGAACTTCCCAGCTTCCCACCAGCAGGTCGAACGCGAGGTAGTGCACCCAGCCCGCGAGCAGGATGCGCGGCACGCTGAAGAGCGTGCCGACCTGGGTCAGCGACCCGAAGCCGCCGCCCTCTGGCCAGGGAGTGGTGGCAATCAGCATCACGTAGGTCACCGCCAGCAGCGCCGCGGCGGTGGTCGTCGCCGCCCGCGGCACCCACCGTACCCGTGGCAGCACGGCCAGCAGGATCCACATGAGGAGCGCCGCGGTGTTCGTGATGGAGAACAGCGTGTCGGCGGTCATGACGCTACACCGCCGCCACGGCAGAGGGCTGCGACGTCGCCACGCGTCCACGCAGCACCGCGGCGGCCGCCGCGACGCCGGTGCCCAGTGCCCATGTGACAAGTGCCACGAGGGTAAACGCGCCGGGGTTCACGACGGCCTCGCCGCGCATCGCCTGCTGCAGGAGCAGCGCGAAGAGGCCAGCGTAGCTGGCGGCAGCGATGCGCGCGAGCGGCACGGCAGCGCGGATGGCACGGCGACGCAGGACGAGCGCGATGAACGGCAGCGCCTGCATGGCGTGGAGCCCGACGAAGTGCGGGACGCGCAGATCACCGTGAGCCCGGCTCCAGCCCACACCCGGCACGCCAGGCCCGCCGTCGGGTGCACCGACGGTGTGCGCCCCTGCAAGCGTCAATCGCCCCGACTCGCGCGCGGCGGCAAGCTGCGCGGACGTGGGGGTGACCATCAGGCTGCCTGTGGCCGCGCCGAGGATCGTGATGATCATGCCGGCCCGCAGGGCCGTCGCCAGGGCACCGTCGACGAAGCGCTGGCGCAGGAGCGCGATCGCCACCCAGACCGAGGCCGCGGTCTGCGTGTAGATGGCGATGCCCATGATGCTGAACAGGGCGGCGTCGAACGGCGTGCCGACGTTGAAGTGGCTCGTGGTGCCGCGCCAGGCCTGCAGGTCGATGATGGCCACCTCGACGATGAAGACGGCGGCCGTGACGGCGCCCACCCAGCGCCGCGTCCGGGGCGCGTCGGTGAGCCAGGAGAAGAACCAGGCGAGCGTGAACGAGTAGATGGCCGTCGAGGCGGCGAACTTTGCCGGCTTCAGCCACGCGGGTGCGCCGGTGATCAGGCGATCGTCGAGCGCCATCCCGGCGAGCGACGCCACCAGGACGGGGATCATGAACAGGCCGACGGCGGTGAGCGGGCGGCTGCCCGTCCACATCCGTGCGACGAGGGACGCGCCGGCCGGCCCGGCCGGTGCGTCCGTGTGAACGGTGTCAACATTCGGCATGCGGGGGACGATAGCGCAGCGATGTTGACAGTGTCAACACGAATTTCATACGCTGGTGTCATCCCATGGCCGTCACCCGCCGCCCTCCGGTCCGACCCCTCCGCAAGCCGTCCAGCCGGTACCACCACGGCGACCTGCGGCGCGCGCTGCTCGAAGAGGCCGTGCGCACGATCACCCTGCACGGCGTGGACGGCCTGACCCTGCGCGAGGCGGGCCATCGCCTCGGGGTGTCGCGCACGGCGCTCTACCGGCACTTCCCGAGCAAGGCGGCCCTGCTAGCGGCCGTGGCCCGGGACGGGTTTCAGCGCTTTGCGCACGCCCTGGCATCCTCCCGTGACGAGGGCGCGGCCGACGCCGCGCTCCAGCGCATGGGGGCCGCCTATGTCGAGTTCGCGCTCGACAACCCGTCGCACTATCGGGTGATGTTCGGGAACTTCCGCTCGCAGTGCGAATGGGACCCCGAGTTGACCACCGAAGCCAGGGCGTCGTTCCAGGTGCTCGTGGACGCGGTCGCCATGCTCCACGGCCGCGGCCGGTTGGACGGCGGCGATCCGGAGCACCTCGCGTACCTCATATGGGCGACGGTCCACGGGATCGCCATGCTCGCCATCGACGGCCAGCTCGGACCGGACCCGCGCACGCAGGCACTGGCGCTCGCGGAGCTTGCCGGCCACCGGATGGGCCGGGTCACCCCAGCGGCATGATCGGACGTTGAGCCCGGCCCCTGGCGACCGGCCCGCCGGATCGTTGCGTCGGGCCGTGCGATTCGGCCGGTCGCGACTACACTGGGCACGTGACCAGAACGCTCCTGCTCGCGCTCGGCGCGGCGTCGGCTCTCGCCGCCGCGTCGCCGCACACCCTTGCCGCCCAGGGCCCTCCTGTTGCCGCGCCGGCCGTTCCGCCCCTGGCGCCGGCCACGGCGCCGGCCGCTCCCCAGCCCGTGCCGGTCCCCGTCACCCAGGTGGCCGACTGGCCGGTGCCCGAGGCCGGGCAGGGTGTGGCCGTGGACGCCGGGTTCTTCTACGCCGTGGACGACCGGGTCATCGCCAAGTACGACAAGAAGACCGGCGCGCTGGTCAAACGCTGGGAAGGCGAGCGGGGCGGACCGATCGTGCACCTCGATGGAGGCGTCGTCAGGGGCAGCCGGCTGTACGCGGCGCACTCGAATTACCCGGCGTGGCCGATGACCAGCTCGATGGAAATCTGGGACACCGAAACACTCGAGCACATCGGCACGCACAGCTTCGGCATCAACTGGGGCTCGCTGACCTGGGTGGATTTCCAGGCCGGGCACTGGTGGATGGTCTTCGCCAACTACGACCAGCCGCTCGGTCCAAACCGGACACCTTACGGGAACAAGGCCAACACCCAGCTGATCAAGTTCACGGAAGACTTCCGCATGGTCGAGGCCTGGACGCTGCCGAAGGCCGTGCTCGACACCTTCGGGCTCATGAGCAACTCGGGCGGGTCGTGGGGCGCCGACGGGTTCCTGTACCTGACCGGCCACGATCTCGGCGAGGTCTATCGCATGCGGCTGCCGAAGGCCGGCTCGGTTCTCGAACTCGTGACGACGATTCCGGTCGGCATCCGCGGTCAGGGGATCGCGTGGGACCGATCCGAGCCGGGTGTGCTGTACGGCGTGGTGCGCGCCACCCCGCAGGAGCAGGCGGGCGGCGGGTCTGACCGGGTTGTGGCGTTCCGGCTGCCGGTCCCGCGCCCCTGAGGGGTCGCGACCTTCCGTCTGGACATCACCGTCGGCGTTCAGGTAGCGTGTGTCGCAATGAAGGCGCTGTACCTCGGTCTCGTGCTCGTGCTCGGAACGCTGGTGGCATCGGTCTCCGTCCACGGGCAGGGCAGCCAGCGGCTCGTGGTCTACGGCGACACCGTCTACTTCCTCGGGCCTGGCAAGCCGCGCAACTGCACCGCCACCACTCAGGTGAAGCGCGGAGAGCCGGTGGGGTTCCGCATGACGGCCATCAATCCCGAGACCGGCGCCCGCGATCGCCGCACCCAGCTCACGCTGCGCCTGACCTACGGCGGCCGCACGGTGGACCTCCCGATGGAGGACCACGAGACCGACCGCCGGCCTGAAGCGAACTTCTGGATCGCGAAGTGGATCGTGCCGGCGGACGCACCGGTGGGCACCGTGAGCTACACGGTAAGCGCACGCGACCCGCAGGGCCGCACTGGCGAGTTCAGGCCGTTCGCCATCCAGGCCTCCCAGCTCACCGTCATCGAGTAGGTCGGCCCCGTGCAGCCGGCGAGCCGTAGGTCGGCGGTGTCCCTCTGGCTGTCGGGGCTGGCAATTGCCGGCCTGGTCGGCTGCTCCCAGGGCGAGCACTCCTCGAACCCCGCATCCGCACCCCGAGCGGCCGATGCGCCGCACTCGGATTCGCCGTCGTCCGGCGGCTCCATGCCGGTCGTTCCCCTCGACCTCGAGTACCAGCGGCCGGCGGTGGTCGGCTCGCGCGTCCGCGCCTCTGCGTCCGGGCTCGCGGCGGGGGCCACCGTCGACCTGATATGGGGTACGGTCGAGGGCGGCTGGGTCGTCGAGGACGGGTACCACTTCAAGGGCAAACGTTACGAGAACGTGCAGCAATCGCTCGGACGCTTCACCGTCGATGGGACAGGCCGCCTCGACGCGACGTTCACCGTCCCGGAGGACTATGGGGGCGTCCACGACGTGATTGCGTCGATCGACGGCGCCGTCGCCGCCCAGAACGGCATCACGCTCACCCAGACCTTCGAACTGTCGCCGGCGAGCGGGCCCGTCGGCACGCCGATCGAACTGCGCGTGCACGGGCTCGGCTGGCGAACGATGGAGAGTACGTGGGTGGTGAACTGGGACAACCACGCGCTCGGGTGGGTGTCTGCTGCCAGCAGCCGGGGCACGGCGGTGGCCCGCTTTCGCGCTGCGGGTCCACCTGGCGATCACATCGTGAAGCTCTACACCGGATGGCAGGGACAGGCATACCTGAACCACGAGCAGTCGCCGGTCGCCCAGTTGCCGCGGCCGCAGTTCGTCTTCCGGACCACTGGCGGCAGCGTGACGGCGCGCGCGTTTGCCGAGCCCTATCAGCCGTACGCGCTGCCGGCGGAGGAGCCGGGCCCGAACGGCGGGCGGCTCTCCGTGTCGCCCACCCAGGGCCCGGTTGGCACCAGAGTGACGATCGACGCGCAGGGATTCGCGCCGGGACGCGCGATGGTGCTCGTGTGGGAGACCTACGTCGGCAGCCGCGTCACCGACGCCGGGTTCGCGCCGGAGCAGCGCGAACTCACGCGGGTGACCGTCGGCGCCGACGGGCGCGCCTCGCTGCCGTTGACGATCCCGGACGATCTCGGCGGTGTCCACGCCATCGCGCTGAAGGAGGCCGACGTCGTCCGCGCCCGCACCTTCTTCGCGATCGAGACGAGCGTCGTCTCGATGACGCCGACCGAGGGGCCGGTCGGCACGCCGGTGAGCATCCACCTCAAAGGCGTGGGGTGGACCGAGTTCGACAACATCTACGTGGCGACGTACGACAACGCGTATATGGGATACGCCTGCGGGTTCAACAGCCAGGGTGACGTCGTGGTGAACTTCATCGCGGCCGGTGCGCCGGGCGAGCACGTCATCGATTTCTACCCGGGCATCTATCAGGGGGCATCCACCGACGCCCAGCAGCTGTATCGGTTGCCTCAATTGACCTATGCCGACGACCACCCCGGCAATCGGATTCCGGCCCTCCGCTTCCTGTTCCGCGTGACCCCCGGATCGGCACGATGATCCGTGGGCGCGAACTGCCCGCAGACATCGAGGAGTTCCGCGACCGCACCTGGCGTCGTGAGGACGCGCGTGCCGTCCAGACCGCGCACGACGCCGAGCGGTTCATCGAGCAGGTGGGCTTCGCCGCCTGCATGACCGACGCGCGCCGGCCGGGGCCGTCGCTCTACGTGGCGGTCTGCGGCCGCCGGGACGCGGTGATGCCGCGCAACGTACAGAAAGACGATGAGTCGTCGCACACGTGGCGCCTCAAGGATGATCTGGTCCGGCGCGGGCATGTCTATTACGCCAAGCTGGCGCGAGGCAGGGCCACTTTCATCGCGCGGCGCCTGGTCCCGCACTTCCACGCAGTCTGGGGGATCCCTCGCCGGGCGGAGTCGGCCAGGCTGACCGGGGCGGCGCGCGCGATACTCCGGGTCCTGCGGCGTGAGTGGGAAATGGCCTCGGCCGACCTGCGGCAGGACGCGGGCATCACAGACCGCGCGGCGTTCAACCACGCCATGGACGAACTGCAGGCCGCGATGCTCGTCATCCCGAGCGAGGTCGCCTATGTCCCGAAGTTCACGTACATCTGGACGCTGGCCGTCGGGCGGTTTGGCGACGAACTGCAGCAGCGCGTGCGACGGGACACCGCGGTGCGCGAGATCGCGCGCACCTTCCTCGCCGGGGCGGGGATGACCGTCCCCGGCGAACTCGCACGCGTCACCGGTCTGGCTCGCCCCGAGGCGGGCCTCGGCAACCGCGCGCTGGTCGCCGAGGGATACGCCACCATGCTCTCGCGCGGCGTGTACCGCCTGTCGGGCGCCGCGCCTGATCCCGACTCCGAGGAGGACACCGGAATCGACGCCGCGGCGTCCGGCGCACCGAGCCACCGCTGACGCAGACGCTCGCGCCGCCGCTACCGCATCACCAGAACCGCCGCTCCACCCGGAACGGCCGTCGGGACCAGTGCCCAGCTCTTCGTGGCGTGACGCGTGGTCGCCATGCCCGTGGCGATGCCGAGCCCGGCGCCCATGACGACGTCACTCAGGTGATGCCGGTTCTCGTGCAGTCGCGACGTCGCGACGTAGGTCGCCACCAGGTACGTGGGAATCGCCCACTTCAGCCCCAGATGCCGCTGGAAGACGACGGCGCTCGCGAACGTCGTCGCGGCGTGGCCCGAAGGGAACGAGTTGTTTCCCGACAGGTCCGGCCGCTGCCGATTGACGCTCGCCTTGAGCGACTGCACGACGATCTGCGACACCACCTGCGCGCGCAGCAGGTCGCGGCCGACATGCGCCGCACGCGGCCGATCGGTGATCCTGCCGAAGGTGTACGTAAAGGCAGAGCCGCCCATGAGTACCAGCGAGTTGCCGATATAGGTGCCGGGATCGAAGACCTCCGACCAGCGGGCCCATTCCTGGCCAGGCTTCACGGATACCTTGTTGTCCAGCGGCTCGACCGCGGCCGCGCCAGCCGCGCCTGCGCCGATCCAGAGCAGGCTCCTGGGCGTGGCCAGGTGGGCGAGGTCGCTGCCGATGTCCTGGAAGATGCGGCCGATCGGGCGGTTCAACTCCTGGTCGTCAGCGGGCTTGTCCGGACGCTGCGCCGCGGCCTCGACCGCGGCCGTGGGTTCTGACGCGGCAGGCGGCGACGTGCCCCGCGGGGGATCATCGGCGGCCGCCACCGAAGAGGTGACGCTGGCCAGGATGACCAGTGTCGTCAGCAGGACGAGATTGCGGTACATACTCCACCTCCCGCGAAGATCCCGTCGGCGGAGGCGGAGGGCTCCCGCCAGGGCGGCGGGACGAGGGCGGACACCAGAGACCGTGCAAGTGCGACGCCTGCGGCAACCCCCGCCGCGACGCTGGATCCCTGGCAAGAGGGCCGTCGTGTTGCCGCCAGCCCGGCAGAGCGGCTTCAGAATCCCGTCAACGTCCGTACGGGCGGCACCCGCAGATGTCGATAACCTGACCAGATGATGTCCTCCTTGGTTACTGGTCGCGCGTCTCTTCGGACGCTTGCCGCACTGTCCGTCTTACTTGGTCCGGCGGCAGGCGCCCGCGCCCAGCCGCCGCCTGCCACGACCACTCTTACGATTCCCTACCTCGCCAACGACTCGAAGCCGCAGGACCTCGACTTCGCGGCCGCGCAGTGCCAGCGCAGCGCGAACGGCCGCGAGATGACGTGCCACCTGCGCCAGGTGTTCGTCACACCGGCCAGCCACGATCCCACGGCGTGTGTGATTACGACGAACGGCTACGACCTGACGTTCGCCGGCCTCTCCGCCACCCGCTGGGTGCATCGCACAGCGCCCGATGGCGCCTGCGGCTTCGTCGAGACGACGACGCTGGAGGATGGCGGCACCACGCGCTGGACGATGACGATCGCGCGGGCGGCCACCCGGGACCTCGCGCGCGCGGAGTGCCGCGCGGCTTCGACCGCACCGCCTGAGGTCTACAGCTGGAAGAACGTCCAGCGGCCGCTTCAGTGCCGTACGCTCCAGCCCGGTGCCATCGAACGCTGACCTGCCGGGCGGCGAACCCGGTGCGGCCGTTCGCCGCCCGGCCCATCCCAGGCGGCGGCGCCACGGCGACTGCACCACTGACACCATCCTGTCTCCTGCCGCTTGACCCGCGCATCAGCTGGGACCACGATGCGGGCAGGCGCACGCGCGTAGCGCCACGACGCGAGGGAGGCCGACATGGACGCCATCGATCCGTCGATCACACACCTGCTGTCTGCGGGGCTGCTGGCGGCGGCCGTCGCCTGGGGCGCGCAGCCGACTGGCGGGGACCCCGCGCGCGAGGCCGATCGCCGGCGCATGGTCGACGAGCAGCTGCGCGCGCGCGACATCCGCGACCCGCGCGTGCTCGCCGCCATGGCGAAGGTCCAGCGCCACCGGTTCGTACCCGACGACCTGCAGCGCGACGCGTACGCCGATACGCCGCTGCCGATCGGCCATGGCCAGACCATCTCCCAGCCCTACATCGTCGCCTTCATGACACAGGCGCTGGAACTCGAGCCGCAGCACCGCGTGCTCGAGATCGGCACCGGGTCGGGTTATCAGGCCGCGGTGCTCGCCGAACTGGCCGCGCACGTCTACAGCATCGAGATTGTCGAGCTGCTGGCCCAGCGGGCCGCCACTGCGCTGGCGACGCTCGGATACCGCAGCGTCGAGGTGCGGGCAGGGAATGGTTACCTGGGGTGGCCCGAGCAGGCGCCCTTCGACCGCATCATCGTGACGGCAGCGCCAGACGACGTGCCGCCGGCGCTCGTCGATCAGTTGAAGGTGGGTGGATTGATGGCGATCCCGGTCGGGGTCGGGGAGCAGGAACTGCGGGTGCTCCGGCGGACCGGGGAAGGGCTCAGGCTGATCGACCGGCTGCCCGTACGATTCGTGCCGATGACCGGCAAGCCTGCACCAGGGCCGGGCAACCGCTGAGCGGCGGACCGCTCGGCGACCGCGCACCCCTGCGAGGCGGGCGCACGATGGTGAGCCGGGCGCACGGCGGCGCCAGCACGGAGCAGCACGGACCAGCGGCCCCGCGCGCTCGTGCGGGCAGGCGGCCACCGCAGCCACCTGCCCGTCCGTGCGTCCGAGAGCGGCGCTCGGTCAGCCCCTGGCTGCGGCCAGGGCCTGATCGATGTCCTCGAGGATGTCCTCGATCGCCTCGAGCCCGACGCAGAGGCGGATCATGTCCGGCGTGACGCCGGCCGTGACCAGCTCCGGCTCGGTCAGCTGCCGGTGGGTCGTCGATGCGGGGTGCGCCGCCAGCGACTTCGCGTCCCCGATGTTCACCAGGCGCTTGAAGATCTTCAGCGCGTCATAGAACCTGACGCCCGCATCGAAGCCGCCCTTGATCGTGAAGGTGAGCAGCGCCGACGGCTTGCCGCCGGTGTACTTCTGCGCGAGCGCGTAGTAGGGCGACGATGGGAGCCCCGCGTAACTGACCGAGGCGACGGCCGGATGCCGTTCCAGGTGCTGCGCCACGGCGAGCGCGTTCGACACGTGGCGCTCCATGCGCAGTGCCAGCGTCTCGATCCCCTGCAGGAACAGGAACGCATTGAACGGGCTGATGGCCGAACCCATGTTGCGCAGCGGCACCGTGCGCGCGCGGCCGATGAAGGCGGCCGGGCCGAGGGCCTCGGTGTACACGACACCGTGATACGCGGGTTCCGGCGTGCTGAGCATCGGGTAGCGCTCTTTCTGCTCGGCCCACGGGAACTTGCCGGAGTCCACGATGATGCCGCCGATCGACGTGCCATGCCCGCCCATGTACTTCGTGAGCGAGTGCACCACGATGTCCGCGCCGTGCGCGATCGGCTTCATCAGCACGGGCGTCGGCACCGTGTTGTCCACGATCACCGCGACGCCGTGGCGGTGTGCCATGGCCGCGATCGCCTCGAGGTCGGGAATGTTGCCGGCCGGGTTGCCGATCGTCTCGCAGTAGACCGCCACCGTCTTCGCGTCGATCAGCTTCTCGAGTTCAGCGGCGCTGTCGTCCTTCGCGAATCGCGTCTCGATGCCCATGCTGGGCAGCTGGTGGGCGAACAGCGTGTAGGTGCCGCCGTACAGCTGCGGCACGGACACGACGTTGTTGCCGGCTCGCGCGATGGTGAGGATCGCGTAGGTGATGGCCGACTGGCCCGAGCTGAGCGCGAGGCTGGCGAGCCCTCCCTCGAGCGCGGCCACCCGCTGCTCCAGCACGTCCTGCGTCGGGTTCATGATCCGGGTGTAGATGTTCCCGGGCACGGCCAGGTTGAACAGGTCGGCTCCGTGCTGGGCGTTGTCGAACTCGTACGCCACCGTCTGGTAGATGGGCACGGCCACCGACTTGGTCGTGGGGTCGGTCTTGTAGCCGGCGTGGATGGCAAGGGTTTCGTCTTTCATCGCTCGTGCGCCTCGTGGTGTGTGGTGGTGCCGTCTATCGGCGGCGTCGTGCAAGCCCGCGCAGCGGGTCTGACGGGTCGACGCCGTCCATGAACGGCCGGTGGCGGTCGAGGTTCGTCAGTTGGTAGACCAACCCCAGCCAGTTGTCGAAGACCGCCTTCGCGGTATCGGCCCACGTGTTGTCGAGCAGCGGCGTGAGCTCCGCTTCCGGGAAGGGCGGCAGCGGCTCGTGCGCGTCACGGGCACGGTGCGCCGCCTCGAGGTAGCGCTCGATGGCGAGCGCCGCCTCGTCCGAGATGTAGTGGTCCGGGTAGGGCGGGAGGTCCCGCTCGCCCGCGAAGTAGCGGAGCACCTCGCGCTTGTATTCCTTCAGGAGGCTGTTCGCGTCGTACTCGGGATGCCCCTGGAAGTACACGCTGCGGAAGCCGTCCCCGCTCACGGCCGCGTGGACGCCAGCCTCCGGGCTCTCGATGAGGATCGTCAGGCCCGCCTCGACGAACTGTTCTCGCGTGATGGCGTTGTAGCGCGAGTGCGGCACGTCGAACCGCGTGTTGATGTCGCGCAGCAGCGGGTGGTCGGGCTGGGTGATGCGGTGGCTGTAGACGCCCCACTGCTTGCGAGGCAGCGGCGTGCGGTTGATGCCGTGCAGGTACTTCATCAGCGCGTGCGTCGAGAGGCACGAGCACAGCACCGAGGTGACGTTGTCGTGGGCCCAGCCGATCACCTCGGTCAGCGGCTGGTAGAACGGCTCGAGGTCGAGGCGCGGGTTCGCCACGTTCGCGCCGGTGATGATCAGCGCGTCCAGGCCGTCGGCATAGATCGACTCGATGTCCTCGTAGTTGTCGCTGATATAGCGGTCGATGACCGCACCGCGTTCGAGGCCGGGCACCGTGAAACAGTGCACGTAGAACTGCGCGATGTGGTTCGAGTCGCCGACCAGCCGCATGAACTGCTGCTCGGTCACCTGGAAGGCGGCGTCCGGCATCATGTTGAGCAGGCCGATGTGCAGGGCGCGGATGTCCTGGTGGCTGGCCTCGTCGAGTGTGAGGACGGTGCGGCCCTGCGCGCGCAGTTCGCGGAAGGTCGGCAGGGACGAGTGTTCGACGATGGGCATCGGGGAGCGGCGCCAGGGCCGCTCCCAAGATTACGACAGAAGGCGCGGCGGGTGCGTCCCGGCTGCGCCGGCTCGGGTGGACGCCCGAGCCGGCGGCCAGAGGCGGCGAGGCGCCCCTGGCCGGCGAACGTCAGCGCGCTGCGCGAAGCTGGCAGTAGCGGACGTCGGCGACGTTCACCACGCCGTCGCCGTTGGCGTCGTACGGGTCGCCCGCGCCCGCGCTCGCCTGGTTGTTACGGGTCCGCAGCAGCGCCAGGTCGGCCGCATTCACCGCGCCGTCTCCCGTGACGTCACAGGCGGCGCCCGCCACCCGCAGGCCGACCAGGATCGGATCGTGGTCGGACACCCGGAACTCATCCGGAGCGAAGAGCGTCGACTGCAGGTTCGCGGTCTTGAAGTCGGTGTTGTAGTCGAGCACGCTCGGTTCGTCCGCATTGATGTGGTATTCGCCCACGCCGGTCACCTGCACCGCGAGCGGGCCGGACGAAAGCGCGTGGTCCAGGTAGCCCCACTGGCCGTCGAACACGTACGAATACGCCGACCCTCCAATGACGGTGCTCACCAGGTTGCGGAACCCGGCGCCGGTCAGCGCGGTCACCGGATCTTCGAGCGCGTACGAGTTGAGGTCGCCGATGACCAGCACGTCCGGATCACCCGTGCCGGTGGGGTCGGTGGCCAGCCACGCGCGCAGCGCCAGGGCCGCGTTCAGCCGGACCTGGTTGCAGTTGCCCTGTCCATCACCGGCGTCTGGCGCGTCGCAGGCCGAACCCTTGCTCTTCAGGTGATTCGGGCTGACGATGAACACGCCGCCGCTCGTGTTCACGCGGAACGCCTGGGCCATCGTGGCGCGGTTGCGCGGCGCGCTGTCGCCGCCGTTGACGAACGCGGTGGTGTTCAGGGCGGCCGTCTGCCCGACGGGGGTCACGATGGCCGGCTTGTAGAGCAGCGCCACCTTGATGGCGTCGGTGCCCAGGGCGTTGACCTGGCCCGTCCCCGCATCGGCGTCGATGAAGGCGTAGGTGCCGGGTGCCGTCGCGGCGTTGAGTTGATCCACGAGGAACTGGACCGCGCTCGCGGGACCATAGCCGTCGTTCTCGATCTCGTTCACGCCCAGGACGTCAGGGGCCAGTTTCAGGATGGCGCTCACCGTCTTCGGCCACTGCCGTGCGAACTCCGCTGCCGTGTCGGCGCCGCGGCAGTCGGTGGAGGCGCCCCCCACACCGTTCGTGCAGTTGTCCACCGTGTCCGGGAGGCCGTCGAACGTGTTGAAGAAGTTCAGCAGGTTCATGGCGGCCACGCGCACCGTGCCGCCGACCGCAGGCGCCGCGGTGGGCCGCGGGTTCGCCGCGACGAAGCTCACTGAACCGCCCAGGGCGTTCACCGGCCGCACGCGGAACGCGTTGCCACTGGCCGCATTGCCGGCCCAGGTGTAAGTGAGCACCCCGACGAGGCCGGTCGCCGTATCACCCGCCCGCAGCGTATTGCTCGCGGACAGCGGCAGCCCGCCCCGCCCGAAGACGATCGGGTCTGGATTCTGGCCCTGCCCGTCGTCGTCCAGGATGATCCGGTTGAGCAGGTTCTGCGCCTGGACGGCCTGCGCCGCGGCGCCGGGCGCGGCGATGTTGGTCGGCTGGGCGAGCCGGCCGCCCGACGAGAGTACGACCTGCCCGAATCGACCGAGCTGGAAGTGCTCGGTCACGGTCAGCGTCTGCGGGATCCTCACGAGCATGCCTTCGAACGGCTCGAGCGCCGTCGTGGACGCGAGCGGCAGCGCGATGTCAGTTGGCGTCACGCTGCCCGTACCGCAGGCGACGATCGAAGCGGCCGTCACCTGCGTCTGGTCCTGGAACTCGCTCACCGTCCCGGTGACGAGCACCACGTCGCCGAGCGCGACGCTGTTGCTGTTGGCGTTGAACACGAAGACCCCGTCCGAGGTCGCCGCGTTGCCGTCGCCGACGGGGTCCTGCAGGTAGAAGCCCCGCAGGAACCCAGCCGTCGCGCCGGTGCCCGGATACTCGTAATCCCCGACCACGACCCCGCGGGTGGTCACCACCTGGCCGGACAGGGGCGAGGCGGCTCCGCTGCCCTGGATGGCCGGCACGGGTGTGAACGCCGCGGCACACGGATCGAGCGGGACATCGTCGTTGACGATCGTGCCCTGGCCCCGCGCGTCGCCGACGTTGGCCCCTGTGACGTTCGTCACATCGACGAAGAAGGGCTCGTCGAGCTCCACCGCGGAGTCGCCGGTTACGTCCACGGCGAACGCATAGGTGTCCGAGCCGGCCGGAATCGTCTGGACGGTCAGCGACCTCGCCGCGTAGTCCCCGGGCGCCTGCGCCGTGCCGTCGGCCGTGGTGACATCGAAGGTAACGCCGCCGGCCGGCGCCGGCGACGACAGGCTCACCGTGAACGTGAAGGTGGTGATGCCTGAGTTGCCCTCGCTGGCCGAGACGTCGTTGATGGACAGGGTCGGCACCGCCGCGCCGTTCGGCGTCAGCGAGAAGTCGTCGACGGCGAGGCCGTCGTCGGCGCCGGGTGCCAGGTCGGCGTCGGCCCAACGGATCCAGAAGCTGCTGTTGTTGGGGATGCTGAGGCCGCTGACCGAGAAGCTGATCGCCGTGCGATTGGGTGACGTGTTGCCGGTGAGCGCTCCCACCGTGCCGGTGACGACCGGCGACGCGAAGTCGAGCGCGTTCACGTCGACCCACGTGCCCGTCGTCAGCGACGTGGCGTTGGTGCTGTACTGGAAGTCGAGCCGGTCGGCGGCGCGTCCCGCGGTGTTCTGGCCCAGGCGCCACATCTCTCCCGTGTAGCTGATGGCCAGCGACGTGATCGTGCTCCCGCTGTTGTTGGTGAACGACGCACCGATGGTGGGGGTGAGCGTTCCGCTCAGCAACGTGCCGAACGCCCGGTCGGTGGTGCCAGCGGCACCGAAGCTGTAGGTGTCGCCGCCATTGCCGGAGCCAGTGCCCGCCGCGTATTGGCCGTTGGCGTTGGCGGACGTACCCGCCTCCGCCAGATCCCAGCCTGTCGGAAGCACGTTGGACGTGCCGGTGTTTGCCAGCGTGTTGAAGTCCTGCGTGTAGGCGGTGCCCAGTGCCGTCAGGCTCACCGTCCCTGCATCCCAGAACGTCGCGCTCGCCCGCACGCCGGAGCCCTGGCCTGCGGCCGTCACCAGGAACTTCTCGTGCAGCGAGTCGTCCGGGTCGACGAACCATGTGGTCGTGAACGCGCCGGTCTCGTTCGCACTCACGTAGAACGGCGTGTGGCCGCTGCCGCCGTTGCGGCCGCTCACGTGCACCACCTGGACGGTCACCACCTCGCCCGGCGCGAAGCCGCTCCCCGTGAGGAGCGCGGTTTCACCCGGCTGGTAGTCGCCCTTGTCGGGCTCGATCACGCCCTCGCGTCGAAAGCTCGCGGGGAGCGTCGTGCCACTGGTGCTGCCCGAGGCGGTTACCAGGAACTCGGGCCCTGCGAGGTCGGCGAGGCTCGCGGTCCACGAGGTCCACAGCGTCCCGTCCGCTGCAGCGGTCACCCCGAAGGCGTCGTGGCCCATGCCGGGCTCGGCCGCTCCGTCGGCGTGGCGCACCTGCAGCGTGACCCCCTCGCCGGCCGCGAAGCCGCGGCCCGTGACGATCACCGGCTGCCCGGCGACGAAGGCCGTGCCGGCTGTCTCGATGACGGCGCCGCGGACGAACACCGCCGTGCGGGCCGTGCCTGCCGACGTGCTGCTCGCGGTGACGACGAAGCGGCGGTCGAGCGAGGCCGCGGCGGGAATGGCCCACGTGGCCGTCACCCGGCCGGTATCGTCGGCGCCGGCCGTGAACGTCTCGAACCCCACAACCGGCTCGGTCGTGCCGTCCTCGTAGGTCGGCGCGAGCGTCACCCGATCGAGCGGCGCGAAGCCTTCACCGCTGATCGTGATCTCGTCACCCGCCGCGTACACCGCCCGGTCCGTCTGGACGCTGGGCGCGTCGGTGGCGGTGGCGCGGCCGAAGCGGCTCCCGCCGGCCAGGCCGACGAGGCCGGCCACGATTACGAGGAAGGCAAGCTGGCGCAGGCGCGCCGTGCGGGACGACACGCGGGGACGTTGCGTCAATCGCGAGACTTGGGACACGTGGGGAAACTCCGCGACAGGGGTTGCTCGTTTGCCGGGCTGAGGATGGATCGCAGCCTATGAGCGGACCCACACGATGTCAAACGACGTTTATGTAACCCCGATCGGGGTGTTCCGATTCAGTGCAACTCCTCGATGCGCGAGACCCGGATTGTCCTGTTCCTGGCCTCGAGTACGCCCGTCACCGCCACGCGGCGTGCCGCAAATGCCTCGGCGGCCTTCTGGTCGCTGAGCCCGTACGCGGTCTTCCCGTCGTACAGCACGAACGTTGCGCCGTGGGCCTCGACGCAGGCGCGGGCGCACTCGGCGTCGGTCGTGCCCATGTGCATGCCGGTGTGATCGCCGGTTTCGCACTCGCTGTCGGTGATCACCCCGGTGAAGACGCGGGACTCGCCGCCCTGGATGAGCAGCGCGAGCGCAAGCGCGGACAGCAGCAGTCGCATGCCCTCTATACTAGGTCGGCCTGCCGCCGCTGGTGGCGGGCAGCCGCTGTGGCGGCCGGACCGGAGCCTCGGCGCGCGTGGTGGCGCGCGGGCCCCGCGTCACAGTCCGAGCGTGAAACACCGTCCTGGAGCGAGGAGACATCGCATGACGAAGGGATTCGTATCGGGTCTGGTGCTCGGCGTGGCGATCGCGGGCGGGTTCGCCATCGGCGCGCAGGAGATCCCGAAGCTGCAGCAGGGCGACGCCCCGTGGTACGCGTTCGACATCACCCGGGCCGAAATCGACTACGTGCTCAAGAACTCACCGCCGAGCCCGCCCGATCGCCAGCTGCGCGTGGTGGACATGGGGAAGTACAACCTGGGCGTGGGCATCATCCGCCGGGGCCCGACCAACGACAAGCCGGGTGATCCGATCCCGGTCCTGTGGCACGACTACACGCCGGAGATCTACTACATCACGTCGGGGTCGGGCGTCCTGACCACTGGTGGCGTGATCGAGAACCGGCGCCCCGATCAGGGCGTGCCGAACGTGATGAACGGGCCTGGCGGCACCGGGACGGCGGGGCGCGGCGCCTATCACCGCCGCGTCAGCGTCGGGGACATCATCATCGTTCCGAACAAGGTGGCCCACGGGTGGAGCCAGGTGACCGACCACATCGAGTACCTGAGCTTCCGGCCCGATCCGGACCGCGCGCTGCCCGCCGGCTGGGTGTACCCCGCGCTTCTGCGCAACACGCCGAACGTGGTGCAGATTGCCCCGGCTGGCCGGGGCGCGGCACCGGCTGGGAGCACCGCCCCCGCCGCACCCCGCGACTGACGGACCGACACCGGAGGCAGGCCCGTCGCGGGAACCTGCCTCCGGGACTCAACGCATCAACGCATCGCGCACTCGGCGATCACCGGTTCGCCACGTCGCCAGCTTGCGAACCCGCCAATTGCCGATTCGCGGACCTTGCCGATTCGCGAACTCGCCACTTCGCAGCCCCAGCCAGCCATTTCCCCGTCCTGTGACCCTGGCCGTCACTCTCCCGGGATCATCAGGTGCGCCGTGCTCGTGCCGGCGTCCATGATCCACGCGCCGCCCTGGCGGCCGTTGTCGGGGAACCCGGTCGAGGCAGTGGTTGCACCCGGCAGCGCCACCGTCAGGTGCCGACGCGCCTGCTCACGGCTGGCACCCTGCAGATGGAACCACACCGAGCCGTACTCGGGTTTCTCGCGCGTCCCGTTGGCCTCCGCCTCGTCGAGCAGGGCCTTGGTCTTGGCGCGGTCGCCCGCCGCCTCGAACTTCAGGTTCTGGGCGGCGCGCTTCAGGTTGCCGACGCTCGTGCATTCGATTGAGAACGCCTGCTGGCCGGCCATGCCGGACAGCTCGTAGCAGACCAGGCGATTGGTGCCCTGCTTGAGCGTGTCGTAGGTGTAATCTGCCTTCCACTTGATGATGGTGGCGCCTTCCCGCTGGTTGGGTGGTGCAGCGGCGAGGATATAGGCGTACGGGTCGTTGGCGGCGGCCGGAGCCGGTGCCTGCGCGAAGGCCGGCGACGCCGCGGCGACGAGGGTCAGCGCGAACAACACCTGTCGAGTCATGGACAATCCTCCTGGGCACGCGGACGCGGTGCCGGGTGTGGCGCCCAGTGTAGTCGAACTCGACCGCCCGCCTCGGCAAAAGGCGCGCGGCCGGACTGGCGCCGGAGCGGGGCATGATCATCGGACGCAGACGCTTTCTTGGTGACACGACGCGTGGGGCGGCCGCCCTCCTGGCAGCCCGCACGACGGGCTGGGCGCAGGGCACGGCCGACATCCGGTTCGCGGACACGCCGCTCCTGCGCATCGGCTACCACGAGTCCGGCCCTGCGGGCGGGTTCCCGATCGTGCTGCTGCACGGCTTCCCCGACGATGCGCACGCATGGGACAGGGTCGCGCCACCGCTTGCGTCCGCCGGCTTCCGCGTCCTCGTCCCTTACCTGCGCGGCTATGGCCCCACGGTCTTCAAGGACGCCGCAACCCTGCGATCCGGCCAGCAGGCCGCGATCGGGCAGGACCTGATTGACTTCGCGGATGCGCTGGGCCTGCCGCGGTTCGCACTGGCGGGCTACGACTGGGGCGGCCGCGCGGCGGCCATCGTGGCGGCGCTGTACCCGGACCGTGTGCGCGGCGCCGTCCTGATCGGCGGCTACACCATCCAGAACACGCAGGCGTCTGTGCGGCCCGCATCGCCCGATGCCGAGTACCGCGCCTGGTACCAGTGGTACTTCAACACGGAGCGGGGCAGGCTGGGCCTGGCAGCCAACCGGCGGGACCTGGGCCGCCTGTTGTGGGAGTTGTGGTCGCCCAGCTGGCGCTTCACCGAGGACGACTACATGCAGACGGCGGCATCGTTCGACAATCCCGATTTCGTCGACGTCGTCATCCATTCGTATCGCCACCGCAACGCCAATGCGCCCGGCGATCCGAGGTACGACGCGATGGAGGCCAGGCTGGCCGCGCGGCCGCCGATCCAGGTGCCGGTGATCGCGCTGTACGGTGGAGACGACGGCGTGGCGCCCCCGCCGCGCGACGCCTCCGCCGCGGAGCGCGCGGTCCTGCCGCGGCTCCTGGCCCGGCGTGTCGTGCAGGGGTGCGGGCATTTCATGCCCCGCGAGCGGGCCGGCGTCGTGTCGGGTGCCCTGCTCGAGATGATGGCCGCCGTACGCTGAGGCCGCCTGGAGCCGCCGCGGCGAGCCGCCTCGAATCGCTGCCGTTGGCTGCCCCCGTCTGCGATCAGGCACCCTGCGCCTGTCCGGCCCGCTCGCCGGGTAGCGGCCGCACGAGCATCGTCAGGACGAATCCGACGACGAGGAGTCCGGCGAGCACCTGCAGCGGCGTGTCGTAGACGTGCACGGCGTCCGCGCCCGCCGGCAGCGCTGCCTTCGCGCGGTTCGACAGCTCGGTGATCACGAGCGGACCGACGATCGCGGCGGCGCTCCACGCGGTGAGGACGGCCCCGTGGATGGCGCCGACGTGCATCGGCCCGAAGATGTCGGCGAGGAATGCGGGGATGGTCGCGAACCCCCCTCCGTACATCGTGAAGATCGCGAACAGCCCCGCCTCGAACAGCACCCATCGGCCGTCGGCCGCGAGCCCGGGCAGAAGCAGGAACAGCGCCACCTGGGCCGCGAAGAAGATCGCGTAGGTCGATTGCCGGCCGATGAGATCGGAGGCCGATGCCCAGGCGAACCGTCCGCCGGCGTTGAAGAGGCTGATGAGCGACACGACGGCTGCGGCCTCGGCCGGTGTCCGGCCGAACAGGTCCTGCATCATCGGCGAGGCCTGCGCCAGGATCCCGATGCCCGCCGTGACGTTCACGAAGAGGATGCCCCACAGCAGGTAGAACTGTCGCGTGGTGAGTGCGTGGTCGCGCGAGACGCTGTCGATGCGGAACCGGCGCGTGGCACTGGCATCGGGTGACCAGCCCGGAGGCGCCCAGCCGGCCGGCGGCCTTCGCAGCAGCCTCGCGCCGGCGAGCATGACGACGAGGTAGACCACCCCCAGCACCATCAGCGTCGTCGCAACTCCGAACGCCGCGATCAGCCGCACGTTCAGGAAGCCCGCCACGAACGCGCCGCCGCCAAAGCCCATGATTGCGAGGCCAGTCGCCATGCCGCGGCGGTCCGGGAACCAGCGCACCAGCGTGCTGACCGGGGAGATGTAACCCAGCCCGCATCCGACACCGCCGACGACGCCCATGCCGATGAACACCAGCCAGGCCTGCGACAGGGCCAGGCCCAGGCCCCCGATCAGCAGCCCGGCGGCGAAGAGGAGGGCCGAGGCCGTCGCCGCCGTGCGTGGTCCCTGCCGCTCGACCCAGGGACCCCCGAACGCCGCGCTGAGACCCAGGAGCGCAAGCGCGGTCGTGAATGTCGTGTAGGGCGGGCTGAACCACCAGGGCTGGGCCGGGAGCAGCAGCTGAATCGGACGGTTGAAGGTGCTCCACGCGTACACCGATCCGATGCCGACGTGCACCAGCACGGCCCCGAGCGGAATCGTCCATCGCTGGGATGCCGCATTCCCTCTGGAGGGGTCGGGCGCTTCGGCGAGGGCACGGGTCATGGCGGGCGATTATACGGGCGTCTGTGTCCCGTCTTGCCTGCCCGCGCCACTCCTCGTACAGTGCCAGCTCATGTCGGTCACACGTCTGATCCCTGCGCTCGTCTTCGCGTTCGCCTCCGTCACGCGGCTCGGCGCCGCGCAGCCGGCCGCGGGTCAGGTTCCGGCTTCAGACCTCGTCGCGCAGTGGCGCGCCGCAGGGCAGTACTTCTCCTGGACATCCACGCTGCCCGAGAATGCCGGCCGTTCCGTCCAGGTGTTCTATACCTGCCTCGGCGACGCAGCGAAACCCGCCATGCTCATGGTCCATGGGTTTCCAACCAGCAGCTTCGATTTCCGCCTGCCGGCGCGTGATCTCTCGGCGGACTACCGCGTGTGCACGCTGGACTTCCCAGGCTACGGCCTGTCGGACAAGCCCACCGGCTACCGCTACACGCTCGGCGACGATGCGAGGCTGCTGTGGCGGTTCGTGACCGAGATCGTGCCGCTGAAGGAATTCGTGCTGCTCTCGCACGACCGGGGCGACAGCGTTGCCCTCAGCTTCCTCCAGCTGTATCAGGCAGACACCCGGCGGCCCTTCCGCATCACGCACCAGTTCATCACCAACGGCAATCTCTACCTGCCGCTCGCCAACCTCACCGACTTCCAGAAGCGGATGCTCGACCCGGCGACCAGCGCCGCCGCGGTGAAGGGCATGAACGCCGGCCTGCTGGCCACGGGAATGGGGCAGACGCAGTACACCCCGCCCCTGCCGCCGACCGACCCGGAGGTGCGTGCGCTGGCCGCGCTCTTCGCGCACAACGACGGCGTCGTGGTCATCCCGGCGACCATTCAGTACCTGAACGAGCGGAAGGAGTTCGAGGTGCGTTTCCTCGAGACGCTCCGGCGCAGCGACATACCGGCCACCATCATGTGGGGCGTGCACGACACTGTAGCGCCCGTGCGCGTCGCCGACTACGTGTTCGCCTCGGCGATCAGGCCCCGAGCGGTGCCGGGGGCGTACTGGCTGATGCCCTGCGGCAGCCACTACGTGCTGCACGACCAGGGGGCTGACATCGCGAAGGTGGTGCGGCTGACGCTCGGCGCGCAGGCGCCCGGTGGCAAGCCGCTCCCGAGCGCTCCCTTCAACCTGTCGGGCGAGTCGTGCTCACCCGTGCTGGTAGGCCGCGAGGATCCCGCGTCGCGTTGAGGGGCCTGCTGGTCAGAGCAGATCCCGGCGTGTGATCGCCGTGCTCCCGGCGGGAAGCGAGAACAGCTGTCCGTCGCGCGACACCGTGATCGGGCCCTTGTAGATGGACGGGGCATCACCGAGGAACGCCGCGTTCAGCAGGGCGGTCGGCAGCGGCGGGATGGTGTGGTAGAAGACCAGTTCCTTCACCCCCGCGCGCGCCGCGGCACGCGCAGCGTCCTCGGGTGTCGTGTGGTACGACGGGATATCGGCCGTGATCTTCGCCATCGTCGTGCGGTTGTTCGAGGTGGCGGCGCGATTCATCTCGCTCACGAGTGTGGTCTGCAGCCCCTCGTGCAGCAGCAGGTCGGCGCCCTGCGCGGCCAGCACGAGCGACTCCGAGGGTGCCGTGTCGCCGCTGATCACCACGGAGCGGCCGCCGTAGTCGAACCGGTACCCGACCGCGGGGAACACGGGCGTGTGGACCACGGGGAAGACGGTGATCGTGAGCCCGTCGTGCGACCAGATCACCTGGCGTGCTGTGGAGTCCTTCTCGATGGTGAACGGGCGCGCGGCGCCACCCGCGCCGGAGGGCGGCACGGTGGCCTCCCCGTGGTGGGCCACGCGGTAGCCCGTATCGAGACCGTACGCCTGGTTGAAGCCGTCGACGACTGACTCGACCCCCTGGGGCCCGAACACCGGCAGTCGATCGGCATGGCTGCCGCCGGCCCAGCGTTGCAGCAGCAGTTCGCCCAGCCCCCCGATGTGGTCCGAATGGAAGTGGGTGAGCAGGACGCCGTCGACCTGCCCGGGTGCAACGCCCATCAGCGCCAGCTTGCGCGGCCCGCCTTCGCCGACGTCGACGACGAAGACCTGCCGGCCGGCGATCACCACGACACACGGCCCCGAGCGTGTGGGATCCGGCATCGGCGATCCCGAGCCGCACAGCCCTGCGTGCAGGCCATCGGGCAGGGTCGCCACGAACTGCCGGCTCATTCCGGCGGTCGTCGTGCGACGGACCACCTCTACGCCGAGTGGCCGCTGCAGCAGGAATCCCAGCGCCAGCAGCATCAGCAGTCCTGCCCCGGCGGCCAGCGGCCACCTGGCCCCGAGGCGCGGCCGCGGCTGGGTGTCGAACGTACGAATGGCCTGGATCCAGAGAGCCGAGAACACGAGTTCGGGCACGAGCATGCGAAAGGACCCGGCTGAGAACCCGTCGAGCACGAACCCCACGAGCCGCCCGGCCATCACGAACGCCAGGATGGCGAGCGCGACGCGCAGCAGCGTCGCCGAGCGCCGGAGCCCGCCGACGATGGCGAGGCTGCCCAGGCCGAGGAACAGCGCACCGATGTCGGCGCGGAGTGTGGCGACGCCGGCGGGGCCGGTCGGGAGCACGGCGAACAGGTCGGTCATCGGGCCTGGCGCGACGACGAGCGCGAGGCCGATCGCGCAGAGCGCGAAACCCGGGGCGGCAGCAAGAAAGGGAAGCATCGCGGCGACAGTCTACCGTCGGATGGGCGGACTGAAGACTGAATGATTGCCGTCGTCGGCGGGAGGCGGTTGTCTGAAGAAGGTCCTCGGGAGCCAGTCCTCACGGGCCAGCGTCAGGCCTCGGGATCAGGCACCGAAGCCTGAACTGACAACCGGGAACCGGGACTGAGGACTCCGCGAACTCCGCCCTCAGTGCCTGGTCCCCGGTCGCACGGGCGCCTCAGTCGAGGGGAGTGAGCACGGAGGCTGAGCACCGGCGCTGTTTGCGCCCTGTGCCCAGCCCGCCTTGCCTGCCTGGCCTGCCTTGCCTGCCCTGCCCGCCGGCAGGGCCCACCCCTCCTACTGCGGCACCCGCGTGTTGACGCCCTTGTCGGCATCCGGCGGCATCGGCGGCGGATACTGCACGCCGAGCTGTTCGAGGTAGGACTTGTACTTCGTGGGGTCGTAATAGAACTTCGACAGCTGCGGCTTGAACCGCTCCATCGCGTCCTTGTTCAGCCAGATGGCCGGCTTGTCCTCCGGGCGGAGGAGCGGCTTGTACTTCTTGGGCGCCTCCTGCACGTTGTTGAAGTAGTCCTTTGCGGCCACGAGCAGGTCGGGCCGCGTCAGTATGTCGATGATCGTCATCGCGTAGGCTTTCGCGCCCTGCGTCGCCCCCTTGTGGGCCACCGGTGTCGCCATGGCCACCGCGCTCGTCCAGTGATGGCCAATGGCTCCCGGGATGTTGGAGGGGAAGCGCATCGTGATGGTGGGCACCGTCCACATGACGTCGCCGATGTCGTCCGATCCGCCGCCGCTCTGCTGGTCGGCCGGGATCGACACGCGGCCGCGCAGCGGCGTCACCTTGGTGGCGAGGCCGCGCTCGTCGGATCCCATCGCCCGCTGGAAGGCCCTGGCGAACTGCTGGTCGGCCTCGCTCCACTCGGGAAGCCCCACGGCGCTGATGTTCGCGTGCATCACTTCGGCCAGGGGCTTGTTGCCGTGCTGCGGCCAGGCCGAGCCGAGGACGCGCGACTCCACCGTCGTGCCGGTCATCATCGCCGCGGCTTTCGCGAACGTGTCGCCGAAGTCCCAGAGCTGCTTGATGTGGTCGTAGTCCAGCTCGCGGAAGTAGTACCAGACCGACGCGAAGGGCGGCACCACATTCGGCTGGTTGCCGCCGTTGGTGATCACGTAGTGCGAGCGCTGCTGGGGGCGCAGGTGCTCGCGCTTCATGTTCCACGCCATGTCCATCAGCTCGACGGCATCGAGGGCGCTGCGGCCGGACCACGGCGAGCCCGCCGCGTGCGAACTCGACCCGGTGAACATGTACTCGACCGACACCATGCCGGTGCCGCCGCCTTCTCCCCAGCCGGTGTTCAGGTCGCTGCCGACGTGTACGAACAGCGTCGCATCGACGTCCTTGAACATGCCCTCACGCACGAAGAAGGCCTTGGTGCCGAGGGCCTCTTCCGCGACGCCGGGCCAGATGATGAGCGTGCCGGGCAGCTTGTCACGGTCGAGGATCTTCTTCACCGCGAGGGCGGCCGTGATGATGAGGGCCTGTCCCGCATTGTGTCCTTCCCCGTGGCCGGGTCCGCCCGCCACCATCTCCTTGCGCGTCACCACGCCAGGCGTCTGGTTCGTCGTCGGCAGGCCATCCACGTCGGTGCCCAGGGCAATTACCGGCTTGCCGGACCCGTAGCGCGCCAGCCACGCCGTCGGTACCCCGGCGACCGAGCGCTGCACGTCGAAGCCTTCGCGCACCAGCACGTCGGTGAGGCGGCGCTGCGTTTCGGTTTCCTGGAAGCCGAGTTCGCTATAGCTGAACAGCTGGTCCACGAGCTGCTGCGTGAAGGTGCGGCGCGCCTCGACCTCGGCGACGACCTCCTTCTTCAACGCCTCGACGCGCGCGGTGGGTGGTGCCAGCTGGGTCGGCGGGAGGGGCGGCGCATCGTCGCCACCGCGCTGCGCCAGCGCGGGCGACGCCGTCAGCGCGAGGGCCACGAGGCCTAGCGCCCCGGCAGTGCGAATGTGCATGGGAAGGGTCCTCTCTGTCTCCATGGAGCGGCCGGTGTGACCGCCACGCCGCGCGCCACGGTGCGACCAGTCTACTGCCTGTTGGAAGCGCCGCCTGCGTCCGAAATGACGGTGCGTCTCCACCCGACATTCCCGTCGTGTGGCGGGCTCGCCGGCGCGGGAGCCGCCCTCGTGCGTCCTCGCCGGGCGGCTCGGGCCGGACTGGCCCGCGCGGTTTGTGGGGGCGCGGCGGCGCCGTGTATAACAGCGAAGCATGACACGCCGTTGTTCAGGTATCCGGCGGGCTGCGTGCAGCTCGTGGGCCGCAGCCCTGGTGATGGTGGTCCTCGCAGCACGGCCGGCAGCGGTCGTCGCGGCGGCCCAGGCGACCGACCCGCCGCCGCTGCCAGCCATCAGCGGCCCGATCCCTGTGCCCGTCCCGCCCGGAGATCCCTCGCGCGACTACCCGTATGCGGCCACGGTGGACGACCTGGCCCGCCATGGCTACGTCGAGGAGGAGTACTTCATCGAGGGCAGCGCGAATCGCTACGTGACCCCGCAGGGGGCAACGGGTACCGTGGCGGATACCGGCCATCCCTACCGGTCGCGCGTCATCGTGCGGCGTCCCCGATCGGCGAGCGCATTCAACGGTACGGTCATCGTGGAGTGGAACAACGTCACTCCGGGGCACGACCTCGACATCGACTGGCTGCAGTCGCATGACTACTGGATGCGGCGCGGCTACGCGTGGGTGGGCGTATCGGCGCAGCGGGTGGGGGTCGAGGCCCTCAGGGCCTGGAATCCCCGGCGGTACGGCACGCTGGACGTCACGCACGGGGGCAGCCTGAAGGGCGACGAACTGTCCTACGACCTGTTTGGCCAGGTGGGGCGCGCCATAAGGGCCGGTGCGGCGCGCAACGGTGTCCGGCTGCTGGGCGACCTGCGCGTCGAGCAGGTGTTCGCCACCGGCCACTCGCAATCGGCCAGCCGGCTTGCGGTGTATGTGAATGCCGTGCACCCGCTCGCCCCGGTGTTCGACGCAGTCGTCGTCCACGGCGGAGGCGACCGGATCCGCGAGGACCTGGGCCGCGTGAAGGTGTGGAAGCTGCTCGCGGAGACCGACGTGCTCAGCCGGCAGGCGTCGCTGCGCCAGCCCGACACCGCCAACTTCCGCCTCTGGGAAGTGGCCGGGACGTCGCACGTCGACCAGCAGTTCGTGGCGAGTTCGCGACGGCTGGCGGCGCGCGACGATCGTCCGCCGGGGCGGCCAGCGCCCGCCACGTCTCCGGCACCGCCCAGTCCATGCGATCGGCCGCCGTACAGCCACGTGCCGTTCCACCATGTGATGAACGCGGCGTTCGAGCACCTGCGGCGGTGGGTGAAGGACGGCACGGCGCCTCCGTCGGCTCCACCGATCGACACCGAGACCGCCGGACCGCCTGCGGTCGTGGTGCGCGATGCGCGGGGGAACGCGCGCGGCGGCATCCAACTGGCGGCTCATGCCGTGCCCACGGGCATCAACACCGGCGCGAACTCGGGACCCGGCTTCTGCCGCCTGAACGGCTCGCACGTCGACCTGTCACCGGAAATCCTGGCCGGACTCTACCCGACGCACGACGCGTACGTCGCCGCGGTCCGCGAGGCCGTGGCGCGGAACCTCGCTGCGGGCTACATCCTGCAGGAGGACGCCGCCGCCACGGTCGCAGCTGCCGAAGCGTCCGCCATCGGGCGCCGATAGGAGGGCCCGTCCGTGCGCAGGTGGGGCAGACGATGACGGACCGAACGCGCCCTCACGTCGCGGGCGACCGGTTCCGCAATCCGACGGGGCAGAATGGGCGGCCGCAGGCCGACGTACCGCGGATGCTCGCGGAGCGGCGTGCCGCGTGGCCGAGCACGGTGCCCGTGACGCCACGCGACGTCCAGGCGCGTCATTCGGGGGCCTGGGCGGCCGTGACCTTCGTCGGCCACTCGACGTTCGTCGTGCAGACGCCGTCGGGCACGCTCATCACCGACCCGATGTTCTCGGAACGGGCAAGCCCGGTGTCGTTCGCCGGCCCACGTCGCGTCCGGCAGCCGGGCGTGCCACTGGCGCGGCTGCCACGGATCGACCTCGTCCTGCTGAGCCACAACCACTACGATCACTGCGACCTGCCGTCCCTGCGTGCGCTCGCTCGGCGGGACGATCCGGTTCTGCTGACGCCGCTCGGCAACGCGCGGCTCGCGCGGGCCGCCGGATTCCGCCACGTCGAGGAACTCGACTGGTGGCAGCGCGCGACGCTCGGGTCGCTGCCCGTCACGGCCGCACCCGCCCAGCACTTTTCCGCCCGCACGCCCTGGGACCGGAACCGCGCGTTGTGGGGCAGCTTCGTCGTGGAGGTGTCGGGCCGGCGTCTGTATTTCGCCGGCGACAGCGGCTACGCGCCGCATTTCCACGAGGTCCGCCGCCGGCTGGGCGACATCGACCTCGCGCTGCTGCCGATCGGGGCCTACGAACCCCGCTGGTTCATGCAGCACATCCACATGAACCCCGAAGAGGCGGTCCTCGCACACCGCGATCTCGGGGCCGCGCTTTCGGTGGGCATGCACTTCGGCACGTTCCGGCTGACGACCGAGGCGATCGATGCGCCGCTCGAGGCGCTCGACGCCGCACGCGCCAGGCATGCGGTGCCGCACGACCGGTTCATCACCCTGGAGTTCGGCGAGACGCGGCAGGTTGCGGCAGGCGCTGCCCCGCCACTCCCAGGTGCCGATCGCTGATCCTGCATCGGCACGCGGCAATCAGCGGCGCCCGGTGCGCGTCGCTCCGTCCGTCAGGTTGCGCTGGGCTGGCGGGCACTGAGATACCGCTCCGGCACGTCGAGCAGCACGCGCCGTTCGAGCAGGGCCAGGCGATCGTGTCCCGTCGTGGCAGCAAGGCCGTGCCAGGTGATCTCGTCCGGGAGATAGCGGCGGCACTCGGCGAATTCCTCTTCGTAGTACGGTGACGGATAGGTGAGGCGATAGCGGCCCGCGACGCCGGCGACCGGCGCGTAGAGCGGGTTGAGTTCCAGCCGCGGGGACAGCGCCCGCTCGGGATCGACGGGTCGTACGTCGTGCCGGCGGAACACGTCGCGTCGCCCCGACGCGACGACGACGAACGCGGCTTCATCGTCGAGCGCGGCGTCCTCGGGCGCGGTGCTGAAGTCGAGCGGCGCACCCGACAGCACGGCGTTCAGGAGTGCCCCCTCGCCGTAAATCCTCGCCTGGGTCTGCTCGAAGAGCGCGCGATATTCGGCCGCGGACAGTGGCATGCCCTGTGACGGGTTCTCGCACAGCACGTTGTGAGTGTGCGTGATGGCGACCACCCCGTGCCCGCCGGCCAGCCGCCACATCTCGCCGGCGAACGAACGGCGGGGCCACACGTACTCGAACGCGCCCGAGCAGAGCACCAGCGAGAACGTCTCGGGCGCGAAGGGCAGCGGGTGGTTGGCGTCGCAGCACACCGCGTGGACGCCGGGCGCGACGAAGGTGTGGGCGAGCCACACCTTCCAGTACTCGAGATCGGCGAGCCACGTGCCGGCCTGCGGTGCGGCGTGTGACAGCGTGCGCGCAAGGTGGCCGCTCCCGCCGCACATGTCGAGCAGCGGCCCGCCGGCGATCGCGTCCACGCCGGCCAGCGCCCGCACCACCGCCTCGCTCACGAGGAATGTCGGATCGGAGAAGCGGTAGAGGAAGTAGGTGCCTTCGAGGTCCGGGCTGAGCAGGTGCAGCAGCGCCTGGTAGGTCGCCGTGTCGCTGGCGCGCTGGTCGAGGAACTGCGTCGCGCGTGCTCCCGACAGGTTCAGGAGCGCGAGCAGCGCCCCGGTGGCGTCACCGGCCTCGACCCGGCGGCACGCATCAGCCACGAAGTCGTCGGGGCGCAGCACCGGAATGCCGTCCACCACGGGATACGCACAGCATCGGCAGCGCAGGATGCCGGTGTGCAGCTCGTCGCCCCGCTGCACCGTGTGCGCGGTGGGGTGAACGGTGAGCACGACCCCGCAGAAGGGGCAGCGCAGACGTTCGAGGCAGCCGAGATGCATGGGAGTCCGGCCGACCTTCCGCTGGAGGCAGGCGATGGCTGCAAGTCTAGCGCGGCGGCGCCTCCGCGGGCAGCGTCGCGCCGGGTGCGGCCACCTGCTCCGCGAAATGACACGCGCTCCAGTGACCGGGCGCCACTTCGCGCAGCAGCGGCACCTCCTGGCTGCACACCGGCTGCGCCATGAAGCATCGCGGGTGGAACCGGCAGCCGGACGGCGGGTGCGCGGGGCTCGGCACGTCCCCGCGCAGCACGATCCGGTTCCGTCGCCGATCGGGATCCGGGATCGGGATGGCCGAGAGCAGCGACACCGTATAGGGATGGCGCGGCGAGGCGTACAGCGCCGCGCTCGTCGCGAGTTCGGCGATCGTCCCCAGGTACATCACTGCGACCCGGTCGCTGATGTGTTTCACCACCGACAGGTCGTGCGCCACGAAGATGTAGGTGAGGCCCATCTGCCGCTGGAGATCGCGCAGCAGGTTCACCACCTGCGCCTGGATCGACACGTCGAGTGCCGACACCGGCTCGTCTGCCACGATGAGGCGCGGGCGTACCGCAAGCGCGCGCGCGATGCCGATGCGCTGCCGCTGCCCGCCGGAGAACTCGTGCGGATAGCGCGCGGCGTGTGTCGGTGACAGGCCCACGAGGGTGAGCAGCTCCGCGACGCGGTCCGCCGCCGCACGGCCCGTGGCCAGCTGGTGCGTGGTCAGCGCTTCCTTCAGGATGCTCCCGACGGTGAGCCGCGGGTTCAGACTCGAGTACGGATCCTGGAAGACGATCTGCATCTGGCGGCGCAGCGGCCGCATCTGTCGCCGCGGCAGCCCGACGATCTCCTGCCCCTCGAAGCGGACGCTTCCCGATGTCGGGGCAATCAACTGGAGGATGCAGCGGCCCGCCGTCGTCTTGCCGCATCCGCTTTCGCCCACCAGCCCCAGCACCTCGCCCGGCATGACGTCGAACGAGATGCCGTCGAGCGCCTTCACGTGCCCGACGGTGCGCGAGAAGAGCCCCTTCCTGATCGGGAAGTACTTGCGGAGGTCGCGGACCTCGAGCAGCGGGGGCGTGCCGGGCGTGGCGACGTCGCTCATGCCGGCACCGGGTTCAGCGTGCCCGCGGCAATCTCGCCGGCGCGCAGGCAGCGGGAGAGGTGGCCGTGCTCGACCGCGACGAGATCCGGGTCGGTGAGGCAGCGGTTCTGGGCGACCGGGCAGCGGGGATGGAACCGGCAGCCGATCGGGAAGTTCGCCGGGTTCGGCACGCTCCCCGGAATCACGCGCAGCCGATCCTGCACCGCCCCCAGCTTCGGCAGCGACGCCTGCAGTCCGGCGGTGTAGGGGTGGAGGGGCCGCCGGAACGCCGCGCGGACGTCGCAGTACTCGACGACCCGCCCCGCGTACATCACGGCCACGTGGTCGGCGGTCTCGGCCACCACCCCGAGATCGTGTGTGATCAGGATCACCGCCATGCCGAGTTCGGACTGCAGCCGCTTCAACAGTTCCAGAATCTGCGCCTGGATCGTGACGTCGAGCGCCGTTGTCGGCTCGTCGGCGATGAGCACCGAGGGCCGGCAGGCGAGGGCCATGGCAATCATCACGCGCTGGCGCATGCCGCCCGACATCTGGTGCGGATACTCGTCCACGCGCTGTTCGGGCGAGGGAATGCCGACCAGTTCGAGCATCTCGATGGCCCGGTGCCTCGCCGACAGCCGCGTGAGCTGCTCGTGCAGCAGCAGGGTCTCGATGATCTGCTCGCCGCAGGTGAAGACGGGGTTCAGCGAGGTCATCGGCTCCTGGAAGATCATCGAGATCTCCTTGCCGCGGATCGTACGCATCTCGCGCGGCGTGGCGGCGACCAGGTCGCGTCCGCGGAACCAGACGGTGCCGCCCACGATCCGGCCCGGCGGCTGGGGCACGAGCCGCAGGATCGACAGGGCCGTGACGCTCTTGCCGCTGCCCGACTCGCCGACGACGGCCAGCGTCTCGCCAGCCCGCACCTCGAACGACACGCCGTCGACGGCGCGGACCACCGGGCCGTCGCCGAAGAAGTGCGTCTGCAGGTTCTCCACGCGCAGGAGCGGTTCGCTCATCGCCGGCTCCCGGTGACGCGCCGCGGGTCCAGCGCGTCGCGCAGCCCGTCGCCGAGGAAGTTGAAGGCCATGACGGTCAGGAAGATCGCGAGGCCGGGCACGTAAAGCAGCCAGGGAAACGAGGTGAGGGCGCGCAGGCTGCGGGCCTGGTTGAGCATGTTGCCCCAGGACGAGGCCGGTTCCTGCACGCCGACACCGAGGAACGACAGCACCACCTCGCCGAGGATGTAACCCGGGACCGAAATCGTTGCGGCGACGATGACGAAGGAGTACGTGTTGGGAAGGATGTGCCGGGTGATGATGCGCAGCCGGCTGACGCCCAGCGCCTCCGCCGCCGTCACGTACTCGTTCCGCCGGATCGACAGCACCAGCCCCCGGATGACGCGGGCCAGCCCCGCCCAGCCGATGAACGCGAGGATGGCCACGATCCCGAGGTAGACCTGCTGGCTGGGGAGGTCGATCGGGAAGACCGCGCGCAGCGCGATGATGAGATACAGCGACGGGATGCTGAGCAGCAGTTCCGTGCTGCGCATGATGGCCGAGTCCGTGAACCCGCCGAAGTAACCCGAGATGCCGCCCAGCAGCAGGCCGAGGGTGAACGAGATGAGGATGCCCACGAGACCGACCGTCAGCGACACCTGGCCTCCGAACAGCAGCCGCGAGAACTCGTCGCGCCCGAACGAGTCGGTCCCGAGGAGATAGATGCGCTCGTCGCCGTCGATCCCGAACAGATGGACGCTCCCGGGAATCACGCCGAGGATGCGGTACGGCGCGCCCCGCACGAAGAAGCGCACCGGCCGCTCCTGGCCCTCGACCTCTTCGTAGGTGAACGTCGAGGGGTTTGCCAGCCGCGTCAGCCGCACGAACGGCCGCAGGTGGATCGTGCCGGCGCTGTCCACCCAGTGCAGTTCGTGCGGCGGATGGAAGTAGCGGCGCCGGTCCATCTCTTCTTCCGAGTACGGTGCCACGAGCGGCGCGAAGATGGCGAGCAGGTAGAAGAGCGCGAGCACCGCACCGCCGGCGATTGCCAGCGGACTCTTCTTCAGCTGCTTCCAGAAGATGCGGATCGGCGACTGCGGGGGCGCTCCGGAATCGGCCCGCGCCGCGTCGCGGTCGACGACGAGCGGCGCAAGCGGATCGAGCGCACCGCGTTGCATGGCCGCCAGTACGGGCTCCGCCCCGCCAGGCCCGGGCAGCCGCACGCCGGTCGGCTCAGTCATACGAGATCCGGGGGTCGGCCACCGCAAGGAGCAGATCGGCGATCAGGTTGCCGAGGATGAGCACCACCGACGCCATGAGCACCGACCCCATCACCAGGTACTGGTCCTGCGTGAGGATGGCGTCGAGCGTGAGGCGGCCGAGGCCCGGCCACGAGAAGATGATTTCGGCGACGAACGAGCCCGATACCAGCGCGCCGAGGGTGTACCCGAACAGCGTGATCATCGGGTTGAGCGCGTTGCGCAGGGCGTGCTTGTAGATGACGACGCGCTCGTCGAGCCCCTTGGATCGCGCGGTGGTGACGTAGTCCAGCCGCAGCACGTCGAGCAGGTTGCCGCGCATCTGCCGCATCCGGCTGGCGAGAGGGACGAGCCCCACGACCAGCGCCGGCAGGGCGAGGTGCCAGAGCAGGTCGGCCAGCTTGCCGGCGGCGCTCATCTCGTCGTAGTCGATCGACCGCATGCCTCCGACCGGGAACCACCCGGTGCGCGCGGCGATCATGAGCAGCAGCAGGCCCGACAGGATCTCCGGGATCGACAGCCACACGAATGCGATCAGCGACAGCGTCTTGTCGATCCACGAGTACTGGCGGACCGCGGCCCAGATGCCGAGCGGCAGCGCCAGGCCCCAGGTGACGATCGCCGCGGCGCCCGCCAGCAGCAGCGTGTTGCCGAGCCCTTCGCGGATGACCGCGAACACCGGCTGGTGCCGCGAGAACGACTCGCCGAAGTCGAAGTGCAGGATCACATTGCGCAGGTACAGGCCGTACTGGATGTACCACGGCTGGTCCAGGCCGAAGCGCCGGCGCATTGCCTCGATCGTGGCTGGCGAGATGGCGGGATTCTCCGCCATCTGGTTCAGGAAATCCCCCGGTGCCAGCTGGAGCAGCAGGAACGTGAGGACCGAGATCCCGAACAGGAGCGGGATCATCTGCAGGAATCGCCGGAGGACGTACGTGCGCACCGGAACTCGGCCCGCTGACTACGGCTTCACGTACACCCGCTCGATGTTCCAGAGCAGCCGGTGCGGGATGGCCGAGGGTTTGGCATTGCCGAACCGGTTACGCATCGGGATCTTGGCGTTGATCGTGGGCAGCCAGATGATCCAGGCCTGGCCATTCACGATGTCCTGCACGTCCTTCCACGCCTGCTTGCGCACGCTGAGGTCGGAACTCGACACGATGGTGTCCATCAGCTGGTCGATGCGCGCCTCCTCGGGCGTGGCCGGCTTGACCTGGCCGATGTTCCAGTAGTGCGTGCGCCCGCTGGAGCGCCACACGTTCTGCCCCATGGCCGGGTCGGGCGGCACGCCCGACTGCAGCCCGAGCAGCAGCGCGTCGTACTGCTTGTCGTCGCGGATGTTGGTGACCAGCGTGTTGAAGTCCACCGGCACCAGGGTGACCCGGACGCCGATCTTGGCGAGGTCGTCGCGGATGAAGTTCGCCATCCCGACGCGCATCTTGTTGTCGCTGTTCGTCCTGAGCGTGAAGCTGACCGGCCGTCCCTTCTCGTCCTCGATGACACCATCGCCGTTGGTGTCCTTCCAGCCAATCCCCGCGAGCAGCTTCTTCGCTTCATCCAGGTTGAAGTCGTACTTCACGATGTCGGGCGTGAACCACACCTTGGAGCCCGGCGTGGACGTGGACCAGTTCTTCACGGCATCGCCGAAGAAGATGCTCGGGATCATCGCGTCGCGGTCCACCGCCATCGAGACGGCGCGGCGGAAGACCGCGTTGCTGAACCAGGAGTACTTGATGGGATCGACGTAGGGGTCGCCGACCTTCCGGCCGCCCTCGGCGGCCTGCACGGTATTGAGGTTGAACCAGAAGAAGTTGGTGGTGAGCGCGGGGCCGAGGTCGTGCAGCGTGTAGTTGCCCTGCTGCTGGTTCTCGGCGTACCACTGGTAGTTCTCGGGCTTCACGTTGTCGAGCCCGTCGAGCTGACCCGATCGGAACTTCAGGTCCGCCGCGTCCTGGTCCGGCACCTCGAGGAAGACCAGTTCGTCGAGGTACGGCAGGCGATGCTGCTGGGCGTCCACGCCGTACCAGTACGGGTTGGGCTCGAGCACCGTCTTCTCGCCGGGCGCGTGCTGCTTGAGCCGCCACGCGCCGCTGGTCACGAGGTCCGACGGCGCCGTGCTGATGTTGTACGCGGACGCGAAGGTCCCGGCCTTGAACGCCGGCTCGAGTACGTGCTTCGGCATCACCCGGACCGAGCCCGCCAGCGGCACCACCATCGCGTTGGGCGACGGCACCTTGATGACGAAGGTGTAGTCGTCAGGCGCGCTCACCTCCCACTGCCTGCCGCTGCTGACCAGCAGGTCCTGCACCGAAGGATGGAGCGTGGGATCGTAGGCCACCTGGAAGCTGAAGAGCACGTCGGCGGACGTGATGGGGTGACCGTCGGAGAACTTCGCGCCTTTGCGGAGATGGAAGGTCCAGGTGAGGCCGTCGGGCGCCAGCTCCCAGCTCTTCGCGAGCTGCGGCGTGTCCTGCTGCGTCTCGTTGTCGAAGTCCGCCAGCCCGATGAACATGCGGTCGCTGATGTCGGTCGACGAGGTCTCGTTCGCCATCATCGCGTTGAAGGTCTTCGGACCGTTCGTCTGGCCGATCACGAAGCGCCCGCCGTAGGTGCCGACCGAGCCGGCCGCGACCACCATCGGTTCTTCGGGCAGCGGCTGCTGTTCGCGCACCGCGGGGGCCGCCGACTCCTTGTCGCCCCCACCCCCGCCGCCGCACGCGACCACGCCGCCAAGGGCGAGCGCGCAGGCAAGCAGGGTCAGGGTCCGAGTGCTCGTGAACGCAGCCATCCAGCCTCCAGAAGGCGCCGCACCGGCGTGTGGGGCGCTTTTTTCGCGAACGTCCAGCGTCTCAGTGTCGCACGAGGTCCGGCGAATCAGGTACCATTTCCGGTCTCCGACGAAGGGCCCCTGACCTCCATGACTGACCAGACCCCGCGCGTTGGCGCGTCCCGGGCCGGCTGGATCACTGCCGGCGTCCTCTTCCTCGTGGCCGCGGGCGCGGCCGTCTATGCGGCGAACCTGCGGATTCAGGTCCAGGACCTGGAACTCCGCCTGGTCGATGCAGTCGTCAAGATGCAGGCGGCACAGCAGCTCCAGCAGGGCGCGACCGAGCAGCTGGACGACATGCGGGCCAACATCGGCCTGGTCACAGCCGCCGACGTCGTCGAACTGACGCTGACCGGTGTCACGCCAGCGCCGGAAGCCGTGGGGCGGGCCTACGTGAGCCGAAGCCGCGGCCTGTTGTTCACCGGCTCGAGGCTGCCGCTGCCGCCCGACGATGCGGTGCTGCAGCTGTGGTATCTGACCAACGCCGGCCCGGTCAGCGCCGGGACGGTGCGTCCCGACCAGGCCGGCGGCGTGCTGGCCGCGTTCGACGTGCCGGCCGACCTGCCCACGCTCACGGGATTCGCGATCACCGTCGAGGCCGGGCGAGGCAGCTCGAAGCCGACCGGCTCCTACCTGCTCTCGACGCGCTGACAACCCTCAGGGGCTCTTGCCGGGACCCCGCCCTGGGCGAGGCCAGCCAGCCTCGCCGCGGCCGCACCGGAGGCGGTGTCGACGGGCCCGGGGACGGCGATGCGGACGCGCAGCCGCAGCCCGAGCGGGTGGGTCTACTTCGCGGCGGCAGCCGGGGGCTTCTGGATGCGGACCCACCCCCAGTAGGACTTCGACTGCGCACCCCATGCGAAGACGAGCAGGTCGTGGCCATCGCGGCCCGCGAAGCTGCCGTACCGGATTGGCGCGTCGCTCGCGGGGAGTTCCAGCGTGAAGTCGTCGAGCGACATCTCGTGCGTGAAGGTGAAGGTGCGAACCTCGGCGTCTTCGCCTTCGGTCACCAGCGCCCAGCCGCGGTTGGCCTGCGTGGTATCGGCGGTGGCCGGCAGTTCCACGCTGGTACTCGTTGTTGCGCCGTGCAGCACGAGCCGGCTGCCCTCGATGGACACGCGGTCCACCGAGTCGATCGCCACCGGGGAGAACTCTCCGGCGACGGTCAGCGTCTTCGAGGTGCCCGCGATCGGACCGCCGTTGGCCGAGACACGCGAGCAGGCGACGAGCAGGACCGACGTTGCCACGCAGGCGAGGAGTCGACGCGCACGAGCCATACGTCGAGATGATACGGGCGGCGGGGCCTGTCGCGCTACACTCGCCCGGGCCTGACGGCCTGTCGAAAGGAAGGAACGGATGATGAGACGAGCAACGGTCGCGGCCGCGCTGGCGGCGGCCGCAGTGGCAGCCACGTCGACGCGGGCCGTCGTGGCCGAGGACGGCCAGGCCATCCTCACGGTGGACCATTACGTGCGCGCGGTCAGCCGGGTGCCGGCTATCGCCGGCCAGGTCTCCACGATCTACGTGCGCGAGAAGGTCCAGGCCGGCGTGGCGCTGCGCGGCGCCACGGCCCCCGACAAGGTGGTGCTCTTCATCCACGGCGCGGGGACGCCCGCCGAAGTGGCCTTCGACGTGCCGCACCTCGACTACAGCTGGATGGAGTACCTGGCGAAAGCCGGCTTCGACGTGTTCGCGATGGACGTCACCGGCATTGGTCGCTCGACCCGGCCCGGCCCCATGAACGATCCCTGCAACCTCGCGCCGGCGCAGCAGGCGGCGCTCGTGCCCGTGCTGATGCCGGCTCCGTGCACCGGCGCCTACTCCGGGAAGACGCTGACGACCATTGCCAACGACTGGGACGACATCGACGCGGTGGTCACCTACCTGCGCGGGCTGCGGAAGGTGGACAAGGTGAGTACGGTTGCGTGGTCGCAGGGCGGGCCGCGGTCCGGCGGCTATGCCGCGCAGCATCCCGAGAGGATCCTGCGGCAGGTGATGCTCGCCCCCGCATACAACCCTGCCATGCCCGCGACGGAGCCCGCCGCCCAGGCGGGAACCCGCGTGCCGTTCAACACCCAGTCGCTCGCCGACTTCAACGCGCTCTGGGGGCGCCAGACGGCGTGCCCGGGCCAGTGGACCGACGAGGTCCACGACGTCGTGTGGTCCGAGATGCTGGCCTCCGATCCCGTGGGCCGCACGTGGGGCACGGGCGTTCGCCGCGCGCCGTCCACCCCGTCGTGGGGATTCGGGCAGTCGGTCGTCTCCAAGATGCAGACGCCCACGCTGATGGTCGCGGGCATCCACGACGGGCAGGTGCCGGCGGAACGCGTGCGCCAGCTGTACGCCGATCACGGGGCGGCCGACAAGGTGTTCATCGACCTCGGCTGCTCGTCGCACAACGCGATGTGGGAGAAGAACCATCTGCTGCTCTTCAGGGCCTCGCTCGAGTGGCTCACGTCCGGCACGGTGAACGGCCAGAAGAGCGGCGAGCTGAAGATGGGCTACTGAGCCGCGAGCCGCGAGCCGCGCGCGCTGAGCCGCAGGCCGGGTGCCGGGACGCGCCGGGCTCCCGGCCCGTGTCGCCCGCCGTGCGTCTGCCGTGCAACGCCCGCCGCGCCGCCAGCGTCACTACAATGAGTCTCTATGCCAAAGCTGACTGTCGAAGGGTTCGGCACCGTCGAGGTGCCCGAAGGGAAGCGTCTCGTGCTCGCCATCGAGCAGGACGCCGGAGTGGATATTCTTCACGCGTGTGGCGGGAATGCGCGGTGCACCACCTGCCGCGTGGAGTTCGTGGACGGCGAGCCGGGTGCACACACGGCCGCCGAGCGCGAACGCCTGGCGGCGCGAGGGTTGACGGGTGTTCGCCTGGCCTGCCAGATCGTGTGCGATCACGACATGACCGTGCGTGCGATCAGCCGTCTCGAGGGCAGCGGCCGTCCCGACCCCGGTCCGGCACCCCAGCCGGCCATCACGCCACCCCCGCAGTGGGTGTGAGGACGGATGGGCTCTCGCCGCGTCGCCGCCGCGTGCCTCTGCGCGGCGGCAGCACTCTGGTCCACGGTCGCGGGCGCTGAACGGCCCGCGGCCGGCACGGCCGGCGTCCTCGTCTCCCGACAGCTGATGGAGGCGCAACACCTGCAGGTGGGCGACACCGTCGCCCTGTCCGCCAGCGCCTCGGGCGCAGACGCCAGGACCTTCACGATCGTCGGGCAGTACGAGCCGGTGCCCGATCCGTTGCGCCTGGGTGCCGTGCGCCACGAGGTTCGGCTGCACCTGCCGGACCTGCTCGCCCTGACGGCCGATCCCGCCGACCCCGTCGACGGCGAGACGGTGGACGCGATGAACGTGCAGGTGACGAACGCCCCGGATGCCCGCGCCATCGGACAGCGCCTCGCGAACGCGGTGCCGGGCATCGTCGCGCAGCCGGCGGCCGACGACACCGGCCGTGCGGCCCCCTTCGTCGTGCTGGAACGGTTTCATCTCGCCATCGCGATCGTCACCGTCGTCGCCAGCAGCATCTTCCTGCTCGCGCTGATGCTGATGCTCATGGACGAGCGCCGCGCCACCGTCGGCATCCTGCGGCTGATCGGCTTCACGCGCACGCGTATCCTTCAGCACGTGCTCGCCGAGGGCACCGCGATTGCCCTGGCCGGCGCACTGTTCGGCGTCGTGCTCTCGGTCGCCATGCAGGGCGGCATCAACGCCTTCTTCCAGTGGCGCTACGACACCGCGCTGGTGTTCGTGCGGATCACTCCTGAGGTTGTCGTCCGCTCCATTGTCGTTGCGGTGCCGCTTGGCGTCGCGGCGATCGCGGCGTCGTCCTGGTCCCTGCTGAGGAGCGAGGTGTTCTCGCTGACGCGGCGATGAGGTCGATTGCCTTTGCCGCCCGCAGCCTGGTCCGGCAGCCCGGACGCACGGCGCTTGGGGTGCTGGGCATTGCCGCCGTCGGGGCGCTGCTGTTCGACATGCTCATGCTGTCGCGCGGGCTCGTCGTCTCATTCCGTGATCTGCTCGACAGCGTCGGCTTCGATGTCCGTGTCACGGCGACCGAGTCGCCCCTGCCCGGCGGCGTGCGGCTGAAGGACGCCACGACCGCCGCCCGGACCGTGGCGGCCCTGCCCCAGGTCGCCGAGGCGGTGGCGCTCCGCACCGCCGAAGGCGAGGTGCTGCTTCCCGGCAACCGGGCCGATCGGTTCAACGTCCTGGCCGCCGACCCTGGCCGCCGCCGTCCCTGGACGGTCATCAGCGGCGACGACGTCAGCGGCGACGAGTTCGCCGTGCTCGTGAACCAGCCGCTGTTCGACGTGCTCGGGCAGCAGCCAGGCTCCACGATTCAGCTTCGGCTGATCTGCGACGGGTCGCGCGCGCTGCCTGCGCCCCGGGCGTTCCGGCTCCTCGGCACCGCCCAGTTCCCCTTCGACGACGAAGCGCAGAAGACCGCCGTGATGGCGCGGTCGGTGCTCCGTGCCGCGTGCGGCGAGACGGCGGACGAAGCCGACATGCTGATGGTCGCCTCCAGGGAAGGGGCGGGGGCGTCGGCCGCGGTCGCGGCCATTCACCAGGCGCTCCCTAATCTGTTCCCCGTCACCAACGAACAGATCGTGGCGCGCATGCAGGCCCAGGGGTTCACCTACTTCCGCCAGATCTCGGCGGTGCTCTCCACGATCACGCTGCTCTTCGGCTTCCTGCTCATCACGGTGCTGCTGACCGTCTCGGTGAACCAGCGGCTCGGCGAGATCGCCGCGCTGCGGGCGCTGGGCTTCTCGCGGGCACGCGCCGCAGCGGACGTGCTCTGGCAGGGGACGATGCTGGTGGGCACCGGCGGCATCCTGGCCTTGCCGCTCGGGTTCGCGCTGTCGGTGTGGCTCGACGGCATCCTCAAGGCCATGCCCGGCATTCCCGCATCCATGCACTTCTTCGTCTTCGAGCCGCGGGCGCTGTCGTTGCACGTGGCACTCCTGGTCGCTACGGCGCTCCTCGCCTCCGCCTACCCGATGTGGCTCGTCGCCCGTCTTCCGATCGCGACGACCCTCAGGAACGAGGTCGTCTCATGACAACGCTCATCGAGGCTCGCGGGCTCGCCAAGGTCTTCCCCATGGGCGGGGGGCCCGTGCACGCCCTGCGCGACATCTCCGTGCGGATCGGTGCGGGCGAGTACCTGACCGTTCGCGGCCCGTCCGGGTGCGGCAAGTCCACCCTGCTGCACATCCTGGGCTGCGTGGACACGCCGTCGTCGGGCCAGCTGCTGTTCGACGGGCGCGAGGTCGGTACCTTGCCCGACGCCGAACGCAGCGAACTGCGGCTCCGCAGCATCGGGTTCGTCTTCCAGCGTTTCTTCCTGCTGCCCATGCTGACGGCCGCCGAGAACGTCGACGTGCCCCAGGCCGAGGCCGGCGTGGCGAAGGCCGAGCGGCGCCGGCGCACGATGGAACTGCTCGAGTATGTCGGCCTGGCCCATCGCGCCGACCACCGGCCATCGCAGCTGTCCGGCGGCGAGGCGCAGCGCGTGGCGGTTGCGCGCGCACTCGCCAACCGTCCGCGGCTGCTGCTGGCCGACGAGCCAACCGGTGAACTGGACCGCGCCAACGGCGAGCACATCGCCGAACTGCTCGATCGCGTACACGCCGATGGCACCACGCTGGTCGTCGTCACGCACGACCAGGCGCTGGCGGAGCGCGCGGCGCGGCGCCTGCTGATGCGCGACGGCCGGATCGAGCGCGAGGAGGTCGGCCGGTGATCGTCGCGATGGCGTGGAAATCGCTCGTCGCGCACCCGGTGCGGACCGCGGTGCTCGGTATCGGCTTCGGCCTCGGCGTGTCGGTCATGGCCACGCTGCTGGGCGTCGGCGAGGTCGTGCTCGACCAGGCGCGTTCGCCAGAACTGGTCGGTGGCGGCGACCTGGTGGTGACCGGCCCTGGCGGACCGGTCACCTCGGCGCGCTTCGCCATTGGCCGGCTCCAGGCCGATGCGGGCGTCACCGCAGTCTCGCCGCGCCGCCGCGCCGACCTCTTCCTGGTCGGCCGCGACGGCAGCGTGCTGCCTGTTGGCGCACGAGGAGGGATCCCGAGTCTCGAGCGGGCCCTTGGTGATGCGGAGGTGGCAGGGGCCGACGGCTGGACCGACACGCCTGCGGACTCCGCCTGGGCACGGCCCGATCCCGCATCGGTCCTGCGCGCCATGGACCGGTTTCGCGCCGTGCCCGACGTGCCGGCCCGGGCGGCCTCGTGGGCGGAGTGGTTGTATTTCAAGGGACGCACGGGCGACGTCCAGTTCTACATGACGTGGCTCGCCGGGCCTCGGCAGCCCGACGGCCGGCGAATCGCCGGCGTCCGGCTGCAGCTCGATCGGGGCGGTCGTATCGTGTCGTATGCGGCGACGGAGCTGATGAACGAGCAGGCGCTCCTCGCTTCGGCACCCGACCTCACCATCGGCGCGAGTCGCGTGCGGCTCGAGGGGCTGCGTTATCACATCACGCTCGACCTGCCGCAGTTCGCCCCCGCGGGGCGGGGACGCGCCGCGGCGACCATCACGCTGGACGCGGTCCCGGGCCGTTCGCTCACGCCGATCGAACTGCGCGGGGCCGGGGGCTGGGTGTCGGGCTACACGGTCCCGGTCATGTCCGGCCCGCTCGCAGGTCACATCGAGGTGGATGGCGAGAGGATCGAACTGTCCGGCACGGGATATCACGATCACAACTGGGGCTTCTGGGAAGGTGTGTCGTGGCGCTGGGGACAGGTGCAGCACGAAGGGCTCTCGTATGTGTACGGGCGGGTCATCCCGCCGCCCGACGCCGCCGACCCTGAGCGCCTGCCGGGGTTCCTGGTCGCGCTCGGCCCGGACGGACCCGTGGGCTACACGACCCGAGTGTCGATCGAGGAGGTCGATGATCCAGCCACTCGCCAGCCGACCCGGATTGTCGTGACGGGGCGGGGGAAGGACCTGGACCTTCGGCTCGACCTTGCCGTCGCCGGGGCGATCGTCACGCCCGGCGGCGCCCTGTCGGCTGGTCCCGACTTCCTGCAGATGCGGGCGGAGTATCACGTGACGGGCCGCGCTGGCGGCCAGCCCGTGGACTTCCACGCGTCCGGCGCAGCCGAGACGTTCCGCGAACGCTGACACAAACCTCGAGGATCGCAGCGCACCCGACCGATCAGTGGCGGAACACGCACCGGGGCCACCTGTGTCGCTCGATGGCACGCTCCTCGTAGCGCGCCCTCGTTCTCCCGGAAGGGCGAGGCGTCACCGATCCGGCCGGCGCATTCCCACCTGGTCGAGCAGCCCCGCAAGATCGTCGGGGACCGGCGCGGTCACGTCGACCCGCGCGCCCGTCAGCGGGTGCGTGAACGCGAGGCGCCACGCGTGCAGCGCTTGCCGCGGAAAGCGCCGCAGCGCTTCAGCGGTCGCCTCATCCGCGACACGTTGCCAGCGCGGCGTGCCGTAGGCCGCGTCGCCCACCAGCGGCCAGTCCCGTGCCGCCAGGTGCACCCGAATCTGGTGTGTGCGGCCCGTCACGAGGCGGCACCGCACGAGCGACACGTGTTCACCGCCCATCTCCACGGTGTCGACGCGCGCCACTCGCGTGAGGCTCGGTTGTCCCCAGGTCTCGCTCGCCACCACGCGCCGCCGGTCCCCGGGGTCGCGCCCGAGACGCAGCGCGATGTCGTGCGGACCCTCCGGCACGTGGCCGTACGCGAGTGCCAGGTAGGTCTTGTCGCTGTCCGGCGAGAGCAGCGCGCGCTGCAGCCGCGCGTGCATGGCCGCCGTCTTCGCGACCAGGATCGCGCCCGAGGTGAGCTTGTCGAGGCGTCCCACGAGCGAGGGGCGCTGGCCCTCCGGCCAGGCGCGTGCGTATCCGAGCAGCGCGTTCACCAGGGTGCCGGAGCTGTGCCGGTAGGTGGGGTGCGAGACGAGCCCGGCGGGCTTGTCCACGACCAGAAGGTGCTCGTCCTCGTACAGGCAGTGAACCGGCCCATCGTCGGGCAGCACCGGCGTCCGTGGTTGGAGGTCCGGGAACTCGACCGTGATGGCGTCGCCGAACGCCGCGCGGGTTGACGGCCGTCGTACGACACGGCCGTTGATCGAGACACGGCCATCGGTGATCCAGGACTGGACCCGCGTGCGAGTCGCCGCGCTGAGGTCGGTCAGATGACGGCGGAGCACGAGGTCCACCCTCCTGCCCGTGTCGCCACGATCGGCGGCAATGGTCCTCGGCGGGAGCGGCACAGCTGATCCTACCGCGGAGCACGACCGTGCCTGCGCATCCTCCGCTCGCCGAATGGCAGGCGCGTTGCTCACAGATGCCGCCGGAGAACCACGTGACAATGCAGATAAGCTCGTCGGTACTGTGCCGTGCGGCGTGTGGCTTCGGCTGCCTGCTGGTACTCGCGGGGCCCGAGGCGTCGGCCGCGCCACGCGCTCGCGGCGAGGAGATCGTCCGCGGCAAGCGAGCGGCGCGCGGCGAGGTGCTGGTGCGTTTGCGCCCAACTTCCGGTCGCCGGGCGCTCGCCGAACCCGCGGCGGACATCGAGGCCGACGAACCCCTCGGGCGCGCCGGCTGGCGGCTCGTGCGATCGCGGTCCCGCGATGTCGAGGAACTGGCGGCGCTGCTCGCGAGCCGCGCCGACGTCGCGGCGGTGGAACCCAATTACGCCGTGCGCCTCACGGGCGTGCCCGACGACTTTGCGGCGCCCCTCTGGGCGCTGCAGAACACCGGACAGCGCCTGCAGAACGGCGACAGTGGCACGCCGGGCGCGGATCTCGATGCCGTGCGCGCGTGGGACGTCACGCAGGGCTCGCGACGCATCGTCATCGCCACGATCGACACCGGCGTCACCGCGGCGCATCGCGACCTGGCGGCGAACCTGTGGGCCGCGCCGCGATCGTTCACCGTCACCATCGGCGGCCAGGCGATTACCTGTCCCACCGGCAGCCGCGGCTTCAACGTGATCATGCGCACCTGCGATCCGGCGGACGATCACGGGCACGGCACGCACGTCGCCGGCAGCCTCGGCGCCGTCGGGAACAACGGCAGCGGCGTCGTCGGCGTGAACTGGACGACGAGCATCATGGCGCTGAAGTTCATGGATGCCGCCGGCAACGGCTATGTGTCGGACGCGATGAACGCGATCGAGTTTGCGCTGCAGGTGAAGGAGGCGTTCGCCTCGACCGGAGATGCGGACATCCGCGTGCTGAACAACAGCTGGACCGGGGGCGGCTACTCGCAGGCGATGAGTGACATGATCGCGCGCGCCGGGATGGCCGGCATGCTCTTCGTGGCCTCGGCGGGCAACACCGGGACCGACCACGAGGTGACACCCGTGTATCCGGCCGACTACAGCGGAGCCAATGTACTGACCGTGGCGGCCAGCGATTACCGCGACCAGCACTGGAACTCATCCGACTACGGCACGAGGCACGTGCACGTGTCTGCGCCAGGAGTGCTCATCTACTCGACCATGTGGTCGGCGGCCGATCCCTCGGGCACCTACGCGACCTTGAGCGGAACCTCGATGGCAGCCGCTTATGCCTCAGGTGTCGCGGCCCTCGTGCTCGCGCATTGTCCCTATACGGTCGGGGCGCTGCGTGATGTGCTCATCCGTACCGTGGACCCGATACCCGCCTTGTCCACCCGTGTCGCGTCCGGGGGGCGCCTCGATGCGGCGGCCGCCGTACGGTCCTGCGACGCCGGGCCCGCGGCCGCGCGGGACATCGTGGTGAGGGCCTCGGATATCCCGTCGGCACAGCGGCACGGCGCGTGGGCGTTTCGCTCCGACGGCACGGCGGCGGGTGGAGTGGCGATCGCCAGCACCGACGCGGGGTGGGCCTCGACCACGCAGCCGCTGCCGCAGCCCGTCGACTACTTCGACGTGTCGTTCACGCCCGAACCCGGCATTCCGTACCGGGTGTGGCTGCGCCTGAAGGCGTCCGCCGATTCGAAGTGGAACGACTCCGTCTGGCTGCAGTTCTCGAACGCGCTCGTCAACGGTGCACCGGCCTACGGCATCAACAGCGGCAACGGCCTCGCCATCAACCTCGAACCGTGCTCGAACTGCGGCCTGTCAGGCTGGGGCTGGCAGGACGGCGCGTACTGGCTGGCGCGGCCCGCGGTGGTCTTTGGTTCGGGTGGGACGCAGACGTTGCGGATCCAGACGCGTGAAGACGGCGTGTCGATCGACCAGATCGTGATCAGCGCGGCCACCTGGCTGTCCGCGGCGCCGGGACAGCCGGCGGGCGACAGCACGATCGTGCCTCGCAGCGAGCCGGGAGCCTCCGGCGTCTCCACACCGGCGAGCACGCCGTACGCAGGCGCCGCGGCGTCCCTGCCCGCGACGATCCAGGCCGAACACTTCGACCTCGGGTCTGACGGCAGCGCGTATCACGATGCCGATGCCGTCAACAACGGCGGCGCCTTCCGGTCGAGCGGGGCGGACATCGAAGCGACCGCCGGCGGCGGCTACAACCTCGGCTGGGTGGCGCCGGGCGAATGGCTGGCCTACTCGGTCGACGTGTCAGCCGCGGGCCGCTATACGGCCCAGTTCAGAGTGGCGTCGTATGGACCCGGTGGCACGTTCCATCTCGAAGCCAACGGCGTCGATCTCACGGGTCCGCTCACCGTGCCGGACACCGGTTGGTGGCAGACATGGACGGTACTCGCCGCGCCCGTCACGCTGAGCGCGGGCCCGCAGGTACTCAGGCTGGTCATGGACAGTGCGGTGGCTGGAGCCGTCGGCAACTTCGACTGGTTTGCCGTCGTGCCCGTCGCCGCCGGCATCACGCTGCCCGGTCGTGTGCTCGCCACGCAGTTCGACGAAGGCGGAGAAGGACGCGGGTATCACGACGACTCCGTGGGCAACGCGGGCGGTGCGCTGCGCGTGTCGGATGTCGACATCGAGGCGTGCGCGGAGGGCGGCTACAACGTGGGTTGGATCGGGGCAGGTGAGTGGCTCCAGTACACCGTCTCCGTGCCGGCCACCGACACCTACACCGTGACTCTGCGTGTGGCGTCGCCCGACGGCGGCGGCTCGCTGCGCCTGGCAGCGGGGTCGGTGCCTCTGACCTCGTCGATCGCGGTGCCGCGTACCGGAGGCTGGCAGGCGTGGACGGACGTCTCGGTCACCGTGTCCCTCTCCGCCGGCACGCAGCCGCTGCGACTCCTGTTCGATACCGGCGGCTTCAACATCCGCCATCTCGACATCGTGCGGCGCTGACCGGACGGCGCGGCTCGCGGTCGTACGACCGCGGGCCGCGCCTCAGGGTGACGTCATCGAATGCGTTCGCGCACCATCGAAGGCGAACGCGCTAAGCCCTGCAGCCGAACGCTTTTCAGCGGCTCACCGGGTGGCCGGGCACTTCTCAGCCAGCACCTTGAACGACGCCACGCGGATGCGCTTCGTGCCGGCCGCCGTTGCCGCGCCACCCGGGCCGCGCCCGGATGAAGCCGGCGGCGCCACCACACCGGTCACCTCGAGCTGCGCCCCGGTGTGGCGCTCGAGGTCGGCCTCGTGGCCGATCAGTCCGAACGAGGTGAGTTCCACCCCACCCTGCGTGCCCGACGTGCTGGTGGGACGGCGTGTGTCGGCACTGCCGCCGGCCGACGTGGTTGATTCCGTCCTGACCGCTTCGGCCAGGATGAACGCGTTCACCATCTCGCTGCTGTTCGCCTCGTCGTCGGCGCGATCCGGGGAAGCGGACGTGCCGACGACCGTCCCTCCGAGCGATCCGTTGCGCTGGGCTCGCTGCAGGCAGCCGCGCGCGGTAATCGCCTCATCGGTGGGAACCGCGCGGTCCTGTGCCTGGATGCCCGCGACGGCCGCAAGCGTCAACGAAAGTGCTAGGCTGAGCTTCATGTCATGTCCTCCGTCCCTCCCGAAGTGCAACGGCGTCGCCACGCGCCGAACGCCGGGCCGGCCTGCGGACGTGACCGGCGCTGTCCGGAGGACTCGTCATGAGTAGGGAAGCCGTTGCTGCGCTTGTCTTCGTCGCGCCGCTCGGACTGTGGGCCGCTTGGCAGGTGATGCGGGCCTGCCGCGGGTGGCGCCAGCGGAGTCGCGGGAAACACCTCGCGTCGCGCCAGACCGGCGCACCTCCGCCGTCAGCCGAGTCCCTTGCGCGCATCGTGCCCGTCTCGACGCAGGGGCCGCGCGTGCCCAACAGCGCGGAGGTGGCCATGATCCGCAAGTGGGTGCGCGACCGGGCCTGTGCATCCTGCGGAGGGGCGCTCGACACCTCCGAGCGATCAGGGCGTCACGTCGCCCTGCAGACGATGGAGGGGTTCATCCGGCCCTGGACCAACCTTGCGCCTGACGACGTGCCGCTGGCACTCATCACCGACGTGCCGGTCTGCTGGAACTGTTACGTCGCGGACCGGTTCCGGCGCGAACATCCGGACCTGGTGACCGACCGCGAGCCGGCGGCGACGCACGTCCTCTGACCGCGCCCGTCGATCTCGCCAGTTCTCGACCGTCCGACGTCCGCCGCCCGCCCTGCGCGGCGGGCCACCGCGGGGCCGGTTGTGTCCTAGCGAACCGTCCGGAAGAACTCGCGCACGTCGTTCACCAGCAGATCCGGCTGCTCCAGGGCGGCGAAGTGCCCTCCCCGGGGCATTTTGGTGTACCGCTTCAGGTTGTAGCGCGTCTCCAGGTATGCGCGCGGCGGCGTGGCGATTTCCCGCGGGAAGAGGGCGCACGCGGTCGGTACCTCGACGCGGCCCTGCACCGGCGCGGCCACGCGGTTCTCGTAGTAGATCCGAGTGGACGAGGCCGCGGTCTGCGTGGCCCAGTAGATGGTCACGTTGGTGAGCAGTTCGTCTTTGGTGAAGCGGCTTTCGATGTTGTCGCCGCAATCGCACCACGCATGGAACTTCTCCACGATCCACGCGGCGAGGCCGGCGGGTGAGTCGTTGAGGGCGAAGCCGAGCGTCTGCGGCTTCGTTCCCTGGATCTGTTGATACGCGCGCTCGTTCTCCATGCGCGCGTTGGTCGCCTGCATCAGCTTCAGCTCATCGTCGGGAACGCCCGCGTTCGGATTGGCAGGATCGGCAGGTGCGCCGCCGATGCAGAAGTTCAGGTGCAGGCCCGCGACATGCGAGGCATCCCTCAAGGCGACGATCCGGCTGATGATGCCGCCCCAGTCGCCGCCCTGCACACCGTAGCGGGTGTACCCGAGACGGGCCATCAGCTTCGCGATGATGTCCGCCATCTTCTCCGGGCTGTAGCCGCGGTCCTGCGGGCGTTCGGTGAAGCCGAAGCCCGGGAGCGAAATCGCGACCACGCTGAAGGCATCCTCCGGCCGGCCGCCGTAGCGGGCCGGGTCGGTGAGCGGGCCGATGACCTTGTGGAACTCGACGATCGAGCCGGGCCATCCGTGCGTCAGGGCCAGCGGCATCGCACCGGGCACCGGTGACTTCTGATGGATGAAGTGGACCGTCAGCCCGTCGATCTCGGTCGTGAACTGGTTGAACTGGTTGAGCATCCGCTCCTGCGCGCGCCAGTCGAACCGATCGCGCCAGTACTCGACCAGCGGCTTGAGGTAGGCGATGTCGGTCCCGTAGTCCCAGCCCACGTTCTGCAGCTGGTCAGGGAGGCGGGTCCGGGTGAGCCGCTCCTTCAGATCGCGCAGGACCTCGTCCGGGATGCGGATTGTGTAGGGGACGACCGCGTCGGCCGCGCGAGGCGCCTGCTGCGCGGCAACGGGCACGATGGTGGCCGCGGCGGCCACGGCGAGGGCAAGGGCCGGAAACATTCTGCGCATGGGGCGCAGTCTAGCGCAGACCGGCGCCGGCTGGACGGTGCGCGGTCCGCCAGGTGCTAGACCGCGAGCACACGCGCGGCGAACGTCCGGAGTGCCGAGGACACGGCGTCGGGCGCGTCGAGATTACACGCGTGGCCCGCGCCCGCGATGGTGACGACCGTCGCGTCCGCGGCCGCGGCGGCGAACGAGGTTTCTCCCTTGCGCGCCTGGCGGTCACGCTCGCCGTTCATGATCAGCACCGGCCCCCGGTAGGCCGCGAGAGCGGCAGTGAAGTCGGTGCGCGCCATCGCGCCGAAGGCGGGCGCCAACGGGTCCGGGTACATCCCGTCGGCCACCTGGAGGTCGGCGAGCCGGGAGAGTGCCGGCGGAAACAGCGCTCGCGTCCGTCTTTCGAGCGTCGCGGCGCTGGGCCGCAGCCATCCCTGGCCGAGCACCCACGAGACCGCCTTCAGGTACGTCGCCATCGGTCCGGTGAAGTTCACGCTTGCCCCGGCCACGACGAGTCCTGCCACCAACTGCGGGGAGCGGGCGGCGGCCAGCATGGCCGTGTAGCCCCCGAGGGACAGCCCGCCGAGCAGTACCCGTCCGCCAAGGTCGCGCGCCAGGTCGATGACTTCGGACACCGCCACGTCGAAGGTGAACGGGCGTGCGGCGGCGGCCCCGTGACCGGGCAGGTCCGGAGCGACCACGTGCCAGGTGTCGCCCAGCGTTTCGAGCTGCGGGCGCCACATGGTCCGGGTGACCACGGAGCCGTGCAGCAGGATGATCGAGGGAGCGCCTGCGGGTCCGGACTCATCGAAGCGGGCGCGACGGTACACGGCGTTGGCCGGCATGTGGCATCAGGCGGCGCGCCGGTCGGCGCCCCGGCTCAGTGGGTCATTGCGTAGATGATGGTGTTGATGCCGAAGGCGTAGCCGGGCACCGAGAACTTCTGGAAGTAGAGCGGATTGGCCGTCTCGCGTTCGTACGAGTCGCCGAAGTCGGTGTTGAAGGTCATCAGCACCATGATCCGGCCACGGTCATCCAGGATGGCCCGGTAGGCCGGGGTGCCCGTCTCCGCGCCGCGCTCCGAGGTGCGATCCGCACCGTCCCAGTAGCCGATGCCGGGAATCTGCGGGACGTCCCGCGCGTTGAGCATCTGCTGGAAGATCACGTGGTCCTTCGGCACGTCGACGATCGGATAGGAGGCCGACGGGAGCGCCTTGCGCAGCATGCTCTCCCAGTAGTCCCACGCGTAGTCGCCCCAGAAGTCGTCGGCCCACAGGAACCCGCCCTTGAGCAGGAAGTCGCGGAGGCTCTTCGCCTCCTGCTCGTCGAGATACGCGCCGCCGGGCTCGGTCATCATCACGAATGGGCAGCGATAGAGTTCGGGCGAGTTCAGCCGCACGAGCAGCGTCCTGGGCTCGTCTGGTCCGTCCATGCTGACCGGCACGCGCGACAGCTCGGCGAGGCGGATGGACAGGTTGATGTCGGCACGCGGCCAGTCCACGTTCCAGCCTGCGCCGTCGCCGTTGCCCTGTCTGAAGACCAGCCGGCAGAACTGGTAGCCGCCGTCGAAATCGTCCAGGGTCGCGTACCGCGCCGGCCGCCCGCCGGAGTACGGGTTCCGCCCCCGCCCACGCTGGGCCAACGCCGTCGTGGCCACCAGGGCCAGCAGGACGGCCAGGACGAGCGCAGCACCGGGGCGGCGACCCTTCATGCGACCAGTCTAGGCGCGCGCGGCGAGGGATACAACAACTGAGGACCGGGCCACCTGAGGACCGAGGACCGGGCGCCTGAGGACTGAGGACTTTGATATCGTCACCCCATGCGAGCCATCCTTGTCGAGACGACCGGCGGCCCCGACGCGCTGTCGCTGGCCGACGTGCCGGTCCCCACTCCTGGTCCCACCGAGGTGGTGGTCAGGATCGCCGCGAGCGGCGTGAACTTCATCGACGTGTACTTCCGCACCGGCCTGTACAAGGCGCCGGCGCCGATCGCGATCGGAAGTGAGGCGGCCGGAGTCGTCCACCAGGTTGGAGAGGCGGTCACCGATTTCGTGCCCGGCGACCGCGTCGCCTACGCCATGGCGCGAGGGTCGTATGCCGAATACGCCTGCGTGCCGGCGGTGCAGCTGGTGAAGGTGCCGGCGGCGGTCTCGCTGGACACGGCCGCCGCGGTGCTGCTGCAGGGGTTGACGGCGCATTACCTCACGAGGTCCGTTTATCAGGTGAAGGCGGGCGACACCTGCCTGGTGCACGCGGCGGCGGGCGGCACGGGCGCGCTGGTCGTGCAGATGGCGAAGCATGCGGGTGCGCGCGTGTTCGGGACCGTGTCGTCCGCCAGCAAGGCGGCGATTGCCCGGGCCGCCGGCGCAGATGAGGTGATCAACTACACGGAGCAGGACTTCGCCGCCGAGTGCCGCCGCCTGACGGACGGCCGCGGCGTGGACGTCGTCTACGACGGCGTCGGCCGGAGCACGTTCGACAAGAGCCTCGACAGCCTTCGCGTGCGCGGCATGCTCGTGCTGTTCGGCGCGGCCAGCGGCCCGGTGCCGCCGTTCGATCCGGCGATCCTCAACGCGAAGGGGTCGCTCTTCCTCACGCGTCCGGGCCTCGCCCACTACATCGCGGCGCGCGAGGAACTCGCGTGGCGCGCCGCCGAACTCTTCGGCCTCCTCGAACGCGGCGCGCTCACGGTCCGCATCGACGCCACGTTCCCGCTCGAACGCGCGGCCGACGCGCACCGCGCGCTCGAAGGTCGACAGACGACGGGCAAGCTCCTGCTGGCGATCGCCGCGGGAGACCGGTAGCCTGCATGCGTGCTCGCATGGTGTGGGCGGGGCTGGTCGCCGCGGCGCTCGTCGCGCCCGGACGCGTCGCGCCACGGGCCCAGGCGCCCGGCGCTCTCACGGGTGATCCGGCCTCCGTCCAGCGTGCGCAGCAGGCGATGCGCGCGCTCGACCGCTACCTGGAGACGTGGAACTCCCGTGACCCCGTGCGGTGGGCGGGTTCGCTCCACTACCCGCACGTCAGGCCCGGCGCGGGGCCCTTCGAGGTCAGTCGGACGGCGGAGGAGTACGCAGCCGGGGTCGACTTCGCGCAGACCCTGCGCACCGGCTGGCATCACAGCGAGTGGGTGTCCCGCGAGGTGCTGCAGGTCGGCGTCGACAAGGTGCACATTGCCGGCAGCTGGCGCCGGTACACCGCGTCGGACCAGCCTCAGGCCAGCAGCGCCATTGCCTACGTCGTGACGCTCGTCGAGGGCCGGTGGGGCGTCCAGTCGCGATTCGCCGCCGGCACGAGCCTGCTGGCGCCATCGGCGGCAGCACCCGTCGACGCCGCGGCCCAGGCGGCACTCACCGCGTTCATCGCCGCCTGGAACGCTCACGACCCGGCAGCCGTGGCGGCGGCCATCCACTACCCGCACGTGCGCATCGCCGACGGCGCCGTGGAGGTGTGGCGGAACCCCGAGCAGTTCCTCGCGGGGTCGGAGCCGGGACGTCAGCGGACGTGGCACCGGACGCGCGTCGATCACGTGCGTGTCGTGCAGGTCACGGCGAATGGCGTCAACATGGTCGTGTCGCTGTCCCGGCTGGGTCGCGACGGCGTCGTGCTCTCCGCCGACGAAGGGCTCTTCCTCGCCTCGCTGCGTGACGGCGTCTGGAAGATCCAGGCGCGCTCGATGATGGGCACGTAACGCGTGCCGGGTCCCGTGCACGACGAAGTCCTGGTCGTTGGCGGTGGGCCGGCCGGGGCCGTGGTCGCCACCCTGCTGGCGTCCTGGGGGCACCGCGTCCGGCTGGTGACCCGCGTGCCGGACACGGGACGTTCGCTCGCCAATTCCCTGCCGCCAAGCACCCGCAAGCTGCTCACGCAGGTCGGCATCCTGGATCTGGTCGAGCAGGTGGGGTACCCGACGACTGGCAACACCGTGTGGTGGGGGGATCGCGAAGGGCAGGTCGAACCCTTTGCCGCCGACGGCAGCGCCATCGGATTCCAGGTGCCCCGCGCGGCGCTCGATCCGCTGCTGGTGGCGCGCGCGGCGGCCGCAGGGGCGGTCGTCGAACGCGACGCCCGCGTCCGGCGCGTGACCTTCGATGATGATGGAGCGCGCGTCTCCTGCGCGGTCGGCGGTCGCGTGTCGGACTACCGCACCGGCCTGGTCGTCGATGCATCCGGGCGCTCGGGCGTCATCGCGCTCAGCCACCGGCTGCGGCGGCACACCCCCGGCGGACGCATGCAGGCGCTCATCGGCGAGTGGGAGCAGCCGGGGGGCTGGCGTATCGACCATCCCTCGCACACCTACATCGAAACGTGCGACACCGGCTGGGCCTGGTCGATTCCCATCTCCGCCACGGCGCGGCACCTCGGCGCCATGGTCGACGGGGCCACCAGCGCGCTGGATCGGGGGCGCGACATCACCGCGACCTATCGCGCGCAGATCGCGCGCACGCCACGGCTCGAAACGCAGGTCCGGGGGGCGCGCCTGGTCCACGCGTTCGCGTGCGATGCCTCGGTGTACGACGCCGTCGCGTACGGCGGCCCGCGCTTCCTGCTGGTCGGCGACGCCGGCTCCACGCTGAACCCGTTGTCGTCCTTCGGCGTGAAGAAGGCGCTGGCGTCGGCATGGCTGGCCGCGGTGGTGGCGCATACACGCCTGCGGGAGCCGTCGCTCGGAGACGTGGCGCTCGACTTCTACAACCAGTGGGAGGCGCAGGTGTGGCACGTCAACCTGCGGACGACGCGCGACTTCGCGCGAGAGGCGCTGACACGGCACGCCACCCCCTTCTGGCGGGCGCAGGCGGAGGCGCCGGTCGATGAGGCCCGCATCGCTCCTGGCGATCACGAGCGGCTCGCGGCACCAGCCGTCCGGCAGGCGTTCGACCGGCTCCGCGCGAGCACGCGCATTCGCTTCACGCCGGTCCCCGACGCGATCACCACCAGCCCGATCGTACGCGGGCATGCGCTGGTCGTGGAGGAGGCCGTGCGGCTGGGCGACGGCCCGCACGACCGCGTGCGCTACGTGCGCGGCGTCGACCTGGCCGGCCTTGCGCGCCTGTCGGCGACCGCCGCCGACGTGCCGGGTCTGTTCGAGCGGTACAACGCCGTGCACGCGGCCGTCGGCCTGGCCGACTTCCTGGGAGCGCTGTCGCTGCTGGTCGCCCGCGGGGTCGTCGTCATGGACGGCGCCTGACCATCCCGATCGACCAATTTGTCGGACGCTCCGCGTCCGGCACACATGGATGTAAGAGTCGCCCCTCTCGCTGCGTTTCCCTGAGCGTTTCCCCTCACGGCCAGGTCCGGACCGTCCCGTCCGCCCGCTGAATCGCCAACTTTGTCGGTGCCCCTCCGGCGAAAAGCGACACGCGCGTGGGGAATCGCGGGCCCGGCGCAGCGCGCTGCGCGGCGCGCGATCCGATCACGCCACAAAAGATCAATGTTCACGGGCTCAAATCGATCATGCGCCCACCCAAACCCGGTTGGTACACCGGTTGCTCAAGGGGGTGATACGCGCGACGTGTCCGCGTCGTGCAGCGTGTTCATAGCGACAGTCCGTGATGGTCGATTCAGGAGGGCGCATGTTACGTGTGTGGTCGCTTGTCGTGGCGCTGCTGGTGGCTGGATGGAGTGTCCCGGCCCACGCCCAGCGCTCGACGGGGGAAATCGGGGGACGGGTGATCGACGAATCGGGCGGCACGCTGCCCGGGGTGACCGTGACGCTGTCGGGGGAGGCAGTGCCCGGTGCACCGTCAGTGACGACGTCGGAATCCGGGATCTATCGCTTCCCGGCTCTGCCCGCGGGCTCGTACACCCTGGAGTTCGTGCTCGAAGGCTTCGGCACGTCGAGGTACGAACAGCTGCGCGTGTCGGTCGGTCAGACCATCGACCTGAACGTCACGATGAAGGTGAGCGCGCTGAACGAGACGCTCACGGTGACCGGCGCGGCGCCGGTCGTGAACGTGGCGACCGCGGAGGTCAGCACCAACTACAACCGCGAGTGGGTGCAGAACGCACCGGTGCGGCGCTTCTCGTACTTCGACCTGATCAACTCCGCCCCCGGCGTGAGCCAGACCTCCAACGTGGGCCAGAGCACCTCCGCGCAGGTGCTCGGGAACAGCACGAACGAGAACCAGTACCAGATCGACGGCACCGACATCAGCTCGACGCCCTGGCTCAGCACCGACGCGATCGAGGAGGTGCAGGTGCTGTCGCTCGGCGCGAACGCCCAGTACGGCAACGTGATGGGCGCCGTGTTCAACGTCATCACGCGGCAGGGTGGCAACACCTTCCACGGCGACCTGAACACCTACTTCCAGACGCGCGGCATGACCGGCCGCAACACGACGGACGCGGTCGACCGCGGGTTTCCCTACTACCGCGACCGCTATCGTGACGTAACGGCGCAGGTGTCCGGCCCGTTCATCCCGGACAAGCTCTGGTTCTTCGGCTCGCTGCAGTACCAGCGCGACTGGGACGCGCAGCCCGGCGTGAACCCGGTGACGGCGCTGAACAAGAACGATTCGCGGCGCATGTTCTACAAGTTCAACTACGCCATCAACCCGAAGCATCGCCTGATGCACGGGTACCACAACGACTACTACTTTATCCCGCAGATCGCCACCGAGTTCACCGCGTCCACGGCGGTGAGCCAGAGCCGCGGTGACAACCCGACGCCCAACCTGGTGTACACCGGCGTCCTCAGCGACAAGACGTTCCTCGAGGCCCGGTGGTCCGGCTTCTTCCTGCACAGCTCCACCGATCCCGTGCAGGACGGTGTGCCGAGCGTGATGATGCGCATCGAGGACCAGGACACCGGCCGGATCACGGGCGGCATCGAGAACTGGGCGGAGAACCGCAGCTGGAAGTGGACCACCCAGGCCAAGCTCACGCGCGTCGTCGACTCCTTCCTGGGCGGCAGCCACGACCTGAACGTGGGCGTACAGTACGGCGTGACGGGCAGCGACAACCTTGCGGGCAACAACGACCTGCTCACCGTGTTCAGCCGCACGGGCCGGCCGACGGTCGGCCGCACGCAGCTGCCGTTCCACCAGGGGGCCGAGGCGCTGTGGACCGGCCTTTACGTGGACGACACGTTCCGCTTCAAGCGTGCCGTGCTCAACATGGGCCTGCGGTTCGACAACAGCCGGGCAACGTTCCCCTCGCTCCCGCTGCTCGACGCGCAGGCGCGGCCGACCGGGCAGCGCTCGGCAGCCAACAACGACGTCTACGCCTGGAACACGGTGTCGCCGCGCATCGGCCTGAACTACCAGGTGACGAGCAACGGCAGCACGGTGATCAAAGCGCACTTCGGGCGGTACTACAAGGCGCTCGAGCCCAACGAGTACCGCGGGGCGGTGCCGTCGATCTCGCCCGCCTTCGAGTTCCAGGTGGATGCGCTCGGCAACCGTACGAACTTCGTGCAGGTCGCCAGCAACGCCAACCTGCGGATCGATCCGAACATGAAGGCGCCCTACAACGACCAGTTCATCGTCCAGCTCGAACAGGAAGTCGCGACGAACATCGGCTTCCAGGTGAACTACGTGTACAAGTCGGGAGCCAACTACACCGGGTGGAGCGACATCGCGGGCCAGTACGCGATGGTGCCCTACGTGGACAACCTGGGGGTGGACGCCACGGGCCAGACGCTGATGCTCTATCGCCTGATCAGCAACCCGGCGGACCGCATCTTCCTGCAGACGAACCCGGACGACATGTACATGCGCTACAACGGCGTCACGATGGCGCTCACCAAGCGCATGTCGCGCAACTGGCAGGCGGTGCTCTCGGGCGTCTTCTCGCGGGCGGAGGGCCGGCTCGGCTCGAGTGCCCGCTTCAATCCGACGACCGCGCAGAGCAGCCAGGCCGGCACGTTCGGCCGCGAGGCGGCCGGCCCGAACGACTTCGTCAACACCGAAGGGCGCCTGATCGGCGACCGGCCGGTGGTGGCGAAGCTGCAGATCAGCTACCGCCTGCCCTACGGCGTGCTGGTCGCGGCCAACATGCAGTACCAGAGCGGCCGCCTCTACGCCCGCCAGGCCCGCATCGCCGGGCTCGGCTTCCCGACGCCGCCCATCGTCAACCTCGAAGCGCCAACCGGCGATCGCCGTGTCGAGGCCGTGAAGATGATCGACCTGCGCGCCCAGAAGGAGTTCGCGCTCGCCCACGGCCAGAACGTCGGCCTGTTCCTCGACCTGCTGAACATGACGAACAGCGCGCAGGCGGAAGGCGTCGCCTCGACGCTCGGGACCGCCTCGACCTTTGGCGTGCCCACCCGGTTCATCCCGCCGCGGCGTGCGATGTTCGGCGTGAAGTACCGCTTCTAGCCGGCGTCCGCGGACCGGACGTTCGATCAACCTGAGTCATCGAGGGGCGGGGCTTCGGCCCCGCCCCCTTTCGGAGATGGACGCATGAAGATGTTTCGAATCGCGATCGTCGGGCTGCTGGCCGCCTCGATGAGCGGCGCACCGGCCTTCGCCGGCGACCTGCAGGACAGCATCGCCCGGGCGGCGGCCAACGCCGCCGCGGCGCAGGAAACGCCCATGGTCAAGACGGGCGGCCGCCGCGCGGCCGTGCTCGCCGGAACCGCCCTGTTCGTGGGAGGCATGACCTTCGGCCTCTACAACTTCATCAACAACGCCAATGGCTCCAATTCCGAGTTCGGCGAGGCCGAGGCGACCAACCCGAAGCTCGGAGCTGTGGGGCTCGGGACCGCGTTCGCGGGCGGCATGCTGATGTTGCTCGGCCACAAGACGCAGTCTAAGATGCCCTCGCTGACGTTCGGGAAGCAGGGCGTGGGCGTCGCCAAGAGGATCTCCTGGTAGTGCGGGCAATAGCCGCAAGAGGGATGGAGTCGATGCCGAAACCGCAGTGGATAGCAGCGGCCGTGCTTGCCGCGGGAATCAGCGTCGGGCTGGCCCCGGTCTCCGCGTTTGCCCAGGCGCCGGCCGATCAGGGTATTCCGGTCGAGAACGAACTCGTCAAGGGCAAGTGCGGCGGCTGCCACAGGCCGGACGCACAGGGGCGGATGTCCCGCATTTCGTTCCGCCGTGCCAGCCCCGAGAACTGGGAGCGTACGGTCGAACGCATGATCGGCCTGCACAAGGCGCCTGTCACGATGGCCGAAGCCAAGACCATCGTGAAGTACCTGTCGGACCACCATGGCCTCGCGCCGGAGGAAGCGCGCGCGGCACAGTGGGACTACGAGCGCCGGATCGATGACCACGTCTACACGGCCGACGCCGACGCCGGCGTCCTCTGCCAGGCCTGTCATTCGTTCGGGCGCGTCATGAGCGAGCGACGCACCGAGGAGGAGTGGGGCCTGCTGGTCGCGATGCACCGCGGCTACTACCCGCTGGTGGACAACCAGCCGATGCAGAACGGCCAGGGCTTCCGCCGCTCCCGGGCGCTGCCCGCCGACGCCACGGACCGGCGCCAGCCGATGGAGAAGGCCATCGCCCACCTGGCCAAGACCTTCCCGCTCGTGACCTCCGAATGGACCGCGTGGTCCTCGGCCGCCGCGCCCGCGACGCTGGCCGGCCGCTGGGCCGTGGCGGGCAACGTGCCCGGCAAGGGGCCGGCCTTCGGTGAGATGACGGTGACGGCCGACGGGCCGGATACCTTCACCTCGAAGACAACGATCACCATCGCGCGCACGGGCGAGACGCTCACCCGGACGGGCAAGGGGCTGCTCTACACGGGATACCAGTGGCGCGGCCGCGGGTTCGACGCGGGCAAGCCCGACGACCCCTGGCGCGAGGTGATGTTCGTCGAACGGAACCGTTCCGAGATGTGGGGGCGCTGGTTCACCGGCGCGTACGACGAAATCGGGATGGACGTGAAGCTCGTCAAGGTGGCGAGCGCACCCGTGGTGCTCGGCACCGGCCAGCTCTCGCTGAAGAAGGGCGCAAGCGGGGCGACGCTGCAGGTGTTCGGCGCGAACCTGCCGGCGGTGACCGCCGCCGACGTCAGCCTCGGTCAGGGCGTGCGCGTGACCGGCATCACCAGCGCCACGCCCGGCATGCTGACCCTGCAGGTGGCCGTGGCGGCCGACGCCAGGCCCGGGCCGCGCGACCTGGCGGTCGGGTCGACGGTGAAGCCCTCGGCGATCGTCATCTACGAAAAGGTGGACAGCCTGCGTGTGCTGCCCAAGGCTGGACTCGCCCGCGTCGGCGGCGTGGTCTTCCCCAAGGGATACCAGCAGTTCGAGGCGATGGTCTACGCCAACGGCCCGGACGGCAAGCCCGACACCGACGACGACTGGCCGCTCGGTCTGGTGGACCCGACGTGGGGCGTCGAGGAGTTCACGGCGACCTTCGGCGACGACGACCTGCGCTTCGTGGGCCAGATCGATCCCAAGACCGGCCTGTTCACGCCCAACGTCGACGGCCCCAACCCGGAACGCACGGGCAACCGGAACAACATCGGCGACCTGTGGGTGACGGCCGACTACACGCCCGACGGTGCGAGCCAGCCGATGCGTGCCCGCGCGCAGCTCGTGGTGGCGCCGCCCGTCTACATGCGCTGGATGCAGTCGGAGGTGGGGAAATGACACGTCTGGGCATCCGCGAGCACCACCGGTTCGAGGCCGCGGGCAAGCCGTACCTGTACTTGGTGCCCAGCGCCGCGATCGTCGGGCTCGACCCGGCCGCCGACATGATCATGCAGGTGCTCATGTCGGGCGACAAGACGCGCGACGACCTCCTCGCCCTCGCCGACGGCCTCTTCTCGTCGGGCGAGGTGGACGAGGCCATCGGCGAGCTCGTCACGATGCGCGCGATCGGCCCGGTGGAACCCCCCAGGCCGTCGCCGAAGATCCTGCCGCTCAAGCCGGTGCCGCTCAGCACGATGGTGCTGAACGTCACCAACCAGTGCAACCTGGCCTGCACCTACTGCTACGAGTACGGCGAGGACAAGATCGTCGACACCGAGAACGGCAAGCAGCCCAAGTTCATGTCGTTCGAGACGGCGAAGCAGAGCGTGGAGTTCATGCTCAAGGAGTCGGGTGACAGCCCGACGGCACACCTGACGTTCTTCGGCGGCGAGACGCTGCTGAACTTCCCGGTGCTCAAGCAGACCGTGGCGTATGCCCGGCAGCGCGCGGCGGAAATCGGGAAGGATGTGGACTTCAGCCTCACGACCAACGCGACGCTGCTCAAGCCGGACGTGATCAAGTACCTCGTCGAGAACCAGATCGGCGTGACGATCTCTTTCGACGGTCCGCCGGAGGTGCAGAACAAGTTCCGGGTGTTCCACAACGGCACCGGCAGTTACGACATCGTGGCGCCGAAGATCAAGGAACTGCTCCAGAAGCATCGCACCCGCCCCGTCGGGGCGCGTGTGACGCTCACCAACGCCAACCTCGACATCCGGCAGATCTACGAGCACCTCACCGAGGAGTTCGGCTTCCGGGAGGTCGGGTTCGCGCCGGTCACCACCTCCGCCAACCGGGCATACGCGATGGACGAAGCGGGCTACGATCACATGCTCGTCCAGTTCACCGCGCTCGCGGAGGAGTTCAAGGAGGCGGCCATCGCCGGCCGCCACCATGGCTTCTCGAACGTCAAGGAGACCATCCAGGAGATCCACCAGGGGATGAGCAAGGCCTATCCCTGCGGCGCCGGGCTGGGGCTCATGGGCGTCTCCACGTCCGGCGACGTGGCGCTGTGCCACCGGTTCGCCGGATCCGACTCGCACAAGCTGGGCACCGTGTTCGACGGCGTCGACAAGGCCGCCCAGGTGTCCTTCCTCGACACGCACCACCTCGCCAACAAGACCGACTGCAGCACCTGCTGGGCGCGCCCGGTGTGCTCAGGCGGCTGTTATCACGAGGCCCACACCCGCTACGGCGACACGACCAAGGCGAACCTGCACTACTGCGACTGGATTCGCGCCTGGACCGACGTGTGCCTGAAGGTCTACGCAGAAATCGCAGACAAGAACCCGGCCTGGCTGGCGCAGTTCGACCGCGCGGACATGGCGGAGCGAGTCAGTTAGGTTCCGGAGGAGACCCATGAGACACCTGAAGACGCTGAACCAGAAGGCCGTTCGCATCGAACGCTTCATGCAGGAACAGGAGACGACGGCCCGCAGTGCCCAGGCCGCGGAGGGGGAGGACGTCGTCGCGCTGCAGCGCACCGGCCTGCCCAATGCCCCGCACTTCCCGACGGGCTGCTCGGTCGTGTTCTCGCCAGGCTGGGAGACCGACCGCGCGGGCGGCACCGCCGGCCTGTGCCAGCCGGTCGAGCGCGACCTGTTCGACTGCCACATCGGCTGCTACTGGCCGGCCCAGGTGCCGGACCAGTTGCACCACGCGCCCGAGTGGACCAACAAGTGCGCGGCGGCCCAGAAGGACTGGCGCAAGATCGACCTCGTCTTCCCGTGAGCAGGAGATCCACGCCCATGAGAGTGTCACGCACCTGGAAGCTCCTGCTGTCGATCGGCGCCGTCCTGGCCGGCCTCGGCCTCCCCGCGGCCGCCCAGAAGGCCAGGCCGGTGTCGGCGGGCACCGGTACGCTGTACATCGGTGTCTTCCCCGATCACTTCAAGATCATCGACGAAGCCACGACCAGCATCGTCGGCAAGCTGCCCTTCAAGTCGGGCATGCCGCGGCGGACCGCCATGACGCGCGATCGCCAGCGCTTCTACACGGTGGAAGCCGGGATGGAGAAGGTCGAGGTCATCGACATCGCCGGCAAGAAGACGCTGGACCAGTTCACGCTGTCGCAGGGCAACCGGCACGTCCGGATCAAGACGCTCGAGCCCGATCCACAGCACCGGTTCGTCATGATGGTCATCCGGCCGTTCATCCGGCACATCGACCGCTTCGAGATCGAGCCGTCCAAGCTGGTTCAGTACGACCTCGCCACCCACGCGATCACCAACACCATCCCGTGGCCGAACGGCGAGGAGCGCGAGAACGCCAGCATGCAGTTCTCCCCGGACGGGAAGTACCTGTACCTGTTCAGCGAGCAGGACGTCCTCATCTTCGACACGACCACGATGAAGCAGGTGGATCGCTGGGAGCTGTCGAAGCCGGTGGAGGAGGGCTTCGGGGCGTTCGAGTTCGGCCAGATCGACGCGGCCAACGACGAACCCGGCTACTACACCGCGATGTTCCAGGTGACCGATCCGGTGCAGAAGCGCCGGATGATGGGCATCGGGCGCATCAACCTCTCCGCCAAGAAGGTGGACTTCTACACCCTCGGCCCGGCGTCGCAGGTGGGTTTCACCATGGCGCCCGGCAGGAAGGTCGCCTACGGCCTGCTGAGCGAGATCGGCCACTACGAGTTCTGGAAGTTCGATCTCGATAACCGGCGCGTCGCCAGCCGCGTCACCTTCGACGGCCGCCCGCGCATGTCGCTGAAGACCAGCACCAACGGCAAGGTGCTCTATATCTACAACGCCGGCGACACGATCGACCTCTACGAGGCCGACACCTACAAGTACATGAAGACGATCAACCTGGGTGGCGACGTCACCTCGGACCTGTTCGTCATTCCGGGGCCGGCAGCGCCGGCCAAGGGCACCAAGGCCACCCAGTAGGCCCCGCGTACGGTCATGCATCAGCACCTGCGCCAGGCGCTCCGATTCGCGGCCCCGTATTGGCCGCGCCTGGTGTTGGTGCTGGTGCTCAGCCTGGTGAGCACCGGCCTCTCGCTCGTGCTCCCGCTCATCTCCAAAGACTTCTTCGACCACGCGCTCCTCGGCCGCGACATGGGGGCGCTCGTGCGCACCTCGGCGCTCTTCGCCGGGGCGACGGTCGTCAGCTTCGTCCTGAACATCGCCAGCGGGTTGCGCTACACGCGCGTGTCGGCCGAGATCCTGTTCGACATGCGGCTGCACGTCTACCAGCACCTGCTCCGCCTGTCTCCGCGCTTCTACGCGCGGACCCGCATCGGCGACATCCTGTCGCGCATCAACAACGACATCGGCGAGCTCCAGCGCATTGCAGCGGAGGCGGCAGTGGCCTGGGTCGGCAACGTCGTGTACCTCGCCGGCACGATCGTGATGCTCGCGTGGCTCGACCTCAGGCTCTTCGCCGCGACGGTGGCGGTGGCGCCGTTCGGCATCTGGGCCCTGATGCACTACCGCGGGCGGCTCGAAGGCAAGGTGGCCGACGTCCGCCAGCGTGGCGCGGATCTCGGCAGCTTCCTCATCGAGACCCTCCAGGCGGTGAAACTCGTGGTGACCGCCAACGCGCAGGACCGCGAGGTCGCCCGCTTCCGTGCCCGCAACAATGCCTTCATCGACGCGCTGATGTCGATGCAGATGCTGTCGTACGTGTCCGGCGGCCTGCCGGGGCTCCTGATGTCGGCCGGCACCGGCATGGTGTTCATCTACGGCGGCTACCGGGTGGTGTCGGGCGACATGAGCGTCGGCACGTTCGTCGCCTTCATCACCTACCAGACGCGCTTCCTCTCCCCACTCCAGGCGCTCATGGGCCTTTATACGAGCCTCGCCACGGCGCAGGTCGCCTGGAACCGGGTCGCGGAGATCCTCGAGGCACCGGTCGAGGTACTGGAGGCGGATGGCGCCGTCGCGATGCCCGCGATGCGGGGTGACATCGAGTTCGCACGGGTCACGCTGTCGTACGACCGCGGACGGCCGGCGATCGAGGAACTGTCGTTCCACGCGCGTCCGGGCGAGGTCCTGGCCATCGTCGGTCCCAGCGGGAGCGGCAAGTCGACCGTGGCAGACCTGCTGCTCCGGCTGCTGGACCCCGATGCAGGGACCGTCCTCGTGGACGGCTGCGACCTGCGCCGGATCCGCCTTGCCGACGTGCGGGGGCAGATAGCCCTCGTCGACCAGGAGCCCTGCATCCTGCACGCGTCCATCCTCGAGAACATCCGTTACGCCCGGCCCGACGCCAGTGATGCCGAGGTCCGGCAGGCCGCCCGCCAGGCGGCGCTCGACCCGTTCCTCGCGAGCCTGCCGCAGGGGCTCGACACGGTGGTGGGGGAGCGGGGCTCGGCGCTGTCGTCGGGCGAGCGGCAGCGGATCGCGACCGCCCGCGCATTCCTCGCGAACCCCGCCGTGCTGATCCTCGATGAGCCCACCGCGTCCCTGGACCCGATCGCCGAGCGGCTCGTCATCGACGGGTACCAGTCGGTGATGCGCCACCGGACGACGATCGTCATCACGCACCGGCTCGATGTCGCGAGCCGCGCCGATCGCGTGCTGGTGCTCGACGGCTCACGGCTGGTCGAGCAGGGGGCACCCGCGGACCTCGCCATGCGCGGCAGCCGCTACGCCGACCTGTTCCAGGTGCAGCATGTCCACTGATTCCCGCTCCCCACAGGCGCGCCTGCCGGCCCGCGTCAAGGTGGCCGTCATCGACAGCGGCATCCATGCGGCGCACCCGCACATCGGCAGCGTCGCGGGCGGCGTGGCCATCGACGCCGACGGGCGGCACTCGGACGACTGGAGCGACCGCGTCGGCCACGGAACGGCGGTCGCCGCGGCGATCCGCGAGAAGGCGCCGCTGGCCGACCTCTACGCCGTGCGCATCTTCGGGGACCGCCTCTCGGCCCGTGCCTCCGCGCTCCTGGCCGGCATCGACTGGGCCCTGGACGCCGGCATGCACGTCATCAACCTCAGTCTGGGCACGTCGAAGGTCGAACACCGGGCCGGCTTCGAGGCGTCGATCCGGCGCGCCACCAGGGCCGGCGCAGTGATCGTGGCCGCGCGAGACGACGAGGGAGTGAAGTGGCTGCCGGGCAGCCTGCCTGGCGTGCTTGGAGTGCAGGTGGACTGGCACTGCCCGCGGGATCAGTTTCGCGTCATCGAGGCCGGCGGGATGCCCGTCTTCCGGGCTTCCGGCTTCGCACGGCCCATCCCGGGCGTCGATCCCCGCCGGAACCTGAACGGCATCAGTTTCGCGGTCGCCAACATGGCAGGCTTCCTGGCGCGTGCCATGTGCGTGGCGCCGACCCCGTCAGCGGAAGATGCCGTCCTCCGCCTCGTGCGCTTCGCGCAGGTGCCGATCTATGCCGGGCACGGCGACCTGGCCGACGACCCGCCGGGCGGCCCGGCAGTCGATCCCCTCTGACAGGCGCGTCGTTCGCGAGCCGCGCAACACTCGGCTCGAGGCCGACGGCTTTTCCGGCGGCACGGCGGCGGGCCCTCGCTGGCCAGGCGGGCGCGACGTGCGCGGAGCGGCGCGGACGCCGGGGTGTTCCGCCAGAGAACAGAAAGGGCCGGCCGTGAGTGCGCCTCACAGCCGGCCCTTCGTTGTCTCTGCTATCTGTCGAGCCGCCGCGCGGCCGCCACGGCTCCCGGCTTACTGCTGGCCGGTGGTGCGCGCCGCGGCGCTGCCGGTGACGGTCACCTTGACCATCGCGGTGGTCCAGCAGCACCCGGTGGCGCCGCCGCCCTTGTCCGAGAAGTCGTTGATGGTGACGTGCACCACGTAGTCGCCCGGCGTGTCGAAGGAGATGGTGCCGGACGACTTCCCGGCGTACGGCTCCATCGGCTTGCCGCCCTTGGTGGTGTCGAAGTGGTGCAGGCCGTTCACAGTCACCTTGCCAGGCCCGCGGTACTTCGCCACGGTCGCTTCGACGACGGGCGGGATGCGGCCGGTCATCGGGGCGTTCGTGCCGCTCGCGTAGAGCGCATCGTCTTCGACGAACAGGTCGAGCGGCATCTGGGTGTTGACGGCGACCGTCTTGGTGAGCGCCGGCTGCGACATCGGTCGGCCCGGGTTCTGGATCGCCTCGCCGTTGGGCGAGAAGCGCAGCACGGGCGGCACGTTGTACTTGCCGTTCGGCGCTTCTTCCGACGCCTTCTGCGGTGTGATGTTGTAGTCGGGGCTCATGATCATCCCGACGCGCGAGGTGACGCCGTTCAGCGTGAGCGTCCACCAGAGGCGATCGGTCGCGGCCATCGTCTTCGGTACGACAATCGAGAACATGCCGAAGTTGCGGTTCGGCAGGAAGTGCGTCGGCTGCCCGCGGTCGATGTCGCCAGGCTCGAACCTGTTGTTCGGGCCGACCGGGATGTCGACGGACGTCTCCCAGCTCCGGTTGTAGTAACCGATCAGCAGCGTCTTGCTGCCGTCCGGGTTCTCATACCAGCCGTCGTAGGCAGGGGTGACGCTGCCGCCGAACGCCAGCTTCGGGGAGCTCGGGAGGAGCTGGCCCTGAGCCGAGAGCAGCGCACTGCCGGCCGCGATGGCCACAGCTGTCGCAAGACGGAATACCATCCGTGATTTCATCGGGAACTCTCTCTTGAGGAGGGCCGGGGATTGCCCGCCGGCCGGTGTCTCACCAGTCGGTCGATACCGAGGGCGACGACTCCCATCCGAGCCGTCGCCCGCCGGACATTCTACTGCTGTTGCTGCTGCGTCGAGCCACCGGCCTTGACGCCGTTGGTGACTCCGACGCCGTACTTCGCCACGCGTTCCTGGTACTCCGCGTCCGTCAGGTAGACGACGTTCATCCAGGCGTGCGCCATCTCGTCGACCGTGCGGTCGCCGTAGCCCACCCACTGGTCGGGGTCCGGGTTGTCCTTGTTCGCCTTCGTGTTGTCGTAGAAGGCGGTCACGTGGATGATCGTGCCCTTCGGGAACACCGGCGCCGCGTCATCCGTGTAGATGTAGTTGGTCATCCAGTTGAAGTTGAAGTCCTTCACGTAGCTCACGACCTGCGACCGGCCGTCGGGGAAGATCGCCTCGACCTGCATCGCCTTGCCGCGCAGGTGGAAGTGCGGCTGGAAGTTCGTGATGATGGTGTTTTCCTTCAGCACGTTGAAGCCTTCGGTGTAGGCGACGGAGTTCGGCGCGATGTCGAGGCCTTCGGTGCCATTCTTCAGGCCGGTGAAGCCCACGAGGTAGCTGCGCTTCTTCGGCTCCTGCCCCTTGGGGTAGAACCACAGACCGAGCTGGCTGGCGCTGGTGACTTCCTCGCCCGCGGCGTGAATGTGCTGATCCCAGGAGATCTTCTCCCCCGGCATGATCAGCTTGCCGGTGCCTTCCATGTACTGGTCGTAGCCCTTGCCGATCGCCCACTCCATGATCTGCGGGCGACGTAGCGCGAGTTCCTGCTGGCTGGGAGCGGCGGAGCCCGAGAAGGACACGCCGCGCGCCACCTGCACGCCCTGGTTCACGGCCGCCGTGTTGTCCGGGCTCAGGATGTGGTAGGCGATCGAGTGGTGGAGGATCTTGCGGCCCTCGATGTTGGCCGGACGGATCTCGACGATCTTGATCCAGCGCGGCTCGGTGATCGGGATGTCGCTGATCGGGCGCCACCACACGTCCTGGTGCACGGCCGGCATCGTCTGCATCGGGGCGCTGATCACCAGGTCGGGCGCGCCGTGACCGTCGCGTTCGGCCTGCCAGTACAGGTCCTTCGTGATCGGCTTCGGCTTGAAGTCGGCCGGGCTGCCCTCGAGGGCGCCGCCGTCGACCCAGGCCACGATGGTCGCGACCTGTTCATCACTGAGCGACATGTCGTTCTTGAACTTCGTCACGCCGACCGAGCGGTCGATGTGCCACGGCGGCATCTGGCGGGTCTCGACGCGGTTCTTGATGGACCGCGCCCAGGGCCGGGCGTCCTTGTAGCTGACCAGCGACATCGGTCCGATCGAACCGGGCTCGTGGCACGACTGGCACTTGGCCTGGAGAATGGGCGAGACATCCTTGTTGAAGGTGACCTGACGTGCAGACTGCTGCGCGAAGGCAGCGCCCGGGAGGGAGAGGCACGCTCCGACGGCGAGGACTCCTGCTCCCAGATGGAGCTTCGAACCAGGCATCATTCGCTCCTTTCAAATTGACGAAACCGGAACCGATGCGGCGGCCAACGGGCCGCGCGTCGGCCGCCCTTGTGCAGGAGACGTGCCGCCAGAAAATCGCAGGAAATTGACGGATTTTCGTCGGTGCGCGGAGGTGGCTGGGAAGATTTCCGCAGGCGCGCGATTTTTCCCCCGGGCAGGGTGCAGGGCACCCGCGCCGGAGCGCCCGGTCCCCTCCGCCGGTTGGGCAGGGGCGTGAAGCCCACGATGCTGGGCGGGGGATGGAGGGCGACGGCCCCAAAAACAAACGGACCGGCCCGGGAGGTCCCGGGGCCGGTCCGGTCGAGTGTCAGGGCGTCGTGCGCGTCAGCGGCCCGTGCTGCTGCCGGGGGTGACGTTCACCTTGATCATGGCGGTCGTCCAGCAGCAGGCGGTGGCGCCGCCGCCGGGGCCCGAGAGGTCGTTCGCCGTGACGTGGATCACGTAGTCGCCGGCCTGGCTGAAAGTGGCGGTCGTCGAGGCCTTGCCTTCGAAGTCTTCCTCCACCTTGCCGCCCTTGAGGGTGGCCACCTTCTCGTGGGTCTTGGCAATCGTGACGGCGCCCGGGCCGCGGTACTTCTCGACGACCAGGTCCACCAGCTGCGGCGTGCGCGTCAGCGGTGCATTCGTGCCGCTCGAGTACAGCGCATCGTCCTTCACCCACATGTCGATGGTCATCGGCGTGTTGACGGTGGCCGTGCGCGTGAAGGCCTTCGAGAGGGTCGCCACCGGCCCCTGGATCCACGGCTCCTTCTCGGCGAACTTCAGCATGGCGGGCTTGTTGTAGCGCCCGCCGGGGCTCTCCTCGGACGCCTGCGTCGGCGTGATGTTGTAGTCGGGGCTCCGGTGGAACGGCACGCGGGAGGTCACGCCGTTGATCGTGAGCACCCACCACATGCGCTCGGTCGCCGGGAATTCCTTCGGCATCACGATCGTGAACATGCCGAAGTTCCGGTTGGGCAGGAAGTGCGTCGGCTGGCCGCGATCCGGATCGCCCGGCTCGAAGTGGTTGTTCGGGCCCAGCGGGATGTCGACCGACGCCGTCCAGTTCCGGTTGTAATACCCGATGAGGTACGTGTGCGAGCCATCGGGGTTGTCGAACCATCCGTCATAAGCCGGCGTGACGCTGGCGCCGAATCCCAGCTTGGGCGAACTGGGCAGCAGCTGCCCCTGGGCTGAAACCATCGCTCCGCCGGCTGCGAGGGCGATGACGGCCGCAAGGCGGAGAACGATCCGTGAATGCATTCTTGGGACTCTCTGTTTAGGGGTCTGGTTCACCCGTCGGTCACTCCGCCGGGACTCTTCGTCGGGCCTGACCGCGTGCGGGACGGCGACTGGCGCCGCCGTCACCGCCCCGCTCGCGGTGCACCCTGGTTGCTACTGCTGCTGCTGGGTGCGCGCCTCCGGCTTGACGCCGTTGGTCACGCCCTCGCCGTACTTGGCGACGCGCTCCTTGTATTCCTCGTCGCTCAGGTAGACGACGTTCATCCAGGCGTGCGCCATCTCGTCGACCGTGCGGTCGCC
>CAYLTD010000025.1:0-69388 GCA_964386715.1 uncultured Bifidobacterium sp.
GTCCGAGATGTAGCCGACGCCGCTCGCCGCACCGATGAAGTACTGGTTGCGGAAGCCGTCGAACGAGGCTCGTGTGCCGTCCTTGCCGTGGTAGAACTGATACGCGCCCTGCGCGGACCACGTGTCACGGCCGCCGCCGACGTCCGCCTGGGTCGTCGCAAAGCCAGGGGTCATGTAGGCCAGCGTCTGCAGGCCGATGTTGCCGCTGGGCAGCTGCTCCAGCTCCCGCTGATCCAGCGTCTCCTGCCGGCGCATTGTCTGCGTGTCGACAACGGGTGCCGCGCCGCTGACCGTGATGGTCTCCTCGAGCGCGCCGACCTGCATCGCGATGTTCACCGTCGCCGTGAAACCGGCGCCGATTTCCACCCCGTCGCGCTTCACCGTCGAAAAGCCCGGCAGCGAGAACGTGATCGTGTAGACACCGGGACGCAGGTCCACGATGTTGTACCGGCCCTCACCGTCGGAAATCGTCGAGCGCACCTTCTCGATGAGCGCCGGACTAGCCGCCTCGATGGTCACGCCCGGCATTGCCAGTCCAGCACTGTCCCGGACCACGCCCGAGATGCCGCTTGACTGCTGGGCGACTGCCGCCGGTGCCACTCCAAACAGGCATCCCAGCAGCGCGCAGCCCATGGCCAGTCTCGCCGGCCACTGCTTCCTCACATGAACCACTGACCCCTCCACCAATCTGTGTCGTCGAGCAGTGAACTTTTCGCGAATGGGCTGTCTCACGTCGGCTGAAAACCGACACTCCTCCCAAGCGCGGCGCAAGTTTTAACATGTTTGTGTTATCGCCAAGTGTCTCAATTTGTCGCAGCACAGCCACAAATGTGGGGCCGTTCGGTCGATCCGCACGGATCGGTTCAACGTCTTGGATCGGCCGCAGGTCGCGCCACCATCACCCACGCAGCGCAACCTGGCCAAAACGAGAAGGGCCGCTCCTACGCGGGGTAGGAGCGGCCCAGGTTGGAGGCGGGAGTTCTGCCGGACTTACTTGGTGACGGTCACCACAACGTCGTCGCTCCCCGTGAGCGCACCGTCGTCGGCCAGGGCACGCAGCGTGTACGTGCCGGGCTCGCTGAACACGACGTTGACCGGGATCCGGCCATCGGTCGGCATCGGGGGCGGCGCCCAGATGGGGGCCCACGGTGAGTTGGCCCCCGCCCTGGTGTCTTCCCATGGCTTCACCTGTATCGGATCGAACGTCACCTTGCCAGGCCCGCGATACACGAACCACGACAGGTGCAGGCCGACGTTCTTCCCGACCGTGACGCGTGAGGGCGGAGCCATGGCGCGGTTGACCCGAACCGCCGCCTCGGAGCCCGTCGTGTTGGCACGTTCGGCCGCGGCCGAGCCACGATTCGACACCGCAGCACCCGCCACGCCGGTGCCCCGCCGCGCCGGGATGCCGTCGTCGGTCACGAGGGTGGTGATCGACAGCGGCTGGCCCACCTTCGCGGTCAGCGTCTTGTTGCCCTGCACCTTGACCACCGGCGGTTTGTTGGCGCGCACTTCAGGGCTGCTCGACCCCGCGCCCAGGGCTCCGGTTTCCGACGCCTTTACCACGTCGTCCACCTTGTAGTCCTCACGCAGCGACGCGAACGCCTTCTCGGTCTTGCCGTTGGTCGTCAGCGTCCAGACCAGTTCGTCCTTCTCCGTAAAGCTGGCCGGCACCTTCACTCGGAAAACGAAACGGTTGCGCCGCGGCAGAAAGCGCGTCGGCTGCCCCTGGTCCGCAGGGCCCGGCGAGAAGCCGTTCTCGGGCCCGACCGGCACGTCGAGTTCCTGTTCCCAATTCCGGTTCATGTAGCCGAAGAGGAAGAACTTTCCTTCGGATGTCTCTTCCCAGCCTTCATAGGCGGGTGCGACGTTCTGGCCGCTGTTGTAGGCCAGCGACTGAGCAGACGCCGGTGCCGGCGCGAAGATCGCGGGCATGGCAATAAGGGCAAGCGCACCGACCAGTGCGCGAACCTGGTTCTTCATGATGAATTGTCCAAGGAGAAACCCGGGGGAGCAGGCGGCTCCCCCGGGACCGACGATGACTTACTGCTGGTTCTGGTTCTGGGTCGCGCGCGCACGCTGCTGCTGCGCGACGACACCGCAGAGCGGGCAGCCGAGGATGACGTCCTTGCCGGGGTTCGCCTCGACACGGGCGCGCATCTCTTCCTGGAACTGCTCCTCGGTCAGGGCAACGCGGTTGCCGAGGTCGATGAACATGTTGGCGATCGAGCGGTTGCCCGAGCCCGACCAGTTGCGCGGATCCGCGACGTTCTTGTTGCCGGCGGTGGTGTCGAAGTAGCCGATGATGTGGAGGATCGTGCCCTTCGGCAGCAGCGGGGCCACGTCGTCCGCGTAGCTGTAGCCGCGCACCCAGTTGTGGTCGTAACCGACGCACGAGAGCGTCTGGATGTTGTAGCCCCAGATCGCCTCGAGGCACATCCGGTGACCCGGCGCGTGCATGTGCGGCTCGAACGAGACGAGCTTGGTCGGCTCGTTCACCACGGCGTAGGCGTGAAGCTGCTGACCGGTCTGGTTCGCCGCCATGTCGATGTCGACGCCGTTGCCGAGGCCGATGAGCGCGCGGCGGTAGGTCGGCTTGTAGCCCTTCGGGGCGAACTTGTAGCCGAACTCGAGGTGCGCCTTGGTGTCGCGGCCGTTCGAGTGCAGGTGCACCGAGTCGGACACGATGTAGGAGCCCTTCTTCAGGAGCACCGCCGCCTTCGGGTCGAAGTAGTCGGGGTTGCGGCCCACTTCGTGAACCGGCCAGTTCACGACGTTGTCGCTGCCCGCGATGAGCTCGGCATCCGACGGAGCATCGAGGCCGACCTGGGTGCGGTAGATCAGGTGGTGCCACACGTACCGGCCACCGACCGTCTGCCGATCCTTGTTACCGGCGTCGACGTCGTTGACTTCCTTGATCTCGACGGCGAGCACGTAGCGGTCCTCGTCCATCGGGATCGGCACCGACTCGATCTCACCCCACCAGTCGGGGGAGTTCCCCTTCACCAGGACGTCCTTGGTCTTCACGATCAGGTCCGGCGTCCCGATGCGCCACACCGAGTCGTCCTGATACTGCTTGGCCGGCGGCATGTCCGCCGCGTTGCCGCGCGGAGCACCGCTGTCGGCCCACTTCGCGATCTTCGCGACTTCCAGGTCGCTCAAGGACGGATCGTCCTTGTACTTCTGGATGCCGATGTTCTTCTCCATGTACCACGGCGGCATGACGCCCGCGTGCGGCCCGATCCCCGTGCGCGACTTGATCGCGCGCGCCCACGGCCGGACCTCCTCGTACGTCGTCAGCGCCATCGGGCCGGCGCCGTTCGGACGGTGACAGTTCTCGCAGCTGCGCTGCAGGATCGGCGCGATGTCCTTCGTGTAGGTGACCTCGCCAGTCACCACGGGTGGTGCGGCGCGCAGCACGAACGGCGACGCGACGCCGGCGGCCAGTGCTCCTACCACTGCCGCACCAAGGGTGACCTTCCACCCCAACTTCGATGCAACCATGTGCTTCTACTCCTTTGACCAGCAACCGTTCCGCAGCCAGGCTGCTACGGGAGGTCGGCCCGGCGGGCTGCGCCGGACTTTCCCAAATAAAGCCTCTTGATTTTGTAGCACCTTTGTGGCCGCTTATGTGTCGCAAGTCGTCGCAGAAGCGGCAACCGTCGACTTTCCGGCGTTCAGCTGTGCCGGGATGAATGACGGGGGCAGGAGCCGGAAGGTTCCCGGCACGCCCCGTTTCGGAGCGTGCCGGGTATCGATCAAAGAGCGAAGCCTGGCAGGCCGCGTTGAAAATCCCCGGCAGGATCAGGGGGTGACGGTCACCGTCACGTCATCCCATCCGAGCAGCGCACCATCATCGGCCAGGCCCCGAATCACGTAAGTGCCCGGCGCCGAGAAGGTCGCCGTGACCGGCAGTTTGCCGTCAGCCGGCATCGGCGGGGGCGTCCAGATGGGCGCCCACGGTGAGTTCGCCCCAGCCCGGGTGTCCTCCCATGCCTTGATCTGGATCGGATCGAACTTCACGGCGCCAGGACCGCGGAACTGGATCCACGAGATGTGCAGGCCGACGTTCTTGCCGACCGTCGCACGAGCCGGCGGCTGCATGGCGCGGTTCGCGCGCGGCGCGGCATCAGAGGTCGCGAGTGCCCGGTCGCTGCGGCTCCCGCGATTGGCCACGGCCGCCCCGGCCAGCCCCTCACCACGGCGAGCGGGCACGCCGTCGTCGGTCACGACTGCGGAAATCCGCACCGGCTGCCCCACCTTCGCCGTGATCGCCTTCGAGCCCTCCACCTTGACGACAGGCGGCTTGTTCGCCCGAATCTCAGGGCTGCTCGACCCCGCGCCCAGGGCGCCCGTCTCCGACGCCTTCACGACGTCATCCACCTTGTAGTCGAGACGCAGTGACGCGTACGCCTTCGTGGTCTTGCCGTTGGCGGTGAGGGTCCAGACGAGTTCTTCCTTTTCCGTCCAGCCAGCTGGCACCTTCACCCGGAAGATGAACCGGTTGCGGCGGGGATAGAAGTGCGTCGGCTGGCCCTGGTCGGCCGCTCCGGGTGCGAAGCCGTTGTCAGGCCCGACGGGCACATCGATCTCCTCTTCCCAGTTGCGGTTCATGTAGCCGAAGAGGAAGTACTTCGTGCCGTCCGCATCTTCCTCCCACCCCTCATAGGCGGGAGCGATGCTCTGGCCGCTGTTGTACGAAAGCGACTGCGCGCCGGCGAGCGCCGGGACGCACGCCAGAACGAGCGCGCCGATGAGCGCGCGGATCTGCTGCTTCATGGATGTTCTACCAGGGGGAGAAGCCGGGGGAGCCGAGGCTCCCCCGGGCGTTCTGCGCGACTTACTGCTGCTGGTTCTGGTTCTGGGTCGCGCGCGCACGCTGCTGCTGCGCGACGACACCGCAGAGCGGGCAGCCGAGGATGACGTCCTTGCCGGGGTTCGCCTCGACACGGGCACGCATCTCCGCCTGGAACTGCTCTTCGGTCATGAACACGCGATTGCCGAGGTCGATGAACATGTTCGTGATCGAGCGGTTGCCCGAGCCCGACCAGTTGCGCGGATCCGCGACGTTCTTGTTCGCGGGCGAGTTGTCCATGTAGCCGACGATGTGGAGGATCGTGCCCTTCGGGAGCAGCGGCTGCACATCATCCGCGTAGCTGTAACCGCGCACCCAGTTGTGGTCGTAACCGACGCACGAGAGCGTCTGGATGTTGTAGCCCCAGATGGCCTCGAGGCACATGCGCGTGCCGGGTGCGTGCAGGTGCGGCTCGAACGAGATGATCTTGGTCGGCTCGTTCAGCACGGCGTAGGCGTGCAGTTGCTGCCCCTTCTCCATGCCCTCGATGTCGATGTCCACGCCGTTACCGAGCGAGTAGGTGGCGCGCTTGTACTCGGGCTTGTAGCCCTTCGGCATGAACTTGTAGCCGAACTCGAGGTGCGACTTGGTGTCGCGGCCATTCGAGTGGATATGCGCCGAGTCGGACACGATGTACGAGCCCTTCTTGAGGAGCCGCGCCGCCTTGGCGTCGAAGTAGTCGGGGTTGCGGCCCACCTCGTGGACCGGCCAGCTCACGACGTCTTCGCTGCCTGCCGCATCGAGGTCGGCAGGACCACCCGAGTCGCCGCCCAGGCCCACCTGCGTGCGGTAGATCAGGTGGTGCCACACGTAGCGGCCGCCAACCGTCTGTCGATCCTTGTTGGCGGTGTCGACATCGTTGACCTCGCGGACTTCCACGGCGGCCACATAGCGATCTTCGTCGAGCGGAATCTTGATGGGCTCGATTTCCCCCCACCAGTCGGGCGTGTTCGCCTTCACGAGGATGTCGGCGCCCTTCACGATGAGGTCGGGCGTGCCGATGCGCCACGCGTTGTCGTCCGACCACTGGCGCGCGGGCGGCATGTCCGCGGGGTTGCCGCGCGGGGCACCGCTGTCGGCCCACTTCGCGATCTTCGCGACTTCCAGGTCGCTCAAGGACGGATCGTCCTTGTACTTCTGGATGCCGATGTTCTTCTCCATGTACCACGGCGGCATGACGCCCGCGTGCGGCCCGATCCCCGTGCGCGACTTGATCGCGCGCGCCCACGGCCGGACCTCCTCGTACGTCGTCAGCGCCATCGGGCCGGCGCCGTTCGGACGGTGACAGTTCTCGCAGCTGCGCTGCAGGATGGGCGCGATGTCCTTCGTGTAGGTGACCTCGCCGGCCACCACGGGCGGCGCCGCCCGCAGAACCAGCGACGACTGCGTCGCCACCGCCACGGCACCCGCGACCGTCAGCCCGAGGACCACCGCCGAACCGATGCTCCGTCTTACGTTCATAAGTCGCTGCTCCTTTACCGCAGGCTGCCGCGCCGCTCGTAAGTGGCCGCCGCCGCGGGCGCGTACGCACGGAAGCGTACGATTCCCAAGAGGCGCATTTTCTAACATTTTTCAGGCGTTCTGTTTGTCGCAACTTGTCGCGGGCCCCAGGCCGCGGCCACGGCCGCGCCGGCTTCCTTGATTGGTCGGGACCCTTCTGCTAAAACCCCCTTTCGCCTCTCGCGGCCGGCGCGACTCGGGCGTATCTCTCCATGCGTGCGAACCGCGGGCCATCCATGCCGCCCCTGCGGGCGATCTGTGCGACCGTGATCGTCGTGCTTGCGGTCGGCGCCGCCTGCGGGCGCCCCCCAGCCCAGGACACGGCCCGCCCGATCCTGCGTATCGGCACCGCATTCCCGCCCTTCAGCACCCGGCTCATCGAGGAGTACCGGCAGGCGCTGCCGGACACGGACATCCGCGACGTCCCGGTGGCCTCCTCCCCGGCCACACTCCGGGCGCTGGCCGAGGGAACCATCGACCTCGGCGTGGCGCTCGCCGACGATGCCTACCGGGCCTATACCGAAGCGGGAGGGGACGCCTCGCAGAGCCACATCCGGGGCATTTCGCTGCTCCAGCCGCTGCCGATGTACCTGCTGGTGCGGGCGGGCTCCGGCATCCAGCGCGTCTCGGACCTCAAGGGACGGGTCGTCGGCGTCGGGCCGCGGAACACCTCGAGCTGGACGCTCGCAAACCTGATTCTCGGAGCCTTTCGCGTGGACCCGGTCACCGTGCAGTCGCTCTCGGGCCGTCCGGCCGCGGCCAGCGGCCTGAAGGACGGGTCGCTCGACGCCATCGTGCTGCCTGGGTACGTCTATCCCGACGAAGTGATTCAGTCGGTGATCCAGGACGGGGCGTACCTGGTTCCCATCGACGGGCCGGAAGTCGACGAACTCCGGAGGCACTCGCCCTTTGTCCGCACGGTGATGATCCCCCGCGACATCTACCCCGGCCAGGACCGCATCATCCGGACGGTCGGAATCGACCTCCTGATCGTGTGCCGTCGCGAGATCGACGAACGGATGGCTTACACCCTGACGGAACAGCTGTTCAGCGTCTTCCCGCGACTGGCGCGCATCGAGGCCAACCTCCGCTTCCTGGACCTCGACGACGCGCCGGCGACACCCATTCCGCTGCATCCGGGTGCCGCGCGCTATTACCGCGAACGCGAGCTGTCGCGGTGACCTGGATACCCCGCCTGTCGGGCCGGGCGCTGCGGACCACGCTCGCGTCGGCCATCGGCCTGTCCGCCGCCGCGCTGGGCTGGATCGGTTATCGCGCCGTCGGTGAATGGCAGCACGCAGCCAGCCTGGTCGCCTCGCGGCGAGCCGACGCCGCCGTGAACCTCCTGGTGTCGGCGCTGTCGCGTGACATGCGCGGCGCCCACGTCTCGGTCCTGGCGGCCTCCGACGACGACAGCCTCGCGTCCGGGTCCGGAGCGGATGTCCTGCACCCGGTCGCGAGCGCCTTCGCGCGCTACCCGTACGCCGAAGCGTTCTTCTCGTGGCGCGATCGGCCCGGCGCCGACGTGGTGTTCTACAGCCGCGCCGAACGCCGGCCGGCCTGGCTCGCGGCGCCCGATGCGCGCGCGCTCTACCCGGTCATCACCGCCACGCAGCCCGAGGTCGGCACCGAGATCATCGACCGGGTGCGCAGCGACACCCTGCAGGGCCGGCGGTTCTCGGCCTTCAGCGCTTCCATCGGCGGCGTCCCTTACCAGGTCGCCGCCGTCATCTCGTACGCCGATCCGGCGCGCGGACAGGCCGAGACCATCGTCGGCCTGCTCGTGGACCTCCAATGGGCCCGCGCCCATTACTTCGGCGAACTCGCCGCCCAGGTCGCCGACATCGAAAGCGACGACCGGAGCGTACGTTTCACGATCATCGATGCCGAAAAGCGCGTGGTCGTGGGCCCGCCGGTGTCCGACGACGGCAGCCCGACCAGTCGTCGCACGTTCCCCGTCGCTTTCTTCGAGCGGGAGGCGGTGGCGGTCGACCCGCCCCAGGATTTGACCCTCGAATGGTGGACCGCGGTGGCCACGACGCGTGACGACCCGACGCTCGCCGCCGCCGAGCGCGGCGCCCGGCGTACGCTTGCCATCGCCGCCGTCATGACCCTGACGCTTGGCATCGGACTCTTCGTGAGCCTGCGCGCAGCCAAGGCGAACGCCGACCTGGCGGGCATGCGCGCGGACTTCGTCTCCGCCGTCACGCACGAGCTCAAGACGCCGATCGCCAACATGCGCGCCATCAACGAGACGCTTGCCTCCGGGCGCACGACGCCGGAGATGACGCGCGAGTACGCGCAGATGGGGATCGGGGAAGCGACCCGGCTGACCCGGCTCGTGGACAACCTCCTGGCGTACTCGCGAATCACCGACGTCGCCGCTGTGTACTCGTTCGAGCCGGTGTCGGTGGCCGACATCGTCGCGCGCAGCCTGCAGGAGTTCCAGCCGAACCTGTCTCATGCGCGATTCGCGGTGACGGTGGACGTGCCGGAGACGCTCCCGCGCATCCTCGCCGACCCGAATGCCATGGGCCTGCTGCTCAACAACCTGATCGACAATGCCATCCGCTATGCCGGCACCGAGCGCGTCCTGGCCGTCACGGCGCACAACGACGGAGCCGCCGTCACCATCGAGTGTCCGACAAGGGAGTCGGGATCCCGGCCGACGAACTCGCGCGCGTGACCAAGAAGTTCTTCCGGGGTCGCACCTCCGTGGCCGGCGGAAGCGGACTCGGCCTGGCCATCGTGGACCGGATCATCGCCGACCACCGGGGCTCGCTCGCGATTCAGAGCACCGTGGGACAGGGCACGACGGTTTCGGTTACCATCCCGGCAGCAGATCGATGAAGAAGCGGGTGCTCATCGTCGAGGACGACCCGGTGCTCACGCGCGTCCTTCGCGACAACCTCACGTTCGAGGGGTTCGAGGTGCAGGCGGTGTCGGACGGCCTGCAGGCACAGTGGGTCGCGAAGGAGTTCGCGCCCGACCTCGTGCTGCTCGACGTCAACCTGCCGGGACAGTCGGGCCTCGACCTGTGCGAGGCGTGGCGGCAGCGCTCGCAGATGCCGATCATCCTGCTGACGGCCATGGGCCAGAAGGCCGACAAGATTCGCGGCCTCCAGCTGGGAGCGGACGACTACGTCACCAAGCCCTTCGACCTCGAGGAACTGCTCGCGCGCATCAACGCCGTCCTGCGGCGCACGCGCCCGGCATCGGACCGGCTGATCCTCGGCGCCGTGACGATCGACTTCGCCGCGCTCAAGGCCACGCGGGGCGACACGGACCTCGACCTGACGCACCGCGACTTCGAGCTGCTGCAGTACCTGGCGAACCGGCCCCACACCATCGTCTCGCGCAACGAGCTGCTTCGGGCGGTCTGGGGCTACCCGGATACGGCAGCCACACGTGCGGTGGATCACGCCATCGCGCGGCTGCGAAAGAAGATCGAGGACACACCGCATCGGCCCCGTTACATCCACACCGTACACGGGGACGGGTACTACCTCGCCCCGGACGGACAGCCGAAGGCCGAGCGCTGACCGCTCAGCTGTCCCAGCGTACGTCGCCGCTCGGTCCGTAGATGGCAGGCACCCTGGCCCCCATGGATCGCAGGTACGTGCTGAGCTGACCGCGATGATGCGCCGAGTGGCGCAGCGTCATGGCCAGCACCTGGATTGCGGGCATCTTCATCGGCCCGAACTCCAGCATCTTCAGGTAGGCGTCGCCGGGCATCGCCCGCAGGGTCGCAATGAGTGCGGACATGCGCGCCTGATAGCGGGCGACCGCGTCGCTCGCGTTCATGACGCCGCACTTCTCCGAGTCGTCAGGCGGCGGCGTGAATGCGCCGTCGATCACCGACTGGAGCAGCCACTCGTCCTCCACGGTGATGTGGCGCAGCAGGTCGATGGCGCTGCGCGTCGTGGCATCGGGACGGTACGCCTGCCGATCCGGCGGCACGGCGTTGAAGACGTTGACCGTGGTGCCAATCTCCATCTCGAGGTTGCCGATGAGGAAGTCGGCGATCGTCCTGGCGTCCTGGGGTGTCATGGTTGTCCCTCCCTGCATGTTGATGGTGTGAGGAGCCGGGGTGACCGGCGCGAGCGGGCCTCAGGCGTCGCTGGCGAGAGCGCACAGACCCCTAAGCTAATGGCGGCGCTGGAACTCCCGCACCATCGCCGCCCGGTCGAGCGCCGCGCCCTTGATGTACACCTGATCGATGCGCCGCGTGTAGCGGATGTCCTCGAGCGGGTTTGCGGTGAGGACGAGAAAGTCGGCGCTCTTCCCCACTGCCAGCGTGCCGAGATCGGGGATGCCGATGAGCGCCGCCGGGCGTGAGGTGGCCGCGACGATGGCCTCTGCGGGCGAGATGCCCGACTGCACCCAGCGGGACATCTCGTGGTGATCCGCCCACCCGAAGGCGTGCCGCGCGTCGATGCCCGCGTCCGTGCCCAGCACCAGCCTGGCACCGCTCGCGACGTACTTCGGGAGGTTGTTGAACAGGATGCGCTCGCGGTTGGCCGACGTGGGTGCCGGCGGCGGACAGTCCTTCTGCCGGATCTCCTCGAGCACGTGCGGCGGGTAGCTCTGGTCCACGAACGGATCGCCGTTGCACGCCTCGCTGCGATCGCCGAGCCCGATGACCGTCGTCCAGTACGGCTTCTTCTCCCGCAGCAGGGCCATCAGCTCATCGTCGAGCGGCTCGTTCTGCACGGTGTGCACCAGGACGTCGGCCCCGGCGCGCACCACCGCCTTCTGGTCCATCATCTGGATGGCGTGGGCCTGCACCAGCATCCCGAGGCGGTGCGCTTCGTCGATGATCGCGTTGTAGACCTCGGGCGGCATCTTCGGATAGGTGCCGCGGCGATCGTCCACCCAGATCTTCACGTGCCTGATGCCCCTGGCCACCATCCCCTGCACCGCCGCGCGTGATTCGGCGGGCGTGGTCACCTCGTACACGGCGTTGAGCTCCTTCGTGCCCTTGATGAGGATGGCATCGGGCCCGCCATTGGGCGGCGCCATGCCCGGCATGAAGAAGAAGCGCGACGCCACCGCGAACTTCCCCGCCTGCTGATCGCGGACGAACGCGAGGGACGCCTCGGTGGGGCTGCTGCCCACGGTCTGCGTCGCCGCGACCCCGTAGAACGCCTGCCGGCGCAGGTGGTCCAGCACGTTCTGCGGGGTGTAGTTGCTGGCCCCCCAACTGCTGTATCCCTCGTACCCGATGTGCACGTGGGCGTTGACCAGCGCCGGCATGATGGTGCGGCCGGTCGCAGCCACTCGACGCGCACCGGGCGGCACCCGAACGGCGACGGCAGGGCCTACGGCCGTGATCCGGCCGCCCTCGATGACGAGCGTGCCGTTCTCGATCGGGGCCGACCCGTCTCCGACGATGAGGCGCGCGCCCTGGAACGCGACGGCACGTCCCTGCGCTGCGGCCGGGTGGGCGACGACGCCTCCGAGAACAACGGCGACGACCAGAAGAAGCAGTCGGGACATACGGGAGACCTCGATGGTGCGGCAGGACGGCAGTGCGGCCACTGGATGCGGAGGATTCTACGCCGAACGGCTTTACGGCGCGCCGGGATGTGTGCGAGGCTGGCGGGGCCCTGTCCCGAAGGAGGCTTGCTGATGCGACGGTTCGTGTTCCAGGCGCTCTGCGCGTCCGTCGGCGTGCTGCTGCTCGCCGGTTCGTCGGTGGCGCAGACCGCCACGTTCCCATACGACCATGTTCACCTGAACGTGCCCAACCCGGCGGAAGCCGCGAACTGGTACGAGAAGCACTTCGGAGGGAAGCGGATCACCGAGGCGCCGGATCGCCTGATGTACGGAAGCACGCGCTTCATGTTCCTCCGGCTGGCCACCGCGCAGCCGAGCGCCGGCAGCGCGATCGATCACCTCGGCTTCTCGGTGCCCGACATCGACGCCAAGTTCAGGGAGTTCGAGTCCAGCGGGGTGAAGGTCACGACACCCGTGCGGGATCTGCCCGGCGTGTTCAAGCTGGGATTCATCGAGGACCCGTGGGGCACGCGGATCGAGGTGGTGCAGGACCCCGAACTGCTCGGCCTGCACCATATCCACATGCGCGGCCCCAACCCGGAGGAGATCTTCACGTGGCTGCTGCAGAAGTTCGGCGGCGAGCGGACGCAGTTGAAGGGTCGGCTTGATGCCGTCCGATACAGGGCCCCCGGCTTCAGCGACATGTGGATCCTCGTGCAGCGCGGCGAGGCCACCCCGAGCGAGGGCAAGGCCATCGACCACATCGGCTGGCGATCGACCGGGCCGCTCGCCGACACAATGAACGTGCTCAAGGCCAAGGGTGTGACCGTGACCACCGAGCCTCGGCCACTCCCACTGCCGAACGGCCCGACGATTCATTTCTCGTACGTGGCGGGTCCCGCCGGCGCGAAGATCGAGCTGGTGGAACGCCCCGGATTGAAGCCCGGCGAGTAGGCCGGACGCCGAGCGGACAGCGGTGGGGCGGAGGGCCCGTGGCGTCGGACTTCGGACGCCCGGCCCCACTGCCCGCCCTACCTGCCCTACCTGCCCGCCCTTCCCGACCCTCCCGACCTTCCCGCCCTGCCCGACCCTCCCGCCCTTCCCGACCCTCCCGACCTTCCCGCCCCTCCCGGACCCTCCCGCCCCTCCTTCTTTTCTGCCCCGTACGCCTCGAACCGGGTGTAATGTTTTGCCGCTGATTGCGATGCACCGGCCCCCCGCCGGCGTTTGCACCGGCGCCCTCGGCGCGGGTGGGGAGAGCACATGTCCAAGAAACTCGTTCACCTGGTGCCTGCCGTGCTGGCGCTTGGCGTCGGCCTCGCCTGGGTCGCGCCGCGCGTCACCGGACAGCAGGCCAGTCCGTTCCCGAGCACCAGCAAGGGTGAATGGCCGATGTATACGGCCGACCTGCGCGGCAGTAAGTACTCGCCGCTCGACCAGATCAACGCCAGCAACTTCAACAAGCTGGAGGTCGCCTGGCGCCTGAAGACCGACAACTTCGGCACGCGCCCTGAGTACAAGCTCGAGGCGACGCCCATCATGGTGAACGGCGTGTTGTATGCCACCGCCGGCACGCGCCGCTCGGTCGTGGCCATCGACGCCCGTTCCGGCGAAATCATCTGGACGCACAGCTACCGCGAAGGCGCCCGCGCCGCCATCGCCCCGCGCCAGCTCTCGGGCCGCGGCGTCTCCTACTGGACCGACGGCAAGGGTGACGAGCGGATCATCTACGTCACGACCGGCTACCGGATGATCGCGCTGAACGCCAAGACCGGGCAGATGATCAGCTCGTTCGGCACCAACGGTGTGGTCGATCTGAAGGACGGCGCCATGTTCGGCAGCCGCCAGCCCATCGACAAGGAGACCGGCGAAATCGGCCTCCACGCCACGCCGACCATCACCAAGGACACCATCCTCGTCGGCTCCTCCTTCAAGGAGGGCATGACGGTCGTGACGCACAACAACACGAAGGGGCTCGTGCGCGCCTTCGACGTGCGCACCGGCAAGGTGATCTGGACCTTCAACACGATCCCGCGCCCCGGCGAGTTCGGCAGCGACACGTGGGAGAACGACTCGTGGGCCACGACCGGCAACACGGGCGTCTGGACGCAGATCAGCGTCGACGAAGAAGCCGGGCTCGCCTACCTGCCGGTCGAGACGCCCACCTCGGACTTCTACGGCGGGCAGCGCCCCGGCAACAACCTCTTTGCCGAGAGCATCGTCGCCGTCGACGTGAAGACCGGCGTGCGCAAGTGGCACTACCAGCTGATTCATCACGGCATCTGGGACCACGACAACTCGTCGGCCTCGCTGCTCGTGGACGCGACGATCAACGGCCAGCCGCGCAAGCTGCTCGCGCAGCCGACGAAGCAGGGCTGGCTTTACGTGTTCGACCGCATCACCGGGCAGCCGATCTGGCCGATTGAAGAGAAGCCCATGCCGCCGTCCGACGTGCCCGGCGAAAAGGCTGCGCCCACGCAGCCGATCCCGACGCGTCCGGCCCCGTACTCCCGCACGCACATCAGCATGGACGACCTCATCGACTTCACCCCGGCGCTGCGGGCCGAGGCGCTGGAGAAGCTGAAGAAGTACCGGTGGGAACAGAGCCCGTACGTGCCGCTCATTCTCGGCAACATCAACGGGCGGCTCGGCACGGTCAACATCGGCAACACGGGCGGCGGCGTGAACTGGGCCGGGTCGTCGTTCGATCCCGAGACCCGGACCGCCTACGTGCAGGCGGCCAACGCTGGCGTCACCGCCGGCTCGCTGCGCACGCCGCCTCCGGGCTTCTCGGACATCCGCTACGTGTCGGGCGTCGAGGGCACAGCCTTCCGCGTGGCCGAAGGCCCCGGCTTCGGCAGCGCCGCCGACGCGCCGCCGGTGAGCGCGAGCGAAGAGCGCCTGCGCCGCGCGGGCGTGGCAGACCAGAGCAGGCTGCCGAACATCCCGCCGCTGAACGACATCCAGGGGCTGCCGATCGTGAAGCCGCCCTACGGCGTGCTCGCGGCCATCGACCTGAACACGGGTGACACGAAGTGGCGCGTGCCGCACGGCGACACGCCGGACGCGGTGCGCAACAGCCCGGTGCTCGCCGGCCTGAACATCCCGAAGACCGGCCAGCAGGGCAGCGTCGGCCTCATGGTCACCAAGACGCTCGTCGTCCTCGGCGACCCCCAGGTGACCACGATGCCGGGACGCGGGCGCGGCGCGATGTTCCGCGCGTACGACAAGCAGACCGGCAACGAAGTGGGTGCCGTCCTGATGCCCGCCGGACAGAGCGGATCGCCGATGACCTACATGGTGGATGGCCGCCAGTACATGGTGGTCGAGGTCAGCGGCGGCAACTACTCGGGCGAGTTCCTCGCCTTCGCGCTGCCGCGCAGCGAGATCGGCAACCGCACGCAGCAGTAAGTCCCCACGACAGGCGCGCGCCCCGGGCTCAACAACTCGGGGCGTGCGCCCCTGCAAAGCCGGCCTCGGCTGCCTGCCCCCGCTGTCCTGCCTGCCCGACCGACCCGCCGACCCGACCCCACCCGACCTACCCGCCCTGCCCGCTTCCCTTACCGTGCCCCGTCCCTGTCCTTGAACCTCGCTCCGCGCAACACGCCTTCGAGCCCGTAATTCGCCTCGTGGCACGCGTACTCGAAGATCAGTTCCTCGCTGCGGTGCATCGGCATCGACACCGTCCACCGCGCCGTCCAGACCGCCGGGTCGTCCATCGTGAACTCGTAGCGCAGTGTATCCGCGTCCTCGAGCCAGAAGCGCTCGATCAGGTGCATGTCGCGGGTCGAGAAGCGGAAGTTGCCCTCGGTGGAGAAGTTCGTCGTGTCCACGACCAGGACATTGCCGTCCCAGCGGCCGATCGAGTCACCGGTCAGGAAACGCATCGACGCCGGGTGGTGGGGGCGACCCGACATGTCGATCACCCGCGCGCTGTGCACCATCTCGTTCAGGATGAGGATCCGGGTCGGCGTCTGGACCAGTTGCATGTTGTTGTTGTACGCGCTCGGGACCATCGGCGGCCCGGAGTTGAAGCCGAGAATGCACCGTTCGGCCAGGGGGCGTTCCTCGACGTTGTCGTACTTCGGCGTGCGGTTGGCGAAGCGCTGCTGTGCAAGGGGAGTGAGCGCCGGCAAGCGTCCGCTGGGCGGGTCGATGACGAGCGAAGACTGCTTGGCCACGCGGGTACCGAAGTCCCACCAGAAGTCGTTGTACGCGCGCGCCACGTCATCGTCCGCACTGCCGTCGCGCCGGTCCTTGTTCTCGCGCTCGGCCCGGTTCTGTCCGAACTCCTCGGCCTCTTCGTCGGTGAGCACCGACTTCTCGCCGAACTCGCCGGGCCGCTCGAAGGGGGTGAGCTGTGCGAAGTCCCACGTGCCCTGCAGGTCGGGACGGCCGTCAGCGGTGCGCCTAGCCGGCGGGACGCCCGCCTTTGGGGTAATGAGGGTGGGACCCGTGGCTGCCGCGGGAGCCGCAGCCTGCCGGGTCTGGGCCGCCGTCGTGACCAGCGCGAGCGGCACGAGGGCCACTGCACATGCCGAGAGGATTGGAACGCCGCGACGCCGTGCCATGCCTGTCGCTCCTTTCGTTCGCGTCTCCACGCCTGAACGGGGCGGCAGTCTACACGAAATCGCGGCCCATCGGCTTATGTTGTCTTTCCTCGCCAGCGGCGATGTGCTAGTCTCCGCGCCCGCAACGGTCCACACGATCACACCACGGCTCTTTGGGAGGCACATGGGTAACTTGTCGCTTCACCGGTCGGCGCTCGCGTTCGTGTTCCTGCTCCTTGCTTCATCCTCGGCGCTCGCCCAGAGCGCGATTAGCGGCCTCGCGCGTGATACGAGCGGGGCCGTCATGCCCGGTGTCACGGTCGAGGTCGCCAGCCCCGTGCTCATCGAGAAGGTGCGCTCCGCCATCACGGACGAACAGGGGCGCTACACCATCATCGACCTTCGGCCCGGCACCTACAGCGTCACGTTCACGCTGGCCGGGTTCAACACCTATCGGCAGGAAGGCCTCGAACTTCCGGCCAACTTCACCGCGACGGTCAACGCGGAGATGCGTGTCGGCTCGCTCGAGGAGTCACTGACCGTCACGGGCGCCGCACCGCTGGTGGACGTCCAGAGCACGCAGCGCAGCGTCGTGGTGAACCGCGAGTTGCTCGATTCGGTGCCCACGGCGCGCAACTACTCCGGGATGGCGGCGTTGATGCCTGGCGTCCGCATGAGCAACACGGACGTCGGCGGCAACCAGCAGATGGAGCAGATCTACATGACGGTCAACGGGTCGCGCCAGACCGACACGACCGTGCAGGTGGACGGCATGAACCTGAACAGCCTGATGAACGACGGGCAGGTGCAGGCCTACTTCAGCGACGCGGCCACCGCGGAGATCACCTACCAGACCAGCGGCATCACGGCGGACGTGTCCGCGGGCGGGGTCCGGATCAACATGATCCCGAAGGACGGCGGCAACCGGTTCGCCGGGCAGGCGTTCTTCGGCGGCACCGACGGATCGTGGCAGTCCAACAACGTGACCGACGAGTTGCGCCGGCGCGGTCTGACGCGGGGCAGCCGCGTCGCACACATCAGCGACATCAACCTCGGGGTGGGAGGGCCCATCCTCCAGGACAAGCTGTGGTTCTTCGCCAGCTGGCGGCGCATCGCGACCGACTCGGTCATCCCGAGCAGCTTCTTCCCGAAAACCGGTGAGGTCGGCACGGGCGTCGAGGACCAGTGGATCCAGAACCAGATGGTCCGGCTGACGTGGCAGGTCAACCAGAAGAACAAGTTCAGCGTCTACCACGACCGCTACCCGAAGTTCAAAGGGCACGAGGCGATCGGCGGCGCGATTGCGGACTGGGATACGGCGGCCGGACGCCGCGACCCGGAGCACGCGCTCTACTACACCGGCCAGGCGAAGTGGACGTCCACGCTGACGAACAAGCTGCTGCTGGAGGCTGGATACTCCACCAACGTCGAGTACCTCTACATCGGCTACCAGCCGGGTGTGCAGAAGGAACGCGGCACGCCTGACTGGTTCACCACCATCGGCAAGAGCGACCTGATTACGCTGCGCGCCTACGACGGCCGCATCTCGCCCGCCAACGGCATCGACCCGAAGGCGAACAACCTGAACGGCATCGTGTCGTATGTCACCGGCAGCCACTCGTTCAAGACCGGCGTCCAACTGGACCTTCGGCGACTACGTGCTCGAGTACGACATCAACGGCGACCTTGTGCAGCTGTATCGCAACGGTGCGCCCGACTCGGTGCGCGTGTACAACACGCCCGTGCGCGCGAATGAGTATCTGAACGGAAACGTCGGGATGTTCGTGCAGGACGCGTGGACCGTCAAGCGCATGACCCTCAACATGGGCCTGCGCATGGAGCGGTTCGTCGCGCGCATCAAGGATCAGCAGGCCGGTGCAGGCCGGTTCGCGCCGGAGCGGACCTTCTCCGAGCGCACCGGCGTGCCCAGCTGGTTCGACCTGGCCCCGCGCATCGGCGTCTCGTACGATCTGTTCGGGAACGCCCGCACGGCGATCAAGGCCAGCTTCGGCCGCTACATGGCCGGCCAGCCCACGGGGTTCCCCGCGCGCTACAACCCGCTGCAGATTCAGAGCGACACGCGCACCTGGCGTGATACGAACGGCGACAACCTCGCGCAGCCGAACGAGATCGGCCCCAGCAACAACGCGGCGTTCGGCCTGCCGGTGCAGACCATCCGGCCCGACCCGAACATCAAGCGCGAATACGATCTCGAGTACACCGCGCAGGTGCAGCACGAGATCATGCGCGGCTTGTCGATGAACGTCGGCTTCTTCCGCCGCGGCACGTACAACATGCGCCTCACGCAGAACAACGGCTGGAAGCCGTCGGACTACACCATCGTCAATGTGGTGAGCCCGCTGGACGGCCAGATCCTGCCGGTCTACAACCTCAACCCAGCCCTGCGCGCGAACGTCGACCGCACGGATGTGAACTCGCCCGACTCGAACCTGCGGCGGCGCACCTACAACGGCCTGCAGGTCGGCTTCAACGCCCGCATCGCCGGCGCGCAGTTCTTCGGCGGCTGGACGATGGATCGCATCATCGACGTCCGCTGTGACGCGATCGAGAGCAACCAGGGGCGCTACGCTGGCACCGCGGCGATCGGCGCGAGCAACCAGCCGCAGCCCGACTTCCACTGGTGCGACCAGAGCCAGCTCGACATGCCGTTCCTCCACGAGGTGAAGCTGGCCGGCTCCTACACGCTACCGTGGTGGGGCGTGCAGACCAACCTCGCGTTCCAGAGCTACAACGGCCTGCCGCTGTTCACCCGCTGGAACATCTCAGCGACGACGCGGTATGCCGCCAACTGCGTCGGACCGTGCCGTCCGGGCGAGCTGGTGGTTCCCAACCTGACGCTGCCCAACTACGTAATCGACCTGGTCGCCCCCGGGCAGCAGTTCTACGGCCGGCAGAACCAGCTCGACATGGGGTTCCGCAAGCTGATTCGGTTCGGCCGCTACCAGCTCTCGGCGCAGGCCGACATCTTCAACATCGCCAACGTGTCCTACGTGAAGAACCAGAACATCACGTGGGGCTCGTCGCTCGGCCAGCCGCTCGACGTGCTGCAGCCGCGCACGCTGCGCCTCGCCGCCCAGCTGAAGTTCTGATCGGGCACCGGGCCTGCCCCTCTCCTGCGGGGGGCGGGCCCGACTTCCCACCCGATCTGCCGGAGCACCCGACCGCGGCGCCCCGGCGCCGTGTTTCGGTCAACCGCGGCGAGCCGCCAGGACCGCTGCGAACACCAGCAACACCGCGCCGACCGGCACCAGCACGATCCCGACACCGGGATCGCCCGCATAGAACCGAACCCCTCCGAGGAGAAATCCGCCCGGCAGCAGGACGGTGGCCGCCGTCAGCGCGGAGCCGGCCCGACGCGCACGCGAGGCATCGAGGCGGCCCGTCCCCGCTGTCCACGCAAACGCGAGGTGGAGGATCCCGAGCAGCGTGCCGTGCGCATGCGCCAGCGTCCACATCAGCCGGCGCGTCTCATTCGACGCGTCGAGGTACGGACCCACCTTGAACGCGTGCAGCGTTTCGAGGACAAGGCCTAATGCGCCGAACGCCGCGATGGCCCACCAGCCGATGCTGACGTGCCGGTCCCAGGCCGACTCAGCGGCCGGGTCGGGCGCTGGATCACGCCGCTGCTCAGTTCGGACCACGGTCCCCCCAAGAATGGAGATTGACACGGAAAGGAGCGGTGCGCAGTATATGCGGCACTGCTGTCGGGGGCCCCTTCCGTGCCTGGAGAATGCGAGGCCGAGTATGTCCGTATCGAGTCCCGAGCGTCCCGCCCGTCGCGTCGTCCTCACCCTTGCCGGTTGCCTGTTCGTGGCGTCGAGCGCCGCGGCGCAGTCGGCGGCGCCCACCACGCCGGTCACGTTCGCGAAAGACGTTGCTCCGATCCTGCAGCGTTCGTGCGTAACGTGCCACCGTCCCGGCGAGATGGCACCGATGTCGCTCATGACCTATGAGGACGCGCGCCCCTGGGCACGTGCCATCAAGGCGCGCACGTCCACGCGCGAGATGCCGCCGTTCCACATCGACAAGTCGATCGGCATCACGAAGTTCAAGAACGATCCCTCGCTGAGCGACGCCGAGGTCGCGCTCATCGCACGGTGGGTGGATTCCGGCGCGCCGCGCGGCAACCCCGCCGACATGCCCCCGCCGCGGCAGTTCGCCGACTCCGGTGAGTGGCAGTTCAAGCCGGACATCGTGGTGAAGTTCCCGGCCTACAAGGTGCCGGCGGCCGGCCCCGATTTGTACGGCAACCTCTACGCCGACATCCCGATCACGCAGGATCGCTACATCGAGGCGATCCAGACCCGCGCGGCAACGACCGCGTCCCGCAAGGTGGTTCACCACGCGCTCAGCTACGCGGTGGACAGCGACGACAAGGACGTCAATGGCGACGACAGCCTCGGCGTCGACGGCGGAGACTTCCTCGTCGAATATGCCTCGGGGAAGAACGCCGAGGTGTACACCGGCGATTCGGGCGTCCTGCTGAAGGCCGGCAAGAAGGCGATGGTGAGCTACCACCTCCACTCCGTGGGTGAGGAGGTCGACGCGTACATCGAGGTCGCGATGAAGCTGCACCCCGCGGGTCACGTGCCCAAGCACATTCGGTGGTCGAAGCAGCTTGCACAGGCCACGTCGGAGATCGACATCCCAGGCGGCTCGGTCGCCCGGATCGATGGCTACGTGGTCATGCACAAGCCGGCGCGCATCCTGTCGTTCCAGCCGCACATGCACATACGCGGCAAGCGCCAATGCCTCGAGTTGATCTATCCCACCGGCGGGGCGTCGGCGAAGACCGAGATGATCAGCTGCACCAACTTCAACTACAACTGGCACCTCAATTACACCTACGCCGACGATGTCGCGCCGCTCATCCCGGCGGGCACGGTCCTGCACGTCATCACGTGGCACGACAACTCCCAGGCGAACAAGGCGAACCCGGACGCCAGGAACTGGGTCGGCGACGGCCAGCGCACGATCGACGAGATGGGCTTCGCATGGATCGGCTGGTACGACATGACCGAGGACGAGTACAAGGCCGAGGTCGCGGCGCGCAAGGCCGACCGCGAGAAGAAGGCCACACAGACGCAGCAGCAACAGGGCCAGCAGTAGGGCGGCCGGCCACCACAACGCACAAGGGTCCTATGTCCGCTCACCTGAGAAAGGCTGCGCGCGCGCTGGTGCTGATCGTCGGGCTGGCGCTGATCGTCGGGCTCTCCCTGCCAGGGATCGCCAGCGCGCAGGTTGCTGAAGTCGACAACAACTTCAAGTTCAGTTCGGGCCAGAGCGTCCAGCCCGCATTCGAAGGGTGGTCGCGCAACCCGGACGGCACGTTCAACCTGCACTTCGGCTACCTGAACCGGAACTGGGTGCAGGAACTGCACATTCCCGTCGGGCCGAACAACAGCATCGAGCCCGGCGGCCCCGATCGCGGGCAGCCCACGTTCTTCTACACACGCACGCAGCGGAACCTCTTCACCGTGGTGGTGCCGAAGGACTGGGGCAAGAAGGAGGTCGTCTGGACCGTCAGCGTCAACGGCAAGACCGAGCGGGCGTATGGCTGGCTGCAGCCGGAGTGGGAAATCGACCCGGCTGGCGGCGCGGCCACCGGCGGCCAGACGTCCCCCGAACTCAAGGGGAACAAGCCGCCCTCGTTCACCATCGACGTGCCACCAGCCGTCGCGGTGGGGCAGAGCGTCTCGCTCGCACCGACGGTGATCGATGACGGCATCCCGAAGCCGCGGCCGGCTTCGAAGCCGGCTGTCGGCCAGGAGACCCCGCCGGGACTCGTGGCGAACAACGACGTGTTCCTGAACCTGCCGGAACTGGCGCCGGGTCGAGGGCAGGCGCCAGCGACAGCGGGCGGCGTGCGGGGCCCGTTCGTCACCTGGATGGTCTATCGAGGACCGGCCAGCGCCACCTTCGGATCGCGCAACATCCAGGTGAAGGACAACGCCGCACCAACCACCGTCAGCTTCACCATGCCCGGCGAGTACGTCCTGCTCGGGCGTGCGAGCGACCGTGTGATCTTCACCGACAGGCTGGTGAAGGTCACGGTCACCAGTCGGTAGTGTTCGGGGACGGGGCGGGCCCCGCGCGCGCCCGCCCCGTCCGCGCGCACGTTTCCCCGCTCCGTTTGCTCCACGACCCGTGCGCACGCTGACCCTGTTCCTGGCCCTCGGTGCCGCGCTGGGCGTCGCCAGCGTCGTCTCTCGCAACTCGCGTCCACCAGAAGCACTCGTGACCGGACGCCCTGTCCGCCAACCGGATCACGGGTTCGTCTCGTCGGACACCTGCCGTTCGTGTCACCCGAGCCAGTACGCCTCGTGGCGTGCGTCCTACCACCGCACCATGGCCCAGGTGGCCGAACCCGGGACCGCGATTCCCGACTTCGACGGCGTCACCGTCGCAGGCGTGCACGGCAGGCCGATGCGGCTCGAGCGGCGCGGCCCGGAGCTCTGGGCGGAGTTCGACGACCCCGATGCCCCGGAGCCGCCAGACCGGCGGCCACGCATCGCACGACGCGTGAGCCTCATCACCGGCTCGCACCATCAGCAGATCTTCTGGTACGAAACAGGCCACGACCGATTGCTCGGACAGCTTCCGGGCGCGTATCTCGTGCGGGAGGCACGTTGGATTCCGCGGCGCATGGCGGTCCTCCACCCGCCGTCACAGGGTCCGTTGTCGGAGACCGGGCACTGGAACAGCACGTGTCTCGCCTGCCATACGACACACGGGAAGCCGCAGTTCGATACGCCCTTCGGAGCGCAGCCCCTGCTGACGCAGGACATCCAGACCACTGCCGTTGAATTCGGCATCGGCTGTGAGTCGTGTCATGGCCCTGGCGAGGCGCACGTGCGCGCGAACCGCGACATCGTCCGCCGGTATCGCCTGCACCTGACCGGCACGCCCGATCCAACCATCGTGCAGCCGCTGCGGCTCGACCCGCAGCGCAGTTCCCAGGTGTGCGGGCAGTGTCACGCGGTTTGGGAGTTCTACGATGCGCGCGGCGAGCGGCTGGCCAATGCCGACGGCCTGCCCTTCCGGCCGGGCGACGACCTGTCTGCGACGCGCTTTGTGGCGCAGCCGTCGGTGAACGCGGACTCGCCAGCCATGCAGGCGCTGCTGGCTGACGATGCGCGATTCATCCGGGACGCCTTCTGGTCGGACGGGACCGTGCGCGTGTCGGGACGCGAGTACAACGGGCTGCTCGAGTCGCCCTGCTACCGCGACGCGACGAGCCCCGACCGGCGGCTCTCCTGCTTCTCCTGCCACACGCTGCACCGGAAGGACGACGATGCGCGAACGCTCGCCGAGTGGGCGGACGATCAGTTGTCCGCGCTCCCGTCACCGGGGCGGCATGGAGCGGAGAGCGGCATGCGCGACGACAACGAAGCCTGCCTCCAGTGCCACGAGCCGATGCGCGCGGACGTTGCCGCCCACACCCGTCATGCGCCCGCATCGAGTGGGAGTTCCTGCTACAACTGCCACATGCCGTACACCACCTACGGCCTGCTGAAGACCATCCGGAGCCACACGGTCGGCGTGCCGAGCGTGAGGGAAAGCGTGCGCACCGGCCGCCCGAACGCGTGCAACCTGTGTCACCTCGACAAGACGCTGCAGTGGACCGGCGAGACGCTCGAGCGCTGGTACCGGACGCCGGCGGAACCACTGTCCGGGAACCAGCAGCAGGTGGCGGCATCGATTCTGTGGCTGCTGCAGGGGGATGCGGGACAGCGCGCGATCGCGTCGCAGGCCATGGCGTGGCCGACGGCGCAGGCGGTGTCCGGCACGGCGTGGATGGCGCCGTACCTGGTGCAGCTGCTGGACGACCCCTACGACGCGGTGCGGCTTGGGGCGGCGCGGAGCCTCCAGTCGCTGCCCGGTTTCTCCGGGCTGGCCGTTGACGCGACGGCGCCTTCGCCGCAACGCCGGGCCCAGCAGCGCCGGGCCATGGCGGCATGGGACCGGGTGCGGGCCGGTACCCCTGCGCGCGGTGCCGAACTGCTGATGACGTCGAACGGGGAACTGGACGTCCCACGGGTCCTGGCCCTGTTGAAAGAGCGGGACAACCGCCGGATGCTGCTGCGGGAGTGATGAAGCCGGGTGCCGGCCGGCCCCGACCGACCAACCTCGCCGAGCTGCCAGTCCGACCCGACCTGCCAGTCCCACCCGACCCACCCGTCCCACCCGACCCACCAGTCCCACCCGACCAACGCTCCCGGCCCGCCCTGCCTACCCCCGATTGCCTCGCCCCGCGCGTGCATTTGCGCGCTATAATCGGCCGCCCGTTTCCCGACGGGGTATTTGGAGTCAGTGAGGAGTTGAATGATGAAGCGCACCGCGGTTCGCGTTGTGCCGGCGATCGCCCTGTTCGCACTGGGCGTGGCGACCTTCGTCCCACGCATCCAGGGCCAGAACACCGGGCAGCCGAGCACGAAAAACGGCGAGTGGCCGATGTACACAGCCGACCTAGCCGGCAGCAAGTACTCGCCCCTCGACCAGATTGGTGCCAGCAACTTCAGCAAGCTTGAAGTCGCGTGGCGATTCAAGACCGACAACCTCGGCCCGCGCCCCGAGAACAAGCTCGAGGGCACGCCCGTCATGGTGAAGGACACGGTCTACGCCACCGCCGGCACGCGGCGGGCGGTCGTGGCGCTGAACGCACGCACGGGCGAAATGAAGTGGATGTACGCCATGGATGAGGGCGAGCGCGCGACCCGCTGGGCGCCGCGTCAGCTCTCGGGCCGGGGCCTCTCCTACTGGACCGACGGCCGCGGTGACGAGCGTGTCATCTACGTCACCACCGGCTACCGCATGGTGTCGCTGAACGCGAAGACCGGCGTGCCGATCAACTCGTTCGGCACCAACGGCGTGGTCGACCTGAAGGTCGGCGTGGTCATTGGCAAGGACAAGCAGATCGACCTCGAGAAGGGCGAAATCGGCCTGCACTCGACGCCGACCGTCGTCGGCGACGTGGTCATCGTCGGCTCCTCGATGTTCGAGGGCCTCGGCTACCGTTACAGCACGAACTCGAAGGGCCTCGTCCGCGCCTTCGACGTCCGCACGGGCAAGCAGCTGTGGCGCTTCAACACCATCCCCGGCCCCGGTGAATTCGGCAACGACACCTGGAAGGACGGGTCATGGGAGTGGAGCGGCAACGTCGGTGTCTGGACCCAGATCACCGTCGACCCGCAGGCGGGCCTCGTGTACCTGCCGGTCGAGACCCCGACCATCGACGAGTACGGCGGCAACCGCAAGGGCAACAACCTCTTCGCGGAAACCCTCGTTGCGGTCGACCTGAAGACCGGCCAGCGCAAGTGGCACTTCCAGTTCGTGCATCACCCGCTGTGGGATCACGACCTGTCCTCGGCGGCGCTGCTCATCGACGCCAACATCAACGGGCAGCCGCGCAAGCTGGTGGCGGTGCCGACCAAGCAGGGCTGGCTCTACACGTTCGACCGCATCACCGGTCAGCCGATCTGGCCGATGCCGGAGACGCCGGTTCCCCAGACCAACATGCCGACGGAGGAAACCTCTCCGACGCAGCCGATTCCGAGCAATCCCCCGCCGTACTCGCTGACCTTCATCAAGGAGAGCGACCTGATCGACTTCACGCCGCAGCTGCGCGCGCAGGCGATCGAGAACCTGAAGAAGTTCCGCTGGGAGCAGGCGCCCTTCGTGCCGCCGCTCGGCCCGAACGATCCGCGCCTGGGCTCGATCAACATCGGCAACACCGCCGGTGGCGTGAACTGGCCCGGTTCGGGCTTCGATCCGGAGACCGCAACCTTCTACACGATGGCGAGCAACACGAACGTCACCGTCGGCAAGTACGACGAGGAGGAGTTCGAGGCCGTGCGCGCGGACAAGTACAACGCGCAGAACGTGCGCAAGCCGCGCTGGGAAGCGGAGCCGAACTACGGCCTCCGCGGTACCAACCAGCCGGGCGGCGCGCCGCCGCCTCCGGGAGCCGCGCCCGCCGTGGCCTTCCCGGGCCAGACCGGTCGCCAGGCGCTGAACCAGGGCCTCGACGGCCTGCAGATCACGAAGCCGCCGTACGGCGTGATCGCGGCCATCGACCTGAATCAGAACGGGAAGCTGATCTTCTCGGTGCCGCACGGCGAGACGCCTGACAACGTGCGCAACCACCCGCTGCTGCGCGGCCTGAACATCCCGCGCACGGGCCAGGGCACCAGCGTCGGCGTGATGATCACCAAGACGATGGTCGTCGCGGGCGACTCGCAGATCACCTCGCCGCCCGGACGCGCGCGCGGTGCGATGCTCCGCGCCTACGACAAGAAGGATGGCCACGAGATCGGCGCCGTCCTGATGCCGGCCGCGATCAGCGGCTCGCCGATGACCTACTCGATCGCTGGCCGTCAGTACATCATCGTGGCGGTCAGCGGCGGCAACTACACGGGCGAGTACATCGCCTACGCGCTGCCGCAGTCGGAACTGCCGCGCTCGGGCAACTAGGCCCGTCCGTCACCGGGGGCTCACGCCCCCGGCGCGTCACGCAGGCACAAAGGCCCGCCGGGGACATCCCCGGCGGGCCTTTCGTCTTTCCAGGGGCAGCGTGCCACAATCCGCGGATGCGCGCGCTCGCGATCGACCTCACCCCCCTCAGGGTGTCGCGAGACTACCGCCGCCTCTACCTCGGCCAGTTCGTCTCCCTCTTCGGCACGGCCATCAGCTACGTCGTCCTGCCGGTCCAGATGTATTCGCTCACCCGCTCGTCGTTTGCCGTGGGCATGCTCGGCGTCGCGGAATTCGCGCCGACGCTTGCCCTCGCGTTCGTGGGAGGGGCGCTGGCCGACGCCATGGACCGCCGTCGGCTGATCCTCGCGTGCGAAACCGGCATGGCCGCGTGCTGCGTACTGCTGGCGCTCAACGCAGCCGCACCTGCACCGCAGGCGTGGGTACTCTTCGTGACGTCGGCGGTGATCGCCGGACTCAACGCCGTTCATCGACCGGCGCTCGAATCCCTGACCCCGCGACTCGTCCCCCTGGAGTTCATGCCCAGCGTGGCCGCGCTGCAGGCGATCCGCTACAACACCACCTTCATCGTCGGCCCGGGGCTCGCGGGCCTGCTGGTCAGCGGCTTCGGGGCCACCGTGGCGTACGCGCTCGACGCCGCGACCTTTCTCGTGTCACTCGCAGCGGTGTTCGCGATCCGTGGCGTGCCCGTCTCGCCCTCGGCGGAGCGACCGAGCGTCAAGTCCGTTCGCGAGGCGTGGGCGTACGCGGGGAGCCGGCAGGAGTTGATCGGCACATACGTGCTCGACATCATCGCGATGTTCTTCGGCATGCCCATCGCCCTGTTCCCCGCAGTTGCGGAGCAGTTCGACGGAGCGTCCGTCGGTTGGTTCTACTCCGCGATGGCGGTCGGTCCGCTCATCGTCAGTGCCACGTCAGGATGGACGGCCCGCGTACAGCGCCACGGCCTCGCGATCGTGATCGCCGTGATCGTCTGGGGCGTGGCGATCGTGCTGTTCGGTTTCGCACCGAACGTCTGGGTCGCTCTCGCGATGCTCGCCCTCGCGGGCGCCGCCGACAACGTGAGCGGCCTGTTCCGGATGACGATCTGGAACCAGACGATCCCGGACCGGCTGCGCGGGCGAATGGCGAGCATCGAGATGCTGAGTTACCTGACGGGACCGTACCTGGGCAACGCGGAGGCAGGACTCGTGGCCGCCGTCGCCGGCCTGCGGACCTCCATTGTCTCGGGCGGCGTGTTGTGCGTGATCGGTGCCGTCGCCGCCGCCTTCTGGCTCCCGGCCTTCGTACGCTATGACGGCCGGGTCGGGACCGCCCACAAGCGCGAGATCGACGCGGCCGACGTGGCCGCACCGCAGGACAGGTCGCCCCAGCAGCATTGAGCGTGTGGCTGGCTACCGCGTGCCAAGCGGCGGGGTCGTTCGCGGTGGACGCCGTGGCGCGACCAGGCGCTCGTACGCGTACGCCACCTTGAGCAGTTTGCCCTCGGTCCAGGGCTGGCCGAGCAGGTCCATGCCGACCGGCAGGCCGTCGTCAGTGAAGCCAGCCGGCATGCTGAGCGCCGGAAAGCCGGTCGTGGCGCTCAACTGGCAGTTCGATCCCGCCTGCGGCTGGCCGATGGGCGCGGGCTTCCGGCGCAGGGTGGGATAGACGAACGCCGTGATGCCGTTGTCGGTCATTGCCTGCAGCACCCCCCGCCGCGCAGCCTCGCGCCGCTCGATCATCGTTCGATAGGCCGGTGTGTCGCGCGCGACGGTCTCCTCCGCCCGCTTCAGCACACCTTCGACCGCCGGGCTGTACTGTCCGCCCGCCAGGATGTCCCGCAGCGTTCGGACCGGCGCGCCCGGGTACTTGGCCAGGAAGTCCTGCAGGTCGAACTTGAATTCCGCGTTGATGACGCTGGTGTCCCGCAGCAGCTCGTCGAATCCGGGGAAGGGTATTTCGACCACGCCGGCGCCCAGCGAGCGGATGTCCTCGATCGCGCGCTGCACGATACCCGCGACCTCCCGGTCCTCCGGCGCAGTCCCGAAGAGCGGGGTCAGTACGCCGAGCGTGATGTCTCCGAGGCCTGCGTCGCCGACCAGGCCGTTATAGGTTCGGGGGATGTAGCCGTCGCTCTCCTTCGTCGAGGGGTCGGCCGGGTCGTAGCCGACGGTCGCGTCCAGCATCAGCAGCAGATCGCCCACCGTGCGTGCGAGCGGCCCGCCGATATCCTGCGTGAGTGCGAGCGGAACGATGCCATCGCGACTCGAGAGTCCGATCGTGCCGCGCAGGCCCCACAGGCTGTTCTGGGAGGCGGGGTTGCGAATCGATCCGCAGGTATCGGTGCCCAGGCCAGCCGCGGCGAAGCTTGCGGCCACCGCGGCGCCAGTGCCGCCGCTCGAGCCGCCGGGGTTCCTCGTCGGATCGTAGGGATTGCGCGTCTGCCCGCCGGCCGAACTGATCGAGGTGATGCCGTAGGCGAGTTCGTGGAGGTTGGTCTTGCCGATGATGACGGCGCCCGCGTCGCGCAGTTTCCTCACCACAAAGGCGTCGCGCCCGGTCTGGAATCCGGCCAGGGCGCGCGTGCCGGCGGTGGTCGGCATGTCCTCGGTGGCGTAGTTGTCCTTCACGACCATCGGGATGCCGTGCAGCGGCCCTCGAACACGGCCCGCTCGCCGCTCTGTGTCGAGGGCGTCGGCCTCGGCGAGGGCTTTCGGGTTGAGGGCGATCATCGCGTTCAGGCGAGGTCCCTCCTGATCGTACGCCCGGATGCGCGCGAGGTACTTGTCGACCAGATCGCGGGACGTGACCGTTCCGATTCGCTGCGCCGCCACCAGGTCGACGATGCTCTTTTCGTAGACGTCGAAACTGGCGGCCGGCACGGCGGCGGGAAGGGCGCCGATGGACCCGACCTGGGGCGCCTGGGCGGCCGGGCGTGAGGCCGTCAGCCACAGGGCCCCAAGCGCGGCGAGACAGAGGGAACGGATGAGAATCATGTCCGATGTCCTTACCCGGCCCGAAGCCGCGGATGCCCGGATTCTAATCCGCACGCCCACGCGGCCGGCTTTGCACTTCCGTCCGCCTCAGGCTACTTTTGAGAAGTTATGGGAGCGGCCGCCCGGGCCGTGCCTATAATTCCTTTACATACCTGTTTTCGTGACGGTTCTTTTTGCGAGGGAGTCCTCAATGAAGCAACACGCGGCACGGCTGGTGCCGGCGATCGCCCTCCTTGCGGTGGGCGTCGCCACGTTCGCGCCTCGCCTGTCCGGCCAGAACACCGGCCAGCCAAGTACCAGGAACGGTGAATGGCCGATGTACACGGCTGACCTCAAGGGCAGCAAGTACTCGCCCCTCGACCAGATCAACGCCAGCAACTTCAGCAAGCTGGAGGTCGCCTGGCGATTCAAGACCGACAACCTCGGTCCCCGCCCCGAGAACAAGCTCGAGGGCACGCCCATCATGATTCGCGACACGGTCTACGCCACCGCCGGCACGCGGCGGGCGGTCGTGGCGCTGAACGCACGCACGGGCGAAATGAAGTGGATGTACGCCATGGACGAGGGCGAACGGGCCACGCGCTGGGCGCCCCGCCAGCTCTCGGGCCGGGGCCTCTCCTACTGGACCGACGGCCGCGGCGACGAGCGCGTGATCTACGTCACCACCGGCTACCGCATGGTGTCGCTGAACGCGAAGACGGGTGTTCCCGTGAACGCGTTCGGGACCAACGGTGTGGTCGACCTGAAGGTCGGCGTCGTCATCGGCAAGGACAAGCAGATCGACCTCGAGAAGGGCGAGATCGGCCTGCACTCGACTCCCACGGTCGTCGGCGACGTGGTGATCATTGGCTCGTCGATGTTCGAGGGGCTGGGGTACCGCTACGCGACCAATGCCAAGGGTCTCGTCCGGGCATTCGACGTGCGCACCGGCAAGCAGCTGTGGCGCTTCAACACGATCCCGGGCCCCGGCGAGTTCGGCAACGACACCTGGGAAAACGGGTCGTGGGAGTGGACGGGGAACGTCGGGGTGTGGACGCAGATCACCGTCGACCCTGAGGCCGGCCTGGTGTACCTGCCGGTCGAGTCGCCGACCATCGACGAGTACGGCGGTAACCGTCCCGGCAACAACCTGTTCGCCGAGACGCTGGTCGCGGTCGACCTGAAGACCGGGCAGCGCAAGTGGCACTTCCAGTTCGTGCATCATCCGCTCTGGGACCACGACCTCTCGTCTGCGGCGCTGCTCATCGACACGAACATCGACGGCAAGCCGCGCAAGCTGGTGGCCGTGCCCACCAAGCAGGGGTGGCTGTACACGTTCGACCGCATCACCGGGCAGCCGATCTGGCCGATGCCCGAGACGCCCGTTCCCCAGTCGAACATGCCCACGGAGAAGACCTCCCCGACGCAGCCGATCCCGAGCAATCCTCCACCGTATTCCCGGACGTTCGTCGGGGAGAACGACCTGATCGACTTCACGCCGCAGCTGCGCGCCAAGGCGATCGAGAACCTGAAGAAGTTCCGGTGGGAGCAGTCGCCGTTCGTGCCGCCGCTCGGCCCGAACGATCCGCGCTTCGGCTCCATCAACATCGGCAACACCAATGGCGGCGTGAACTGGCCGGGGTCGGGCTTCGACGTCGAGACCGGCATCTTCTACACGCAGGCCATGAACACCAACGTCACGATTGGCAAGTACGAGGAAGAGGAGTTCGAAGCGGTCCGGGCGGACAGGTTCAACGCGCAGAACCCGCGCCGGCCGCGCTGGGAGGCGGAGCCGAACTACGGGCTTCGCGTGGAACGGCCGGCAACGCCGGCCCCGGCGCCCGCCGGCGGCATCCCGGGACGGTCGGGAAACAACGGTCGTCTCGCCCTGGTCGAAGGGCTTGAAGGTTTGCCGATCGTGAAGCCGCCGTACGGCGTGATTGCGGCCATCGACCTCAGCCAGAACGGCAAGATGATCTTCCAGGTGCCCCACGGCGACACGCCCGACAGCGTCCGGAACCACCCGCTGCTCCGCGGGATGAACATCCCGAAGACCGGCCAGGGCAACAGCGTCGGGATCATGGTCACCAAGACCGTCGTTGTCGCGGGCGACCCGCAGATCACGCAGCCGCCCGGTCGTGCACGCGGTGCGATGCTGCGGGCGTACGACAAGAAGACGGGCGACGAGGTCGGCGCGGTCCTGATGCCGGCCGCGATCAGCGGCTCGCCGATGACCTACTCGATCGGCGGCCGTCAGTACATCATCGTGGCGGTCAGCGGCGGCAACTACACGGGCGAGTACATCGCCTACGCCCTGCCCCAGTCGGAGTTGCCGCGCAGCGGCAACTGAGCCTCGTCACCCCTCTGCTGAGGGCGTCGAATGGATGGGCTCGCCGGGACCGAAGTCTCGGCGAGCTCGTTTTTTTGGGGCGGCCTGGCGAGTACGAGGCCCTCAGCGGCCGGCATCGATGGATGACAGCGATGCAGGCGCGCGGCAATGTGCGGCAGTTCGCGGCCGAAATTGGAGCCTTGACCGTTGGCACGCGAAGCGCAGTCCGCCCAGGCGTCGCAATCGTGCGGCGCCGTGCGCGGCTGGCCCCCACTGCAGCCGCATCCGGAGTTCGGCGGAAGCCTCCGGAGGGTCGCGGCAAAGAGGGGCCCGTCTGGCTTCCGTCGCCCCATCGTTGAGGCCCGGCCGTCAGACCTTGTAAGATAGTTGGACTGGTCTGACAACATACTTGGCCCTGAACGGGTGAGGTCACATGAAGTTCAACGTAGCGATTCTGGCACTTGCGGGAATGATGGCGTTTGGCGCCGTGGGCGCGCGCGGCACCGTCGCGGCGCAGGGGGGCAAGTCTCAGTGGGACGGCATCTACACCGAGGCCCAGGCCAAGCGCGGTGAAGGGCTGTACGGGCAGTACTGCGCCAGCTGCCACGGGGCAGACCTGGCGGGTGGTGAGATGGCTCCCGGCCTGACGGGCGGCGAGTTCACGTCGAACTGGAACGACCTGTCGGTCGGCGACCTCTACGAGCGCATCCGCATCTCGATGCCGCAGAGCGCTCCGGGCAGCCTGAGCCGCCAGCAGAACTCGGACATCCTCGCGTTCATCCTGCACAAGATGAACACCCCGGTCGGCCAGAAGGAGCTGTCGACCTCCACCGACGAGCTGAAGGCGATCAAGTTCCTCGCCCAGAAGCCCGCCGGCAACTGACGCCACGCGCGGCCCCGGCCGCGCCCACCCGCACGCCTGTACGCGACGAACGGCGCGGTTCCCTCGAGGGGCCGCGCCGTTCGTCGTTTGGAAGCAACAGCCCGCGGCCGATCCGCGCGGGCACCGCCGATCGGGACTACGGCCTGAGCTTCTGGGCGAGCCGGTGGAGGAACAGCCCGACGTCGGTCACGATCCCAATCGTCTGGGACGAGCCGCGGTCGGCCAGCTTGGTGACGACCGCCGGGTTGATGTCCACGCAGACCATGCGCACCCAGGACGGCAGCATGTTGCCCACGCCAATCCCGTGCAGCATCGTGGACAGGGCTAGCACGAGCCGCACGTTCTCCAGCTTCGCGGCGTACTCGTCCTGCGCGAGCCGCAGGTCCATGATCGTGTCGGGCAGCGGCCCGTCGTCACGGATGCTGCCGGCGAGCACGTACTCCACGTTGTGGCGGATGCACTCGTACATGACGCCAGAGGTCAGCACGCCCTGCTCCACGGCGGGCTTGAGCCCCCCGGCGCGCGCGATGGTGTTGATGGCGCGCATGTGGTGCCGGTGGCCGCCTTCGATCGCCTTGCCGGTGTTCAGGTCCACGCCGAGTGATGTTCCGAACAGCGCCTGCTCCACGTCGTGGACGGCGAGCGCGTTCCCGGCGAGCAGGACATCCACGAACCCGGCCTTGACCAGATCCTGGAAGTACGCACCGCCCCCGGTGTGCACGACCACCGGGCCAGCCACGACGGCGATGCGTCCCCCTGTCGCCTTGATCTCCTGCATCATCGAGGCGATCCGCGCCACGCCCACCTCGACGCGGCGCTCGGACGAGATCTCGTTCGTCATGAACGCGAAGCCGTGGCGATCGCGTTCCTGGAACTCGGGGTTGACACGGATGCCATTGACCCCGCAGACGATGCGGTCGCCCTTGCGGACGTCCCGGAGCTTGCGGCAGGACGCGGCCGCGCCTTCGATCACGACGACCGCATCCATGCGCTGCTTCTGCACCTCGACCCACTGCCCGCCGATGCGCACCAGCGTCTTGTGGTTGGTCGTCGAGTAGAAGTCGTCGGCGACACAGCCGTCGCGCTCTGCGACACGGGTGAGCGCGTCCTGGTCGTCGGCGAGGCGGCAGCCCAGCGCGACCAGTTCCTCGAGCACGTCCTCGAGTTCGTCCTCGCTCGCGGCCGAAATCCGCATCGAGATCGACGACGGCTCGTCGTTCCGGCGGCCGATATTGAACTTCAACACGTCGAACGACGCGTTGTGCTTCACGACCGTGTCGAAGACGACGTTGAGGATCTGCGAGTCGATGAGGTGCCCCTCGGCCTCGACCACCTCGCTGAAGGTCCTGGCGCGGGTCATCACGCGAAGATGGGCAGCGCGAGCGGCGGCTGCACGTGGTAGTCGTTCTTCGCGACCTCCGCGAGGGCGCGATCGAGCACCGACTCGGGGCACTCCTCGAGCGTGGTCACGAACGGCAGGCGATCGCGGCGGAACTTTGGCAACTGCAGCACGCCCTCGATGTTGATGCCGTACTTCGCGTATGCGGCGGTGATCGCCGCGAGGATGCCGGGCTTGTCGTTCACCGTGAAGCGCACGTAGTGCGGGGCGACGAAGTCGCCCCGCACCTGGTGGTACTCCATCGGTTCGGCCGTCGCCGGGGCCAGCGGCCCGTGGCTCGCGACCGACAGCACGTCGGACACCACGGCCACCGCTGTCGGCGACCCGCCGGCGCCAAACCCGGAGAATGACGTCTCACCACCGAAGATGCCGCGCACCGTCACGAGGTTCTGGCTGCCTTCGACGCGACCGAAGTTGGACGTGAGCGGGACGAGTGCCGGCCGTACGGCCGCGAAGACCGCCCCGTTGTCCTCCGCCGACGCGCGCGCGATCTGCCTGATGGTGCACCCGAGTTCGCGGGCGTACATGAAATCCACCGCCTCGATCGGCCGGATCGACTTCGTGGCGATGTCGCTGACGCGCACGGGACGCCGCAGGCCGACGGCCGCGATGATCGCCAGCTTCGCGGCTGCATCCGCGCCGTCGAGGTCTTCGCTGGGATCCGCCTCGGCGTAGCCGGCTTTCTGTGCGGCGGCCAGGCACTCCTCGAAGGAGATCGGCTCGCTCTGCATGCGGCTGAGGATGTAGGCACACGTGCCGTTCAGGATGCCGCGCACCTCCACCAGGCGGTCTCCGGCCAGGCCCTCCTGCAGCGCGCGCAGCACCGGGATGCCGCCGGCCACCGAGGCTTCGAACCGCACCTCGAGCCCTTTCGAACGGGCGAGGTCGATGAGTTCCGCGCCGTGGTGCGCCATCAGCTGCTTGTTCGCCGTCACGACCGACTTGCCGGCCTGAAGGGCGGCCTTCACCCAGTCGTAGGCCGGCCGGATGCCGCCGACCAGCTCGATGACGATCGAGGCGCCGGAGTTGATGATGTCCTCGGGCGACTCGGTCCACACCACCGACGCCGGCACCCAGTCCACGCGCTTCTGGTCGACCTGACGGTTGAAGATGTGCGTCAGCTGGATCTGCGGCATCTCGCCACTGCAGAGAATCCGCGCCACCGCCTGGCCCACCGTGCCGAACCCCATGAGGGCCACACGCGTGGGCGCACCGAGAGCCTTTCCGTTCACAGCCACAGGAACTCCGTCGTTCGTCAGTCGTGAGTCAGGTCAGATGCAGGCCCGGACGCGGCCGGGCGGCCTGCTGAAGCCGCGGGACGTCCGGGACACCGGGGCGCCCGCAAGCGTACCACGGCCTGCCTATACGCCGTAGCCGTAGCCCGATTCCTCGGGATCGCGATCATCGACGTCCGGAGACAGCTGGCGGGTATCGTCCGGGTCGCCGGAATCGCCAGTGGCATCCGGGGTCGTGACCGGATAGCCCTCGCTCGTGATCGTGACATTCATGACTCCCTCCACGCGGCTCGATCTTCAACCGAACCCGACGCACAAAGAAAAAGGGCCATCACCCTGCGGGTGATGGCCCCTGGAAGCGGTTCGTTCGACGGCGCTGGCTACATCACCCGACAGACGTTCGTGGCAGCGAAAGGCTGCCGATCGTAAGGAGCAGGTGGGTTAGCGGCAACGGCAGCGACACGACTCCCCGCCGGGTAGACGCGGTGGCGACGAGGGTGCGGGAACCGTTGCGGACCATGACGATGGGTGTACAGAACCATATCGGCACGCCTGTGTCAAGACTGCAGCAGCATCACGTTCGGCGGCCAGACGCAGGGCGCCGCCGGAGAAGCGCCACTCGGCCAGACGAGCCGGGACGACCTGGCGAGGCCGCTTGGTCTCCGCCCGGGCCGTGCGCCAGGTCGTGCCCGGGGCGGATGAGGTGGTGCCGGGCGGCGGGCGTTTCAAGGGATCGGCGTAGCAGGCCGGAACGGCAGGTCACGCGTGTCTCCGCGGTAGAAGACACGGTCGAGGAAGAGCCCGGATGCGGGCGCCGTGAGCCGTGCCGGCAGGTCCGACCGTTCGCGGAGCAGGGCCTCCGCACGGGGGCCGTCCAGTTCCCCGCGCCCTACCGCAACGAGCACACCAACCAGCCGTCGCACCATGCGCCAGAGGAAGTGCGAACCCTCGACGCCCACGAGGACGAGCGACCCGTCCACGCTGAACTCGAGCCGTTCGAGCAGCACGCGGGTGGACGCCCCCGCCTCGTCACGATCCTGGGCCGCGAACGCGCCGAAGTCATGGAGACCGACGAAGGAGAGGGCGACCGCCTGCATCCGCCCGAGATCGAGCGGCTCCTTCACCCACCAGACGAAGGGCTTCGCGAACGCCGTCCGCCGGAGGGCGATCTGGTAGACGTAGCGGCGAGCCACCGCGTCGTGGCGCGCGTGGAACCGGTGCGGCACGACCGAGGCTGCGAGTACGTTGATGTCGGCGGGCAGTTCGTCGTTGATGCGTCGACGCAGGGTCTCGGCCGGCAGCGACGTGCTGACGTCCAGGTGCGCCACCTGTCCGAGTGCGTGCACGCCGGCATCCGTGCGGCCCGAGCCGTACAGCTCGAAGTCCCTGCGTCCGGTGACGCGACGGACCGCCGTGTCGAGCTCGCCCTGGACGGTACGTGCGTTCTGCTGAATCTGCCAGCCGCTGTACTTCGTTCCCGCGTATTCGATGGTGAGCTTGAATCGTGGCACGTCCGAGGATACCCGGAAGCGCTCTGAGGACTGACCACTGAGGACTGATGGCCCGAGCCCCTTACCTGATGCCCGTGCCCAGAATCAGCTGCACGACCTCAGCGTAGCTGGCCGTGCCCGCATCGACGCGGTTCGCCTTGAGGTACCGATCGTAGGCCCGCCAGCCTGCGGCCGACAGGCGCGGACTCACCTCCCGCGCGAGCCGGAGGCGGATAGCTTGAAGATCCGCACGAGGTCCCTGCGCCAGCAATTGCGCAAGCTCTGCCTGGCTGGTGCGGGGCACCGCCGCCAGCACCTCCCCGTAAATCGACAGCCACGCGCTGTACTGATGCCCCTCGTCGCCGCGCAGGCACGACAGCCACGCGACGAAGTTGGCTTCGCCTTCATCGGTGAAGCCCGCCAGGTGACTCCACTCGTGCGCCACGACGAACGGGCGCTCGAAGGGAAGCAGCGTGCTCGGCAGCAGTGTTTCCAGGAAGAACGGATCGGTCATGCCGGAGACGCCGGCGCGCCTGAAATACCAGTCGAGCACGGTGTGCTTCGGCCGCGCCGGCACCGTGAACGCGGGATGCCCGATCGCCCGAACCCCCTCGTGCAGCGCCGTCGCCAGACGCCGATCGATCTCCTCGGCGCCGCGCCAGCCGCGGGCATGCGCCTCGCCGTGCAGCCGGTTCAGCCGCGCAACCGTTTCCCTCGCCAGGGCCAGCGCCTGTTCGGAGGAGATGCCGGCGCGCTCGAATGGCAGCTTGGCCTCGAGGCTGGTTCTCCGGTAGTTCAGCCCCCAGGCGAGGAGGAACACGAGGTAGAGCGCCGCACCGGTCGTGCCCACCCGCAGCATCAGGCGGCCGCCAGCGCGCAGCCAGCCGCCACGCCGCAGATCGCGCCACGTCAGGGCGAGTGCCACCAGAACGAGCGCGGCGATCAGCCCGTCGAACAGCGGGAGCGCCACGCTGTTGGAGGCGGTGGTAATCGTCGGCTGGATCCAGGCGAAGAGACCGCGCGAGTACACCCGCTCGATCACGTCAGGCGGGAGCGGCGCCACGAGCGCGCCGACCGCCGCTGCGAGCAGACCCAGACGCCACCGCATCCGGCGATTGTGCCATCATCGTGCAGCCATGGCGTCACGCTCCCCGGCGAAGCCGCTGCTCAAGTGGGTCGGCGGCAAGCGGCAGCTGCTGCCCGCGCTGCGCCAGTTCTATCCGCGGCACTTCGACGGGTACATCGAGCCGTTCTTCGGGTCGGGGGCTGTGTTCTTCGACCTGTGGCAACAGGGCCGTCTCGATGGCAAGCGCATTGTCCTCATCGACTCGAATCCCGACCTGATCGGGTGCTATCAGACGGTGCGCGAGTCGGTGGACGCCGTCATCCGCGGGCTGCACACGCTGGCCGATGGTCATGCGCGCGAGGGGCGCGAACACTACTACCGCGTGCGCGACAGCTGGTTCAACCCGCTGCGGGCGGAGCGGCGCGGTGCGGACGGCAACATCGCCTACACGCCGGAACTCGCGGCGATGCTGATATACCTCAACCGCACCGGCTTCAACGGGCTGTTCCGCGTCAACGCGAGCGGAGCCTTCAACGTGCCGATTGGGCGCTACGCTCGGCCGCGCATCGCAGACGACGACCGGCTGCGGCAGGTCGCCAATGCGCTGTCGGCACCGGGCGTCGACCTGCGATGGGGTACGTTCCGAGACGCGGAGGCCGAGGCACGCCGCGGGGACTTTCTCTACATCGATCCGCCCTACGCCGCGCTGAGCGCCACGTCGAGTTTCACGGCGTACACATCCCCCCGGTTCGGTGACGCCGAGCAGCGCGCGCTGCAGCAGATGGTGCTCCGGCTCGCGAGGCAGCGGTGCCACGTCCTCGTGAGCAACTCCACCGCGCCGTCCATTACCGCGCTCTACGACGGCAACCCCGATACAACCGCTGTCGGCCTGAGGGCCCTGCGGGTGCCCGCACGGCGGGCCGTGAACAGCAAGGCCACACGGCGCGGAGCGGTGGACGAGTACGTCATCACCAACCTTCCGAGACTGGCGGGCCACGCCCGCGGACTTCGCAGTCGCCCGAATGGGCCGGCCCCGAACACACGGCGAAAGTCGACCGAGAAACCGATTGACGAAACCGCGCGTGCAGGGGACAGTTAAGAGTCGGGAGTCGGGAGCGTGGCGAAACTGGCAGACGCGCGGGTCTTAGGAGCCCGTGGGCGGAAGCCCGTGTGGGTTCAAGTCCCTCCGCTCCCACCATGACATCTGACACCACCGTTGCCGGCCGGCACGCCAACGGCGCCCGTCTGGACGCGCGCGGCGCCATGCCTCCGCAGCAACGCGGACACCTCACTATTCCCCCTGAGCCGAAATGAAAGCCGAACTCGTCGACGTCAACGAAACCCGCAAGAGCCTGGCCATCGAGATCCCGAGCGAGGTGGTCAGCGCCGAGATCGACCGCGTCGCGCGCGACTACTCACGAAAGGCGCGGATCCCCGGATTCCGCCCCGGCAAGGTGCCGTCTCGCGTCGTCAAACAGCGCTTCCGCGAGCAGATCCTCCACGACGTGGCGCACGACCTGGTACCCCGCTTCATCGGCGAGGCCCTTCAGGAGAAGGGCGTGGAGCCGGTGAGCACGCCCGACGTGCGCGAGGTGGTGCTCGAGGACGGGCGTCCGATGACGTTCACGGCCTCGTTCGACACGCTGCCTCCGTTCGAGGTCGGCGACCTCTCCTCGGTATCGCTGACGCGGCCGTCTGCCGCCGTGTCCGACGAGGCGGTGTCCGACGCGCTGCAGCGGCTGCGGGAGCGCGCGGCGCGCTACGAGACGATTGAGGGGCGCGGGGTGGTGGACGGCGACATCGTCACCGTGGACATCACGAGAACCGACGCGCAGGGCGCCAGCGATACGCACAACGACGTGGCGATCGAGCTGGGCGCCAAGGCGAACCCGCCCGGGTTCGACGAGCAGCTGCTGGGCCTCGAGACCGGCGCCGCCAAGACATTCTCGATCACCTTTCCCGGCGACTATCAGTCGGCCGAACTGCAGAATCAGACGGTCGAGTACGCCGTGACCGTGAAGGGGATCAAGCGCCGGTCCCTCCCCGAGCTGGACGACGAGTTCGCGAAGGACATGGGCGAGTTCGACAACTTCGAGGCGCTCCGGGCTCGGGTCCGGGCCGACCTGGAGCACGAGGCCCGGCACACCGTCGAACGGCAGCTGCGCGAGCAGCTGATGAAGCAGCTCTCGACGCGGGTGCCGTTCGAGATTCCGGCGTCGCTGGTGGACCGCGAGGTCGACCGGCGGCTCGAGGAGTTCGCGGGCCGGCTGATGCAGCAGAACATCGACCCGATGCAGGCCGGGCTCGACTGGAACGCCTTCAGGGAGAGCCAGCGTGACGCCGCTCGCGAGGCGGTCGCGAGCGCGCTGGTGCTCGACGAAGTGGCCCGGAAGGAGCAGCTGGCGGCGACCGAGGCCGAAGTCGAACAGGAGATCGCCCGATATGCGGAACGGACGGGCCGCACGTCCGCGGCGGTGCGCGCCTCACTGGAGAAGGAGGGAGGCATCTCCCGTATCTACGCAGGTTTGCGCCGGGAGAAGTCCGTGGACTTCGTGATGGCGCGTGCTACAATTTCTGGAGAGTAACGACTTTCCCGCGCGCGTTTCTTCTCCCCCGACCAACTGACAGCCGATTCACCGGAACCGCTTTCGCCTATGCGCCATCAGCTCCCCGATCCGCGGATGCAGCTCGTCCCCATGGTGGTGGAACAGACCAACCGTGGCGAGCGTGCTTACGACATTTTTTCGCGCCTGCTGAAGGACAGCATCATCTTCATCGGCACCCCGATCGACGACAACATCGCGAACCTCGTGATCGCGCAGATGCTGTTCCTCGAGGCGGAGGACCCGGACAAGGACATCCTGCTCTACATCAACAGCCCGGGCGGGTCGATTACCGCGGGCCTCGCGATCTACGACACGATGCAGTTCATCAAGCCCGACGTGCAGACCTACTGCATCGGCCAGGCGGCGTCCATGGCTGCCGTGCTGCTCGCCTCGGGGGCCAAGGGCAAGCGCTTCTCGCTGCCCAACTCGCGGATCGTGATTCACCAGCCACTGATGTCCGGCCTGGCCGGGCAGGCCACCGACATCGACATTGCGGCGCGCGAAATTCTGCGCATGCGCGAGCGCCTGAACGGCATCCTCGTGCACCACACCGGCCAGCCGGAAAAGCGCATCCAGGAGGACACGGAGCGCGACTACATCATGACGGCCGACCAGGGCAAGGAATACGGTATTATTGACGACGTCATCCGCAAGAGGGCGTAGGAGCCCACCATGGTAAAGAAGAGCGGCGAGACTGAAGTTCTCCGGTGCTCGTTCTGCAACAAGGACCAGAACGACGTCCGCAAGCTCATTGCGGGCCCGACGGTCTTCATCTGCGACGAGTGCGTGGAAGTCTGCAATGACATCATTGCGGACGACAACCGGTTCGAGAACAAGGGCACGCGCTCGTCCCTGCCCACCCCGCAGGAGATCAAGAAGTTCCTGGACGAGTACGTCATCGGGCAGGAGCGCACGAAGAAGAAGCTCGCCGTCGCCGTCTACAACCACTACAAGCGGATCGAAATCCAGAAGCAGCCGCGCAGCCGGAACGACATCGAGCTGACGAAGTCGAACATCCTGCTCATCGGGCCAACCGGCACCGGCAAGACCCTGCTGGCCCAGACGCTCGCCAAGCTCCTGTCCGTGCCGTTCACCATCGTGGACGCCACGACGCTCACCGAGGCGGGCTACGTCGGCGAGGACGTCGAGAACATCATCCTCAAGCTGCTGCAGGCCTCCGGCGGCGACATCGAGAAGGCCCAGCAGGGCATCATCTACATCGACGAGGTCGACAAGATCTGCCGCAAGGACGAGAACCCCTCGATCACGCGCGACGTGTCGGGCGAGGGCGTCCAGCAGGCCCTGCTGAAGATCCTGGAGGGCACGGTGGCCAACGTGCCGCCGCAGGGCGGGCGCAAGCATCCCCACCAGGAGTTCTTCCAGGTCGACACGACGAACATCCTGTTCATCTGCGGAGGTGCCTTCGTCGGGCTCGACCGCCAGATCGAGCGCCGGGTCGGCAAGAAGACGCTGGGCTTCAAGGCGGACGTCAAGTCGCTGGCGGGTCGCGACCTGGGTGCAACCCTGGAGCAGCTCGAACCGGCGGACCTGATCAAGTACGGGCTCATCCCGGAGTTCGTCGGCCGTCTGCCGGTCATCGGCACCCTGCACGAACTCGACAAGGCGGCGCTGGTGCAGATCCTGACGCAACCGCGCAACGCCATCACGCGTCAGTACCAGAAGCTCTTCGAGTACGAGAACGTCAAGCTGCGGTTTTCGGACGATGCGCTCGAGGCGATCGCGGAGTCGGCCCTCGAGCGGAAGATCGGCGCCCGCGGGCTGCGGATGATCATCGAGGACCTGATGCTCGACCTGATGTACCAGGTCCCGAACCAGAAGAAGGTTCGCGAGGTCACGATCACGCGCGAGGTCGTGATGGCGAAGGACAAGCCGATTACGCTCATTGAGAAGGCTGGCTGAGACCAGCCGCTCCGGTGTAGCCACGGCGCCGGTGGTCGACGGCCCCCGCGGGACACGACCCGCGGTCCGGCCCCGCCCCCGGGCGCCGGGCGCTTAGCAGTCAGCTCGTCAAGTTACCCCCCATGGAAAACACCCTCGAAGTCTACGAGACCCTCCCCATCGTCCCCCTGCGGGACGTGGTCGTCTTCCCGCACATGATGATGCCGTTCGTCATCGGGCGGCCGAGTTCCACGCGGGCACTCGAACACGCGCTCCTGAAGGACAAGCGCATCTTCCTCGCGGCGCAGCATGACGCCTCGATCGACGATCCGCAGCCGGAGGACATCTACACGATGGGCTGCGTCGCCAACGTGGTCCAGAGCCTGAAGCTGCCCGACGGCAACATCAAGGTCCTCGTGGAAGGTGTCGAGCGCGCGCGGGCCGTCGAGTGGAAGGAAGACAAGGGCTTCTACCGCGTCGTGGTGAAGGTGCTGCCGAAGCAGCGCGAAACCAGCGGCGACGTGGAAGGCACGATGAGCCGCGTCGTCTCGCTGTTCGAGCAGTACGTCAAGCTCTCCAACAACCTGAATTACGACGCGATGGTCGCTGCCGTCCGCGTGGATGACCCCGGCAAGCTCGCCGACACGATCTCGGCGCACCTGCTCGTGGGCGTGGACGAGAAGCAGAACCTGCTCGAGATCATTTCCGCGCTTGAACGGCTCAACCGCATCGCCGGCATCCTCGAGATCGAGGTGGACAAGCTCCAGGTCGATCGCCGCATCCAGTCTCGCGTGAAGAAGCAGATGGAGAAGGCGCAGAAGGAGTATTACCTCAACGAGAAGATGAAGGCGATCCAGAAGGAGCTGGGCCGCAAGGACGACAAGGGCAACGAGGTGGACGAGCTCAAGAAAAAGATCGAGCAGGCCAAGATGCCGAAGGACGTCGAGGAAAAGGCCATACAGGAGCTGAAGCGCCTGGAGGCCATGCCCCCGATGTCGGCCGAAGCGACGGTCTCGCGCAACTACCTCGACTGGCTCATCGCGGTGCCGTGGCACAAGAAGACCCGGGAGAGCCGCGACCTGAAGCACGCCGAGTCGGTCCTGAACGAAGACCATTACGGGCTGGAAAAGATCAAGGAGCGCATCCTCGAGTTCCTCGCGGTCCGCGCCCTGGTCAAGAAGCCGAAGGCGACCATCCTGACCTTCTCCGGGCCTCCCGGCGTGGGCAAGACCTCGCTCGCCAAGTCGATCGCGCGCGCGATGAACCGGAAGTTCGTGCGGCTGTCGCTCGGCGGCGTACGCGACGAGGCCGAGATCCGCGGCCACCGCCGCACCTACATCGGCGCATTTCCGGGCCAGATCATCCAGATGATGAAGAAGGCCGGCACGATGAACCCGGTGTTCCTGCTGGATGAAGTCGACAAGATGTCGATGGACTTCCGCGGCGACCCGTCGGCAGCGCTGCTCGAGGTGCTCGATCCCGAACAGAACGGCACCTTCCTCGACCACTACCTGGACGTGGAGTACGACCTGTCGCACGTGATGTTCATCTGCACGGCGAACGTCCTCCACACGATCCCGCAGGCGCTCCGCGACCGCATGGAGGTGCTCCAGCTGGCCGGGTACACGGAGCTCGAGAAGATCGAGATCGCGAAGCGGTTCCTGGCGCCGAAGGCGATCGAGGGCGCGGGGCTGACGAAGGACAACATCACCTTCACGGACGAAGCGCTGCAGACGGTCATCAACCGCTACACGCGCGAGGCCGGCGTGCGCAATCTGGAGCGCGAGATCTCCTCGATCTGCCGCAAGGTCGCACGCAAGGTCGTCGTGGAGGGCATCAGCTTCTCCGAGGCGATCACGCCCGAGAAGGTCACCCAGTACCTGGGGGTGCCGCGCTACCGCAGCCAGATGGCCGAGGAGACGAACGAAATCGGCATCGCAACCGGGCTGGCGTGGACCGAGGTCGGGGGCGAAATCCTGGTCACCGAGGCGACGCTCATGCCGGGCCGCGGCAAGCTGACGCTCACCGGCAAGCTCGGGGACGTCATGCAGGAGTCGGCACAGGCGGCGATGAGCTTCGTGCGCACCAAGGCCGACGAGTACGGGCTCCCCAAGGAGTTCAACCGCAAGAACGACATCCACGTGCACGTGCCTGAGGGTGCAATCCCGAAGGACGGACCCTCGGCGGGCATCACGCTGGCCACGGCCCTGGTGTCGGCGCTCGCGCGCGTGCCGGTGCGCAAGGACGTTGCGATGACCGGCGAAATCACCCTGCGCGGCAAGGTGCTGCCGATTGGGGGCGTGAAGGAGAAGGTGCTGGCGGCCCATCGCGCCGGCGTGACGAACATCATCCTGCCGAAGGACAACGAGAAGGATCTGGCGGACATCCCGAAGAACGTGCTGGATACGCTCAACGTCTACCTCGTGCAGACGATGGACGAAGTCCTGAAGATCGCGCTGGCGGAACCGCTGGCGGGCCGCCTGCCCGCCGAGCCGCAGGCCGAACCGGTCGATCTCTCCGACGACACCATCACGCATTAGTCCGAGTGGAGAGGCCGGGTAGGTCAGGCAGGTCGGGTCGGAACGGCCCACCCGACGTACCCGGCCCACCTGACCTTCCCGACCCTTGAAGATCTCCGTCGAATTCATCGTCAGCGCCGCGGGCCCGCGGGACTTTCCCACGGATGGACTGCCGGAAGTCGCGATGGTCGGCCGGTCGAATGTCGGGAAGTCGAGTCTGATCAACGCGCTCGTCCGGCAGAAGGTCGCGCGCACCAGCGCCGCGCCGGGCAAGACCAGGCTGGGCAACGTGTTCCGGGTCGCGCGCGGAGCCGCGCCGCCGTTCTACCTGGTGGACCTCCCGGGGTACGGCTACGCGCGGGGCGGCTCGAACGACTTCGAGGCATTGACGGCTGCGTACTTCGCCCGTGAGCACGCAACCGCGCTCCTGCTGGTGGACACCCGCCACCCGGGGCTGGCCAGCGATCGGGCGGCGTGGCAGTGGATACAGCGAAGCGCGGCGCGGGCCGCCGTGGTGGGAACGAAGGTCGACAAGCTGGCGCGTGGAGAACGGATACGCGCGCTGAAGGCACTCGAATCCGTGTTTGAAGTCGCCGTGCTGCCGGTCTCGGCGGTGACGGGCGAAGGACTGGACGAACTGTGGAAACTGATCGACAGGCTGGCGAACAGCCGACAGCCGTAGCCAACGCACAGCAGCCCCAGGGCAAGGGGAACGGACAGGCCCCCGCGGACGCCCCCGCCCCGCCCAGGGGTGAAAAGCCGGAGAAGATCGAGCGCATCGATCTGGCGACGCTCAAGGACATGAGCGTCGGCGCGCTCACCAAGATCGCCAAGCAGCTCGACGTGCCTGGCGCCACCGGCATGCGCAAGCAGGAGCTCATCTTCGAGATCCTGAAGGCGCGGGCCGAGAAGAGCGGCCTCATCTTCTCCGAAGGCGTGCTCGAGGTGCTGCCCGACGGCTTCGGCTTCCTGCGGGCCCCCGATTACAACTACCTGCCCGGTCCCGACGACATCTACGTGTCGCCGTCGCAGATCCGCAAGTTCGACCTGCACACCGGCGACACGGTGTCGGGCCAGATCCGACCGCCCAAGGAAGGCGAACGCTACTTCGCGCTGATCAAGGTCGAAGCGGTGAACTTCGAGCCGCCGGAGAAGGCGCGCGAGAAGGTGTTCTTCGAGAACCTCACGCCGCTCTACCCGCAGAACCGCATCCTGCTCGAAACCGACGCCGAGAACCTGTCCGCGCGTGTGCTCGACCTGATGGTGCCGATCGGCAAGGGACAGCGCGGCCTGATCGTCGCGCCGCCCCGCACGGGCAAGACGATGCTGCTGCAGAACATCGCCAACAGCATCACGAAGAACCACCCCGAGGTCTACCTGATCGTCCTGCTGATCGACGAGCGGCCGGAAGAGGTCACCGACATGCAGCGCTCGGTGCGCGGCGAGGTGGTGTCGTCCACCTTCGACGAACCGGCGCAGCGGCACGTGCAGGTGGCCGAGATGGTGATCGAGAAGGCCAAGCGCCTCGTCGAGCACAAGAAGGACGTGGTCATCCTGCTCGACTCGATCACGCGCCTGGCCCGCGCCTACAACACCATCGTGCCGCCGTCGGGAAAGGTACTGTCGGGCGGCGTCGACAGCAACGCACTCCAGCGCCCGAAGCGCTTCTTCGGGGCGGCGCGCAACATCGAGGAGGGTGGTTCGCTGACCATCATCTCCACCGCGCTGATCGATACCGGATCGCGGATGGACGAGGTGATCTTCGAGGAGTTCAAGGGCACCGGCAACCTCGAAATCCACCTCGATCGCAAGCTGACGGACCGCCGGGTGTTCCCGTCGATCGACATCCAGAAGAGCGGCACGCGCAAGGAGGAACTGCTGCTGCCGAAGGAGGACCTGAACCGGGTGTGGGTGCTGCGGAAGGTGCTCACGCCGCTCTCACCCGTCGAGGCCATGGAACTCCTGCTCTCCAAGATGGGCAAGACGAAGACGAACCAGGATTTCCTCGCGTCGATGTCCGCCGGCAAGTAGCCGCCGGCGTCATTGGCGCGGGGCCCCGAACCCCGCCTGAGCCTGATGCAGGTCGGACGACCCGACCCGTGTCAGGCGGCCCGTTTCATCAGGCCACCGACGCTGCGCATGGGACACCGGTTCCTCCTCGCCCTCGCTGCCCTCTCGGTCGCACTCGCCGCGCTCGCCGCGTCGCTTCGCCCTGACACCTTCTTCGTCGGCGACCCCGGCGTGAAGCTGATCGCCGCCCGCGAGGCGATCGCCCGCCCCTCGTCGCCGCTCAGCATTCCCCTGCCACGCCTCGGGGACGAACCGGTCCCGCACATCGAACCGTTCTTCAGGGTCCACGGGACCCACGCGCACGCGGTGACCTCGGAGCTGTTCCCGCTCGTATCGGCCGTCCCGCTGTCGCTGTTCGGGGTGCGAGGGCTGTACGTCCTGCCGGCCGCGGCCTTCATTGCGCTGCTCGCCGCGACGGCCTGGCTCGCGCGGACCCTCGACCCGGTGCGAGACGCGGTCGTGGTCGTGCTCGTGGCCGCGTTCGGCACTCCCTGGCTGCCCTATGCGCTGGAGTTCTGGGAGCACACGCCGGCGCTGGCAGCCGCCACGGCAGGGCTCGCGTTGCTGCTCCGTGGGGCTCGGCGGCACCCCGGGTCACGCGGCCCTCTCATGCCCGCGTTCGGTGCAGGACTCCTGTTCGGCCTCGCGGTGCTGCTGCGCCCCGAATCCGGATGGTTCGTGGTGTCCGCGGCGGCGGCCTCGCGTCTGCTGGTGCTCCGCCCCTCCTGGGCGGCGCTGGTGACGGCGTCGGCCGGAGCGGGTGTGGCGGTGGCGCCAAGCATCCTGTACGCACTACTGCACGACGGCTCGCCCGTACCGGGCCACATCGCCGCGAACGCGGGCCTCATGAGCAGCGGGTGGCTCGGCCTGCGGGTGCACCTCGCACGCGTGTGGCTGGAGCCGTCGATGTGGACGATCCGCGGCCCGGCGAATGCCGCCAGCCTCTGGAGCGTGTCGACCGCATCGATCGCGGCACTGCTGTCCCTGGGTGTGAACTCCGAACGGCGCGAACGCGGCTTCCTGTGGCTGCTCTCCGGGCTCACCATCACGCTCGTGTGGCTCACCGCTCCGAACGACGGAGGCGGGCAGTGGGGGCCCCGGTACCTGCTCTTCGCGTACGTGCCGCTCGCGATCCTCGCCGCCGACATGGTGCAGCCGCTCGTCTCCACTGAGCCGCGCGTACGCGGAACGTCCATCCTGCGCCGGCAGCCGCTTGCCGTGGCCATCGCCGTCGCGCTCGTGGTGGCGACGGTGTGGGTGCAGCGGACCGCGTACCGCAGCCTGCGTGGTTCCAAGCTCGTACATGGCCGGCTTGTGGACTTCGTCGCCGCATCTCTCACCAGGGACCATCAGGTTGTCACCGATGTCTGGTGGCTCGACCAGCTCGCCGCGTCGGCGCTCGCGGGCGAGAACATGCTGTACGCAGGAGATGCCGCAACCGGCAAGGCGATCCTGTCGAGGCTCAGCGGAATGACCGTCCCCACCGTGACGGTGTTCCGGACCACCGAGATCGATCCGGCGACGGACAGCTGGTCAGCAGAGACCTGCTACTTCGAGGAGTCGCGCGAGAGCCTCGACGTGCGGGGTCTGGTGGCCATCCGGCTCACCCACCGCTGCGGCAGATGAGAGCCCGCGTCGATGCGGCTGTTGGGCACGGGCCTGGTCGGCGTCGGCATGCGCTTCCGCCGGCGCGGCTGATCGCCGCTCCCGACCACGAGTGGTCCTCGACGGGACCTCTCGTGGTCGTCCTACCCTCCGACGTACCCTTCCTCCCACTCCCGCGTCAGCCCCTGTAACATCGACTGCATGCAGTACCGCGTCTTCGGCCGCACCGGCTGGCAGGTCTCCGAAATCGGATACGGGATGTGGGGCATGGCCGGGTGGACCGGCTCCGACGACGAGGAATCGCTGGAAGCGCTCGGACGCAGCATCGTGCAGGGGTGCACGTTCTTCGACACCGCCTGGGCCTACGGCCGGGGCCGAAGCGAGCAGCTGCTGGCCGAAGCGCGGCGACGCTATCCGCACGCACCCATGCGGATCGCAACCAAGATCCCGCCCCGCAACATGCAGTGGCCCGCAAAGCCCGAATACCCGGCGAGCGAAACCTACCCTGAGGGCCACATCCGCGAGTTCACCGAGAAAAGCCTCCGCAACCTCGACGCAGAGGCGATCGACCTGCAGCAGTTCCACGTCTGGGACGATGCCTGGGCAGAGGACGAGGGGTGGCAGCGGGCCGTGCGCGCGCTGAAGGACGAGGGACTCGTCCGGGCGTTCGGCATCAGCGTCAACCGCTGGGAGCCGACCAACGTGCTGAAGGCGCTCGAGACCGGGCTGATCGACAGCGTCCAGGTGGTCTATAACATCTTCGACCAGGCGCCGGAGGACGTGCTGTTCCCTTACTGCCGGACCCACGGGATCGCGGTCATCGCGCGCGTGCCCTTCGACGAGGGCAGCCTGACCGGCACGCTGACGCGCACGTCGCGCTGGCCCGACGGGGACTGGCGGAACACCTACTTCTCACCGGAGCGGCTCAACGAGACGCTCGACCGGGTCGACCGGCTCGAGATGCTGATCCCCGAAGGGATGGATCTGCCCGAGCTGGCGCTGCGCTTCATCCTGGAGAATCCGGCGGTGTCGACCACGATCCCGGGCATGCGCAGGCCGGGACACGTGGACAGGAACCTTGCGGCCAGCGACGGCCAGCGCCTCCCCCCGCGGACGCACGAAGCCCTGCGGCTTCACCGCTGGGAGCGGTGATGGGTGTATACTTACGGTTTCCACGGAACGCCAAGGAGTTCGCTGTGCAGGAAGGTATTCACCCCAAGTATCACGACGTCGAGGCCCGCTGCGCCTGTGGCGCGACCTGGCACACCCGGTCCACCAAGCAGGAGCTGCACCTCGAAATCTGCTCGAACTGCCACCCGTTCTTCACCGGACGGCAGAAGCTGATCGACACGGAAGGCCGCGTCGAGCGCTTCACGAAGAAGTTCGGGGTCCAGACGTCGGAGAGCCGCAAGGCGGCTGCGAAGGCGAAGAAGGGAACAGCGGCCGCTCGCTGACCAGCTTCCGTTCGATGCGTGCGAGGCGATGCCGTGCGGCATCGCCCCACGCCCTCTCCGTCCCCATCTCCAGCCCCTTCAACGCAAAACTCCTCGCCGCTTCCAGGTCGCGGTCCCGGTGCTCGTGGTGGATTGCCAGCGCCTCGGTGGCTTCGCGTCTGACCGCCACCGGGCAACCCGGTGTCTCGAGCAGTTGTCTCCATCGTGCGGCCGCCGCGTCGAACTGCCGGAGGCGCCTCGCCCCAACCGCGAGGGCACGCAGAGCGTCGACCCGCACAGCCGCCAGCACGGACGAGCGGTCCATCACTGCACCCGGAAGCCGCCGAGCCACATCCGCCCGTGCCACCAGCTCGAGCGCTCGTTCGTACGCCGCCTCCGCCCGGTGCCAGTCGGTCGCCTGCCCGTACACCCGTCCGAGCGCCAGCGCCTCGCACGGATCGTCGGTGGCGCCGGCTCCTTCGGCCACGAGCACGAGCAGCCTGACCGTGAGCCCGGCAAGCGAGAGCAGGTCGAGACGGTTGTGCTCGAACACGTCGGCCAGCGGCTGGGCATCACCCGACCGGATGAACTGGAAGTAGCGCGCCGGGATCTCGAACCCGGGGACGTCGCCCACACGGCGAGCCCCCAGGAGCGGATGCTCGAGAGACGTCAGCGAACATCCTCCCTCGGAGCGGCCCCCCCAGAAGCGCCGGGCCGGGTGCAGCACGTCGACGTGCGGAAGCGTCGAGCAGGGCGATTCCAGGCGGTGGAACAGGTAGCGCGTCTCGATGACCGGCGCGTCGAATGACTTGCCGTTGAAGGTGACCAGCGCGCCCGCGGTCGAGAGGTCGCGGGCCACACCGGTCAGCATCGCGCGCTCGGAGGCGTAGTCGGTCATCAGGTGCTGCTCGACGAGGAATGCCCCGTCGGGCTCGAACCGGGCGCACCCGACCAGGAAGGCATGCGTCCCGGCACCGCCGCTGAGTCCTGTCGTTTCGAGGTCGAAGAACACGAAGGGCACGCGAGGCACCCCGGCCGACAGCAATCCCGCCGCGCGCTGCGCTCCGGCGAACCGCTCTGCCAGGTCGCCGATACGCAGCCGCCCGTGCCGCCAGTCGGCCTCGAACCGCCGGGAGACGACGAACGACCGCGCGTCCCCCTCCCCACGCCAGTTGCCTCCCAGCACGCGCGCCGCCGACGCCGGGCCCTTTGCCGTCGGGCCCGTTACCGTCGGGCGCACTGCCGCAGCAGCCGTTCCGAGCGTTGTCGCGTCCGTGCCGATCGGCCCTCCCGGTGCCGCACAGGCCGGCGGATCGCCCCCGGACACAGGTGGAACCGGCACGCCGACCGAACCGTCAACGCGTGGCCTGGGCGACGCGCCGACGATGCCGCGCAGTCGATCGCGCAGCCGACCCGGATCGATCGTCATGCCGCAATCCGTTCGGCGAGGAGCAGTTCGAGGATCCGCAAGGCCGCCGTCTTGGCCAGCGGCCCCGTGTTGCCGACCGGGCCGACACACCCCGGGCAGCCGTGCTCGCACGGGCATTCAGCGATCAGCCGGCGCGTGGCCTCGAGCAGTTCGTCGTGCAGGCGGAACAGCGGCGCACTGAACCCGATGCCCCCCGGGTAGTTGTCGTAGACGAAGATGCGGGGACTCTGCTCCTCGGTATCGATCGAGATGCCGATGTCGTGGGCGTCGCACATCAGCAGCAGCTGCGCCACCTGCTTCATGGCGAACGAGAGACCCACGATGCCGTCGCGCCGGTCGTCGGTGGCGAAGGGCAGCACGTGCATCAGGGTATCCGGGATCGTGAGCCAGTACGAGGTCGTGTGCATCTGCTGCTCGGGCAGATCGAGCTCGCCGGACCCGATGTTCTCGTTCGTGTAGAACTTGATCTTCTTGAACCCCACGACCCGCGAGACGACGTGCACCTCGCCATGCGCCGGAATCGCCGGCGCGTCGGAGAACGTATCGATGATCGTGACGCGGTTGTAGGTGATCGCGTCGGTGTAGTAGTCGCAGTCCACCGACTTGACGAACGCCTTCCGCCCCTCGAAGTCCAGGCGCTCTACCTGGTACAGCGCGCCTTCGACGATGTAGATCGCCTTCTCGTGGAGCGTGGCCGGGCCGCTCGTGAAGTCGGTCTCGCCGATGATTCGTGGTTCATGAGTCGTGTCGACGATGACGAAGTTGTCCGACGAGACGGAACGCAGGCTGACGGCGTCGGCCGGGTACGACTCGCTCGTCCAGTTCCACTGCCCATCGTCTGACGGGGCATCGAGGTCGTCGCTTCCGCCCGTCCGATGCACGAGACCCTGCTCGGCCAGGATGGCGAGCACTTCCTGCAGGTCGTGGCGTCCGAACTGCTCGTACGCCGTGAACGGCAGCTCGAAGGCCGCGCACTTCACGTGATCCACGAGGATGTGCAGGTTGTCGGGATCGATGAGTGCGCGCTCCGGTGACGCGTCGAAAAAATACGAGGGATTGCGCACGATGAACTGGTCGAGCGGGGCACTGCTCGCCACCATCACCGAAGCAGACCGGGTCGCCCGGCGCCCGGCGCGACCGGCGCGCTGCCACGTCGCCGCGATCGTTCCCGGATAACCCGCGAGGACCGCGACGTCCAGGGCACCGATGTCGATGCCGAGTTCGAGTGCGTTGGTCGACACCACGGCACGCACGGCCCCCTCACGCAGCCCCTTCTCGATCTCGCGTCGGCGCAGCGGCAGGTAGCCCCCGCGATATCCGCGTATCCGTTCGGGCTCACCCGGCGGCGACTCGAAGTCGTCCTTGAGGTAGGTCGTGAGGATCTCCGTCGACAGGCGGCTCTGCGCGAACACGATCACCTGCAGCTGGCGCTTGAGGAACTCGGCCGCGACACGCCGCGTTTCGCTCAGGTACGAGCGCCGGATTCCGAGCTGCTGGTTGACGACTGGCGGGTTGACGAAAATGAAGAACTTCTCGCCGCGCGGCGCCCCGCTGCGCTCGACCACCTCGAAAGGCCGCTCCGTGAGCCGCTCGGCGAGCTCCTGCGGGTTGGCGATCGTGGCCGACGAGCACAGGAATACGGGATCGGAGCCGTAGTGCCGGCAGATGCGCCGGAGCCGCCGCAGCACGTTGCAGAGATGACTGCCAAAGACGCCCCGATAGGCGTGCAGCTCGTCGATGACGACGTAGCGGAGGTTCTCGAAAAGCTTCGCCCAGCGCGGGTGGTGCGGCAGGATGCCCGAGTGCACCATGTCCGGGTTGCTCAAGACCAGGTGGGCGCGTGCCCGGATGGTACGGCGGGCGTCCTGCGGCGTGTCGCCGTCGTAGGTGAACACGCCGACCTGCTCGTCGGTCGTGGCTGCAATCGACTCGCACATGGCCTGCAGCTCGGCGAGCTGATCCTGCGCGAGCGCCTTGGTCGGGAACAGGTACAGCGCGCGGCTGGACGGGTCCTGCAGGATCGCGTGCAGTACGGGCGCGTTGTAGCAGAGCGTCTTTCCGGACGCCGTCGGCGTGATGACGACGGCGTTGCGCCCGGCGAGCGCGTGCTCGATCGCCGCGGCCTGGTGGGTGTAGAGCTGGTGGATACCGCGCGACTGCAGCACCTGCTTCAGGCGCGGGTCCAGCGCCTCCGGGTAGGGCGCGTAGTCGGCCGCCACAGCCGGCAGGCGACGCACCGCCGTGACGTGTCCGTCGGGGTTGTCGGGGCGGTCCGGCACGCGGCCTGGCGCGAGCCGATCGAGAGCGGCATCGAGGGCGCCGTCACGCCCGGGTCGCTGGAGTTGGCGGTCGGTCGTGGTGAGTTCGTTCATGGCACCTGACGGCCTCAGCCGGTCGGCCGCCGAGCCGCGTCCTGCCGGGCGAAAATTCCTCGAAATCGTAGCAGCGCATTCGAACCGCGATCAAGCGCCCCCGGCAGGCGGGATGTGCAGGGCCGTGGCGCGAAGGGGCCGGCCGTCCACTGCGGAACGCAGGTTGCTCCCGCACTCCCCCATGACCAAAACACAACAGACAGCTCTGGCAGCAGGCGCCCTCGCCCTCGGCGGCGCCCTGCTGGCGCGCGGCCTGCGCGAGACCAGGCGCCTGACCTTCAAGGGCCGTGTCGCCGTGATCACGGGCGGATCTCGCGGCCTGGGCCTCCTGCTCGCCCGCCAGCTCGCGGAGGAAGGCGCCACGGTGGTCCTCGCGGCGAGGGACCAGGCGGAACTTGCACGGGCACAGGACGACCTCGCGAGCGGCGGCGGGCAGGCACACGTGATGGTCTGCGACGTTGGTGTCCGCGACCAGGCTGAAGCGCTCATCCGCGAGACGCTCGGGCGCCATGGACGCATCGACCTGCTGGTGAACAACGCGGGCGTGATGAAGGTGGGGCCGATCGAACACATGACGCACGCCGACTTCACCGAGGCGATGGACGTGCACTTCTGGGGTCCGCTGCACACCATCCTGGCGGTGCTGCCGGCCATGCGCCGGCAGGGCGGCGGGCGCATCGTCAACATCTCCTCGATCGGCGGCCGGATCGGCGTACCGCACCTCGTGCCCTACTGTGCGAGCAAGTTCGCCCTCTCCGGCCTGAGCGACTCGCTGCGGGCCGAGCTGGCCCGCGAGCACATCCTGGTGACCACGGTCTGCCCGGGCATGATGCGGACCGGCTCCCCGTTCAACGCGTGGTTCAAGGGGCGCCACCGGGACGAGTTCACATGGTTCACGCTCTTCGACTCGATCCCGGTGGCGTCCATCGACGGCAGGCGTGCCGCCGCGCAGATCCTGGACGCGGCGCGCCATGGAGACCCCGAGCTGGTGATCACGCTCCCCGCCAGGGTCGCGATTGTCGCCAACGCGGTGGCGCCCGAACTGGTGGCGTCCGCGATGGCAATGGCCAACGCGTCGGTACTGCCCGAACCGGATCCGGCCGCCGGCACCGACGCGCACAGCGGCTGGCAGAGCCTCTCCCCGTGGGCGCCCTCGACGCTGACGCGCCTCACCGAACGTGCGGCAGCGCAGAACAACCAGCTGCCGCCCAGCTGATGCGGTTGGTTTTGGCGCCGAACTGTCTATACTGCCGAGGTGCAACCACCCTCTGAGCGACTTCCGCGCACGCTGGGGCTCGGCAGCGCCACGGCGATCGTGATCGGGATCACGATTGGGTCCGGCATCTTCCGCTCGCCCGCAGGCGTGGCCCAGAAGGTCGCCGAGCCGACGGCGTTCCTGTCGTTGTGGGTGGTGGGCGGTCTGCTGGCACTCGCCGGTGCCTTGTCGCTGGCCGAACTCGCGGCGCTCTTCCCGGAATCGGGCGGCTACTATGCGTACCTGCGCGAGACCTGGGGGCGCCGCACCGCTTTCCTCTTCGGCTGGACGCAGCTCGTTGTCCTGCGCGCGTCGGCGATCGGCGGGATTGCCCTGGCCTGCGGGCAGTACTCGCTCCGCATGCTGGGCATCGACCCGGTCGAGCATGCGCTTCAGGCGCAGCTCACCGCAGCGGCGGCGATCGTGGTTGCCTCCACGGCCAACATCTTCGGCGCGCGCATCGGCGCCGCGATCGTGAACCTGTCGAGCAGCGCGAAGTTCGTTGCGATCGTCGCGCTTGGCGGCGCCGCGCTCCTGCTCGGCGGCGGGGCCGAGGCCGCGACGGCGGCGACGGCGAACGCGGCCATCCCACCAGTGACCATCGGCAGCTTTGGCCTGGCGCTCGTCAGCGTGCTCTGGGCGTACGACGGCTTCGGTGACGTGTCCTTTGCGGGAGGCGAGGTGAAGGATCCGCAGCGGACCCTGCCGCTGGCCATCGTCTACGGCACGCTGGGCGTCGTCGTCGCCTACGTGCTGGTGAACATCGGGTACCTGCGGGTGCTCTCCGCACCGGGCATCGCTGCCTCACCGCTGGTGGCCGCCGACACGATGACTGCGCTCGTTGGCCGTGCGGGCACCGTGATGGTATCCGCGCTCGTGGCCCTGTCCACGTTCGGGGCACTGAACGCCGATTTCCTCGGGTCCACGCGCGTGTTCTTCGCCATGGCCGAGGACGGTCTGTTCTTCCGGGCGATTGCGCGAGTGCACCCGCGCTACAAGACCCCGCACGTGGCGATCGTCCTCACCGCGGGCCTCTCGCTGATCCTCGTCTTCAGCCGGAGCTTCGAGGCGCTGACCGATACCTTCGTCATCGCCATCTGGCCGTTCTACGCGCTGTGCGTGGCGGGACTGATGCGCCTGCGTCGCCTCAAGCCTGACCTGCCGCGGCCCTACCGGGTGCCGGGCTACCCCTTCGTGCCACTGTTGTTCCTCGTCGCGGCAGCGGGCTTCCTCGTCAACGCCCTGGTCAACGACACCATCGCCACGGCCGCCACGTTCGCGGTGATCCTCGCGGGGCTTCCTGTGTACCAAGTCGTGTTCGCGCGGCGCCCGGCCGGACGCTGAGTGGGCAGGACGTCCCCACCGTGCACGTCACCGGGCCGGGGCGCACCGTGCGGGTGTGAGACGCCCGTGCCGGGTGCGTCGGGTGCCCGAAGCGGGCGATCAGATGTTGGATCTCGACTGGCACCCGTCCACCGGCACACTCGCGCCACTGATCCAGCTGGCCCGGGGGGACGCCAGGAACGCGACCACGGTGCCGACCTCGTCGGCTCGGCCGAAACGACCGAACGGCAGTTCACGCGCCACGAAATCCGCAATGCCCGCGGGATCGTCCTTCTGGCGCTTGTCCCACGAGCCCCCCGGGAACAGGATCGAGCCGGGTGCCACGCTGTTGACCCGGATGTTGTCCCGAGCGAGCTGCTGCGCCATCGACTTGGCGAGGCTGATCTCGGCGGCCTTCACGGCGTTGTACGTCATCCGCCCGCCGGACTCCCGCCCCCAGATCGACGCCACCATGACGATGGACCCGCCGCCCTGGCGCCGCATGTGCGGGACCGCCAGCCGAGACATGCGGATGGCCGGGAACAACGTCTGATCGAGCGCCTCCTGCCATTCGGCATCAGCAGTCTCGGTAATGCTCGTCCCGCGCGCCACTCCGACGTTGTTCACGAGGATGTCGAGCCGCCCGAAGGCCTGCACGGTCTGGGCGACCACGCGCTCGACGCCGTCGGTGGTGGACACGTCAGCCACGACCGGCAGGATGTGAGCCGGGTCGAGCGCCAGGCTCCGGAGGGTGTCGGCCGCTTCCAGCAGCCTGGCTTCGCCGCGCGCGCACACCGCCACCCGACATCCCTCCGCGGCCAGCGCACGGGCGCTGGCCAGCCCCAGCCCGCGGCTGCCGCCGGTCACGATGGCCACCTTGTCTGCAAGGTCCAGTTGCATCGGTTACCGGTCTCCCCGGCCGGTCAGGTCGTTGAGCGACCAGTCGAACGGCAGGTACTCGAGCCGGAACTGGTTGCGATTGAGGAACTCGCGCTCGCCCGACAGCATGCGCGGGTCGATGAAGGCCAGCACGGCCCGTTCGATCGGGCTGCGTTCGGCGAACCCGACGCCGGCGCGATCGGCGTAGGCCGCCACGAACTGGTCGCGGCGCCAGGAGAAGACGGAACTGACGCGCATCACGTTGGCACCCGAGTCCACCTGTACGCACTGGCTGCGGCTGGCGCACTCGGCAGCGGTTTCCGCGAGCTGCTGATCGAGCTTCTCCGGCGCGTAGGCCTCGCTGCGCAGGCGGCCGCTGCCGACCGCACCGCGGCCCAGGGCGAAGAAGAGGCGCGGATCGTGAAAGGTCGGCAGTACTGTCTGCTCGAGCTGATCCAGGGTCAGCGTGCGCCCGGCCACCCGGTACGTCGCCCGTTCGAACGCACCGGGAATCTGCCGGATGCTGCCGGGAGGAAAGTCGCGCGTGCGGGTCGGAATCGGGTAGTGATCGACAACCGTCTTCAGCACGATCGCGTTGTACGCGTTCAGCCAGAACGCGACCTGTTCCTGCGGCGACGCGGTGTCGAGCGACGCCGTCGCCAGTGACGCGACGAAGCCGTCCAGCCTGGCGTGCTCCGACTTCAACGCGCGGTAGTAGACGAATCCATCGCGCACGTTCAGGTCGAGCAACTGGTCGAGCGTCTGTCGTCGCGTCTCGATCGAGGCGTCCTGCGCGTGCGGTATCACCGGGGCCAGCAGCAGCCCGGCCGCCAGCGCAGCCGCGCGTACGACCCGGGCACGGGTGTTCTGCATCGTCACGTGTCTCCCACCTGTGGCTTGTGACTACAGGCGACTGAGGAAGGCAACGACCGCGGCGTTGAACGCCTCCGGTCGCTCGAGATTCGGGAAGTGGCCGGCGCCTGGAATGGTCACGAGTTGCGCGCCGGGAATGCCGCGGGCGATCTTCTCGCTCAGTGCGGGAGGAGTCAGCTCATCTTCGTCGCCGACGATGACGAGCGTCGGCACGGTGATCGAGCCGAGCAGCGGTGTCGAGTCGGGCCGGGTCATCAGTGCGTGCAGGGCGCCAATCGGCGCGTCCGCATGGCTTTCGCCTATCAGCGCGCGGACAGCGGCCACCACGTCTGGCCGGCGTGCGTGGGTGGTCGCGCCGAGCAGCTTCGGCACCATCTCGTCTGCGACGGCCGACACGCCCCCGACCCGGGCCGCGTCGATCAGGCGCAGACGGTTCGGGCGCGCCCCGGGCGGATCCGCTTCGGCCCGGGTGTCAGCGAGGATCAGGCCCCGTACGAGCTGTGGGGCGCGGCGGTAGAGCGCGAACGCCGTGTATCCGCCCATCGAGACGCCACCGATCACCGCGCTGCCCACGCCCCGCTCCGCAAGCAGTGCTTCGACATCGGACGCATAATCGTCAATGCGGGTGTCGGCAGCGGTGCCGCCCTCCGCCTCGCCGAAGCCGCGAAGGTGCGGAGCCAGCACGTGCCAGCCCTCGTTGGCCAGGCCGAGCTGCGCCTCCCAGAAGCGGGCATTCACCGGGAAGGCGTGAATGAGCACGAGTGTGCCGCGTACGGGCACATGCGCGGGCGGGCGGGATTCGAGGACACGTGGGCGTCCAGTACGAGCCATCGTCTTATTGTGGCGCGACCCTCCAGATCGGCGAACGCCCATTGTGCAAATATTGGGCGTGCTGACGGTCGCCACCCTGGGCATGTTCGGTTACGGAACCTACTCGGTCGCGTGGGCCGTGTCCGACCTGATGCAAGGCGCCCAGGTGGAGTTCTGGGCCGAGCTCGGCCTGATCGGTTTCGGGCTCCTGCTCATTCTCGCGGCGGCGTTCGTCCGGGTCCGGATACCCGGCGGCCTCGCCGTGGCAATTGGCGCCATGCTGGGGCTGCAGGCGCTCGCCGTCCACAATGCCGCGCACCTTGAGTCGGGCATCACACCGCAGGTCGTCCAGGGCGTGACCGCCTTCTTTCTGGTGGGCTGCGCGGTCGCCGGGGAAGGCACAGGGGCCAACCGCCGCATAGGCTGACGGAGGTCCGAGGCCAGGGAGCGCAGCCGAGGAGCGAGGCAGGGGGCGAGGGCTGCGACCGGAGTGCCCGGCCCGACACATCGGACCGGGCCGGGCCGCACTCGGTCATCCCTTACTGTCCGGGCGTGGCACCTCTCCCCTGCTGGGCGGCCGCCGCACGCTCCGTGGACGGCGGCACCATGCCTTTGGCCCGCATGTAGACCGCGCCTGTCCCGTACATCTCGTTGCTGTGGCTCACCACGTTCGCGACGAGCGCGGCTCGGGCGATTTCTCCCTGACCCTGGCGGACGAGTTCCATCGCGTTCTGGTCCGTCAGGCCGCCAATGGCCTTGTCGCAGAGGGCAAACGAGTCGGCGAGCGCCTTCTGGAACTCGGCCTTTGTCTTCAACTCCTGCTCCAGATTACGGCCCTGGTTCGGATTGGGCTGCCCGAGGAGCGCCGAGCACGAGCCGAACTGGGAACTGGCCACGTGCGCGAACAACTGTCCGTAGGTCCGCAACTCGGCAGCCGGACCCGGCTTGAAGCCGTAGTCCGCGTCCGGCATTCTGCCAGCCATCTCGGTCAGGTTCTGCTTGACGGTGTTGTAACCGCGGTTCAGGCTGGCCGTGAGCGTCAGCTGCTGCCCGGCAGGCGGCGGTTGTGCGGTGGATGTGGAAGCAGCGAACACGACGGCTGCCAGAGCGAACGCCACGTGCTTCATGCGGGGTCCCTCCTCACTGAGGTGTGGCTTGAACGGGCGGAAAAGGACAGGACTGTAACACATGACGTTCGACGAGTTCCGGGCTTCGCTCGCGGCGGGGCAGGAACCGCCGGGACCACCGCTGGTGCGCGCCCTCTGGCACGACGCCCGCGGCAACTGGGACACGGCGCACCGCATCGCGCAGGACGTACCGGGTGCCGACGCCGCGTGGGTGCACGCGTACCTGCACCGGAAGGAGGGCGACTCCGGGAATGCGGCGTACTGGTACCGGCGCGCCGGCCGTACGCCGACCGACGGCCGCCTCGAGGATGAGTGGACGGCACTCGCGCGCGCACTGCTGAACACCAGTCGAGACGGCTCCGCGTCGGCATGAAGGCGCTGAACCGCTGCGTACCGGTTGGACCGGCGGATCACGCGACGGCGTCCCAACGGATGGGCAACGGCCAGGGTCGCGCCCTGAGGGCCCATGGGGTGTACAGTGGAGGCAGGAGTGTTGCGAGGATGACGGGAACACGCATTCGGGTCTTGATGGCCGGCCTGCTGACGACAGGCATGCTGGCCTGGTCCGGCAACGTCTGGCTGGCAGCGCAGGCGCGCAGCGGCGCGCGACCGCAGATGATGGTCTACAAGTCGGCCACCTGCGGCTGCTGCAAGCTGTGGATCAAGCACATGGAGGACAACGGCTTCGTCGTGAAGTCGGCCGATGTCGAGGACATGGACAAGGTGAAGGCCGACAACGGGGTGCCGAAGGCTGCCGCCTCCTGCCACACGGGCATCGTCAACGGCTACGTGGTCGAGGGCCACGTGCCTGCCGACGCGGTGCTGCGTCTGCTGAAGGAGAAGCCTGCCGACGTCCGCGGCATCGCCGTGCCAGGCATGCCGGTGGGCTCGCCGGGCATGGAGGTCGAGGGCGGCTTCAAGCAGGCCTACGCGATCGTGACGATCGACAAGGCCGGCAAGACGAAGATCTACGAACGCCGCTGACGACCCCACACGCTGCCGTGCCGCTGCGGTGCACCGTGCGCGGGTGCGGCGAGCCGCTGCGCCGGCGCGACGCCGTCTTCGCGTGCACGCGAGATCACGCGTTCGACGTCGCCCGCAGCGGCTACGTGAATCTCCTCCAGCCGCAGGACCGCCGGGCGGCCGAGCCAGGCGACACGCGGGAGGCGGTCGAAGCGCGCGCGCGCCTCCTCGGCCGGGGCATCGGCCGCCCGAACATCGAATCGATCCTCGATCGTGCCGCCGATCGAACCCTGGCGGGCGGGCCGCCGGTCGTGGTCGAACTGGGCTGCGGCGGGGGCGACGGGATCGGCCGGCTGGCTGCCCGCCTGCCGATCGTCGGCATCGGCATCGACCTTTCCTCCGCCGCCGTTGCCCTCGCGGCCCGTCGCTTTCCCGCACTGACCTGGGTCGTCGCCAACGCCGACCGCCATCTGCCCGTGCTGGACGCGAGCGTGTCGCTCGCGCTCAGCATCCATGCACGCCGCAATCCTGCTGAGTGCCACCGCATCCTGATCCCGGGAGGCCTGCTCGTCGTGGCGATCCCCGCTCCCGACGATCTGATCGAACTCCGCGAGGCCGTGCAGGGATCCGGGCTCGAACGCGACCGTGTCGAGGCGCTGATCGCGGACCACGCCTCACACTTCAGGGTGGTGGAGCGGAGCCGCGTCCACGAGACCGCAGCGTGCGACCACGACGCGATTGTCGACCTGCTGCAGGGCACCTACCGAGGCGCGCGCTTCCGCGAGCAGGCTCGCGCGGCGCGCCTCGGCACACTGCAGGTCACGCTGGCCTCGGACGTCCTGGTCTTCGCACGGCTGGACTGAGTACGGGCGCGCCGCCGACGGCGATGCCCCTGCGACGATCCATGCGGAACATACCTCGGTCCGCACCGTCACCGTCCTCCTGCTCGTGAACGAACGGCCCGCGATTCAGTACATCGTGTAGGCCATCAGCCGTCCGCAGACGATGACGATGGCCCAGAGCAGGAGCGAGGCTGCCCCGGCGAGTCTGGCGGCGGCGGGCGCCGGCGCCGAGTCGTCCCAGCGGTCTGCGGCCCTGCCGGTTGCCAGGTGATAGACGAGCGCATTGACGCCGGCAAGCAGGATGGCCGCCAGCTTCACCCGGAAGAACACGTTGGCCCAGGCGCTCGACGCATAGCCGACGAACAACAGGACGCCGGTCGTCACCATCACGACATAACCCGTGACGCCGTAGCGCATCACGCGCCGGTAGACGAGCGGCGCGGGAAGTGCGACGAGCGCAACGCCCACGAGCCGCAGGTCGAACCAGAGCAGCGCACCGACGGAGCACGCCAGCCCCAGGATGTGGAGCCCCACGAGTATCGGAAAACCGTAGAGGGATTCGCGCACGAGGGTGCCCACAGCCGTCGCCTCGAGCGCGTGCAGCAGTCCTTCCATCGGGCTACTCGTACAGGATGAACGCGCAGCCGGCGAGGGCGAGCGCCAGCCACACGGCCAGGCCCGCCACGCCAATCAGCGTCACCCCCGGCCCGGGTTCGGCGCGCGCCGCGCGCGGGACGGCGGTCGACTGGAGCAGCACGCCGGCGAGAAGCAGCAGCATCTTCAGCTGGAAGATCGGATTTCCTGCAGCTGCCGACGCTCGGGGAGCGAAGAGCAGGCCCCCCGTCAGCAGGCTCACGGCAAGGCCCGCAAGGATGACACGCCACGCGGGCCCCGTGACTTCGGGCGCCGGCCGATCCGGCGAAAAGGCGCCGACCAGCCGCAGGTGGCTCATCATCCCGCCGCTCATCACCAGAGTGAAGCCGACAAGGTGCACCGAACTGAGGACCGCCGGTGCCCAGCGCGACTGCGCCAGGGCCTGTGCAAGGGCCGATGACTGGAGAGCGTCAAGCCACGCCAACCGCCGCCTCCGATCGACGCTTGAGACCGTCCGCCTCCAGCGCCAGGAGTCGGCGGTTCATGCGCCCCGTGGCACGCCCGACGATGCCGCCGATGATGCCCTTGAACTGTACGGTCAGGGTCGCCCGCGCGCCGCCGCAGGCGTTGGGCTCCACGAGATGCTGCGCCGTGACGCGCATACCCACCGAGCGCGTCTCCCAATCGAACTGCCGCCCCTCGGACAGCACCGTGACCACCCAGTCGGTCGGCCGCCACCAGCGCTGCCGGATGCGCGCACGGGCTCCGATCCGAAGCGGACCCGCGTTGGTGCGCGTGATGCTCGCGACCGTCGGCGTCCATTCGGGCCAGCGCTCGACGTCGCTCATCACCTGCCACACCCGTGCGGGTGAGGCGGCGATCTGCACCGTGATGCTGAAGTCCTTCATGCGGTCATCCGACCATCGCGATCGACGGCGTCGCAGCGGGGCGCCGCAGCCCCACGAGGAGCAGCACCACGCCAACCAGGGTCGCCAGGGCCACGGAGACGAGGCCAACGAGCATCGCCTGCTCGGCGAAGGGTGTGCCGTGATATCCGGCTCCCGCGATCGGCGTCGCCTCGCTGGTGCCGAGGATGCCGGTGAAGGAGGAGAAGCACCAGTTCGCGAAGGCCCCATAGAGCAGGGCGCCACGGCAGAGGGCGCGCCACCCGGACGACAGCACCACCCGACCGAAGATCAGGCCGACGAGCATGAGGAACATGCCGTTCATCATGGCCTCCATGTGCCCGGCCAGCAGCCCCCGGGGATTCGCGACGATCGCCGCCCCCGAGGCCAGCAGGAGCCCGGTGAGCAGCCCGAGCAGGAACAACACCACGCCCGCGGTCAGCATCCCTTCGTCCCTCGTCCCCATGGTGAACCTCCCGTGCGTCTGGGCCTGGCGCTCGAACGCGAACGGGGCCGCGACGCCGCGATTATATGGCGTCCCGGAATGGCCATTCCGCGTAGAATGGCGCCCGCCGGCGCGCCGGGGCGTCGCGCACTTGTCCACCGCAGGAGGGACCATCGCATGAAGCCACGGATCGTGCGGAGCGGGATCGTTGCGCTGGCGGTCGCCGCCAGCCTCAGTGCCTGCGGCCAGCAGGCGGGGTCCGGGTCGTCGGGAGCAGCCGGCGTGGCGCCGCTGGCTGCCGGCAGTGGGCCGGACGTGCCCTACTCGCTCGGCACGTTCGAGCGGAACGGCCAGGCAATGCTCGGACTGGTGCTGCGCGAGACGCAGGTCGTCGACATCGCTCAGGCGAACGCCGCCTTCGAAGCCGGCAATGCGTCGGCGCCGAAGCTCGCGGTGCCCGCGGACATGACCGCGCTGATCGCCGCCTACGACACGGGCTGGAAGGAGCGCCTTGCGGCGATCGCCCGCGCGGTGCCCGCGGAGGGCGCACCGGCCTATGCCTACCAGATGGACGGCCTCAAGGCCCTGCCTCCGGTGCGCCCAGCGGTCATCCTCAACGCCGGCGGCAATTACACGGAACACTCCCAGGGGATCGCGGCTCAGCAGGCCAGGAGCGGGAATGCGCCGGCCCCCATCCAGAAGGGAGTCGCGGCGCCGGGCATCTGGGAACGGAAGGCCGACGACCCGCGGCCGGAGAATCCGTACCTGTTCATCAAGTCGCCGTCCGTCGTGGCGGGGGCCTTCGATCCGATCGTCATGCCGCGCGGCCGGACGAACATCGACTTCGAGTGCGAGTTCGACGCGGTCATCGGCAAGAAGGCCAAGTACGTGCCGCTGGACTCCGCCGCGGACTACATTTTCGGCTACACCATCCAGATTGACGTGTCGGACCGTGGCGGCCGGGGCGACCGGAAGATGGGCGGGTCGGATTGGCTCATCGGCAAGAACCACGACACCTTCGGGCCGTTGGGTCCGGTCATCGTGCCCAGGCAGTTCCTCAAGGATCCGCTCAACACGCGGCACACCTTCACCCTGAACGGCGACGTCATGCAGGACTCGAACACCAACCGGATGGACTACAACATCTACGAGCTGGTCCACTACGCCTCGAACATCCTCACCCTCAATCCGGGCGACATCGTCTCGGGCGGGAGTCCGGCCGGGACGAACATCGAGCGGGCGGAACCGCGGTGGATGCGCGCGGGCGACACGGCCGTGTGCACCATCGAGGGCATCGGCCAGCAAAAGCACGCCGTCGTCGCGGAGGGCGCCTCCACGAACTGACCGCCAGGCGGGCTCGGCAGGCGTGGGCCGGTCGCCCACGCCTGGGGGCTTGCGGGCCCTGCCGCTACGTTCGCCGGACCGGCGAACCGTCCAGGTCAGGATTCGCCACAACCTTCGCCCTCCCCATCCCGCTCCCGCGTCTAACACCCAGAGGCGCAGAGCCGCCCCGGTCTGCCTGTAAGATGGACCGGTCGGGTTGGCCCGCCCGCGTCTTGGAAAGGACACTGTGTTGCGTAAGGTTCTCCTGTCACTGACAGCCCTTGTGCTGGCCTGCTCCGCCGCTGCCTGCGGAGGCGGAGCCGAGCCGTCTTCCCAGCAGGCCACAGCGCCGGCCTCGGCCCAGCCAGCCGCCGCGGTCCAGACCGACAAGGCCGCCTACCCCGTGTTCGTCAGTCCGGACGAGGGCGCCGATCCGTCGGTCTCCGCGGAGCAGGGCGGCAGGGGGTTCACGGGCGAGGGGTGGCAAACCAACACGGACTTCGACCTGATTGGCGATCCCAGGGCGGTGAAGGGCGGCCTGCTGCGGGAATACATCCTGGACTTCCCCGGAACACTGCGCGTCGAGGGCCCCGAGTCGAACAGCGAACTCAATTACATGATCGGGCCGCTCGTCTACGAGTCGCTCCTGTCCATTCACCCGACCAGCCTGGACTACATGCCCGTGCTCGCCACGCACTGGCAAATCTCGGAGGACCGGTCCACCTACCGGTACCGCATCAACCCGAACGCCCGCTGGGCCGACGGCCAGCCGGTCACCGCCGACGACATCGTCGCGACCTGGTCCTTCCGGATGGACAAGGGGCTGCAGGACCCGAGCAACCAGATGACGTTCGGCAAGTTCGAGCAGCCGGTCGCCGAGAGCAAGTACATCGTGCGCGTGAAGAGCAAGGTGCTGAACTGGCGCAACTTCCTCTACTTCTCGGGCATGGCGATCTTCCCGGCGCACGTGCTGAAGACCGTGGACGGCGCCGCCTACCTCAAGGACTACAACTTCAAGATGCTCCCTGGCAGCGGTCCGTATCGCATGGACGAAGCCGACGTCGTGAAGGGCAAGAGCGTCTCGATCCGCCGCCGCACGGATTACTGGGCGGACAAACACCGGCGGAACGTCGGGCTGTACAACTTCGACGAGATCCGCGAGGTCGTCGTGCGCGACCAGAAGCTCGCCTTCGAGATGTTCAAGAAGGGCGACATCGACGACTACTACGTCAACGTGTCGCGGGAGTGGGTCGAGGAACTCGACTTCGACCGGGTCCAGCGCGGCCTGATCCAGAAGCGGAAGATCTTCAACGACGCGCCGAGCGGGTACGGCGGGATCGCCTTCAACACGCGCAAGGCCCCGTTCGACGACATCCGCGTGCGCAAGGCGCTCGCGCTGCTGATGAACCGCGACGAGCTGATCAAGAAGCTGTTCTTCAACGAGTACGTGCCGCTGAACTCGTATCACGCGGGCGGCATCTACGAGAACCCGAACAACCCGAAGAATCCCTACGACCAGCAGGCCGCCCTCGGCCTGCTCGCGGAGGCGGGCTGGAAGGACCGGGATGGGCAGGGTCGGCTCATCAGGAATGGCCAGCCCCTCTCGCTCGAATTGCTCTACGGCAACAAGGGAAACGAAACCTGGCTCACCGTTTACCAGGAGGAGCTGCGCAAGGTGGGCATCGCGCTCAACCTGCGCCTCGTGACGCCGGAAACGCTGTTCAAGCTGGTGATGGACCGCAACTTCGGCATGGTCAGCATGGCCTGGGGTGCGCTGCTCTTCCCGAACCCCGAGACGTCGATCGGCTCGAGCCTCGCTGACCAGGCGAACAACAACAACATCACCGGCTTCAAGGATGCGCGGGTGGATGAACTCCTGAAGCAGTACGACCAGGAGTTCGACCAGAAGAAGCGCGCCGCGATCATCCAGGAGATCGACGGCATCCAGGCCAACGCGTATCACTACATCCTGAGCTGGGACGCGCCATTCCAGCGCATCGCCTACTGGAACAAGTTCGGGATGCCTGCAGGCTACCTGACGCGCATTGGCGATCACCGCGACATTCCGTCCCTCTGGTGGATCGACCCACAGAAGGAGGGCGAGCTGCGCCGCGCGATGGGCGACAACGGCGCGAAGCTGCCGGTCGGCGACACCGAAGTGCGTTACTGGCCCGAGTTCGGGCAGCGCGAGAAGGCGGCTGTCGCCGCGAAATGACGGCGTATTTCATCCGGCGGTTCCTGCTGATCATCCCGACGTTCATCGGGATCACGCTGGCCGTCTTCGTCGTGATGCAGTTCGTGCCGGGAGGTCCGGTCGAGCGGCAGATCATGCGCTACCAGATGGCGGCCATGACCGAGGGAGGAGGCGGCGCGTCGCTCGACGGGCGCGGCAGCATGGCGCTTCCGGAGGAGCAGATCGAGGAGATCCGCAGGTACTACGGCTTCGACAAGCCGGTCCACATCCGCTACCTGCAGTGGCTCTGGAACGTCGTGCGTCTGGACCTGGGCAACTCCTACATCTATCAGGACCCGGTCTGGGACGTGATCAAGGCCCGTTTCCCGGTGTCCATCTTCCTCGGCCTCACGGGCTTCTTTCTCAGTTATCTCGTGTGCATCCCGCTCGGCGTCGTCAAGGCCGTGCGCCACGGGTCGGCATTCGATTTCGTCACCAGTGTGCTCGTGTTCCTCGGCTACGCCGTCCCGGGCTGGGCGCTCGGTACGGCGCTGCTGGTGCTGTTCGGCGGCGGCAGCTTCTGGAATCTCTTCCCGCTGGGGGGCTTCAGGCCTGACAACTGGGAGTACCTCGGCACCTGGGGCAAGATCACCGGCCAGCTGCACCACATGGCGCTGCCGGTGCTCTGCTACATGGTGGGGGCTTTCGCCACCGAGACGATCCTGACCAAGAACTCGCTCATGGAGAACCTCGGCCAGGATTATGTGCGGACCGCGTTCGCCAAGGGCCTGTCCGAGCGCCGCGTCATCTTCGTCCACGCGCTCCGCAACTCGCTGATCCCGCTGGTCACGGGACTCGGCCACGCCATCAGCCTGATCCTGGCGGGTTCGTTCCTCATCGAGCGGGTCTTCAACATCGACGGGATGGGCTATCTGGGCTACACCGCGATCCTGCAGCGCGATTATCCGGTGGCGCTCGGGATCCTGGTGATCGGGAGCCTGCTGATGCTCATCGGCAACATCCTGTCGGACATCATCTACGCACTGGTCGACCCGCGCATCCGGTTCCAATGAGCCGTTCGGAATCGATTCTCCGCAAGCGGCTGCGCAAGTTCCGGCGCCTGAAGCGCGGCTACTACTCGTTCGTGCTCATCGCCGGCGCCTACCTCCTGTCGTTCGCGCTGCCCCTCATCGCGAACAACAAGGCCATCCTGGTGCGCTACGACGGCAGCTACTACGTGCCGATTGCGCGCTACCACGCGGCGGCCGAGTTCGGCGCCAGCGGCATTGGCGAGGCGGACTACCGGGCGCTGAAGACGCAGTTCGCGGCTGACGGCTCGGGGAACTGGGTGCTGATGCCGCCGATCCCATTCGGCCCCAATGAAGCCCTGCTCGACGACTCCGGCGCCCCGCCCAATCCGCCGTCGCGGAGGCACCCGATGGGCACCGACGATCGTGGCCGCGACGTCCTCGTGCGCCTGGCCTACGGCTTCAACATCTCGATGACCTTCGCGATCGTCGTCACGCTGGTCGGCGAAGGCCTAGGCATCGCGATTGGCGCCATGCTCGGGTACTTCGGCGGCAAGCTCGACATCCTCGGCCAGCGCGGCATCGAGATCTGGTCGTCGCTGCCCTTCCTCTACACCATCATCATCATCAGCTCGGT
>CAYLTD010000026.1:0-66219 GCA_964386715.1 uncultured Bifidobacterium sp.
TGAACGTCGCGGTGGTCTGCGCGCTCGCCGCATTCGCAAACGTCGTCGTGCCCGGGCCGCTCTGCTGCGTCCACTGGCTGGTCACCGTCGCGCCGGTCGGCAGCCCGTCGTCGATGACGCTGCCGTTCAGCGTCGCGCCGGCCGGCAGCGTGATCGTCTGCGCCGCGCCTGTCGTCACCACCGGCGGCTGGTTCGATGGCAGAGCGGGGTTCACCGTGATGGTGACCTCCGCGAACGCACTCGCCGCCGTGTCGTTCGCCGTCAGCCGCAGCACGTACGTGCCCGCCGCGCTGAACGTCGCCGTCGTCTGCGGGCTCGCCGCGTTCGCAAACGTCGTCGTGCCGGGCCCGCTCTGCTGCGTCCACTGGCTGGTCACCGTCGCATTGAGCGGCAGCCCGTCGTCGGTGACGCTGCCGCTCAGCGTCGCGCCGGCCGGCAGCGTGATCGTCTGCGCCGCGCCTGTCGTCACCACCGGCGGCTGGTTCGATGGCAGAGCGGGGTTCACCGTGATGGTGACCTCCGCGAACGCACTCGCCGCCGTGTCGTTCGCCGTCAGCCGCAGCACGTACGTGCCCGCCGCGCTGAACGTCGCCGTCGTCTGCGGGCTCGCCGCGTTCGCAAACGTCGTCGTGCCGGGCCCGCTCTGCTGCGTCCACTGGCTGGTCACCGTGGCACCCGTCGGCAGCCCGTCGTCCGTCACCGAGCCCGCGAGCGTGGCGCCGGCCGGCAGCGTGATCGTCTGCGCCGCGCCGGCAGACACGACCGGCGGCTGGTTCGATGGCAGGGCGGGGTTCACCGTGATGGTGACCTCCGCGAACGCACTCGCCGCCGTGTCGTTCGCCGTCAGCCGCAGCACGTACGTGCCCGCCGCGCTGAACGTCGCCGTCGTCTGCGGGCTCGCCGCGTTCGCAAACGTCGTCGTGCCGGGCCCGCTCTGCTGCGTCCACTGGCTGGTCACCGTGGCACCCGTCGGCAGCCCGTCGTCCGTCACCGAGCCCGCGAGCGTGGCGCCGGCCGGCAGCGTGATCGTCTGCGCCGCGCCGGCAGACACGACCGGCGCCGCATTCGGCGGCGTGAAGCGCAGTTGGCAGAACCGCACGTCCGCGACGTTGATGCGGCCATCGCGATTCGGATCGTAGGGATCGTCGGGACCGTTCGCGGTCTCGTTGTTGCGCGTGCGGAGGATCTGGAGGTCGGTGGAATCGATGCGGCCGTCGGCGTTCAGGTCGCAGAGCGCCGGCGACGTCTGGGCCGCGGACACGATTGCGCCGACCGGAATCCATCGGCCGGCAGGGTGCGACTCCGTGACGAGTGCGACCAGCACCGGCACCACGGCGCTGCAGATCGCGGCGAGCAGCAGCCGTCGCAGCGGCGACGCAGGCGTCGGCCTCCCACGCCGTCGACGTGTGCGCTGCACTCGCGCGTTGCGCCCACCCACCACCTTTTGAACACCCTTCGCGAACGGACCCAGTGCCGGCCACACCGGCGTGCCACGCACCCGCCGGACAGCGCGTGCAGCAAGAATCTGCTCAGCCGTATCCGCGCCGACCCGAGCCTAGCCTAGGCTCCATCCGCTCCGTCAAGGGGTTTTCGCGTCAACGGCAGCCAGCGACAGAACCGTCACAACTGTGCGCGCCTTCGCGCGACATCTGTCTTACGGCGAGCCGACATTTTCAGTGCAGGCAGCTCGTCGGTGTGTCGGGCAGGACTCCTGTCGAAGCCGAGGCGCGCCGGTCGATCAGCGCAGGTGGATCAGCGCAGGCGGAGCAGGTGATCGCGAATCGCTCGGACCTGTCCGGCGCCGTCGCGATCGAGCGGCGGGTAGAACGACTTCGGGTAGTCCGGCCAGAACGAGGGCATGCGCGTGCCGGGGAGGATGGCGGACGGATCGCGGAGCCACGCGAGGATCCACTCGGGCTGCAGCCGTTCATGGGCCAGGCGCAGGTCTGGCGCCAGGTTGGCCGTGGGCTGGTCCGCAGGGATCGAGCCGAGCACATGGCACTGCTGACACTTCAGTAGCGTGAAGAGTTCCTGCCCGACTCGCGGGGTGATGTCTGCTGACGCGGGCGTCGGCTTCGGGTTCTCGGGCGCGATGGCTCGCAGGTACGTACCGAGCGTGTCGATCTCGTCGTCCGACCAGGCGAAGGTCGGCATCCGGACCGCGAGCCAGGGCCGGATGGTGCGTGGCTGTCGGAGAAACCCCTCGAGCCACGCCGGCTGCACGCGCGAGCCTTCGGGCGTCAGCAGGGGCGGCCCGAGCGACGGCTCGGCCACCAGCGAGACGAAGTCGCCCCCGCCGCCCTCGAGCGGATGGCAACCCATGCAGTTGCGCTGCTGCACCAGCGCGCGGCCAGCCACTTTCGTGACGTGCCACGGCATGCTCATCGCGTGCGTGTCGCGCACGCGTCCCGCAACCGCGGTGAGCGCCAGTCCCAGCCGGGCCCGCTCGGTGGGCCCGAACGCGTACCGCGGACGCGCGTGGCCTGTCACCTCCGCATCCGCCCACACGAACCGTGCCGGCAGCGGGGCGTCAGTCCGGCGGCTGTCGAAGCCCCGGATCTCGTGGCAGTTGTAGCAGCCCAGCGCGGCGACGGTCGCTCGGCCGGCTGCGACGCGCAGCGCTTCCCCCTGCAACCCCTCGGGAGCCACGCCGGTATCGCGGGCCTGCTCCCGATACTTCTCGATCACGGCCCGGTAGGCATCGTCCGCCGAAGGCGCCGCAGCGGGCGGCGTGGACGCCGGCGCTTCGAGGGATGCGAGCCACGTCGCCACGTCGGCGGCTTCCGACTCGGTGAGGCGCAGGTTCGGCATCCGGGTTCCCGGGCTGTAGCGTGCCGGCTCACGCACCCAGTCGTACAGCCAGGCGTAGCTGGTCTTGCCGCCCAGCCCCTGCAGCGGCTGCCCGAACATGCGGCGGACACCAGCACTGTCGCGATCGGCGGAACCGGCAACGTGGCAGCCCAGGCATCCGACGGATTCGACGAGCGCCCTCCCGCGGGCAGCATCACCAGGCCTCGGCGAGGGGACCGCGGGCGCATACGACTCGCTCGTGGCGAACAGGAAGGCCACGACCGCCTCGATTTCCGCGCGGTCCGCCGCGGTCTGAGCGGAGGGCTGCGGCCAGAAGGCGGGCATCCAGGTGGCAGGCTTCACGCCGTGGGGGTCGGTGAGCCAGCGGCGGACCCAGTCCGGCGTCAGTTTTCCGCGGATGCGTCGCAGATCCGGACCCCGGCGTACCGAGCGATCGAGCCCGGCGACCGCATGGCAGGTATAACAGCCGCCCCGTTCGAGCGTGAGCAGCGCGTCGCTGAGCGCCGGCGCGCCCGGCTGGTAGATCTCTCCTGCATGGCAGCCGGCGCACCCGGCCTCGACACGGCCCACCGGGAGCATCGCCGCCGCCGCCGCGACATCGGCCCAGCGTCTGTCGCCGGACGGCACCGCGTCTGCGCCTCTGGCCATGCGCGTGTGCCCCGCACCCTCGAAGCTGGTGGCCGCGCCGTTCCCCTGGTGGCACGACACGCACTTCACGCGGGACGGCGGATGCGGCGATGCGGCCCCGACATACGACGCGAGCTTCGAGTGCGTGCGGAACGGGTTGGGATACGAGCCGTAGTCGGGCTCGGCAATCGACACGTGACAGCCGAGGCAGCCGTTGTCCCGTTCGGTGGAGGCCGCCGCGAATCCCGGAATGCTGGCCGACCGGTCGTACGGCAGCAGCGGCGCGTCGAACGCGATCGCGCGCACCGCGGCCGCGTCGCCCCAGGCCGCCTGCTCCAACGCGGCCGCCTGCCGCTCCAGTGTCGCCTGCTCTGCCCCGCTCGCCGCGCGCGCCTGGGCGCGCAGCCGCGCGACCCGGCCCCGCTCCGCCGCCCGCGCCTCACGCGTGCTGCGGGCCACGGCGATGCGGCGCTGCAGGTCAGCGAAGTGACGGCGGGTGTGTTCGGTTTCGGACAGCGGCCCGGCGAAGAGCCAGGCCGCGAACGCGCACGCCGCCAGGCCGATCACCAACACCAGGCGCGACGCGCGACCGGTCGAACTCCGCGAGCCCTGTGCCACTGCCCGTCCCCCGCGCAGATCGCCCGGTGGCTAGATCCTGGGCAGCGTCACGCCGCGCTGCGCCTGGTACTTGCCCTGCTTGTCCTTGTAGGAGGTCTCGCAGGGTTCGTCGCCCTGGAAGAACAGCACCTGCGCGATGCCCTCGTTCGCGTAGATCTTCGCCGGCAGCGGCGTGGTGTTCGAAATCTCGATCGTGACGTGCCCCTCCCACTCGGGTTCGAACGGCGTGACGTTCACGATGATGCCGCACCGGGCATAGGTGGACTTGCCGAGGCACACGGTGAGGATGTCCCGCGGGATGCGGAAGTACTCGATGGTGCGCGCGAGCGCGAAGGAATTGGGCGGGATGATGCAGACGTCGGCCTTGATGTCCACGAACGACTTCGGGTCGAAGTTCTTCGGGTCCACCACGGTGTTGTAGATGTTGGTGAACACCTTGAACTCGTCCGCGACACGGATGTCGTACCCGTACGACGAGACGCCGTACGACACCACGCCTGCGCGCGCCTGGCTCTCGACGAACGGCTCGATCATGCCGTGCTCGAGTGCCATGCGCTTGATCCACCGGTCGGCTTTGATGCCCATGTCAGCGTCCACGTGTCAGCGGCGCAACCACGCCAGGAGGAGCGTCAGCACGATGCTCACGACAATCGACGTCGTCAGCGGGAAGTAGAACGAGAAGTTACCGCGCCGCACCGCGATGTCGCCAGGCAGGCGGCCCAGGGGCAACCCGAGCATCATGACCGCGCCGATGGCGGCGATGACCAGGCCGATGATGACGAGCGTCCTGCCCACGGTACGCGAGGTCGGGTGAGTCTGGAGGGCCGGGAACGTCGGGTGGGTCCGCGGTCGAGACGGCGCGGGGGCGATGGATCTGCCGTCCTGCCTTCCCGACTCTCCTGACCTTCCTGACCTCCCCGTCCCTTCCGCCCGCCCTAGATCAGCTCCACCCCGGCGAAGAAGTAGCCGATCTCGTACGCCGCCGTGTCGGGCGCATCGGACCCGTGGGTGGCGTTGCGCTCGATGGACTCGGCGAACTCCTTGCGCAGCGTGCCCGCGTCGGCGTTGGCGGGATTGGTCGCGCCCATCAACGTCCGCCACTTCTTGATCGCGTCCTCCGCCTCGAGCACCAGCACCACCGCCGGCCCGGACGACATGAATCCAGTGAGGCTGGCAAAGAACGGCCGCTCCCGGTGTACCGCGTAGAAGCCTTCGGCTTCCCGCTGCGAGAGGTGCACCCGCTTCATGGCGACGATAGTGAAGCCTTCGGATTCGATGCGCGAGATGATCCGGCCCGCGAGCTTCCGTTCGACGGCGTCCGGCTTGATGATGGCCAGTGTGCGTTGAGGCATCCGGTGATTATAGCAACTGGCAGGTTGGCGACCTTGCGAATTGGTGCGTGGCGCGAGCCTCCAGGTGCCGTCATCGGACGACGATGCCGGCCGGTTACGTGGCGGGCCACCACGCGTGTGCGGGCACGACGCGTGCTCGAACCTTGACCGGGACCTTCGCCGAGGCGCTACGAGAGCGGACGTTCGCCTTCGCCCGCCGGGGGGTGACGGTCATCTGCCGACTTCCGGCAGACTGGCGAAGCCGCGAGATAGCACGCCAGCTTCTGATGGCTGGCACCTCGCTCGCCGCCAGTTACCGCGCCGCCTGTCGGGGACGCTCACGCCGTGAATTCCCCATTTCACCAATTCCCGCTTCCCCACCTCACCGCAGTCCCTCCATGATCTCCTCCAGCGCCTCGCGCGCCGGGCGCGTGCGCTCGACGGGAAGGCTCGCGAGCGGTTCGGCCACCAGGCGCATCTGCGTGATGAAATCGTCGCGGTCCGGCTCCACATAGACGAGGCCGGTGGGGTACTCACCACGGCGGGCGCTCTCGGTCAGGTGGGCCAGGGCGTTGATCTTGTCTGTCGGGTCGTAGCCCTCACCGATCTTGCGCAGCACGACAGTGGACCCGTCGTGCATCTTCACCTCCTGCGCGGCACCGGGCTCGTACTCGACGGTGATGTCCTCGAAGAACGGCACGAACGTCACATCCTCCAGCCGCTCGTCGTGCTCCTTCACGTAGGCGTAGCTCTTGGTCGACCCTTCGTGGTCGTTGAACGTCACGCACGGGGACAGCACGTCGATCATCGCCGTGCCGCGGTGCGACAGCGCGGCCTTCAGCAGCGACAGCAGCTGCGGCTTGTCCCCGGAGAACGATCGGGCGACGAACGTGGCGCCGAGTTCGATCGCCAGCGCGCAGACGTCGAGCGGCGGCAGGTCATTCACCACGCCGCTCTTGAGGCGAGACCCGATGTCCGCCGTCGGCGAGAACTGCCCCTTGGTGAGCCCGTAGCACCCGTTGTCCTCGATCACGTAGACGAGCGGCACGTTGCGCCGCATGAGGTGCACGAACTGCCCGATCCCGATGGCCCCCGTGTCGCCATCGCCGCTGATGCCGATCGCCAGCAGCTTTCGGTTGGCGAGCACCGCGCCGGTCGCCACGGACGGCATCCGGCCGTGCACGGCATTGAACCCGTGCGACGTGCCAAGGAAGTAGGCGGGGCTCTTGCTCGAGCACCCGATCCCCGACAGCTTGATCACCTGGCTCGGATCGATCCCCATCTCGAAGAACGCCTCCGCCAGGCGTTCGGAGATCGCGTTGTGTCCGCAGCCGGCGCACAGGGTCGACTTGCCTCCCTTGTAGGCCTGCGGCTCGAGGCCGATTCGGTTCACCCTGAGTGTCGACATGACATCACTCCCCGCCCAGCATTGCCCCGGCCCGCGGTGATGCGTCCGCCGCCACGGCGTGGCCTTCCTGTGCGAGCACCGCGTCGGTCACGCTGCGCGCGTCAATCGGCAGGCCGTTGTAATGACAGACGCTGCGCAGCTTCGCCGCGCGCTCCGGCGCGAGGTCCAGCCGCAGCAACTGCAGCATCTGCGCGTCGCGATTCTGCTCCACCACGTACACGCGGTCGTGGGCGTCGATGAAGGCACCGAGATCCTGCGGGAACGGGTAGGCACGGAGGCGGCAGTACGAGGAGGCCAGCCCGACCTCCTCGCGAAGCTGATCGCGGCTCTCCACGACCGCCCAGTGCGAGGTGCCGAAGGCCGCGAACGCCACCCGGGCGCCCGCCACCTGCTCGAAGTCCGGTTGCGGCACCAGCCCGCGGGCCGTCTCGAACTTGCGCGCCAGGCGATCCACGATGGCCGTGTAGTCGGACGGCCGCTCCGAGTACTGCCCGGTAGCATTGTGGCCAGAGCCGCGGGTGAAGGAGGCGGGCATGCCGTCCCCAGGCACGGTGCGATAGCAGATGCCGTCCCCATCCACGTCCACGTAGCGTCCCCACTCGCCGATCCGCTGCCGCAGGTCGGGGGTCAGCAGTTTGCCACGCGTCGGCGGGTGCTCGGGGTACGGGAACGGCCGCGACGCCCAGTTGTTCATGCCCAGGTCGAGGTCCATCATCACGAAGACCGGCGCCTGGAGCTGCTCCGCCAGGTCGAAGGCCTCGATCGCCATCCCGTAACACTCCTCCACCGATGCCGGCAGGAGCATCACGTGCTTCGTGTCGCCGTGCGAGAGGAATGCCGTGCTGAGCAGGTCGCCCTGGGCGGTTCGCGTGGGTAGCCCCGTCGATGGCCCCACGCGCTGGACGTCGAAGATCACCGCGGGCACCTCGGCGTAGTACGCGAGCCCGGTGAACTCCGCCATCAGCGACACGCCGGGGCCTGAGGTGGCCGTCATCGCGCGCGCGCCGGCCCAGCTCGCGCCGATGACCATCCCGATCGACGCAATCTCGTCTTCGGCCTGCACGACCGCGTACGTCTGCTCGCCTGTCTGCGGGTCCACCCGGTACTTCTTCAGGTAGCCGATCAGCGTCTCGCACAGCGTCGACGACGGCGTGATCGGGTACCAGGCCAGGACGGTGACGCCGGCCATCAGGCATCCGAGCGCCGCGGCCGCGTTCCCGTCGATGAGGATGCTCGGCGCAGCGCCCGGCACGGCCTCGACGGAAAACGGGTCTCGCTTCGGCAGGTGGCCGTCGGCGAACGTCCACCCCGCCTCGAGGGCCGATGCATTCAGCAGGACCGCGCGCGCCTTCGTCCCGAGCTGTTTCCGCAGCGCCTGCCCCATCAGCTCCAGGTCGATCCCGAGCAGGCGCGCCAGGACGCCGTCGTAGATCATGTTCCGGACAAGACGCCGCAGCTTCGCCTCCGGGCACACGCGCGCCACGAGCGTGTCGAAGGGCACGGGATAGAACGTCAGGTCGGAGCGCACCTCGTTCAGCCTCAGTGGCTCGTCGTAGACGACGACCGCGCCCTCCGGCATGTTGAGGACATCGTCACGCGCCGTCTCCGGGTTCATTGCCACGAGGACGTCGATCTCCTTCTTGCGGGCCACGTACCCCCTCCGGCTTGCGCGGATCGTGTACCACGTCGGCAGGCCGGCGATGTTCGAGGGAAACATGTTCTTCCCCGACGCGGGGATGCCCATCAGCAGGAGGGAGCGCAGCAACACCAGGTTGGCCGTCTGGCTCCCGGAGCCGTTGGCCGTGGCCACCTGGATGCTGAAGTCGTTGACGACGGCGTGGCGATCGCCGCGTGGAGGTGCTTGACCGTGAGCTGCGGGGAGTGTCGGTGCCATGGCCAGTCCTATCCGGTTCGGGGACGACGCCGAAGGCTCGGGAGCAGGGCTCCCTGATGGGAGTATACGCCTCTACGGCACAGGTGGCGGGGCGATGCGGACGACGGGCGACAGCGGGGGTCGAGGGCGGCCGCGCCCGAGACGACAAAGCCCCCGCCTCGGAAAGAGGACGGGGGCCTTGGGGGCGGGGAACGAGCGGGTCAGGCTACTTGCCGAGCAGGTCGCGCATCGCGGTGCCCATGTCGGCCGGGCTCTTCACCACCGACACGCCCGCCGCTGTCAGGGCGGCCATCTTCTCGGACGCCGTGCCCTTGCCCCCGGCGATGATCGCCCCGGCGTGGCCCATGCGGCGCCCGGGCGGCGCCGTCTGGCCGGCAATGAACGCCACGACCGGCTTGCGGAAGTTGGCCTTGATCCACGCGGCCGCTTCCTCCTCGGCGCTGCCGCCGATCTCGCCGATCATGATGACGGCTTCCGTTTCGGGATCGTCGGCAAAGAGCTTCAGGGCATCGATGTGGCTCGTGCCAATCAGCGGGTCGCCGCCAATGCCGATGCAGGTCGTCTGGCCCATGCCGAGGCGCGACAGCTGGTGGATCGCCTCGTAGGTAAGCGTGCCGCTTTTCGACACGATGCCGATGGAACCTTCCCGGCAGATGTGGCCCGGGATGATCCCGGCCTTGCCTCGTCCAGCCGAAATGACGCCGGGGCAGTTCGGCCCGATCAATCGCGTGGCCGGCCGCTGCTTCAGCAGGGTCATCGCCCGCATCATGTCGAGCGTGGGGATGCCCTCGGTGATGCACACCACCAGCGCCACGCCGGCGTCGGCGGCTTCCATCACGGCATCGGCCGCGAACGGGGGCGGCACGAAGATCACCGACGCGTTCGCGCCGGTCTTCTCGACCGCCTCGACGACCGTATCGAACACCGGCCAGCCTTCGTGCGTCGTGCCCCCTTTGCCCGGCGTCACCCCGCCGACGACATTCGTCCCGTAGGCCGCGGCCTGCTTGGCGTGGAACGTCCCTTCGCGGCCGGTCAGGCCCTGCACGATCAGCCGCGTGTTCTTGTCGATGAGTACTGCCATGCTGTGTCTCTTAGAGGCTCTCGGCTCCAGGCTGTGGCTCGGGCACCGTCGACTGGCGGCCTGGAGCCCCAGCCTGACGCCGACGCGGCCCAGGGCCTCTGCCCGGGGCCTGAAGCCCGCTGGTCGTCAGCCCGCCAGTTGCACGACCCGGGTGGCCGCCTCGCCCATGGAATCGGCGGTGGCGAAGTTCATCCCGCTCTCGCGGAGCAGGCGCTTGCCCTCTTCGACGTTGGTGCCCTCCATCCGGATGACGATGGGCACCGGCACGCCAAGCTCTTTCACCGCCGCGATCACGCCCTGCGCCAGCACGTCGCAACGCAGAATGCCGCCGAAGATGTTGATGAGCACCGCCTTCACGTTCTTGTCCGACATCAGGATCTTGAACGCGTTGCGGATCTGCTCGGCGTTGGCGCCGCCGCCGACATCGAGGAAGTTGGCCGGCTCCCCGCCCGCCAGCTTGATGATGTCCATCGTGGCCATCGCGAGGCCGGCGCCGTTCACCATGCACCCGATGTTGCCGTCGAGGTGGATGTAGTTGAGAGAGAACTTCGACGCCTCGATCTCGAGGTGATCCTCCTCGCCCAGGTCCCGCAGGTCGCGCAGATCCTGGTGGCGGTAGAGCGCGTTGTCGTCGAAGTTCACCTTCGCGTCGAGTGCCAGCAGGTCGCCCGCCGCCGTCACGACGAGGGGATTGATTTCGACCATCGAGGCATCGGTTGCGACGAACGCCTCGTACAGCGAGGTCAGCAGCTTCACGAGCTTGTTGACCTGCGGGCCCTCGAGGCCGATGGCGAAACCGAGCTGGCGCGCCTGGAACGGCACCAGCCCGACGCCCGGCTCGATGTAGACCCGGTGGATCTGCTCCGGGGTGGCCGCGGCGACCTCCTCGATGTCCATGCCCCCGGCCGCGCTCGCCATCACGACCGGCTTGCCGGACGCGCGGTCGAGCACGATGCTCAGGTAGAGTTCGCGCGTCATCTTCAGGCCTTCCTCGATGAGCACGCGCGAGACGACGCGCCCCTCGGGTCCGGTCTGATGGGTGACGAGCGTCATCCCGATCATGTCCCTGGCGAGCGCCTCGGCTTCGTCGGGCGACTTGGCGAGCTTGACGCCGCCGCCCTTCCCGCGGCCGCCGGCGTGAATCTGCGCCTTGACGACGACGATCTGGCCGCCGAGCCGACGGGCGATGTCGCCCGCCTCCGACGGGTTGAAGGCAACTTCACCGCGCGGGACCGGCACGCCGTGCCGCGCAAGAATGGCTTTGGCTTGATACTCGTGAATTTTCATGGGGCAGGTGGAAGCACCTGATCGTAGGCGGCGAGCTCATGTTTCGTCAATGCCCGTTGCGCGGCGCCCCCGGGCACCCCGTGATGCCCGGGGGCGTCTAGAGAAGTGTCGGCACTCGCGCGGCACGCGTCGGTCTCTCGATCGAGGCCACCGGTTCACTTGGAGTACACTCTTCTGTTGATGTCCTCTCGAATTCGTACCTTCGCGTCGTCCGTCGGCACGAAGTTGCTGATCGGCGTCACCGGCCTGGCACTCTTTCTGTTCCTCATCTCGCATATCGCCGGCAACGCCCTCATCTTCCTCGGCCCGACGGTCTTCAACCACTACTCGGACACCCTCACGAGCAACCCGCTGGTCCCGGTGATCGAGATCGGCCTGGTGCTCATCTTCCTGGTGCATGCGTACAAGGCCGTCACGATGTACCTCAGGAACCAGCAGGCGCGCCCGGTGGCGTACGCCCAGCGAAAGAGCAAGGGCGGACCGACCCGCCGGAGCCTGGCCTCCAAGACGATGATCATCTCGGGCCTGTGGCTCCTGCTGTTCACCGTCATCCACGTCAACGGCTTCAAGTACGGCGCCTACTACGAGTCGCCCGAGGGCACGCGGGACCTGTATCGCACGGTGGACGAGGCGTTCGCGAACCCCGCCATCGTCGCGTTCTACGTGCTCAGCATGGTCATCGTCGCCAGCCACCTGTGGCACGGGGCCGCCAGCACCTTCCAGTCGCTCGGCATCGACCACCCGCGCTGGACGCCGCGCGTCATCGGGGGCGGCAAGCTGGCGGCGGCGGTCATTGGCGGCGGTTTCATCCTCATCACGCTCTGGGTGGCGCTCACCGATATCGGGCAGGTGGCACGATGACTCTTGATTCGAAGATCCCCGCCGGCCCCGTTGCGGACAAGTGGAACCGGCACAAGTTCGAGATGAAGTTGGTCAACCCGGCCAACAAGCGCAAGTTCACCATCATCGTGGTGGGCACCGGCCTCGCCGGTGCGTCCGCCGCGGCCTCGCTCGGCGAACTCGGCTACAACGTCCTCAACTTCTGCATCCAGGACAGCCCCCGCCGCGCGCACAGCATCGCCGCCCAGGGCGGCATCAACGCCGCGAAGAACTACCAGAACGACGGTGACAGCATCTATCGGCTGTTCTACGACACGGTGAAGGGCGGCGACTACCGGTCGCGCGAGGCCAACGTGTACCGGCTGGCCCAGGTGAGCGTGAACATCATCGACCAGTGCGTCGCGCAGGGCGTGCCGTTCGCGCGGGAGTACGGCGGCCTGCTCGACAATCGGTCGTTCGGTGGCGCCCAGGTGTCGCGCACCTTCTACGCCCGGGGCCAGACCGGCCAGCAGCTGCTGCTCGGCGCCTACCAGTCGCTCATGCGGCAGGTGCACGAGAAGTCCGTGCGGCTGTTCGCCCGCCGCGAGATGCTCGATGTGGTCGTCATCGACGGCAAGGCGCGCGGCATCATCGTCCGCAACCTGGTGACCGGCGAGATCGAGCGGTATGCCGGCGACGCCGTCTGCCTGGCCACCGGCGGCTACGGCACCGTCTACTATCTCTCCACCAACGCGGTGAACTCGAACGTCACCGCCGCGTGGCGCGCGCACAAGCGCGGGGCGCTGTTCGCCAATCCCTGCTTCACGCAGATCCACCCGACCTGCATTCCGGTCAGCGGCGACCACCAGAGCAAGCTCACGCTCATGAGCGAGAGCCTCCGCAACGATGGCCGCGTGTGGGTGCCGAAGAAGCAGGGCGACACGCGCCCGCCGGAACAGATCCCGGAGGAGGAACGCGACTACTACCTGGAACGCAAGTATCCGAGCTTCGGGAACCTCGTGCCGCGTGACGTGGCGTCGCGCAACGCCAAGCAGGCGTGCGACGAGGGCCGCGGCGTCGGCGACAGCGGCCTCGCCGTCTACCTGGATTTCAAGGACGCCATCAACCGCGTGGGCGTCGACGTCATCCGGCAGAAGTACGGCAACCTGTTCCAGATGTACCAGAAGATCACGGACGAGAATCCGTACGACGTCCCGATGCGGATCTATCCGGCGATTCACTACACGATGGGCGGGCTCTGGGTGGATTACAACCTCATGAGCACCGTGCCGGGCCTGCACGTGCTCGGCGAGGCCAACTTCTCCGACCACGGTGCGAACCGCCTGGGCGCGAGCGCGCTGATGCAGGGCCTCGCCGACGGGTATTTCGTCATCCCCTACACGATCGGCCAGTACCTCGCGAGCACGCCGCTCCCGAAGGTCAGCACGGACCACGAGGCCTTCAAGGACGCCGCCGACACCGTGCAGCAGCGCATCGACCGCCTGCTCTCGGTCAAGGGCAACCGCGGCATCCGCGAGATTCACCGCGAGTTGGGCCGCATCATGTGGGACGACGTGGGCATGGCGCGGACCCAGGAGAGCCTGACGCGCGCCCTCTCGCAGATCCCCAGGCTCCGTGAAGAGTTCTGGCACAGCGTCTCGGTGCCGGGCTCGTCGGACAACCTCAACCAGAGCCTCGAGTACGCCGGCCGCGTGGCCGACTACCTCGAGTTCGCCGAGCTCCTCGCCCTCGATGCCCTCGATCGGAAGGAGTCGTGCGGGGGCCACTTCCGCGAAGAGAGCCAGACGCCGGACGGCGAGGCGCTTCGCGACGACGAGAACTACTCGTATGTGGCGGCCTGGGAGTTCACCGGGGTCGGCAAGCGCCCGGCACTCCACAAGGAGCCACTGGTGTTCGACGAGGTTCACCCGACCCAGCGGAGTTACAAGTAGTCAGTGAGCCGGTGAACTGGTGAATGCGTGAACTGGTTGAGTCGGCCCATGGCCCGACTCACCACCTCACCACTGCACTGCTTCACCACCTCACGACTTGTGAGAATCACCATGAGAGTAAACCTGAAGATCTGGCGCCAGGCCGGGCCGAACACGGCTGGCCGGCTCGTTGACTACGCCGCCGACAACGTCTCGCCCGACATGTCGTTCCTCGAAATGCTCGACGTCGTCAACGAGGAGCTGCGCCGAAAGGGCGAGGAGTCGATCGCGTTCGACTCGGATTGTCGCGAGGGGATCTGCGGCATGTGCAGCCTGGTCATCGACGGGATCCCCCACGGCCCCGACCGGGGCACGACCGTCTGCCAGCTGCACATGCGCCGCTTCAAGGACGGCGACACCATCACGGTCGAACCGTGGCGCGCGAAGGCGTTCCCGGTCGTCCGCGACCTCGTCGTGGATCGCAGCGCCTTCGACCGGATCATTGCCGCCGGGGGATACGTGTCGATTAACGTCGGCGGCGCCCCCGACGGCAACGCCATCCCGATCCCGAAGGACGTCGCGGACGTCGCGATGGACTCGGCGCAGTGCATCGGGTGCGGGGCGTGCGTCGCTGCGTGCAAGAACGCCTCGGCCCACCTGTTCATGAGCGCGAAGATTTCGCAGCTGGCGCTCCTGCCGCAGGGACAGGTCGAGCGTCACCGCCGCGTGGTGGCCATGATCGAGCAGGCCGACGCCGAAGGGTTCGGCAGCTGCTCGAACGAGGCCGAATGCGAGGCGGTGTGCCCGAAGGAGATTCCCATCTCCAACATCGCGCGGATGACCCGTGAGTACGTGAAGGCGGTACTGGCCGCCAAGTAGCCTGTCCCCGCCCGGAGAGCCGACCATGAAGCACCCCGTAGCCTGCGGCGCGCTGCTTGCCGCCAGTGTGTTCACCACGCTCGCCACCGTGGCGGCGCAGCAGCCCGCGTTCAAGCGGACCGTACTGCAGCAGTACGACATCTCGGCTCCCGGCCGGGAAGCCGTGTCGGCCAGGGTCGAGTTCCCGGCCGGCTCGGAGACGGGCCGGCACACCCATCCCGGCGAGGAGATCTCCTTCGTCGAGGAAGGTCCGTTCGTGCTCGAGATCGAGGGCCAGCCCACGCGCACGCTCAAGACCGGTGACGTGTTCTTCGTGCCGGCGAACACCATCCACAACGGCAGGCCGGCGGGCGCGTCCGCCCGCGTCATCGCCAACTACATCGTCGAGAAGGGCAAGCCGATCACGACCCCGGCGCCGCCGAAGTAGCGCTCCGGCCGCGGTGCGCTCGGGCCCTCCCAAGGGTTCGAGCGCCGCCGCGGACATGGTGCGCTCATCCGCCAGCGGGCGTGCAGGTGCCCTTCTCCCGCCGGCTCCCTGTCCGCCCGTCAGGTCCACCTCTCCCGATTTGGATAGGCCGGAACGCCCACTCAGCCGTTCCCCTGCCGACCAAGCTCATGTAGGATGAGCGCTGCTTGCGATAGGTGCGCCGTGCCTGGTGCGCGTCGTCGCCGGTGCCGAGGGATGTCCTCTGCCCGCGCGACCATCCGAAAGGAGACGTGCATGTTCGGTTCGAAGCTGCATCCGCGCGTCGGCGTCCTCACGCTGGGCGCCGCGCTCATCCTGCCCGCTGCCGCGTCTGCACAGCAGCCGCGCCAGGTCACGTTCAGCCGCGACGTCGCTCCCATCTTCCAGGCCAAGTGCCAGTCGTGCCACGAGCCGGGTTCCATCGGCCCGATGTCGCTGGCCACCTTCAAGGACGCGCGGCCGTGGGCGCGGTCGATCAAGAACCGGGTCGAGGCCCGCCAGATGCCGCCGTGGCACATCGACCGCTCCGTGGGCGTGACCAGGTTCAAGAACGACATGTCGCTCACCGACGAGCAGATCGCCACGATCGTGGCGTGGGTCGACGGCGGCGCGCTCGAGGGCAGCCCGGCCGACTTCAAGCCGAAACCGGTGGCGAAAGACCTGTTCTGGATGGGCGAGCGCGACGGCTACGGCCCGCCGGACCTCGTGATCAAGGCGCCCGAACAGACCATGCCGGCAGTCCACCAGGACGTCTGGTGGCGACCCGTCAGCGACATCCCGATCACCGAGCCTCGCTGGGTGCGCATGGTCGAGATCCGACCGAGCAACATCCAGGCGCGCAAGATCCTGCACCACTCGATCGCGTACCACATCCTGCGGCCCGACAACGCGGGGGCCGTCAACACGGGCGTCGCGGTGGGCGGCTTCGGAATCGGCGCGGGCAGCGTCGACACCGTCGCGATGCGCCCGCAGCTGATGGAGTGGGCCATCGGCAAGGGCTACGACCGCTACATGGACGGGACCGGCAAGCTGATCATGCCGGGCGAGAAGATCTCCTGGGACCAGCACATCCACGCAGCCGGCGAAGAAGTGACCGGCGGTTCGGAGCTCGGCGTGTGGCTGTACCCCAAGGGCCAGGAGCCGACCAAGCGGGGCTATCTGACCTTCTTCAGCGGCCTGCGCAACGGCACGGCGGGCCTGGACATCCCGCCGAATTCGATCGCCCACTCGGAGGGCTTCAATGTGCTGCGGGAGAACACGATCATCACCAACTTCCAGCCCCACTTCCACCTGCGCGGCAAGGCCATGCTCGTGGAGGCGATTCTCCCGGACGGCCGCAGCCAGACGGTCAGCTACGTGAAGGACTTCAACTTCAACTGGATGACGAACTACATCTACACCGATGACGCGGCGCCGGTGTTCCCGAAGGGGACGATCATCCATGTCGTCGCGTGGTACGACAACACGAAGGCCAACAAGAGCAATCCCGATCCCGACCAGTGGGTGGGCTTCGGCGACCGCACGGTCGACGAGATGGCGCACGCGTGGATGAACGTGGTGTACCTGACCGACGAGGAGTACAAGGAACGGGTGGCCAGGTTCGGCGTGGGCGTCACGAACGGGCGTCGGCCGGAACAGACCAGCCAGCAGCAGCAGCAGTAGGCGTGTCGCGGCGGCCGGCCGTGCCGCCGTCCACCGGGTTCGCCGCGCCGGTGCCCGCATCCCGAGCGGGCATCGGCGTGGGAACTGCCGCTGTCCCGGCAGCGGCGAGGCCGTCAGTGCACCGGGTAGTCGGCCGAGGACTTCACCTCGGCGATCTGCTGGTTGTGCCTGATGGTGTGCAGCGGGATATAGAGCACGAACTGATAGGCGTTCAGCGGATCGAAGATCGGAAACAGGCCTTTCGTCAGGTGCTCGCGCAGCGGCAGCATGGTGGTCTCGGCGAACCGGATGGTGCGTGCCCGCTTCTCGCGGAACGCCTTCAGCACCTGGTCGCGGTCCATCGGCGCCGAACCGAGCGGGTTCAGAGGCTCCGGAGCCTGGACACGCCGGCTGCGATCGGGCAGCGCCCGCTCCAGCAGCGCCGTCTTCGACGCGGTCTTGGCCTCCCACTCGGCGTCGGCCGGGCTCTTCATGGCGAGGTCGGCCTGCTCGAACAGGTAGTCCTCCGCGATCACGATATGGCGGGCCACCTCGCCCACCGACCACCGATCCGGCGCGGGCTTCCACACCCACTGGTCGTCGCTCACCGCGTCGAGCAGCGCCACGAACTGCTGTTCGGAGTCGCGGAGGTACTTCACCAGCTTGGCGCGCTCCTCCGGCGTGATGCGCGGATCGGCCGCGGGCGAGGCTGGCGCGGTGACGATCAGCAGGGCGAGGGGAATGATCGCCAACAGTCGTGCACGTGTCCCAATGCGTCCGCTCATCTTGGTTCGACCTCGACGACATCCAGTGCCTGGCGCCCGGCTTCGATCGCCGCTTCGCCTTCCGACGCCGCGTGCCAGCGCCACGTACCGGCCGCCTCGGCGCCCCGGACGACGATGCTGACGTAGCCGCCGGAGTGTCGGTGTACAGGGATGCCCCGCCCCGCATCCAGCCGCACGCGCATGACGCGCACCCGGCCGTTGTTCAGGACGACCTCGTGGTCTGTCAGCACCTCGTCGTCCCCGCCTTCGCCGTGATCGGCGCCGAGCAGTTCCACGTCGATGAAGCGCATCGGCAGGGTGTTGGGGTTCGTGGCGACATGCGAGTACCCGCCGCGCGAGAAGCCCGCGAACCCGATGCGCGCCGCCCCCTGCGCGTCGTCGCGACCCGGCAGGATCGTCACGGCGACGTTGTCCGCCGCATGCGAATGGTACTGCGTGACGTACAGCGGCGGAAAGTACGCGTCGATGACGCGCACGAACGCGTTCGCGAACACCAGCCGGTGCTGCGGTTCGCGCTCGACCGGCACGGCGGTCGGATCGACTGGCGGTTGCTGCGCATACAGAACCGCGCTGGCGCCAAGCGCGACGAGCGCAAGGGCCTGGCGCAGGGTCGCGAGCGTGTTCGGGCGGATGGGCACGGTCAGGAGTGCTGCGCGGCGTTCCCGGGGTGCCGTCAGGTGCGCGGCGCCGCCGTCGCGACCGGCGGGAACAGCGAGGCGATCGTGCTGACGCCGTGCTCGGCTTCGGCGCGGTCTGGGTCCGCCGTCTCGATGCCGTACCCGTAGTAATCGCTGTCACCGGTGACCTGGATGAGGAAGCCATCCCGGCGCGGCAGGAACGACACGCCGTTGTAGTTCACGCCGTAGGTCACATCCGACTGCGGGATGAGTCGGGTGAGCTGTCCGCGCACCGGAACGAGCGAGTCGTCGTTCATCAGGGCGCGTGCCGCGTAGCCGGTGGCGTTCACGATGGTCTTCTCCCTGATGCGCTGGAACTCGTTCGGGCCGTGGAACTCGGTGATCTCCACCTTGCCGCCATTCGCCTCGAAGTCCTGCATCTGGATGCGCTGGTACGAGGCGAGGTTGAACATCAGGTTCGTGTTGCGGCGCACGTAGCGCTTCCCGAACGGATGCGTTCCGGGCAGGAACTCCTGGCGGTTGGGCATCAGGTCCGGCGTGAGTTCACGCTGGAGTTCGGCGAACGCCGGGCGCCCCGAGGCCTCGCGCGGCCGCGGCGCCTGTGAATCGCTGACGCCGAAGTTGTCGATGTACTCGACGGGCGTTCCCGCGGTCCCGAGGAACGTCTGGAACATGGCGTGCGTCTCTCGGGCGACCCGCTCCCATGTCTTCTTGAACTCGGGCGTCGCGTGCTCTTCGAGCGCGATGCGGGAATCGGGCGTGTAGCTCCCCGTGGCCCAGGAGGACCTGATGTTCGGCGCGAGTTCCTTCGCGTAGATGGTGACCTTCAGGCCTGCCCGCTGCAGTTGCAAAGCCGTGGTCATGCCGATGGCACCCGCCCCGATGACGGCGACCTCGCGCTCCCCGGTGGCGAGCACCTTCTCGGTGGCCAGCGTGCCGTAGCCCCAGGACAGCGACCACCCGCTGCCACCGTGCCCGTAGTTGTGCACCACGGTCTTGTCGCCGATCTTCTCCACCTCCAGCCGTGGGCCGAGAGCGCGGAACGGCCGCGTGCACACCGTGATCCGGGTAATCCGGTCCACGCCCAGCCGAAGCGGCGGCAGCTGCAGCCTCGGGGCCTGCGGCGTCGCCACGGCCGAACCGGACACGCGGCACGCGCTCGCGGCACCGAGGGCAGCGAAGGCGCCGGCGGCCTTCAGGAAGTCGCGTCGTTCGATCGGTCTGGGCATGGATCCTCGAGGAGTGGAACCATTGTAGCGCTCACGCAGGCGGGCTCGAGTGGTCCGGCGCGCCACCGACAGTATTGTGGGCGCAGGGGGTGCTCGCGGCCCGCGGCTGGACTCCTGAAACGCAACGGGCAGGAGGAGCCGCACCCGATGAGCGCCGCCCTCCTGCCCTGTCCGATCCGCCGTGCGGCCACCGGCCATCAGGCCGGAGGCCGACTAGACGCCGATGACGTCGGTGAGTTCCTTCACCGCACCCGCCGACTTCCGCAGCGCGGCGTCTTCCTCGGCAGTGAGCTTGATTTCGATGATCTGCTCGACACCGCGCGCCCCGAGCTTCACCGGCACGCCGACGAAGAGGTCGCGGATGCCGTACTCGCCCTGCAGGAACACCGAGCAGGGGACGATCTTCTTCGTGTCCTTCAGGATCGCCTCGACCATGTCGGCGGCTGCGGCGCCGGGCGCATACCAGGCGCTGGTGCCCACCAGCTTGGTGATCTCGGCGCCGCCGTTCGCGGTGCGGTCGCAGATCGCCTTGATGCGATCCGCCGGAATGAGTTCCGTGATCGGGATGCCGGCCACCGTGGAGTAGCGCGGCAGGGGCACCATCGTGTCGCCGTGCCCGCCGAGCACGAAGGCGTGGATGTTGTCCACCGAGACATTGAGTTCCATCGCGATGAACGTGCGCATGCGGGCCGAGTCGAGCACACCGGCCATGCCGATGACGCGCTCGCGCGGGAAGCCGCTCAGGCGGTACACGGCCTGGCACATGGCGTCGAGCGGGTTCGCCACGGGGACGATGATGGCGTTGGGCGAGTACTTGATGACCTGCTCGGTCACCGCCTTCATGATGCCGAAGTTGACGTTCAGCAGGTCGTCACGGCTCATGCCGGGCTTCCGCGGTACGCCGGAGGTAATCACCACGACGTCCGAGTCGGCTGTCTGCGCGTAGTCGGCCCCCCCGATGACGCGGCTGTCCGACCCGGTGATGGGACACGCCTCGAGGATGTCGAGCGCGATGCCCGCCGCCTTCGTCTCGGCGATGTCGACGATCACGACATCGGCCAGTTCCTTGTCTGCGATACAGCGGGCGACGGTCGCGCCGACGTTGCCGGCGCCGCCCACCACGGTCACTTTGCGATTCATCTAAACGCTCCTTGAAGGCTTCCGGCCTGGGGCCTGCTCACGCTGCTACATGTTCCGGATGATCTCGTCCCCGAACTCCGAGCAGCGGAGTTCGGTGGCCCCGTCCATCAGTCGGGCGAAGTCATAGGTGACGCGCTTCGATCCGATCGCGCCGTCCATGCCTTTGACCACCAGATCCGCGGCTTCGTTCCAGCCCAGGTGCCGCAGCATCATCTCGCCCGAGAGGATGACCGAGCCGGGGTTCACCTTGTCGAGGTTCGCGTACTTCGGCGCGGTGCCGTGCGTGGCCTCGAAGATGGCGTGGCCGGTGACGTAGTTGATGTTGCCGCCGGGGGCGATGCCGATGCCGCCGACCTGGGCGGCGAGCGCATCGGACAGGTAGTCGCCATTCAGGTTCGGCGTGGCGATGACGTCGAATTCGTCGGGCCTCGTCAGCACCTGCTGGAGCGTGATGTCGGCGATCGCGTCCTTGATGACGAGACCGGCGCCCGGCTTGCCCTCGGGAATCCGGCACCACGGTCCGCCGTCGATCTCCACCGCGCCGAAGAAGTCCTTCGCCACCTGGTAGCCCCAGTCGCGGAAGGCGCCCTCGGTGAACTTCATGATGTTGCCCTTGTGGACGAGCGTGACGCTCCGGCGACGGTTCGCGACGGCGTAGCTGATGGCGCTGTGCACGAGGCGCTCGGTCCCGAGGTAGCTGATCGGCTTGATGCCGACGCCGACCGACACCCCCACCTCCCGTCTGGGCGCGCCGATGCCCTCGAGCTGCGCCTGCCACTGCTGCGCCGCCTGGGGCGTGCCGAAGCGGATCTTCTTGAACTCCTTGGGGAACTCCCTGGCGAAGAAGTCGAGGATCTTCTGGGCCTCCGGCGTGCCGGCGGCGTACTCGATGCCTGCATAGATGTCTTCCGTGTTCTCGCGGAAGATCACCATGTCCACCTTCTGCGGCGCGCGGACCGGCGAGGGCACGCCCTTGTACCAGCGCACGGGGCGCAGGCAGACATACAGGTCCAGCAGCTGGCGCAGCGCCACGTTCAGCGAACGGATGCCGCCGCCGACCGGGGTGGTGAGCGGGCCTTTGATGCCGACGAGGTACCGGTGGAAGGCCTCGACTGTCTCGTCGGGCAGCCAGGTGTCGAACTGCGTGAAGCTCTTCTCGCCGGCGAAGACCTCCATCCAGGCAATCTTCTTCGCGCCGCCGTAGGCCTTGTCGACCGCCGCGTCGAGCACGCGCACGCTGGCGCGCCAGATATCAGGACCGGTACCGTCGCCCTCGATGAACGGAATGATCGGGTTGTCCGGGACCACCAGGCGGCCGTCGCGCCGGGTGATCGCCGCGCCGTCGGGTGGAGGAGTCAGGGAAGGTATCTTGGACATAAGCGTGTTGGGTATGCGTTAGGTCAGTTCCCCCGCCAGCGCGACGCGATTCTCACAGCTCCTGTGGAAAACTCTGTGGAAAACGGGCGGAGTTTACGCCCCCGTGATGCGCCATTCCGAGCGTTTTAGCGATTTGCACCACAGCAGGGCGAGCGCACGTCGTCCGGGTCACGCGTGCGCTCAAACCTCGGGATTATACTGTAGCGACGCCGGGCGGAGCGATGCGCTGCCCCGCCCGCGCGCGCTCACTGACGGCGACCCGGAGTCCGGGCACCGGCGCACTCTTCACGCTCATCCGCGGCGACTGGACGACGCCTGACGCAGGCATCTATCGCACGCGGCAAGGATGACTCAGACGACTTATGAACACGATGAAGGTGGTTGTATCCGACGATCTGCCGGCGTCCGCACTCGATATCCTGCGCGGCGAAGGCTGGGAGGTGGACGCGCGCGCTGGTCGCAAGCCCGAAGACCTCGCCAAGGACCTCGCTGACGCCGACGCGCTGATCGTCCGCAGCGCCACGAAGGTCACCAAGGATCTCATCGCGGCCGCGCCCCGGCTGCGCATCATCGGCCGCGCCGGCAGCGGCGTGGACAACATCGACATGCCGGCCGCCAGCGGCCGCGGCATCCTCGTGGTCAACGCCCCCGGCGCGAACAGCATCGCCGTCGCCGAGCAGGCCCTCGCCCTCATGCTCTCGCTCGCCCGCTCCGTCCCGGCCGCCGACCAGGCGATGAAGGTCGGCAAGTGGGAGAAGAAGAAGTTCATGGGCACCGAGCTGCGCGGCAAGGTGCTCGGCATCGCCGGCCTGGGGCGTATCGGCCAGGAAGTGGCGGCGCGCGCCCGCTCGTTCGGCATGACGATCGTCGCCTACGACCCGTACATCTCCGCGGACGTGGCCGCATCGATCGGCGTCGAGCTGAAGTCGCTCGACGAGCTTTGTGCCTCGGCGGACTACCTCACGCTGCACATGCCGTCGACGCCCGAGACCAAGAACCTGTTCAACGACGACCGGTTCGCCAAGTGCAAGAAGGGCATCCGGATCATCAACACCGCGCGCGGCGACCTCATCGACGAGGCCGCCCTGGTCCGTGCGATCGAGGCCGGCATCGTCGGCGGCGCCGGCATCGACGTCTTCCAGAAGGAGCCCCCGGTCGAGTGGACGCTGCCGCAGCTCCCGCAGGTCGTGGCGACCCCGCACCTCGCCGCCTCCACGGAGGAGGCCCAGGAACTCGTCGGCCTCGATACGGCGGGCGCCGTGCGCGACTACCTGAAGCACGGCATCGTCCGGAACGCCGTGAACTTCCCGTCGGTGCCCTCCGACGAACTCCAGCGCCTCCAGCCCTGGCTGCGTCTGGCCGAAGGCCTCGCGGCGGTGGTGCTGCAGATCGGGCCGGCGCGCGTCGATCAGATTGGCCTGCGGTACTACGGCGCGCTCGCCGACAACCGGGCCGCGCAGCTCATCGCGTCGAGCGCAACGGCGGGCGTGCTCCGGCCGATCCTCTCGGGCGGCGTGTCCGTGGTGAACGCCCGGGCGGCCGCCAAGGAGCGCGGCATCGACATCGTCGAGACCCGCAGCGAGCGTCCGCGCAACTATGCAAGCCTGGTCTCGCTGAAGCTGCACACGAGCGACGGCGAACGCTGGGCGGAAGGCACGGTGTTCGAGCCGAACAGCCCGCGCCTCGTGTCGGTGCGCGGCATCAGCGTCGAGGCCCCGCTCTCGGGGACGCTGCTCGTGATCTCGAACGACGATCAGCCGGGCGTCATCGGCGAGGTCGGGACGATCCTCGGCAAGCACGGCGTGAACATCGCCAACTTCGCCCTCGGCCGCAACGAGACCGGCGCGGTCGGCGTTGTCAACGTCGACGAGGAATCGACGCAGGCGGGAGCGCTGGCCGCAGCGGTCGACGCCATCCGCAGAATCGCCGCGGTCCGTGAGGCCTGGCTCGTTCGGCTGTAGCACCCCGCAGCAACCTGGCGCCGGCGGTTCTCCACGGAGGGCCGCCGGCGGCTCCCCCGGTCGGTCCCCACCTCGCGCCGGCACGACGCCGCGCTCCCTCGCCTCTCTCGCGGCGGTCGCCTCGCCGGGTACTCTATCCCGCGACCACCAGGGCCCCCGGGTGCACGCGGGCTTCGAGCCGCGCGCCGCCACGCACCGGCTCGCCGTCCACGTGAAACGTCATGGGCAGATCGCTGACGACGACGGCCGACGTCAGCCGGGTCATCGACACGCCGGGCACCCTCGCCACCCCGCCCGTGAACAGCGAAGGCACGTGCCGCACGGTCGCGACACGGGTGCGTTCCTCGACGACAACGAGGTCCAGCAGGCCGTCGTCGATCCGGGCGTCCGGGGCGATGCGAACCCCGTTACCGAACTGCGCGGAGTTCGCGAAGGTGAGAAGCAGGGCGCCGGTCCTGGGCACGTCGTTCACGATGTAGCTGCGGCACCGGTACCGCAGGAGCTCACGCAGGGTGATGCGCACGTAACTCGAGAGGCCGCGGCGACCGCGCGTGTCCGCGTCGAAGGCCGCCGCGACATGGGCGTCGAACCCGATGCCCGCCACGCTGAGGAACAGGCGGCCGCCGAGCTCCCCGACATCCATCGGGCGCCCCTGAGACTGTACGGCATGAGCAATCGCCCGCGCGGGCGACGCGGGCACGCCGATCTCCCGCGCGAGCCCGTTGCCCGATCCCGCCGGCACAATCCCGAGGCGCGCGGTCGAGCCGACGAGGGCGGAGCCGACCTCGTTGACGGTCCCGTCGCCGCCCCAGGCGACCACCAGCCGGTCACCGCGACGAACGGCGGCAGCGGCGAGTTCGTGCGCGTGTCCGCGCCGCTCCGTCACGAAGAGTTCGCCGGCGAGCCCGAGCCTCGACAGCTCCCGCCGAGCGAGTTCCGCGCGCTTCCGGCCGGCGCCGCGGGACGCACCACCGGCGATGGGATTGATGATGACGGAAATCATGGGCGCGGGCCGCGCCTCGACACGGTCAGTGCAAGGTGAGCGTCGTCTGGCTGCTCGTCGCCGTATCGACGAGATCGACCGACGCGGCGGACACGGCGGCAACGCGGAAACGGCCGCTGATGCTCTCGCCGGGCTTCACGAGGAACACGTCGCCGAGGCCTGACACGATGGCGGTGCGAACCGGCCCGTCCGGCGACGCATCTTCGGCGACACCGATCAGGGTGAGCATCGGCGGCGCCGGCAACGCGGGCGCGGCCGGCGGTACGTCGGGCACGGCGTCGATCGCGCGCGGCGCTGGCGTGCGGCCTGGCCGCGGCGCACGCGCCGAGAAGCGGAAGAGATCGCGGCGCCCCTCGGGCACGGCCGTTGGGCCGATGCGGGCGTGCAGTCGGGTGACGGCGGCCTCGAGCGTCGCGGACGACGCATCGAGGCGAGAGGGCTGTGCGGGCGGCAGCGGCGCCGCCGGAGGGCGCACGTCTGGTGTCGATGCCGCGGTGAGCCACGTGGCGACGGCGATCGACAGGAGCCCGAACCCGATCGTGCGCTTCATCTGCATGGGCAGAACCCGCGGGGATCGTAGCACGGCGCTGCGGGGACTGTGTTAGTATTCGACGTGCACCCTGTATCGACTGGTTCTGCGGTCGATTCCACGCTCCCGCTCGACATCGTCGCCGTCATCCCCGCCCGATTCGCCTCGACACGATTCCCCGGCAAGCCGCTCGCGGAGATCGAAGGTCGGCCGATGATCGAGCACGTGTACCGGCGCGTGGCCGCGTCCCCGGTCATCTCGCGCGTCATCGTCGCCACCGACGACCTCAGGATCGCGACGCGGGTCGCCGAGTTCGGGGGGAACGTCCGCCTGACGCGCGTCGATCACCTCACGGGCACAGACCGGCTCGCCGAGGTGGCCGCGTCGCTCGACTGCGACGTGATCGTCAACGTGCAGGGGGATGAGCCGCTCCTCGACCCACGCGCTGTCTCCGAGCTGGTGGCTCCGTTTGCCGATCGCAGCGTCTCGATGACGACGCTGTACCGACGCATCACCAATCAGGCTGAACTGGCCAACCCGAACATCGTCAAGGTCGTGCTCGATCGCGCGGGGTTCGCGTTGTACTTCTCCCGCGCCCCGATCCCGCACACGCGCGATCCCCGCGGCGGGTGGCCGCCCCTCTTCCGGCACGTCGGGGTGTACGCCTACCGTCGCACGGCCCTCATGGTCCTGGCCTCGCTCGAGCCCACGCCACTCGAACGGGCCGAGTCCCTCGAACAACTGCGCGCCCTGGAACACGGCATCCGCATCCGGGCCGTGGAAACGTCGTACGACTCGATCGGCGTCGACACCCCCGAAGACCTGGAGCAGGTCCGGCGGCTCCTGGCGGCGGGTCGAACGCACTGAACCGATGACTGCTCCGGATTTCCTCTCATGACGGCAACCAAGTACATCTTCGTGACAGGCGGCGTCGTGTCGTCGCTCGGCAAGGGCCTCGCAGCGGCGTCCGTCGGTGCGCTCCTGGAGGGACACGGCTACCGGATTTCGCTGCAGAAGTTCGACCCGTACATCAACGTGGACCCGGGCACGATGAGCCCCTACCAGCACGGCGAGGTCTACGTCACGGAGGACGGCGGCGAGACGGACCTCGACCTCGGCCACTACGAGCGGTTCACGCATGCGAACCCGACGAAGAACTCGAACTGGACGACCGGCAAGATCTACCAGAGCGTGATCCAGAAGGAGCGGCGCGGCGAGTACCTGGGCCGCACCGTGCAGGTGATTCCGCACATCACCAACGAAATCAAGGACGCCATCCGCGCGGCCGCCAGGGACGTGGACATTGCGCTCGTCGAGATTGGCGGCACGGTGGGCGACATCGAGAGCCTGCCGTTCCTCGAGGCGATCCGTCAGTTCCGGCAGGACGTGGGCCGCGACAACACGCTCTACATCCACCTGACGCTGGTCCCCTACATCGGCGCCGCCGGCGAGCTGAAGACCAAGCCCACGCAGCACAGCGTCCGCGACCTCCGGTCGATCGGCATCCAGCCCGACATCCTGCTGTGCCGCACGGACCGCTTCCTCGACGCGGATCTCAAGCGCAAGATCGCCCTGTTCTGCGACGTCAACGAGGAAGCCGTCATCACCGCGAAGGACGTGGCCAGCATCTACGAGGTCCCGCTGGTGCTGGGCGCCGAGGGGCTCGACCGCATCGTCCTCAAGTATCTGCACCTTCCGCAGTCGACGTGCGACATGAAGGCCTGGGAGGATCTCGTCGGGAGGATCAAGCACCCCAAGGACGAACTCACCATCCACGTCGTCGGGAAGTACGTCGGCTACGAGGATTCGTACAAGAGCCTGAACGAGGCGCTCTACCACGGCGGGTTCCAGAACCAGCTGAAGGTCAACATCAAGTGGATCGAGGCGGAAGCCCTCGAGGAACCCAACGGCGAGGCGCTGCTCGCGGGCGCGGACGGCATCCTCGTGCCGGGCGGCTTCGGCGATCGGGGTACACGCGGGATGATGGTGGCAGCGCGCTATGCCCGCGAGCACAGGGTGCCCTACTTCGGCATCTGCTACGGCTTCCAGATGGCCACGGTCGAGTACGCGCGCAACGTGGCCGGGCTCGCCGATGCCGACACGACCGAATGCGCGCCGGAGACGCCCACGAAGGTGATTTACAAGTTGCGGGATCTGCTCGGCGTGGACGACCTGGGCGGCACCATGCGCCTCGGCAGCTACGCGTGTGAACTCGCACCAGGCTCCCTCGCGCAGCGCGTCTATGGCGCCACCCTCATCCACGAGCGCCACCGGCACCGCTACGAGTTCAACTGCCTCTACGAGAAGGCGCTCACCGACACGGGCCTCCGCATCTCGGGCCGCTCGCCCGACGGAAAGTTCGTCGAGATCGCCGAGGTGCCGGACCACCCGTGGTTCATCGCCGTCCAGTTCCACCCCGAGTTCAAGTCGAAGCCGACGCAGCCGCATCCGCTCTTCGCCGCGTTCGTGGAGGCCAGCTACTCGCACAAGACCGCCGGCGCGCACGCGCCGGTGGCGGCGACCGGAACGGTGGCCTGAGTGGGCAGTATCACGCTGGGCAACCTGGTGATCGGCGGCGGCGCCCCGATCGTCCTGATGGCGGGTCCATGCGTCGTTGAGAGCGCGGCGCACGCGACGATGCTCGCGGAAGCCCTGGTGGACATCACCACGCGCGTCGGCATCCCGTTCATCTTCAAGGCGTCCTACGACAAGGCCAACCGCACCTCCATCCGGTCGTATCGCGGGCCCGGGATGCAGGAAGGCCTGCGGGCCCTGGCGGCCATCAAGAAGCGGTTCGGCGTCCCCATTGTCACGGACATTCACGAGGCACATGAGGCGGCCGTTGCCGCCGAAGTCGCCGATGTCCTGCAGATCCCGGCCTTCCTCTCACGCCAGACCGACCTCATTGCCGCGGCTGCCCGGACGGGGCGCGTCGTCAACATCAAGAAAGGCCAGTTCCTCGCGCCCGACGACATGAAGCACGCAGTCGCCAAGGTTCGCGAGGCGGGCAACCCGAACGTCGTGGTCACGGAGCGCGGCACCAGCTTCGGTTACCACAACCTCGTCGTCGACATGCGGGGCTTCCCGATCATGCGCGAGCAGGGCGTGCCTGTCGTGTTCGACGTCACCCACAGCCTGCAGCTGCCCGGCGGCGGGGACGGTGTCACCGCCGGCCTCGCGCAGTACATCGTCCCGCTCGCGTCGGCCGGAGTCGCCGCGGGCGTGGACGGCGTGTTCCTGGAAGTCCACGAGGAACCTGCGCGTGCGAAGAGCGACGCGCAGAACGCCCTGCGCCTCGACCTTCTCGAACCGCTGCTCCGCCGCATCATGGCGATCGATGCGATCGTCAAGCAGGCCGACCGCAGTGTCGGCCCGTCCCATGGTTGACCTCGACCTCGCCCGCAAGGTGCTCGAGACGGAAGCGGCCGCGATCCTGGCGCTGGTGCCGCGGATCGATGGGGCATTTGCGCGGGCCGTGGGACTGCTGCAGGCCTGCCGCGGACGCGTCGTGGTGACGGGCATGGGCAAGTCCGGCATCATCGCGCGGAAGATCTCGGCCACGCTCACCAGCACGGGAACGGCCTCGCTCTTCCTGCATCCCGCCGAAGCGCTGCACGGCGACCTCGGCATCATCCAGCCGGATGATGTCGTCATCGCGCTGTCGTCGAGCGGCGAGACCGCCGAAGTGCTGCGCCTCCTCGAGACGATCAAGCGCATCGGCGCGAGGCTCATTGCCGTCACGGGCGCTCCGGCGTCCACCCTGGCCGAGGCGGCCGACGTGGCGCTCGACTGCAGCGTCACCGAGGAAGCCTGCCCGCTCAACCTCGCGCCCACGGCGTCCACGACGGCAGCGCTCGCGATCGGCGACGCGCTGGCGATGACGCTGCTGGTGGCGAAGGGCTTCCGCCAGGAGGACTTCGCCAGCCTGCACCCTGGCGGCAAGCTGGGCAAGCGGTTCATGCGTGTCGAGACCCTGATGCACGCCGGCGAGCAGTGCCCGGTCGTCTCGCCCGACACGCGGATGCGCGACGTCATCTACGAGATGTCCCGCAAGGGACTCGGCATGACCTGCGTCGTGGGAGACCAGCGGGAGCTCCTGGGCATCATCACCGACGGCGACCTGCGACGGTTGATGGAGCGCGGAGGCGATACGCTCGCCCTGACGGCCTCAGACGTGATGACGCACAACCCGATCACCGTCCACCCGCGTACACTCGCCGCCGAGGCCCTGCACGTCCTCGAGCAGCGCAAGATCACGGCCGTGGTGGTGGTGGAGGGAGAACCCCGGCGCGTCGTCGGCGTCGTTCACATGCACGACCTCTGGCGGACGGAGCTGGTGTGACCCCTGGACATTCCGACGACATCGACGCCCGCGCCTCGCGCGTGCGGCTGATCCTCTTCGACGTGGACGGCGTGCTGACCGACGGCCGCGTCACGATCAACCACGACGGCACGGAGAGCAAGACCTTCGCGATTCGCGACGGCATCGCGATGGTGTGGGCGCAGCGTGCAGGGATCAGGGTCGGCTTCCTGTCGGCGCGGCTCTCGTCCACCACACCACATCGCGCGGCGCAACTGGGCATCACGCTGGTCTATCACGGCGTGAGCAGCAAACTCGCGACCTACCAGGCCATCGTCGCCGACCTCGGGATCACCGACGCCGAGATCGCCTACATGGGTGACGACATCGTCGACCTGGCCGTCCTGGCGCGTGTCGGCCTGTCGGTCGCGCCCGCCGATGCCGTCGACGATGTGAAGGCGCGCGTGCACTGGGTCACCGAGCGGGCGGGCGGAGCGGGTGCGGCCCGGGAACTCGTCGAGCGGGTGCTGAAGGTGCAGGGGCACTGGGACGACGTGATCGACGCCTACCTGAACGAGCCCGCCGAACTCGGGCCCACCGCCCGATGAACGAGTACGCGCCGCTGCTCGCCGCCCTCGTGGCGCTGCTCGCGGGCCTGACGATCGGCAAGGCCTGGGAGCGGTACAAGCTGCGGGACGGCACGTGGATCGATCGGCGCCGCGCGCGCGAGTCTCCCCACTACATCCTCGGGCTCAACTTCCTGGTGGCGAACCAGATCGACCTGGCGATCGACGCGCTGAACAAGGCGGCCAGCCAGGACCCCGACGCCCTCGAGGTCCACATGATTCTCGGGAACCTGTACCGCGAGAAGGGTCAGGTGGGCAAGGCCATCACGATTCACCAGATGCTTCTTCAGCGGGCTCGTTTGAGCCGCATGGAGCACGCCTACGTGCTGCTCTGCCTCGGCCTGGACTACAAGCGGGGCGGCTTCGTCGATCGCGCGCTGGACGCGTTCAACGAAGTGCTGCGCCTCGACAGCCAGAATGAGTACGCGCTGGTGAATCTCCAGAAGCTGCACGAGGAGCAGCACCAGTGGATCGAGGCCTACGATACGCGGCAGCGACTCACGACCCTGGCTGCCATCGATTCGCGTCCCCAGAGCCAGTCCATTCTCGCCTTCCTCGAGAACGAAATCGGGCTCGAGGCGGTCCGCCGCAAGGAGTACGGCGAAGCCGTACGGCACTTCCAGGCGGCGATCGAACTCGACTCGCGGGCCGTGCCGGCCTACCTGAATCTGGGCGACGTCCGGCTCGCCCAGGGCAGGGAAGACGACGCCGCCTCGACGTGGCATACGCTGGTGGAGGTGGCGCCCGACCGCGCGTACCTGGCGTTCGATCGGCTCGAAGCCCAGGCGCAGCGGGCCGGGGCGCCGGAGCGGTTCACGCGCCTGTGCGAACGCCTGATCGCCGAGAACGCGCAGGATTGGCGCGCCCGGCTGGCCCTGTCACGACACCACGTCGCAGCCGGCCGGCCGCGGGACGCGCTCGACCTGCTCTTCGCCGCGCTCGTGCAGAACCCGCATGCGTTGACCATCCACCAGGCGATCTGGCGCGCACTCGGCCAGCTGGAGTACCCGGGTGCGCTGGTGGATCGGTACAGCGACCTGACGAGACACGCCGTCTTCTACCTCGACCCGCACGTCTGCGTCCGGTGCCGGTATCGCAGCACGGAACTGCTCTGGCAGTGTCCCCACTGCCACGACTGGAACACGTTCGTCGAGGAGCGGATTGCGCCGGCGCAGGAGATGGCCCAATGATGGGCGGCGCGAAGGCGCGAGACGCGCAGCCGGGAACCCACGCGGGTCCGGCCCCCACCCTCACCGCCTGACCGGCACCGTCGTCGAGGAGGACGAGCCATCAGGCGCGCCCGTCGGCCGCGAGCGCGTCCACGACCCGGTCCACCTGTTCGTCCGTCTCCGCGAAGGTGCCATCGGTCCGGATCACGTAGTCGGCGCGCCTCGCCTTGTCGTCGGCCGGCAACTGGGCGTCGATACGCTGTCGCGCGGCCTCGGCGCTGAGCCCCCGGTCCAGCAACCGCTGGACCTGCACCGTCGGAGAACACCAGGTGGCGACGACCTTGCCGAATTCGCCGGCGTGGCCGGTCTCGTACAACAGCGGAATGGCCACCACGGCGAACGGCGAATCCCCGAGCCGCTCGAATGCCCGCAAGCCTGCCGCGATCGCGCGGTACACCGCCGGGTGCACGAGCGCTTCGAGCTCGCGCCGCGCCGCGTCGTCCGTGAACACGATCGGCCCCAGCTTTCGGCGATCCACGGCGCCCGCGGCGTCGAGCACGTCGCCGAACCGCTCAGCGATAGCCTGCGTCGCTTCCGTGCCTGGCGCCATCACCCCGTGAGCCAGCACGTCGGCATCGAGGCAGGGCACGCCGCGGCCCTGCAGCCGATCGAGCACGTAGCTCTTGCCGGTCGCGATGCCGCCCGTGAGGGCCACCTTCAGCATGGTGGCGCGGTCAGGCCCGGGCGCGGCGGGCCTGCGCGGCGCGGACCGTGTTCTTGAGCAGCATGGCGATCGTCAGGGGACCCACCCCGCCTGGGACTGGCGTCAGTGCGCCCGCCACCTCTTCCACCGCAGGGTGGACGTCGCCGAGCACGAGGCTGCCCCGCTTCTCGAACGCGGCTCTCCGGCGATGGCCCGCCGCGAACAGCGACTCGATGACGCTGCGGTCGGACACCGGCGTCGTGCCGACATCGATGACGGTGGCGCCCGGTTTGACGAAGTCGGCAGTCACGAAGGCCGGACGGCCGAGCGCCGCCACGAGGATGTCGGCCTCGCGGCACACCGACGGCAGGTCCTTCGTCCGCGAGTGGCAGATCGTGACCGTGGCGTGCCGGTTCAGCAGCAGCAGCGCCATTGGCTTGCCGACGATGTCGCTGCGCCCGATGACCACGGCGCGCGTGCCTGCGATCTCGATCCGCTCGCGGTCCAGCATTTCGATGACACCAGACGGCGTGCAGGCCACGAGCGCTGATCGCCCCTGGACCAGGCGGCCGACGTTCACCGGGTGAAAGCCGTCCACGTCCTTCGCCGGGTCGATCGCGTCGAAGACGCGCCGCTCGGCGTCGGGTCCCATCTGCTTCGGGAGCGGCGACTGCACGAGGATGCCGTCGTGCACCTCGCTGGCGTTCAGGCGGTCGACGACCCGCAGCAGGTCGTCGATGCTCGCCGTCGCGGGCAGCCGCTCCAGGTCGGCGCGAATGCCGCTCTCGCCCGCCGACCTGAGTTTGCTCCCGACGTAGAGTTCCGACCCCGGGTCGTTGCCGACGAGCACCAGTGCGATGCCGGGTGGGCGACCCGCCTCCCGGGTGAACCCGTCCACCTCCGGCCGAAGTTCGGCACGGATGGCCTGGCCAACGACGACTCCATCGAGCACACGGGCGGGCATTATGCGGCGGCCTCCTCCTCCAGCCGCCGCAGCGAATGCGGCCGGCCGAGGACGACGAGTTTGTCCCCGCCACGCATGGCCGTGTCGGGTTCGGGGTTGAAATCCATCTGGCGGCTCTGTCGCTGGATCGCTACGACGATCACGCCGAAGCGCTGTCGCAGGTTGGCTTCCAGGATGGAGCGATCGGCGAGGAGCGAGCCGGGTGCGATGGTGATCTCCTCCATCGCGAGTTCCAGGTTGTCGGAGCTCGTGGCCAGCGCGACGAAGTCGACCACCGCGGGCCTGAGCGCCGTCTGGGCCATCTGCTGCGCCCCGATCTGGTAGGGCGAGACGACGCGATTGGCCCCGGCCCGCAGGAGCTTGCGGGTGGCGTCCTCGCCCTCGGCCCGGCCGATGATGAAGATGTCCGGTCGCAGGACGCGCGCGCTCAGTACGGCGTAGACGTTCTCGGCGTCGGAGCCGACGGCGGCGATGAGCCCACGCGCCCGCTCGATGCCGACGCGGTTGAGGACGTCCTCGTGGCTCGCATCCGCCTGCACGGCGAGGCAGCCGTCGGCCAGCGCCGCCTGCAGCCGCGCCGGGTCGCGCTCGATGACCACGAAGGGGACACCCTGCTGCCGGAACTGCCCCGCGATCATGCTGCCGATGCGCCCGTAGCCGCAGATGATGAAGTGGTCGCGAACCGTGTTGAGCATGCGCACCTGCCGTCGCCTCTGGAACCCCTGCGGCAGTCCGCCTTCCACGATGATCGAGGCGAGCAGCGTGAAGACGTAGAGTGCCGCGCCGACACCGCTGAAGAGCAGGAGCACGGTCCACGCCTCGCCGGCACGCGAGAGGGCGTGCACCTCGCGATAGCCGACGGTCGTCACCGTGATCGCGGCCATGTAGAAGGCGTCCCAGGCCCCCCAGCCCTCGATCACCATGTAGCCGGCCGTGCCGCCCAGCACCACGCCGACCAGCAGCATCACGGCGAACACCGGTCCCTGCGCCCGCAGGAGGGGGCGCCCCTTCAGCGCACCCGGGAGGCTGGCGTCGGCCACGACTACGCCGGGTGATCGCCGAGTCGGCTGTGCCGGCGGCCGTATCCGAAATAGAACACGAGGCCGATGGCGAGCCAGCCGAGGAGCCGCAGCCAGTTGGTCCAGCCCAGCCCGTAGATCATGGCGCCGCAGACGAGGATCCCTGCCGTGGCCACGAACGGGAGCGCCGGCACCGTGAAGCCGCGCGGGATGTCGGGCCGGCGCACCCGCAGGATCCAGACGCCGGCGCAGACGAGCATGAAAGCGAACAGCGTCCCGATACTGGTCATCTCGCCGACCACGTCACCCGGGATGAAGGCGCCGAAGAGGCCGGTCAGCACGAAGAAGAGCAGGTTCGACTTGTAGGGCGTCCGGTAGCGGGGATGGAGTTCCGAGAAGACCTTGGGAACCAGGCCATCGTGGCTCATCGAGAAGAAGACCCGCGACTGCCCGAGCAGCATCACGAGGATCACCGACGAGAAGCCCGCGAGGATCGCAATCGTGACGAAGTTGGCGAGCCACTGGTAGCCCGTCATGTACTTGCTGATCGCGAACGCGACCGAGGCTTCGCGGCCGGCGGTCCGGAAGTCCTCGACCGTCGCCACCCCGCTGAGGACGTGCGCGAAGAGCACGTAGAGCGCCGTGCAGATCACCAGCGAGCCGAGGATCCCGATGGGCATGTCGCGCCTGGGGTTCTTGGCTTCCTGGGCAGCCGTCGAGACCGCATCGAACCCGATGAACGCGAAGAAGACGACGCCGGCCGCACCCAGGATCCCGAGGATGCCGCCGTAGTTGTGGGTCACGCCCTGCGGCGTGGTGTAGGTCGTCGGCTCCGGGATGTACGGCGTGTGGTTCGCCGGGTTCATGAAACCCCAGCCGATCGCGATCACGGCGATGACGATCGCGACCTTGGTGATCACGATCAGGTTGTTCACGAACGCCGATTCCTGGATCCCGCGCGCCAGCAGCAGCGACAGGAGCAGCAGGATCAGCAGCGCCGGGGCATTCATGATGCCGTGCACCCCCGTGCCCGCCATCACCTCGAAGGGCGAGTGCGACCATTCGTAGGGCACCCGTAACCCGAACAATTCCAGGGTCTTGTTGAAGTACTCGCTCCACGCGATGGCGACGGTCGCGGCGCCCACCGCGTACTCGAGGATGAGATCCCAGCCGATGATCCACGCCACCAGCTCCCCCATCGTGGCGTAGGAGTAGGTGTAGGCGCTGCCGGCAATCGGGAGCAGCGACGCGAACTCGGCGTAGCAGAGACCCGCGAACGCGCATCCGAGGCCGGCGACCATGAAGGCGATCGTCACCGAGGGGCCCGACCGTTCGGCGATCGCCGCGGCGGTACGCACGAAGATGCCGGCGCCGATCACGCCTCCCACGCCGAGCGCCACCAGCGCCATCGCCCCGAGGCTGCGCTTGAGCGTGATCTCGCCGCTGTCGTGCTCGACGAGCAGGCGGTCGATGGACTTCGTTCGAAACAGGGAACTCGCCACCTCAGTCACCCTCCGGAATGCAGCTGAACCTGAGCGATTATACGTGTGCCAGTCGGTCGAGGAAGGCGCGCACGCGCACGTCGGGCCGCGCCACACACACGTCGCCGATGATGGCCACCGACGCGGCGCCGGCCGCGATCACCTCGGGAGCACGATCGAGCGTGATGCCACCTATCGCCACCACCGGGTGACCGGCCGCGGCGCAGACGATGGCCGCCTCGCGCACCAGGTCGAGCCCGACGGGCTCGTAGCCGGTGTCCTTGGAGGTGGTGCCGAACACGGGGCCGACGGCCAGGTACGAAATCGGCTCGGCGGCCGCGGCGACGATCTGCCGGGTTGTGTGTGTGGAGAGCCCGACCAGCGCATCAGGTCCGAGCAGGCGCCGCACGTCCGTGACGGACAGGTCGTCCTGCCCCACGTGCACGCCGGCGGCGCCCGCGAGGCGGGCCACGTCTGCGCGGTCGTTGACGATGAGACGCGCGCCGAAGGACTCGGCACGCCGGGCAATGGCCGCGGCATCCTCGAGCAGCTGTCGCGAGGGCGCCTGCTTGGCCCTCAACTGCAGCAGCGTCGCCCCGCCGTCGAGGCACGCGGCCGCAAAATCGACGAGAGCCCAGCCCGCTGCGGCACACGCCCCGGCGTCGCAGATGACGTACAGCGGGGGGAGCACCGGCGAGCTAGACTGCCTCGGCGAGACGCCCGCTGGGGCGCTGCTGCATGTAGCGCTCCATGAACGAGGTGCTCATCCGCCCCGCGACGAAGTCCGGGTCGTTGAGGATCTTCAGGTGGAGCGGGATGCTGGTCTTGATCCCCTCGATCACGGTCATCTCCAGCGTCCGCTTCATGCGCGCGATCGCCTCGGCGCGATCGCGGCCGTGCACGATGATCTTCGCGATCATGGAGTCGTAGTACGGGGTCACGGTGCAGCCGTTGTGGGCAAAGGTCTCAACCCGCACACCCGGCCCCCCCGGCACGCTGAAGACCTGGATGAGACCGGGCGACGGGACGAACGTGTCCGGGTCTTCCGCGTTGATGCGGCACTCGATCGAGTGGCCGGTGAAGGTGACGTCACCCTGCCGGAACCCCAGCTTGTGCCCCGCGGCAATCCGGATCTGCTCCTTCACGATGTCGATGCCGGTGACCATCTCGGTGACCGGGTGCTCGACCTGGAGGCGCGTGTTGGCCTCCATGAAGTAGAAGTGGCCCTGCGGGTCCATCAGGAACTCGAAGGTGCCCGCGTTGGTGTACTGCACCGCCTTGGCCGCGTCGACGACGATGCTGCCCATCCTGCGGCGCATCTTGTCGGTGAGTGCCGGCGACGGCGACTCCTCGATGAGCTTCTGGTGGCGCCGCTGGATCGAGCACTCGCGCTCGCCGAGGTGGACCAGGTTGCCGTGATGATCGCCGATGATCTGGAACTCGATGTGCCGTGGCGACTCGACGTACTTCTCGAGATAGACGTCGGGCACACCGAAGGCGGCCTCGGCCTCGCGCTGCGCCGTCTTCACGGCCTGCACCAGCTCGCCTGGCGCGCGGACCACCCGCATGCCGCGCCCGCCGCCACCGGCCGTCGCCTTGACGATGACCGGGTAGCCGATGTCCTTGGCGAGCTTGAGGGCGCGCTCCTCGCTGTCGATCGGGCCGTCACTGCCCGGCAGGATCGGCACACCCGCCTTCTTCATCACGCGGCGTGCGCGCGCCTTGTCGCCCATCAGGCGGATGACCTGCGGGTCGGGCCCGATGAACCGGATGTGGCACGCCTCGCAGACCTCGGCCAGGTAGGCGCTCTCCGACAGGAACCCGTATCCCGGGTGGATCGCGTCGGCACCCGTGATCTCGGCCGCGCTGATCACCGCAGGGACGTTGAGGTAGCTGTCGGCACTGCGCGCCGGACCGATGCAGACATCCTCGTCGGCGAAGCGCACGTGGAGGGAGTTCTCGTCGGCCTCGGAATAGACGGCGACGGTCTTGATGCCCAGCTCGCGGCAGGCGAAGATGATGCGCATCGCCACCTCGCCGCGGTTCGCAATCAGGATCTTCTTGAACATCTATTTCGTGCGAATCGCGAACAGGCGCTCGCCGTATTGCACCGGCTGGCCGTTCTCCACGTACACGTTCACGATCTCGCCCTCGTATTCCGAGTCAATCTCGTTCATCAGCTTCATCGCTTCGATGATGCAGAGGACCTGCCCCTTGCGGACCGTGCTGCCGACCTCGACGAAGGACGGCGCTCCCGGTTCCGACGACCGGTAGAAGGTCCCGACGATCGGCGACTTCACCACCGCGAGCGTGACGTCGGCCTCCCCTGCCGGGTCGGCAGGCGAAACGGGCACGGCGGCCGGCGCGGGCGCGGCCACGACGGGCGCCGCCATGGGTGCGGCCATGGGCAGGCCCGGGGCCGGCACGGCGACAACGGTGCCGGCGGACTCCTTCCGTACCTTGAGCCGCAGGCCGTCCTGTTCGACTTCGAATTCGGCCAGTTCGTGCTCGCGCACGAGGTCGAGAATCTGCTTCAGCTGATCGAGATCCATCAGGGAAATTGGCGAAAGGTAGCAGTTAGCGTTGTGTCCGGGCGCGCGGGCCGCGTCAGACGGTCACCAGTTCCGTGGTCACCTGTGTCAACAGTTCCACGCCAGCCTCCGTGACCAGCACATCGTCTTCAATCCGGACACCGCCCCAGCCGGGGAAGTACGCTCCCGGCTCGATGGTGAAGACCATGCCCGGAACAACCGCTTCGCGGCTCGTGTCCACATGCGGTCCCCGCCGCGTGATGCGCGGGTCTTCGTGGACATCGATGCCGAGGCCATGGCCGGTGCCATGCCCGAACGCGGCGCCCATGCCGGCGGCCGTCAGCCAGTCGCGCGCGGCGGCATCGATATCGAACCGGGACTTCCCCGGTCCGGCCGCCGCGATGGCCCGGTCGTGAGCCTCGCGCACCGCCGCGTGAACTTCCAGAGCCCGCGGCGAGGGTGGCCCCACCACGACAGTTCGAGTGAGGTCCACGCAGTATGAGTCGTAGACGCCTCCAAAGTCCAGCACCACGAGGTCGCCTTCGCCCAGTGTTCGCTCGGTCGGCCTTGCATGCGGCAGCGCCGCATGAGGACCGGACGCGACGATCGTCTCGAACGCGGGCTTTTCGAAACCGGCCCGTCGAATCGCGGTGTCGATCTCGAGCGCAAGGTCGCGTTCCGAGACACCCGGGCGCGCGAACCCAAGCACCTGCTCGGTCACCTTCGACAGCAGGCGCCCGGCGGCCCGGAAGACCTGAATCTCGTATGCGTCCTTTACTGATCGCGCGAGTTCCACGAGGCCGTCCATCGGCACGAGCTCGGGCACGTGCGCCCCACGCGCCAGCGAATGCTCGAGCCCGCGGAAGCGGGTCACCGTGACGTGGCTGGCCTCGAAGCCGATGCGTTTCCAGCCCGGCCGCGACAGGACACCGGCGAGCGTCGCGTCGTACGACCCCTCCACCGTCGTCAGCGTGAGCGAGGGACAGGCGTGCGCGGAGGCCTGCAGGTCGGCAACGGCCGTGACGTAGCGCGCGTCGGTGATGAATTCGACCGTGTCGTGTGTCAGCACGGCGATCGCGCTGCTGCCGCTGAAGTTGGTGAGATAGGTGATGTTCGCCAGGTTGACGACAACAAAGGCGTCAACGCCTGCCGCCGCGAGCGCGCGGCGGATGTCAGTGTGACGGCGTTTCAGGGCGTCGGTCGGCGCGTGTGGCATGAATGGCCTCCAGCCAGCGTTCGAGTTCGGTGAGGACGCGTTGCGCGCGCGTATCCTCGACGGCACCGCGACCCTCACGCGCAGACCCCATTGTCGCTGCCACGGGGCCCATGCGCCGCGGCTGTACGGGCGACGCCTCGGCCGGCAGCGCCCCGGCCGGCGCTGCTGCCTCGGTTGGCGGCACCGCGGCCAGCCGCGGACGGGCATGTCCGTCCGCGCGCGGATGTCCAGGCTCGGCCGGATCGGCGGGTGTGAGGTGATCGGCCGCCTCGAGATAGGCGCGGGCGCGATCGGCATTGCCGAGACGATGGTGGAGATCCGCGAGTGCGCGCGTCGCCGCCAGGTGCGTCGGCGCCTGGGCGATGACGAGCTCGAACTCCTGGCGTGCGGCGTCCAGCGCACCGGTATCGGCGAGGGCACGCCCCAGCGTCACGTGCGCAGACAGATAACCTGGATGGATCAGGAGGCCGGCGCGGCAGGTGTCGATCGCCTCGGTGAACCGGCCGGCGCGCCGGTATTCCTCGGCGAGTTGGGCGAAGGCGATCGACGCCGGATCCTGCTGGACCCGGCGTCTGAGGTCATCGATGCGGGAGTGGTCGGACATCCAGCCTGCGCACGATTGTGCGCGAACTAGGGGGTCACGACAATGGTCTTGAAGGTGCTCGCGATCCGGCCGACATTGTCCACCACGCCCAGCACGACGGTGTAGGTGCCTGGTGTGGACCAGGCGTGCGACGCGTCCGCGCCCTTTTCGTCATTGAGCAGGTTGTCGCCGAAGTCCCAGTAATAGTCCACGAGCGAGGCTCCGGGCGCCGCCATGCTCCCGGTCGCATCGAAGGTGACCAGCTGCCCGACCTTCACGTTGGTCGCGGAGGCGAGGAACGACGCGCTCGGGCTGCCGGCCGTGGCCGCCGGCACGGGCGGCGGGATGACCAGCACGCCCACGGTGAACGGCAGCGCGGCGTTGTAGTCGGTGCCTACCGGCGTCGCGACGATGCTGACCCGTCGGGACGGCGTGCCGGCCATGAACGGCGAGAACTTCGGGATCGTGTAGATGGCGGTGCCCCGTCCGTCCGCGCCGGTGACGACCTGTGGCACCGACAGCGTGCCGTAGTCCACGGGCGTTCCGTCGAGAGTGGTGCTCAGCCGGAACGTGACGTTCGCGCGCGGCGCCCCGGAGGCATCCCGGGCGAAGACGCTGATCGCGGCCTGCTGGACGCCGCCGGACGCGAGCGTATCGGGTGAGGCGGAGACCGAAACCGACAGGGCGAACTCCGAGGGCCCCGTGAGCGCTGGCGCCTCGTCCTGGTGCACGGTGCACCCGCCGAACAGCGCGGCCGTCGCGAGGCACGCGAGTATGGAAGAAGTAGCTCTCATGACCGGTTACTCACCCTATTCGGGATCCGCGAAGTTGCCGAAGTCCACCTGGATCGATCCGGTGGCGCTCACCGCATTCCCGACGATGTCCTGCCCATAGAAGGTGACGTCGGCGATCGTGGTGAGGACTGTCGGGTTCGTCGCGAGCTGCACCAGCGGCGCCTCCATCTTCGCGACGTGGCGCACCAGCTGGAAGCCGACCGCGGAGGTGGCATTGACCCCGACCGTCACCGTCGCAGCCCCATCGAAGGCCCACGGCACGTCCACGCCCTGCGTGTTGCGGCCATCCGCGCGCCGATACGAGACCCGGTACCGGGTGAGCGTCACCGAGTTGTTGGTCGACGGCTGCGTCGCGACGAGCGGCGTGCCGATGTCCTTGAGCACGAGGCGGAACGTCGCGGTGCCAGGGTCGTTCGTGATGCTGCCCTTCGTCAGCACGTCGGACAGGAGAATGGTCGAGGGCTTGCCCTCCGGTCCTGACGAGCCTTCGAGCCGGTCGAGCACGAGCAGCACCGGAGCGCGGCTGTCGCGGACGACGTCGCCGCAGGAGGCGGTGGCCGCCCCGAGAGACGCAAGGAACAGGAGTTTCGTGAAGTGGCGCATGGCGTTCATATCCGCATCAACCCTTGATGATGCGCGGCGTGATGAAAATGAGCAGTTCGGTGCTCTGGTCGTCGATGCGATCCCGCTTGAACAGCCAGTTCAGGATCGGCACCTGCCCGAGCCCGGGTGTCCGGTCGGTGGAGGTCTGCTGATTGCTCGTGTAGATGCCGCCGATCACGGTCGTCTGTCCGTCGTTGACGAGCAGCGTGGTGAGCGCGCGCTGGGTGTTGATGGGCGGGATGGCCGCGGGACCCGCGGCGCGGGCGAAGTCGGGCGTGGCGTTCTCGAGCGACACCTTCATGATCACGGTGTCTGCGGCCGTGATCTGCGGGGTCACTTTCAGGGTCAGGGCGGCGTCCTTGAACGTGACGGTGACCGTGTTGTTGGCGATGGTCTGGAGCGGGATCTGGATGCCCTGCGTCACCTCCGCCTCGACGTTGTTCAGCGTCGACACCCGCGGCGTGGACAGGATCCGGCCGTTGCCCGACGACTCGAGTGCGCTCAGGGCCACGTCGAGGTTGAAGGCACCGTTCACCGAACCGAGCGCCAGGCCGACGGCACTGGTCGCGGCGCCCACGCCAAGGTTGACGGCGCTGTTCTGCTCGCCGCCGCCCTGCAGCCCGCGTGTGCGGCCGCTGATGCTGCCGCTGTTCGGGAACGCCATGTTCGTGGTGTTGCCGAGCGCCGGATCCACGCGGCCGAGCGCGCCCCACTGCACGCCGATCTGGCGGGCGAAGGCCTTGGTCGTCTGGATGATCCGCGCCTCGATCTCGACCTGGGGCTGCGCGCGGTCGAGCGCGCTGATGAGGCCCTCGGCCGTGCCCAGGCGATCGGGCAGGTCGGTGATGATGAGCGTGTTCGTGCGCGGGTCCACCTGCACGGTGCCGCGCTGTGACAACGCGCTCTTCAGGATGAGCGCCTGCAGTTCCTCGGCGCGGGCGTAGCTCAGGGTCCGGGTAAGGACCCGCAGTTCGCCCGAGAGGGCCTGCTCGTCGGCCAGCTTGCGGCGCTGCGTCTCCTCTTCGGCCAGCGTTGTCAGCGGCGCAATCCGGACGACCGTGCCGTCGACGACGTATCCGAGCTTGTTGGCGCGCAGGATGATGTCCAGCGCCTGGTCCCACGGCACGTCGCGGAGCGCGACGTCCACGGTGCCCTTCACCGCCGGGTCGATCACGATGTTCAGCCCGCTGATCTCGGCGAACACCCGGAGCACGGCGCGCAGGTCGGCCTGCTGGAAGTCGAGGCTCACCGGGTTGCCGCTGTAGGCACGCGCACCAGGCCCTGGCGCCCCGGCCTGTGCCGGCGCCTGGGCTGCGGGCGCCTGCACGGAGGCGGCCTGCGCCCGTGGGGGTGCAGCAGCCGGCAGGGTGCGGCCGGGAGCGGAGGCCTTCTCCCCAGTCGCCGCCGGCCTGACGCCGGCAAGCCCGAGCGCCGCGATTGGATCGACCGTGGTCTCGACGACCGGCGCCACCGACTGGCGGGACGCAGGCGGTGCGACCAGGGGAACCCCGTTCGCTGCGCCATGATCGAAGTCGATGACGACACGCTGGCGGTCGGCCCGCACGTGGTGCGGGAGCGGCTGCGAGAGCGTGATGCGCACGTGCGACCCGGGCGCGCCCATCGAGTCGGTCGGCTCGACCGCCACCGACGCAATCGGACCGGCCACCGCCTCCACGACGGGAGCCGCCGCACCCTGGACGCTGACGTTGCGGAAGTCGATGAGCACGGTCAGCGGGTCGGGCCGGGTGGCGACGTACGGCACCGGCTCGGTGGCTTCGATGACGAGCGACGTGCTGCGGGCATCGGCCCGTGACGTGATTGCCGTGAGCCGTGCGGTCGGGACCGCGGCGGCACCGGCCGCGTGCGGCATCTCGCCCGCGGCGATCGCCAGCAGTACGGCCAAGGAAAGAGCAGCGCCCCTGGTCACAGTTACTCCTTTTCGTCCTCTGCGGACCGCAGCAGCTTGCGGACTTCGCGGGTCTTGAGCCGCGACCGCGGGTCGTCCACGTCCTGAACGAGCACCAGCCCGTCGGGCATCACGGTCTTCACGATGCCGTCGACGAGCTTGTCGCCCTGGTGAATGAGGTAGGTGCGGTTGTCGGCGCCCTGCACCATCGCGACGAGCCGGTCGCGGCTCTGCATCACGCCCCGCACCGTCAGGTCGTCGACGCGCATGGCGGCGATGCCTTCGCCGGTCCGCTTGGGCGGTGCCTTCGGATCGCCGCCGGTGCCAGTGAGGGCCAGGAACGGATCACGGCGATCCCCCTGGTTGTAGGTGTAGGGCGCGGCAGCCGCCAGGGCAGGCGGCGCAGGCACCGCCGGCTGGCCGGGTGCCGGCGTCTGGGCCTGCAGCATGGCGGGCAGTGCAGCCGCGAGGGTCGCGACGATGGTGGCGAGACGCAGCATGATCAGGCCACCTTCTTCGCCACGGGGCGCTTGGCGGCGTCCTTGCCCTTCTTGGGAGCGGGCTTCTCGAGCAGCACGAAGGTTGTTGCGACGCAGCTGGCGGAGATCGTCGTGCGCTGAGCCGTCTTGTCCTTGCCGGGGTCCTTGCCCTTCACGGCGAGGCCACTCACGTTGACGATGCGCGCGAACTTCCCGAGCCGGTCGAAGAACTGCGCGAGGTTGTGATACGTGCCGTCGAGCTCGAGGCTGATCGGCCACTCGGCGTGGAGCTGCTTGGTCACGACCGGCGCCGGCTTGAAGCTCTTGATCACGAGGTTGGACTGCACGGCGACGGCCTGCATCTGGCGCAGCAGGTCGGCGGCGTCCTTCTCCTCGGGCAGGACCTCGCTGAGATCCGCAAGGCGATCCTCCAGGTCCGCGACCTGCGCGCGGAACTGCGGCAGCTTCTTCTCGGTCGCCTGGCCTTTCGCAATGTCCGCCTTGAGCGCCTTGAGCTGCAGCTGGCGTGCGCCCATGTCGGCGCGGGCCGGCAGCTCGTAGTAGTAGTAGTAGAGGCCGACGCCCGCCGCGGACAACACGACGAAGGCGGCGATCTGTCCGTACCACGGAAGCTTGGTGAGGCTGATGTCCATAGTGGCCTGCGCTATCTGCCGTATCGGGCCCTTAACCCTGAGCCTTTACCGGCGCGGCCGGCGCGGCGGCGGCGGGTGCCGCGGGCTGTGACGGGTCCTTGAAGATCGCCTTGATCTGGAACTTGATGAGTTCTCCCTGGGGGCCGCCGCTGGTATCGGTGGTGCTGCTGACGATCTCGATCGACTTCTGGAAATAGCCGGAACGTTCGAGGTTGGCGACGAAGTCCGACAGCCCGGTCAGCGACAGCGACTGGCCATCCATCAGCACCTCGTTCGGTACGCCGGTCTGCTTCATCTCGGTGAGCCAGAGCATCTCGGGGAGGGCGGAGCTGATCTGGTCGAGCATGTGCACGGGCCCGGTCTGCTCGGCTCGCAGCTGTTCGATCAGCGTGACGCGCTGCTGCAGCTGCGCGCGGCGCTGCTCGAACTGCTGTACCTGCGCGATGACGGCGTGCAGGCGCCGTGTCTCCGTCTGGGCGGCGGACAGCGCCTGATCGAGCTGCTCCGATTCGGACCGGAGGGACCAGTAGCGCCAGCCGATCGCGGCGACACCGAGCAGCAGGATGAGCCCGCACATCGCGGTGAGCTGCTGGCTCACATCGAAGACGGCCTTCTTCTGGGCGACCTTGCGTTCGCCCGCGATGAGGTTGATCTTGATCACCGGTCGCCAGCCTTTCTGAGGGCGAGGCCCACCGCCACGGCCGAGGTCACGGCCAGTTCGGCCGCGTTGGCCGGCGTCTGCGTGAAGTCGATCTGGCGGAACGGGTCGAACATCGACACGTGAACACCGAAGCGCTCGGCAAGGGCGTCGGCGAAGCCGTCCACCGCCGCGGCGCCGCCGCTGAGGACGACGCGATCGATGCGATCGGAACCGGCCGTGGCCTTGTAGAAGTCGAAGGTCTTCTGCATCTCCAGCAGGACGTTCTCGGTCACGGCCTGCAGGACAGGGCGCACATCGTCGAACGTGCAGCCCTCGACGGGCAGCCCCTTCTTGGCGGCTTCGGCCGCATCGAACGGCAGCCCCAGTTCGCGCTGCACCGCTTCGGTGTAGGCGTTGCCGCCGAGCGAGATGTCGCGGGTGAACAGCGACTGGCCGCGCGACACGATGTTGATGTTGATCGCGCTCGCGCCCGCGTTCAGCAGCACGGCCACCTCGTCGCCCGCGCCGTAGTTGGCCTCGTAGGCGTTCTGCAGCGCGAACGCGTCGACGTCCACGACGACGGTCTGGCGGCCGGCCTGGGTGATGACGTTGGTGAAGTCGGCGATCTTGTCCTTCTTCGCCGCGACGAGCAGCACTTCCATCGTCCCGCCGCGGTTCTCGGCTCCGGGAGCCGCCTCGAGCACCTGGTAGTCGAGGTGGACGTCCTGGATGTCGAACGGGATGTACTGCTCGGCCTCCCAGTAGATGGACTCGGCCAGTTCGGCCTCGGTCATCACCGGGACGCTGATCTTCTTGACGATGACGGCGCTGCCGGAGAGGCTGGCCGCGACCTCCCGGCTCTTGAACTGGGCGGAGGTGAAGAGGCGGCGGATTGCCTCGGCTACCGCGCCGCCGTCGATCACGGCGCCGTCCACGATGCTGTCGGGCGGGATCGGCTCGGACGCGATCGCCGCGACCTTGAAGCCCTTGCCGGTGGACTTGAGTTCAACCGCCTTGACGGCGCTCGAGCCGATGTCGAGGCCCACGATCGATTTGGATGGTCCGAAGCCAAGCATGGTGTGCAGTCCGGGAAAGTGACGAGGAACGCCTGAGGTCAGGGCAAAGCGAGTACCAAGTGGTGCCGGGCCGATTTCTGCGCCATCTGCATGGATGCCTTGCGAGTTTTGCGATCGGTGAGGGTGGCCAGGCGACGCTGCCGACTTACAGTTCCGTAAGCCAGTTACGGTTTCGGCCACCCGCCGAAGCGGTGGGGGTGAGCGATCCGGGCGCTGCACCCACGCCCGGTGTATCGGAGGAAGGCCGCGGGCGCGACACAGGGCCTCATCTGTGTGCTTGACAGTACCCGGAAGGGTCCGTATGATTTGGGTTTACCGTTGCCTGGACCCGCCAGACCGGTGCACGTCGTGAAAGGCTCCTCCGGCGGGATTTCCCCAAACATCGGTTCGTATTCGGGCAGGTCCTCCGCTGGTGGCGGCACGCCCGTGGGAAACTTGAAGGATGTCTACGTTCATCGCTAGCGCGGAGCAGACCGCGGCCAACGCCAAGTGGCACGTCATCGACGCGGAGGGGCAGGTTCTCGGCCGCATCGCCACCGTCGCCGCCCGGCTCCTGCAGGGCAAGCACAAGGCGGTCTACACGCCGTTCCTCGACACGGGCGATCACGTGGTGGTGGTCAACGCCGCCAAGGTGACGCTCACCGGCCGCAAGGAAGACCAGAAGATCTACCGCCAGCACTCGGGGTACGAGGGTGGCCTGCGCGAGGAGCGGGCGCGCGTCGTACGCGCCAAGCGCCCGGAGCGCCTGGTCGAGGAAGCGGTGCGCGGGATGCTCCCGAAGACGAAGCTGGGAGCGGCGATGTATCGGAAGCTGAAAGTGTACGCCGGTCCGGATCACCCGCACGCGGCGCAGAAACCCATCAAGCTCGAGGTTGCGTAACGTGGCAGCAGTTCAGTATTACGGCACGGGCCGACGGAAGACGTCGACGGCCCGCGTGTTCCTTCGTCCCGGCACCGGCAGCATCCGCGTCAACTCCCGCGAGTTCGATGCGTTCTTCCCCACCGAAGCGCTCCGCACCCAGATTCGCCGGCCGCTCGTCCTCACCGAAACCGCCGACAAGTTCGACATCCTGGCGACCGTGGAAGGCGGCGGCGTGTCGGGGCAGGCAGGCGCGGTGCGCCTGGGCATCTCGCGCGCGCTGGTCGAGTACAACCTGGAGCTCCGCAAGGCCCTGAAGGCCGAGGGGATGCTGACGCGCGACGCGCGCGCCAAGGAACGGAAGAAGTACGGCATGGCTGGTGCGCGCAAGCGCTTCCAGTTCAGCAAGCGCTAGTTCGTTCGCACTTCCACAGGCGGCAGGCTCCCGATTTCAGAGTGCGGGTCACGCACCCGCATCACGGCCTGCCGTCGTAACACGGTTCATCTGAAATCACCAGAGATGGAGGGCAATTGTCTGCGATCGCGATGAAGGACCTGCTGGAGGCCGGCGTACACTTCGGCCACCAGACCAAGCGCTGGAACCCGAAGATGAAGGAGTACATCTTCGGCGAACGGAACGGCATCTACATCATCGACCTGGGCAAGACGGTCAAGCTGTTCCGGGAAGCCGAGGAGTTCGTCACGAACCTCGCCGCCGAGGGCCGCACGATCCTGTTCGTGGGCACCAAGCGGCAGGCGCAGGACGTGATCGCCGAGGAGTCGCAGCGCTGCGGCATGTTCTACGTGAACGAGCGCTGGCTTGGCGGCCTGCTGACCAACTTCGCGACCATCCAGCGCAGCCTGGGGCGCCTGCGCGATCTCGAGACGATGGCCACCGACGGCCGGTACGACACGCTCTCCAAGAAGGAGATCGCGCGCAACGAGAAGGAGCGCCGCAAGCTCCAGAAGAACCTCGAGGGCATCCGCGGCATGTCGCGCCTGCCTGACGCCGTCTTCATCGTGGACACGAAGAAGGAAAAGATCGCCGTCGACGAGGCGCGCAAGCTCAAGATTCCGGTCATCGGGATCGTCGACACGAACTCGGATCCCGACGAAGTGGACTTCGTGATTCCCGGCAACGACGACGCGCTCCGCTCGATCCGGCTGTTCGCCGGGGCGATCGCCACCGCCGTCATCTCCGGCCGCGACATGAAGCAGTCGGTCGATGCCGAGGCCGCCCGCGACGCCGGCGCCGAAGGCGCCGCCGAGGGCGAGGACCCGCGCCGCGCGGCGCGTCCGGTCCGTCGGCGCGAGACCGCACCGGCGTCGGCGTAGACACGTTTTCCGAACGGTTCGACTTCCCCTATCGACGCCGGCCTTCGCTACCGGGGGGCCGGCGTCTTTTTGTGTACGGGACTCACCATGGCAATCAGCGCAGCAGATGTGAAGAAACTCCGCGACCAGACCGGCGCGGGCATGATGGACTGCAAGGCGGCGCTCGAAGAGGCCAACGGCAACTTCGAGGAGGCCACCACGATCCTGCGGAAGAAGGGGCTCGCGAGCGCGGCGAAGAAGGCCGGCCGCGCCACCTCCGAGGGGCTCATCGGCCACGCCGTGTCGGCCGACAACCAGCGCGGCACGCTCGTGGAGGTGAACTGCGAGTCGGACTTCGTGGCGCGCACCGACGACTTCCAGCAGTTGATCAAGAACATCCTGGCCGAGATCGACAAGGCCGGCGACTCCGCCTCCGAGGCGTGGCTCACGGATCCGAATGGCCCGGTGCAGCCGCTCGTGGCGGCCGCCATTGGCAAGCTTGGCGAGAACATGGCGGTGCCGCGGTTCGTGCGCTACGCCGGCCAGGGCTACGTCGGCCAGTACATCCACATGGGCGGCAAGATCGGCGTGCAGGTGGAGTTCGGCGGCGTGACGCCGGCCATCGCCGGGCGCGAGGAGTTCGTCACGCTCGTGAAGGAGATCGCCATGCAGATCGCGGCGGCGAGCCCCGCGTACGCATCGCGCGCGGAGGTGCCCGCCGACGCACTCGAGAAGGAGCGCGCGATCTACCGTGCCCAGATGGAGAACTCGGGCAAACCGGCCAACGTGATCGAGAAGATCGTCGACGGCAAGCTCGGGAGCTTCTACTCGCAGGTGGTCCTCGTCGACCAGCCCTCCATCCGCGACCCGAAGCAGTCGGTGAGCGAGGTCATCGCCGCCGCCAACAAGGCGCTCGGCGCCACCATCACCGTGACCCGTTTCGCCCGCCTCAAGGTTGGCGAAACCGCAAGCGCCTGACCTGCGCGCGGACCTCGGTCCCCCCCTTGCCGTTGGCGTCCGGCGGCGCGGCAGTTACCTGGCCGCCTCGCCCGGACGCCGACGAGCAACCGAGGACGTGTGACTGGGGACGTGTGACTGACTATAATCACTCCTCGTGACCTCCTCGCCCTCCCCCGCCTACAAGCGCATCCTGCTGAAACTCTCCGGTGAAGCCCTGATGGGCGCGCAGAGCTACGGAATCGACCCGGCCGTGGCGACGCGAATCGCCAAGGACGTGTCCGAGATCCAGGGGATGGGCGTCGAGACGGCCATCGTGATCGGAGGCGGCAACATCTTCCGCGGCGTCGCCGCCAGCGCCCGCGGCATGGACCGCGCGACCGCCGACTACATGGGGATGCTGGCCACGGTGATCAACGCCCTGGCGCTGCAGGACGCGCTCGAGCAGCAGGGCGTCGTCACGCGCGTCGTCACCGCAATCGAGATGCGTGCGGTGGCCGAACCGTTCATCCGCCGGCGGGCGATCCGCCACCTCGAGAAGGGGCGCGTGGTCGTGTTCGGCGCGGGCACGGGCAATCCCTACTTCAGTACCGACACGGCCGCGGCCCTGCGGGCCATGGAGATCAAGGCGGACGTCATCCTCAAGGCGACCAAGGTGGACGGCATCTACAACGCCGACCCGATGATCCATCCCGAGGCCACCCGCTACGAGCGCATCTCGTACCTGCAGGTGCTCGAGCAGGGGCTGAAGGTGATGGATGCCACCGCGATTTCGCTGTGCATGGACAACAAGCTGCCCATCGTCGTGTTCAACCTGCGCACGCCCGGCAACATCAAGCGCGCCATCAGCGGCGAGCCGATCGGCTCGACCGTGACGGCTTAGCGCTCAAGCGGAGACCACTCGCTCATGGACGTCAGCGATCTCAAGGGACTGTTCGCCGAGACCAGCAAGCGCATGGACGGCGCCGTCGAACACGTCCGGCATGAACTCGGCGGCGTGCGCACGGGGCGCGCCTCGGTCACGCTGCTCGACAGCGTACACGTGGACGCCTACGGCACGCGGATGCCCCTCAATCAGCTGGCCGGCCTGTCGATCCCCGAGCCGGCGCTCATCGTCGCCCAGCCGTTCGACCCGTCGACGCTCGGGGCGATCGAGAAGGCGATCCGCTCCGCGGACCTCGGCCTCAACCCCTCGAACGACGGCAAGGTGGTGCGCATCCCCCTGCCGCCGCTCACCGAGGAGCGGCGCAAGGAGCTGTCGCGTCACGTGCACAAGCTGTCCGAGGAAGGCCGCAACCAGCTGCGGCAGGTGCGCCGGGACGCGAACGACCGGCTGAAGAAGATGCTGAAGGATCACCTCATCTCCGAAGACGATGAGAAGAAGGGGCTCGAGGAGGTCCAGAAGCTGACCGACGCCCACGTGAAGGCGGTCGACGAACTGCAGAAGAAGAAGGACGCCGACCTCCTGGGCCGCTGAGCGCCGTTCCACGATCCACGGACGCGACAAGGGCAGGACGCCGAAAGGGTCCTGCCCTTGTGTCGTACGCGCCCGACAGGCGGTACGGCAACCGCCAGCGCTCGAGGCGCGCGCCGATGCAGTTCCGCCGCGCCCGCGGGGGCGCGCCGGCTCAGTAAGTCGGGGTGATCCTGCAGACTCAGTCGCCGAAGGTGATGCCGAGCGCCTTGGCGCTGAGGAACACGTCGGAGTCCAGCGGCACCGTACGCTGCTTGCCGACGACCTCCTCGAGCGGGCGGCCGATGATGTCGGGCGGCGCGAACGCGACCATCTTCCCGAAGTTGCCCTGCTTGATCAGTTCCACGGCCTTGGCGCCGAAGCGGGTGGCCAGCATGCGATCGAAGCTCGTGGGGGCCCCGCCGCGCTGGAGGTGCCCAAGGACGACCGCGCGGGTTTCCTTCCCCGTCATCCGGCCGAGCGAGTCGGCCACCTTCGCACCGATGCCGCCGAGCCGCTCGACGCGGCCTTCCCGCGCGTTGCCTTCCTCGAGCAACGCGAGCTTGCCACCCTTGGGAATGGCCCCTTCGGCCACGACGACGATGCTGAAGCGGGCGCCCCAGCGGTCGCGCTCCTTCAGTTTGTCCGCCACGAGGTTCAGGTCGAAGGGCACTTCGGGGATCAGGATGGCGTCGGCGCCGCCGGCCACTCCGGCGTACAGGGCAATCCATCCCGCGTAGCGCCCCATCACCTCGACGACGATGATGCGGCGGTGCGCCTCCGCGGTGGTGTGCAGGCGGTCGATGGCGTCGGTGGCGAAGGCGACCGCCGTATCGAAGCCGAAGCAGTTGGTGGTGCCGACGATGTCGTTGTCGATGGTCTTGGGAACGCCGACCAGCGGGATGCCGCGCTGGAAGAACTTGTAGGAGATGCCGAGGGTGCCGTCCCCGCCGATGCAGACCAGGGCGTCGAGGCCCATCTTGTGGAACATCTCGATGACGCGGTCGGAGTAGTCGCGGGTGCCCTCGGAGGTCTCGATGGGATAGGCGAACGGGTTGCCGCGGTTGACGGTGCCGAGGATGGTGCCGCCGAGGCGCATGATGCCGCGGACGTCGTGGTTGGTCAGGCGCCGGGAGCGTCCGGGTTCGATGAGGCCGTCGAAGCTGTCCTCGAGACCGATGCACTCGATGCCGGCGTTGGAGGCGGATTTGACGACGGCGCGGATGACGGCATTGAGGCCGGGGGCATCGCCTCCCCCGGTGAGGACACCGATACGTTTGATGGAGGTCACTGCGGGTAAGTGTAGCAAAGGGCTGTTGAGGCGGAGTTGTGGCGCCGCGAACGTGCGTGTTACACTTGGCGTTCGCGGGTGGGCACGGAGCCCGCGCCCTGCACGTCACATCCAAGAGTGGGCGGCTAGCTCAGCTGGGAGAGCGCCGCGTTCGCAACGCGGAGGTCGGGAGTTCGATCCTCCTGCCGTCCACCAAATTTCCTCAGTAAATCGACGATCTCTTGAGCCGCTTGGATATCCTTCCCGGCGGCTTTCGTCGTTTGTGACCAATTTGTGACCACGGCGGGCAGCGCCAGTGCGCCGAGCTTCCGCTCCTCGGTCGGATGGGTGTACCGCGCGAGCATCCGCGTGGACGAGTGGCCGCTGATTTCCATCACGGTGTAGTCGTCGTAGCCGTTAGCAATCATCCGGCTGAGCGCGGTGTGCCGCAGCGTGTGCAATGTCACTTCACCAGGATTCGCGATTTGTGCCCGTTCCACCGCCCGGTTGAACACGTGAGCCGCCCCGTTGACCGTGTACCGGTCCTCCGTGTTGGCATTGGTGAACACCCACGGGTGAATCTTCGGCAGTTCGCCAAGCACCGCGTCAATGGCCGGGGAGACGGGAATCCGCCGGGGCTTGCCGCTCTTCGTCTCCCAGAACGTCAAGTACCCCTCCTCGATGTGCTCCCAACGCAGCGCCAGTAGTTCCCCCACTCTGGCGCCGGTGATGAGCGCGAGCGTCACCAGGTACCGCATCTTGCGCGGGCACGCGTCGAGCAGGGCTCGCTGCTCGCCCTCCGTGAGGACGCGGGTGCGCCTGTTGTCGACCTTCAGCCGCTTCACTGACCGCGCAGGTGACTCAAGCAGCTTCCCCCACTCAACCGCCTTCGACAGGATGGACTTGAGGGTATCGAGTTCACGGTTGACGGTGGCCGGCTTGAGCGGCTTGGCGGCCCCTGTGGTGCCGTGGCCGCGCCACTTTCCGGCCAGACGTTCTCGCTTGAACTGCTCAATTCGGTGAGCGGTGATCTCATGCAGAATTAAGGACCCGAAGAATCTGTTCAGGACCTGAAGAATCTCCCGATCACGTTGCGCACTGCGCTTGTGCAGCTCCGCGTGGTCCCGGAGGTACGTCTCCGCGAACTGCCGAAAGGTGATGTCGGCTTGCCGGCGGATGCCGTGGCGCCCGTCAAGAATACGTGTCCGTTCCTTCGCCTCGAGGTCCTTCGCCTGCTGCTTGTCGGCGGTCTCCGTGCTCGCCCGGTATCGATGTCCGTTCACGCGAAAGTCGTAGTGCCAGAAGTGGCCGCACCTGGGCGACTTCGGACAGTAGAGCGGATTGGGCGTCCCATCGGGCAGTGTCGGCTGCTCCAGCGGACCGCAACGCTTACGCAAACTCATGGAGCCACTCCTCCGCTGTCAGACCATCTCACCACGAGCGCCTCGACCTCCGCACGCGCGATTCTAATCGCTCGCATCCCCGGAGGGCGAATGGCCCGGAGGCTTCCTTGCCGGAGCAAGACCCACACCTGTCGCTCCGAGATGGCGAGCATGCTGGCGGCATCTCTCACGCGCAACAGCAGCGACGTGGCGTGCTGAGCACCGGTGTTGTTGGACACCTGCCGTCTGCCCGTAGTGCCGGTCCGTGGCGATGTCGGTCCGTTGTTGTCACCTGGATGATTGCTCACATGAACACTCCTGGATTCCGTCGTCTTGCGCATCTGAGTGCGATGCAGCAGCGGGACTTGAGAGATCGCATGGGTTGACGCCTAGTGGGACCTGTGGGCGCGCACGGCGGTGCGCGTCCAAGGACCGGTGGGACGGTCGCGCGCGATCGGGCGAGCGTTCCACGGGTCCGGCAGGTTCCACAGGCTCCGGACGTGACACGCGCCAGCTCGCCGCGAGTGGCGCGCACTGTGCTCAGGGCAGTTGCGTTCGCTGGATCTGCCTATGCCGCTACGCGTGGTGTGCTGTTTCTCACATCTGACCGGTCCTGACGGGTGGCAGGATTCGCACTACTGCGTGAATCACTTCCTGCACGCGCTGAAAGGACACCCGCTCGCCGGCTACGCGTACGTGCGCCTGTTTCCTGGCGAGTTGCGTCGGCGCCTGGACGCAGACAACGTCGCCCGCGCGATCGACTGGTTCGGCGAGATGGCGGCGGCGATTCTGCACCAGGAACTCGGGTCGACGGGCTGCGTGCTCGTCCCGATCCCTGGCAGTGCCTGCACATCCGCCGGCGAGGCGACACGAACGGCGTCTCTGGCTCACGCCGCGGCTGGCCGGTTGCCAGGGGCACATGTGTTCGACGGCCTCCGCTTCGACCAACCGATGCACTCGGCCCACAACCGCCAGGGCAGCCGCGACGCAGCGTCGCTGTACCGGCACCTGGTCGTGCACGGGTCGCCGCCAACCGACGCACCGTTCGTGCTGGTCGATGACGTCCTGACGACCGGTGGGCACCTCGCGGCGGCGGCCGCTCGTCTGCGTGACGTGGGCGCGCCGGTCGCACTCGGCGTGTGTGGGGTGTCGGCCAGCCGGGTGGCACAGCCAGACCCGTTCGCGCGGGTGGTGCGATGGATCGACGACCGCGTGGTAGCCGGGGTGAGTGGTGTCCGCTCATACGACGTTCGAGTCGACGCGGAACGTGTCGGTGCTCGGGTCGTAGCCGTGCAGGCGGATGCACTCCGCGACGACCCGACGTCCGGCGACCCGTGACATGTGGACGACGACCTGGACGGCCTCGCCGATCTGATGACGGACGGCGGCGTACGGCACGTCCACACCGGCCTGCAGGACACACGAGGTGAGCCGCGCGAGTGCTTGCGTCGCCGAACTCGCGTGGATGGTGCAGAGCGAGCCGGCATGACCAGTGTTCAACGCCTGCAGCAAGTCGTAGGCCTCCCCTCCTCTGACCTCGCCAACCAGGATCCGGTCCGGCCGATGACGGAGTGTTGCCCGTAGCAGCTCGCGCATCGTGACGGCCGGCCGGTCCGGCTGCGCGCGCCGCGCTTCAAGCCGCAGGACGTTGGGGAGGCCGGTGCGGAGCTCCGCTGTCTCCTCAACGACGACCAGACGCTGGTCGGCCGGGACGCACGCGACGAGAGCGTTGAGCAAGGTGGTCTTGCCGGTCCCGGTCCCGCCACTGATCAGCACGTTGTGCCGATGGACCACGGCGGTTCGCAGCGTGTCTGCTGTAGCCGGGGTCAGCGTGCGGTTCTCAACGAGCTCGGCGAGCGTGAAGTACGCGGGCCGGAACTTCCGGATCGTGAGCGCAGTGCCGAAGAGGCTGCACGGCGGAATCACGGCGGCGACCCGTGAGCCGTCTGGCAGGCGTGCATCGAGCAGGGGCTGCTCGTCCGAGATGTCGTCGCCCAGCAAGCGTGCGATGTTGCGAGTGGCGATCCGCAGGTTTCGTTCATCGAGGCGGACGCCGGCAGCCTCGATGACTTCCCCCTCACGCTCGAGGAAGACGCGGCCGCCAGGGTTGACCATGATCTCGCTCACGGCGGGGTCCTCGATGAACGCGGCTATCGGCCGCAGGAACGGCAGGATGATGTCGAAGCTCACGGCTAGACCTTCCCTTCCGCCAGGTGCTGGAACCAGGTGCGCGTGCGATCGAGGTGACGAGGCTTGAGGTAGCAGTAGGTCGGCGGGATCGGACTGGCGCCGTCATACGCCAAGACGATCGCCTGCGCGTTCTTGAGTTCGGTGAAGACCTTCGGCTCGAAGACGGGATTGCGCTGGAGCGCGTAGCTCTTCGAGGTGCTGATGGTCGACCGGTGTGCCGCCGCCCGGCCGGTCAGCATGCTGATGCGCGCGTCCTGGCCGCTCTCCGACAGGTGATAGTTCGGGACGAGCCGTTCGGCCCGTCCGGCCAGGTCACTGGCGATCCGGGCGCTGACGTCATCGGACAGCGTCAGGAACACCTTGGTGCGGAAGGTCTGCAGCAGCGTCCGCCAGCTCTCGCCCGGCAAGGCGCTCTTCAGCGAGCTGATGCTCTGGGTGGCGACGATGGCGATGCACTTGCCCTGTCTGGACAGCGCGAAGAACCGGTCGTCGCCCGATGGGTCCTCTTCCCCCGCCGTCGCGAACGCCTGGTATTCGTCGCAGAGGAACAGGACCTCACGCCAGTGGCGCTGCGGCTCGCGGGTCATCCTGGGGATGCGCTCGAGGACGGCACGCTGAAAGTCCTGCTTCATCAGGGTGCCGATGAGCTTCGCCAGTCCGGGATTCGAGACGGTCGGAAAGTTCAGCGCGCACACCTTGCCGGTGTCGATCATTTCTGCAAAGGACGGCAGCGGCCGACCATGCGCGGGTTCGCGCTCGGTCTCGGACCGGCACGGGGCATAGCAGGCCTTGGGCGGGCAGAAGACCCGTTTCAACGCGGAGTTCTCGTCAAAGAGCGACAGGAACACGGAGATGCCTTCCACGATGGAGGTGCGCAGCTTGGGCTCGATGCGCTGCCAGTCGTGTTCGTACCAACGTTTCACTGCGGCGAACTGCTCCGCGCGGTCTGCGTCCTCAATGACGGTGCGAGTGGTGTGCGGGATCCCCTGCTTCTGCAGGATGTCCTTGAGCTCGTCCGTCACGCGCGTCATTCCGACACCCGCGGCGACGTCGGTCGCCCACTCAAGCCTCGTCAGGTCTGGATAACGATCGAGCAGATCCAACGGCACCGCTACGAACGTGCGGGGGCCGCAACGGGCTTCCGCCTCTCGCACCTTGTTGGCGAGGGCGTTGGGATCGATGGCGCAGCGGTAGATATCGAACAGCGTGACGTAGTCGTCCGCGACTCGATGCAGCAGGATGAGGAACTTGACGAGATTGGTGTACGCCTGTTGCCAGAAGGGCTCCTTCCCCTTGCCGAACGTGGCGTTGATGACGGTGGCGATGCCGTACGCGAGCGCATAGGCGTCCAGGTCGTTGTGGAGGGGGTTGTAGCGCCACGGTCCGTCGAGGCTGACCTCCACGTAGTCCTGTTCGCGGTCGTGGTCACGCAGCATACGGCGCACGTCATGGCAGAAGTCGCCCTTCACCTCCAGCACGAGACCGCCGAGACGGGCGGCTGGATCGTCTGCCTTGTAACCGAACAATTGCTCGGCGTAGGGATACAGGCATCCTGATGTCTTGCCGGATCCAACGGCGCCGATCACAGCAATGCCGGTGTAGAGGCCGCGGGCGGGGATGGTAAGCCATTGCGGCGCCGGGGACGGGATGGGTCGCGTGGCTTGGTGCTGCTCGCCGAGTACGAGAAACAACGCCTCACGGTCGGATGCCTCGGGGTAGTCGGGCAATGCGCCGGCGTTCGCGGCGCGCTGACGACGGCCGATGAAGATGAAGGTGAGCGCGCACAGCACGGACGCAAGGAGATAGGGCGTCGTGAACAGCACCGTCACGTACACGGCGTACAACAGCCGGTACAACACGGGCTGGTGCAGCGCGACCAGTACCAGCACGGCATCGTCGGCACGCCACGGGAGGTGGACGCGCGCGATGACACCGACGACCAGAGCGACGGTCACGCTGATGGCGTGACGCTGCGCGGTCACGGTCGTCACTTGGCGGCCTCGCTGCTGGTCGGCGTGTTCCCCCGGCGCGGAGTTGCGTTCGGCGTGTTGCCTGTAGCCGACGGTGCGCTCCGCGCTGACGGCAGAGGTGTGGATGTCTCTCCCGGTTCGGCGGCCGGCGAGGCGTCGGTGTTTGGGACCGGCTCGGCAGCGCCATTGCGGTTGGTGCGGAGCCACGCAGCGAACTCGCGATCGGCCTTGAAGATCCGCTCCAGCGCCGCTGCGACGACGTACTCCTTGGAGCCTTCGACGAAGGCGGCGTAGTCGCACAATTGCGTGTACAGCGGCTTGTCCAGACGAATCGCCAACTGCTCGCGTTCCGGCGGTGCCGGCGCTTTGGGAATCAGGGGCATGCTGTTGTCCTCTCAGTCGCAGAGTTGCTAGCAGTCGCTCTAACGGGGCTGCTAGACATGAAGGCGGTCGACTCCCTTACGAGACATCCCGCCACACCGGACGTGCGAGCCAGGAGCGACCCCACCGCGCGGAACCCCCGCGCCGGGAGGGCGTTTCACCTCGAACGGGGGGTCGCTCCTGGCTCGGAACATGGCAGGGCGGGTGGCCACCGCACGGGTCCGCGTGACGGCAAGTGACACACGCGCGGGCACTTCGGTCTGGGCCCGGGAGAAACGGGCGGTGCAGCGCTGGGAGAAATGGCCAGACCGGGGATGTGACCGTGGGTGTGGCCGTAAATGTGACCGGGACGTGGACCGGGATGGACCGATGGAAAGGGATCATCGCCGCCGTCTCCGGGCGTCGAACACTGTGTCCCGCGCGGGGAGGACCAGCGTGCGCAAGCGGCCGTTCTGCTGCCGTGACCCCCTGGCCAGGCGCGCTTCGACGGCCGGCTCGCCGCCCTGCCGCCAAGCCTCGAACACGACGTCGCCGAGCCCGCCGAGCCCGGACTTCAGCGAGAGGTACCGCTGGATACCCGACGCGCCAAGGTCGGTCCAGCGTTGCCGCTCGTACTGGTCCCGCAGCGTGCAGTACTCGACCGACTCGGCTCGCCGGTCCGTGAGGTCGATCACGGGTGCGTCGGCCAGGACCCGCTGGAAGGTCCGCTCGGCGGCGATCGCCTGCGTCGTGGATTCGCACGCGTAGGCGATGGTCCATGCCGTGGCCCACGCCAGCATCGGCAGATGTCGACGCATCCACGTGTCGAATGCCGGCTGCGTCTGGCCGCCGTCGTCGACGCAGCCGAGCACCATGCCGAGGGTGGCGCCTTGGTCGTACTGGCCCACGAGGAGGGCGTCAGGGAACGGCCGCGTGCGATGTGGGACCGTGCCGTCACCCCGGTATTGCCGAACGGGGATGGCGGCTCGAGGGATCGCTGCCTCATCACAGACGCGCACGCGCGCCGGGTCGCCAAGCGCGAAGGTCACCTCGGGGAGCGCTAGGACGAGGTCGAGCGCGAGGAGGCGAGCCCGAATGGCGAGGGGCGGGCGTGAGCGTCGCTGTCTCCGCGGGACGCCGGCCACGACGGACCAGAGGCCGGCGGCGGTGAGGTGATACACCTGGGTCGCATCGCAGAAGACCTGCATCGTGGCGTCGCCGCGCTGGACCAACCGGCGGACGAAGCGCGCATCGGATTTGCCCCGTTCGAGGCCGAGCGCATCCGCGAACTGCTGACGCGTGAAGTAGCCGCCGGCTACGGCGACTCGGGCGAGGAACGCTGCCTCGCGGGGGGTGTAGCCCTGCTGAGCGATGGCGGCGACGTGCTCGTCGAACAGCCTCGCAACGGCGCCGGTGGGCGGCTCGGATGGCGCCACGGTCAGTCCTTCGCGTGGGAAGGAACACGTCGCGGGTGGCGCAGCGCTACCCGCGTGGGGAGCCGACGTCGATGCCGGCGAGGGACGCGCGGTCCCGTGCGTTGTCTCCTGGCGGTCAGCGTCGAGAGAACGGTGGCTCTGCATGGTCATCGCAACTCAGAGGGAGAGGATCTGGGCGACGAGGCCGCGGTCGTGGAGCGCGGCGGAGAGGCGGCCGGTCTGCGATGCGGGCGCGTAGATGGTGAAGCCGGCCTGGGCTTTCGCCGCGACCTGGTCGGCCCGGTAGTGCTCAGTAGCGAGTTCGAGATCGACCCGCCCGAGGTCGCCGTCACGGGTCTCGTACTCCAAGCGCAGGTCGGGGATCTGCACGTGGCCGTCGACGACGGTGAGGTGCAGGGCCTCGGCGGCGGCGCGGGTGCGGAGGTCGGTGTCGGACGCGGTGCGATCCGGCGTGGTGCGACTGGGCGTTTCGTGATCGGCCGCACGCGGACCCGGCGTTTGCGGACGGTCCAGCCGAGTATCCGATGGGCGGCGGACATCATCGGACGCGTTGCGGGCATGCTCGTTCGGGTGGTCATGCTGGGTCGCGTGGCCATGCTCGTTTGAGTGGGCATGGTGAGGTCGCGCGTCTGTGGCGCCGGGCGTTCCGGACGTTCGCGGCATGGGCTCGGGCCGGTTGCGGAGGGCGGCGAGCTGCCCCTTGAGCTCGGCGTCGAGCACGACGCGGCGGATGGTGGCGCCTTCGCGTGAGAGGCGATCGGCCTCCTTCAGGGCCATGCGGTACAGGGCTGCGTCGTGGGCCTGTTCCTTCGGCCGGACCAGGCCGTAGTGATAGCGCTGGATGCCGGAGCTGAGGTGCTGGCGCGTGAAGGCGTGCCCCTCGCGCGTGAGCGTCACCACGGGCAAGGCCCGGCCGCCGTGGCGGCCGGCCAAGGTCCGGGTCTCGATGAACCGGTGGCGTTCGAGGCGGCGCAGTTCACGTGTGCAGCGCGTGCGATCATCATCGAACCGATGGCGTGCGAGGTCGGCCACCGCCACGGTCCGGAAGGTGCCGAGGGTGCGCAGCGTGGCGCCTTCGGACGGCGACAGCGCCACCGCGCGGTCGCGCCAGCGCACGACGCGGTAGCCGTCGAGCCCACGGGAGAGCGCGTGGTCGAGTGCGCCGCGTGGGTCCTCGGCGCGCTGCCGCTTGGGGTCGATGGGGCTCGTGGCGGAGCCGCTGGTTCGGCTGGGTCCGTCACTCCCCTGCTCGCGATCGTCGATGTCGAGGTCGCGTCCCATCACTCCTCCCGCAGGCGTTCGGCGAGTTCGGCGGCGAGACTGTCTCCGCTCCGCACCTGCCGCTCCAGGTGCGCCAGCTTCTCGCCGGTGTGCTTCAGGAACAGCACGCGCGCAACGGCATAGCAGGCGGCAAACAGGTTCAGGAACGCGACGAGTCCCCACCCGGTCAGGGTCCAGGCGTAGTGCTCCCACAGCAGGGTGCGATAGGGCACGAGGAAGGTGCAGGCCTGCAGCAATCCAAAGATCGCGGCCAGGCTGAGCAGGCTCGCCGCGAGCATGGCGTTGGCGATCACCGGGGCTCCTCCGCGGAGGGCTGGTCGGCGACGAAGGCCTGGTCTTCACGCAAATAGGTGATGGTCAGGCCGAGGGGGTTGATGGGGATCCGCGCGTTGTCGACCTGGTCCTGCAGCACGAAGACGAGGTGCGCGACGTACGTGTCGCGACGCACCTCTGCGCCGGTAGAGGGCGCGATCCGCACGAGGTCGAAGTCGACGGTCGCGCGGTACGGCGCCTGCCGCAAGTCTTCGAAGACGACGTTGCGGACGCGGACCTCTGTTTCGTCACCACCACTGGCCAGGAACTTCTCGATGAGCCCGGACCGGGCGTTCGCCTGCATGGTGGCGTCGGCTAAGCGGCCGTCGAGGAAGTAGAGCGACTCCGCGTACTGCTGCCGCACGGTGGCGCGGATGCGGCTGTAGTGCTTCACCACGAACTGGGTCAGGAAGTACCGCAGCTCGGGTGCCTGGGGGGTGTAGGTCAGGCGGTCGTAGCTAACCGCTGCGGCGCGTCCCACCTCGTCGATCCGGATGACAAGGGGCTTCACGTGGGCATAGGTGCGCTGGGTGTGGATGGCGAGTCCGGTCAGCGCGACGGCGACGAGCACGAGGCCGAGGACGGCCACTTTGAGGTAGGTGTTCATCACCTGGAGCGAGGCGATCACCTCAACGTACCGGCGGCGCGGCTCCCCGAACTCGTAACCGGTCGGCGGGATGCGCACGGGCTGCGCGGCGTTCGACGACGTCGTGCGCGGTGCGGGGGTGTGTGGCGTTCCGGACGTGGCGGCCGCTGTGTCTGCGGGCGTGTGGGCGTTGATGGTCATGGTGGGTTACCCGAGGATGCGCGGCAGGGCGGACTCCCCTGCGCGGCCGGAGAAGAGCGCGTTGGTGAGCGCGGGGACGCGGAGCATGCCGTAGATGAACGCCATGAGCAGGAACACGAGATGGAACCCGCCGACGAGCAGGCGGTCGATGGTGTACGGCGGCGGAAAGGCCTCGAGGAAGTGCAGCAGGAAGCTGCCGAAGACGAAGACGAACGCCTGTGCGATGCACTGGTAGAACGCGTACTGGAGCAGCGCCTTCACCCACCCCCAGAAGAGCCAGTCCATCTGCGGGACCACGAACCAGGGGACGAAGACGGGACCGACGAGGACGGCGACGCCGGTGGCCACGAGCCCGAACGAGGTGACGGCGAGGAGCGCGGCGCGCGCGGCGGTCACGGCGAGCGCCACGCAGAAGTAGGCGACCAGGGCGGAGACGTTGAAGACGAGGGGCTGCTCCAGCGAGAGGTACACCTCGGCGAGCCGGTCGCTGAGACGCTGGACTTGCGTGACCTCGAGCTGGCGCGCGAGGTAGATGGGCTGGTCGGTCAGGAGCTGCGTGAAGCTCAGACCGATGCCCGGGAGCGGCGTGCGGTAGTAGGTGATCATCGCGTAGCCGAACGCGATGGTCACCAGCAGCGCGGCGAAGCGGCCGAGGGGCAGCGTGGCGCCTCCCTCGGCGCTGCCGAGCGCGGCGCGGATGCCGAACCAGGCGATCACGATGGTCGCGAGCCCGCGAAAGAGGTTCGTGCCGAGCCGCAGGAACATGTCACCGTCACGGACCAGAAGGTCGACGATCGCGCCAGTGATGCTGGCAAAGGGATCGATGGAGGCCATGGCGCCCTCGTCCTACGGAATGCGGAAGGTGGTCAGCGCGCGCGTGGTGCCAGCGGTGCTTGCCTCGGCAATGGGACGGGCCTCGGCGAGGAAGGCGGCGTGCGCGTTGAGGGCCTGGACGGTGGCTTCGCGGCGCTCGGTGGCCTCGAGCAGCTGCTGCTCCAGGAGTGAGACGAGCAGGTAGTTCGTGTCCTTGGTCATGCGCGCCGCCGTGACACCCGCGGCGTTGATCTTGTTGAGGACGGCGACCTGAGTATGGAGGTCGTCGCTGTCGCTATAGGTGTCGCGCTCGAGGGTGCGGAGCGTGGTCTCGACGCTGCCTTCGTGCATTCGCAGCCGGCCGATGGCTTCCAGCGCGGTGGTGACCGCGCCGTCCTGGAGCTGCGCCCGATCCACGCGGTCGCGGATCCGCTGCGACTGTGCGACGGGCAAAGTGCCGAGCCCGGCGCCGTAGCCAGTCAGAGGCTCGGTGGCCCGCGCGAATGCCGCGGCGGCCGCCTGACCGGTGTTCGCCGCGCTGAGCCAAGGGAGCGTCTCGCCATACGTGCTCGTGCCGGTCAATGGCCGCCACGGCGTACGCAGGGCGAGGTAGCGGTCCAGCAGGTTGAACGGCAGGCGGCGGGCCTGGTACTCCAGCAGCAGATACTGCGTCCGGATCTGCCGGTAGGTGGTGATGAGCTGCGAGAGCTGTTGCTGGAGCTGCTGATACCGCAGCACGGCGTTCGCGTAGTTCGTCGGGTCGTAGACGATGCCCCCGAAGAGCTGCGCGGAGACGGGCCGCACGAGCGTGATGACGAGCGTGAGGGCCAGCGCGATGGCGAGTGCGACGCGGGTCAGACGACGGGTCATCGAACACCTCCGGGAAGCGTCGGGACGTGGTCGGTGGGGATAGGGCTGTCGCCGGGGCCAGGGCTCGAGCGTTGGGTCTGGGCCTGCGTGTGGGTCTGGCTCGGGCTCTGGTGGGCGCGCGGGCGCTGCGTCAGGGCGTGGTCGAGAGCGGGCGCCGGGCGATACGGCGGCAGGTCGAGGTCGCGGGAGAGATAGACCTTGAGGCGGTGCCCTTCGCGGACGGTGACGGTGGGCATCAAGTTGAGCACGCGGTCGAGCATGCGCGTGCCGGACTGGCCGATGCTGCTGGCGATGCCCTGTCGGTAGCGGTCGTCGGCGGTGGCGTCGAATCCGGCGGGGGTCTGCCCCTGCGTGAAGCCGGCGAGCAGGCCGAGCGCGATCGAGGCGCCGAACATCTCGCCGTAGTGGCGGTCGACCTGGTCGCGGAGACCGAGATCCCCTGCCTGGTTCAGGGCGGGGACGGCATCGAGATCGATGTGGTCCCCGCCAGGCAGTTGCACGCGATGGAAGGCCACGGCCAAACGGGTCTGACCGAAGGCACTGACCGGTTTGGCCTCGCCCAGGACACGCGCACCGGCCGGGATGACAACCTGGTCACCGACATACACAGGCACACTGACGAGGGCATTCACAGGCGCCTGGTAGCTGCCGTCCAGGCGGTTCGTGAGGACGGCGTCGATGACGGTGCCTTCGCGGAGTCGCAGATGGGGTGCAGCGTTGATTGACTCGTGGACGCCGCGCGAGGAGGTCTTGAGTGGCACGGGGGTCCGGCGCGGGCGTGACGGACTCACTGCGGAAGCACCTGCTGCGGCGTCGGCTGATTCGGAGGCGACGGGCGTGTGCGTCGCGCTGGCGGCGTCGCGCACATCACTGCCCTGCTGTCCCGAGGGCATCGGTGGCGGCGCGAGCGGTGTGGTCACCGGGTTGAAGAATCCGGGCGGAAGCGCCAGCGGCGTGCCAGGCGCGGGCGCCCAGCCCGAGATGCCCCCACCGACCGCGGGTGCGGCGGGCGCGGCAGAGGGGGACGTCGTGGCGTGCCCCGTCTGCTCGCGGCCGCGGGAGTAGGCGACGTTGTCGGAGACACGTCCCGGCGCCCGCATGATCGCGGGAGTGTGAGCGTCAGCGGCGTCCGTGCCCGACCCGTGCGGGCCGTCACCTGGTACGTCGAAGGTGTCTGCGCGGCGGAAACCGGGGAGCGCGCTGGGCCCGGCTACGCCAAGGTCGGGCTGCTGATCAGCGACGTCGGGGCTCACGCCCGGGGCGCCGGCGAGTGCATCCTTCGTGGCCTGCAGCGCGGCCTGCTCGGCGGCGAGGCGCTGGGCCTGTTCCTGGACGCGGCGCTGGTAATCCTCGATGCGCTGTCCGTTCGGTCCCACGGCGGTCGGGGGTTGCGTGGTCGTGGCGGCCGAAGGCGTGGGCTTTGGCGGACCGGCGAGCGTCAGGATAGCCACCATCACCAAGGCGATGCCGGCCATGAGCCAATGCTGGAGATGCGCGGGCATGACGCCAGCAGGCCACCGGCGATGGTCTGTGACTGTCGGCGCCGAGGGTGCCGTGTCTGCCGGGCTGGTGCGCTTCGGCGAGTCGGGGCCCCACATGATCACTGCTCCTCCTGCAGTCGGAAGCCGAGGCGCGTGGCCCCAAGTTGCAGATAGCCGTCGCGGATGACCTTGGGTACGACGTAGGTGTTCGTGTCGTGCACCTCGAAGTTCACGAGGGCGGGCCGGCGGTCCTGGTATTCGTAGAGCGCGGGCAGCTCACGTGCGGTGGTCTGGATGAACGTCCGGTGGTCGTCGTGCCACATCGCACGGATGCGGAACGGCGCCTTGCGGGTGTCCACGCGGTAGGCGAACCGCATCGTCAGCGGGTAGTTGGTGCGGTAGGCGGTGATCGCTGCGTCCGCATCGGCGCGCGCCTGGGACGTCGCGCGCTCGGCTTGCTCCCGCGCAACGGTCGCCTGCTCGCGGTAGACCTCGAGCTCATCAGCGGCCACGAACTTCCGCCGCGGCGCGGCGGTACCCAGCGACGCCGCGCTGAGCGCGGTCTCGTCGCGTTCGATGTAGAGGGTCAGGTCGGCCGGAGAGGCGGCGTCCGCTTTCCCGGAGTCCTCCGCGAGCAGGAACGCGTAGACGGCGCCGGAGGTGGTGACGAGGTTCAGGTTGGAGGCGATACCGGTGTCGGTGGGCTTCACCGACACAAGGCCGTCGCGGACGTTGATGATCCAGCGGTCGCGATCGCCACAGGTGGCCTCGATGACCTGCTCACCATCGGGGAGGACGATGAGCGTGGTGTAGTGGACGCGAGCGCGGAGCGAGACGAGGTCGCGCGGGTGATAGACGACGGTGCGGGTGGCGGCCGGAGCCGGCGCCGCCGGAGCGGGTGCGGCGACGGTCCGGCGCTCGGCCTGGGCGGCCGCATTGGAGGGTCCAAGGGCGACGCATGCGAGGGCCAACGCGGCGCACGCAGACAGACGGGTACTCACAGCAGCAGACATAGGGCTCCTTCCGTTCAGCGGTGGACGATTCAGTCGGTGCCGGCGCTGAAGAGCGCGGCGCTCTCCGGGTCGGTGACGAGCCGGAGGACCCGGGCGACGCCGGGTTGCGTGAGGAGGCATTCCTGCCTCGGCACGAGGGTGGCGATCCGCGCGGCTTCGGTCTCATTGAGGCCGAACAGCTCCTGGCAGGCCTGCTGGTCGACGTGCGGGTTCGCCAGGTGGGTACGCCGCTCGGAAAATGATCCAGTACGCCGGCCGGAAAGTGATCCACCG
>CAYLTD010000027.1:0-64920 GCA_964386715.1 uncultured Bifidobacterium sp.
AGGACTTCTACGGCGTCTTCAAGGCCATGAAGGGCACCGCCGTCACCATCCGCACGATCGATCCGCCGCTGCACGAGTTCCTGCCGAAGCGCGAGGAACTGATGGTGGAGATCGCCAGGCTCGAGATGGGCGGCGGCAAGAAGAAGGCGCTCGAGGAGAAGCACCACCTGCTCGCGCGGGTCGAGCAGCTGCACGAGTTCAACCCGATGCTCGGCCACCGCGGCGTGCGTCTCGGCGTCACCTACCCCGAGATCACCGAGATGCAGACGCGCGCCATCATCGAGGCGGCGTGCCGCCTGCACAAGGAAGGGCTGAAGGTCGTGCCCGAGATCATGATCCCGCTCGTGGGTCACGTGAAGGAGCTGCGCGACCAGAAGGCGGTGGTCGATCGCGTGGCGGCCGAAACCATGAAGGCGCAGGGGGTCCGGATCAAGTACCTCGTCGGCACGATGATCGAGGTGCCGCGCGGCGCGATGACCGCCGACCAGGTGGCGCAGGAGGCGCAGTTCTTCTCCTTTGGCACCAACGACCTCACGCAGCTCACCTTCGGCTACTCGCGCGACGACGTCGGCAAGTTCCTGAAGGTGTACCAGGAGAAGAAGATCCTGGACAAGGACCCGTTTGCGACCATCGACGTGGAAGGCGTCGGGGCGGTCGTGCGCACCGGCGTCACGAAGGGCCGCTCGGCGAGGCCCGACCTCAAGGTGGGCGTCTGCGGCGAGCACGGCGGCGACCCGTCGTCGATCCACTTCTTCGAGAAGGTCGGGATGGACTATGTCAGCGCGTCGCCGTACCGGATCCCGGTGGCCCGCCTCGCCGCAGCGCAGGCGGCCCTGTCGGTGAAGGTGGGCGACTAGCGCCAGGCCGGTATCAGGCTGCAGGCTTCAGGCGCCGGTGTACCGCCGCCTGGAGCCTCATTCGTCACCATCCGCCCGGGCGCCCCGCGCCGCACCGCCGAACGCCAGAAGCCCGGAGCCTGAGGCCCGTTGGTTACCATCTTCGTCCACCGCAACGGCCACACCGAGCAGGCCACCAGCATCGACCGCACCTGGCTCATTCCGGCCGCGGGCGCGTACGTGTGGGTGGACCTCGCCGCCCCCTCGATTCCCGAACTCCTGATCCTCAGCGACACCTTTGCGTTCCACCCGCTGGCCGTCGAGGACGCGCGCGCCGACCTGCACTACCCGAAGATCGAGGCGTATGACGGCTACCTCTACGCGATCCTGCACGGGATGGCCTACGAGGCGTCGGACGAGGAGTTCGCCACGCACGACATCGACTTCTTCGTCGGCCCGACGTACCTCGTGACGGTGCACAACATCCACTCACGCTCGATCGGGGACCTGCAGGACGGCGCGACGCGCAACCCGAAGATCGTGGGAGAAGGCCCCGTCTCGCTGTTCCACCGCATCGTCGACGCGATGGTGGACCATTACCAGCCCGAGGTGGAGGAGTTCGAGGATCGCCTCGCCGAACTCGAGGCGGCGGTGTTCGACAACCCGAAGCCGGAGCTGATCCGCGAAATCCTCAAGCAGAAGCGCCGCGTCGCGCAGCTGCGACGCATCATCACGCCGCAGCGCGACGCCGTAGCGCGCCTCGCGCGCCGCGAGTTCGTGGACATCAGCACGGACATGGCGTTCCGCTTCCGCGACCTCTACGACCACCTCCAGCGATTCAACGACGACGCCATCCTCTTCCAGGACCGCATCAGCGGCATCCTCGACGCGCACCTGACCAACGTGAGCAACCGCCTCAACGAGGTGATGAAAGTGCTGACGGTGGTGTCCACCGTGTTCATGCCGCTCACGCTCATCTCCGGGATCTTCGGGATGAACGTGACGCTGCTGCGGTTCCCTGGCGGGGATGACGTGCAGTTCGTCTGGATCATCGGCGTGATGGCCGTGGTCGTCTTCGCCATGCTCGCGGTGCTGCGCCGCCTGCGCTGGATCTAGGACGATGGGCCGCATTCACCGCCTGCCCGACGATCTCGCGAACCAGATCGCCGCCGGCGAGGTCGTCGAGCGCCCCGCGTCGGTCGTCAAGGAGCTGGTCGAGAATGCGATCGACGCCGGTGCCCGACGCATCGCCGTGCACGTGGAACTCGGCGGCAAGAAGCAGGTCCGCGTGGAGGACGATGGCGAGGGCATGGCGCCTGAGGATGCGCGGCTCGCGATCGAGCGGCACGCCACGAGCAAGATCCGCCGGGCCGACGATCTCGCCGCCATCCTGACGCTCGGCTTCCGGGGGGAGGCGCTGCCCTCCATCGCCTCGGTGTCGCACTTCGTGATGCGCACCCGTGCGCGGGGGCGCGACAGCGGCACGGAAATCAGGGTGAACGGCGGGCTGATCGCGGCAGAGGTCGAGACGGCGGCCGCTGAAGGCACGGTGATCGAGGTCAACGACCTGTTCTACAACCTGCCGGCCCGCCGCAAGTTCCTCAAGTCGGACGGGGCCGAGACGGCCCAGGTCTCGCGCCTCACCACCCAGCTTGCGCTCGCCTATCCCGAGGTCGGGTTCACCCTGACGAGCGGGCCGCGCACCGTGCTGCAGTGCCCGCCCGCGGCTGCGCTACGCGACCGCTTGTATCAGTTGTACGGGGAACGCGACGACCTGATCGAGGTGCGGAAGGAGGCGGCCGGGATCCGCCTGCACGGCTACGTGGCTGCGCTGGCGGAGCAGGGGCCGACGCGCGGGCCGCAGAACGTGTTCATCAACCGCCGCATGGTGAAGGATCGCACGATCGCCCACGCGATCGTCGACGCCTACAGCGTAGCCTCGATCAAGGAGCGCAGCCCGGAGGTCCATCTCTTCCTGGAGATGCCGCCGGACGCAGTCGACGTCAACGTGCACCCGACGAAGGCCGAGGTGCGCTTCCGCGAACAGTCGCTGGTGCACGAGGTCGTGCGTCGCGGCCTGATGGAGGCGCTCGGCAGCGGGGGCGTTCCGCTGCTGCGCCTGCAGCAGGAGACGCTCGTCACGCGCCCGATCACGCCGGCGATCCCTGGCATCCTCGGCGGCGGCAGTTTCCCGAACCGCTGGGTCCCGGGCGCCTCGTCGCGTGCGCCGTATCCCCTGGCGCCGTACCCGGCTCCGGCCTCACCGTGGCCCACCGAGCCGCGGACCGGCGTTGCAGGCGCGATTGGAGGTGAGCCCGCGAGGGACACGGAAGCGGCGGCGCCCGCCGAAGGCCCGGCAGCCGATCGGGCGAATGGCTTTCCGGCCGACGAGGCCGGTGGGGGTGTCCACGCCGGAGCCGCCCCCGGAGCGGCAGAGCCTGGCGTGCGGCCGCTGATCCCGCTCGGGCAGTTCCGTGACACCTTCATCATCGCGATCGACGATGAGGGCGTCGCCATCATCGACCAGCATGTCGCGCACGAGCGTGTGCTGTTCGAGCGCGTGATGCAGCGGCTGGCTTCGGGCAGCCTGGAGTCGCAGCGCCTGCTCGTACCGCTCGTGCTCGAGCTGCCGGCTGGCGGCGTGCAGGCGCTGGTGGACCGGACCGGGGCGCTCGAGCGCCTCGGCTACGACGTGGAGCCCTTCGGCGAAGGCACCATCAAGGTGTCGAGCGTGCCCGCGCTGCTCGGTACCGAGGAGAGCGCCACGGCGCTGCGCGCGCTGGCCCAGGATCTCGAAGGGCTCGACCGCGGTGCGCTCGTGCAGGACGCGCTGCAGCGGATCGCCGCCACGACGGCGTGCCACGCCGCCGTGAAGGCCAACTATCCCCTCAGCTACGAGAAGATGACGCACATCCTGGAGGAACTGCGGGCGACGGCCTACTCGACGGTCTGTCCGCATGGGCGTCCCGTGATGCTGCGCCTGACGCGACGCGAGATCGAGAAGAACTTCGATCGGATCTGAGGCGTCGCCCGCGATGACCGACCTGATCCCCATCCTCCAGATCGCGGTCGGCCCGGTGATCCTTTTCTCGGGCGTCGGCCTGTTGCTCCTGTCGATGACGAACCGGTTCGGCCGCATCATCGATCGCTCTCGCTACCTGGCCCAGGCGATGCGCTCGGGCAGCGAGGAAGAGCGGACGCTCGCGAAGGGGCAGGTGCACATCCTCTGGCGACGCGCCCGGCTCGTGCGGCGGGCGATTGCCTACGCGTCCCTGAGCCTGCTCCTCGCCGCGATGCTCGTGATGGTGCTGTTTGTCGGGGCCCTGGATCGCGTGGACGTGTCGGCGATCATCGCCGTGCTGTTCTCGGCCTGCCTGCTGACGCTGATCTTCTCGCTCGTCTCGTTCCTGCAGGAGATCAACGAGTCGCTCAGCGCTCTCAAGATGGATCTGTTCGGCCCGGCGTCGCACGACCGAGAGTGACGCCCGACGGGCTCCAGCGTGATCCTTCGCCTGTTGAGCTTGACCCCCCGAGAACGCCGCTGTTATCGTGGCGACGTCGCCGTTACAACCGAATAGTCGAACGTTTCCCAAGCGAAAAAGGCAATTCCGGGGGCGTACTGCGCCTGCAGTTCCGCAGGCGTGGCAGGCACACGGAAGCGCAAAGCTGTAAGCCACGGACATCCGGGGATGCCGCAGGTGGTTTAGCTGCCGAACTTGGAGTCCGTGTCATGGTGTCGCGTCGTTTTCTCACGCTCATCGCCCTGCTCTCGACTGCCGTCGCCTTCTTCCTCCTCGGTGATTTCCACGCCCGGACGGACACCGCTGCCGATCGGGCCGAATACGACGCGAAGCTCGACGCGATCCGTGCCGAGTTCCGCTCCCAGATCGGCCGCCCGCGCACACCGGCCGTCGTTCCCGCCGGTACCAGCGGCAGCGTCGCTCCTGGTGCGGCGGCGGCCCCGGTGGATCCGGCGCGCGCGCGGATCGTCGCGGAGGTCAAGCAGGAGTTGCAGAGCGAGATGGGCCTGCTGCCGGTGCGCGTCCTGCGCGACCGGCGCGCGAGCTTCGTGGAACTCTACGCCACCGACAACCTCGGGAAGACGAGTTACGGGACGGCGGGATACCTCGGGCAGGGGTACTTCATCACCGTCAAGCACGCGGTGGTCGCCCTGCAGGACGAGGACAACCGCGACGGCCAGCGCAAGGTCGTGTCCATCAAGGTGATGGTGGGGGGGCGCGAGGTGCCCGCCCGGCTGATCGATGCGGGCGATGCCGACGTCGAGGTCCACAGCGGCGACTGGGCGATCATCCGGACCAAGCCGGTGGACCTGCCCGCGCTGACGCCGAACACCACGTTCGGCTACGAGTTCGCCGAGCCGCTGTTCCGCCTGGGCAACGACTACTCGAAGGGGATCCTGCTCTCGACCGGCTACGTCGGCCAGCGGACGACCAACGGCCTCATCACGGCGCTGACCGACGGACATCCCGGCGTCTCCGGGGGCGGCGTGCTGAACCGGAGCGGCGAGCTCGTGGGCATCCCGATCGGCCGCATGCAGGGCGATTACCGCTTCTCGTTCATCCTGCCGATCCGGGCCGAGATGCTGCGCAAGCTGCCGAAGCCCGAGCCGGCCCTGGCCCCTGCCGAGGCGTCGGTCGTGGTGGCCCAGGCTGCCGCGGCACCAGCGGCTCCCCCGACGCTCTCCGTAGACGCCTCGACGCACTGACGCCGTGCCGCACTTCCGCCGTGCCGCTCGGCGGCGGCTGGCTGGCAGGCTGCCCGCCGCCGCGCGTGCGGCCGCGCGGAACGCTCCCGGCCTGCGTTAACATGAGCCGCATGAACCCGAGCGACTGCATCCTGTTCAGCGGTGGTGCGCCTGGCGCGGAGGCCGAATTCGGCGCCTGCGCCGAGCGTCACGGCATCGAGGAAGTGAACTTCACCTTCGACGGCCACAAGGTCGTGCGCCGTCGCGGCATCCGCGTGCTGAACCATGAGGAACTGCAGGCGGGCGACGTCAGCCTCGCCTACGTGTCGCGACTGATGCACCGCCGCTACACCGACGCGCCCACGATCCGGAAGATTCTCCAGACCATCTGGTACCAGGTGAACAACGGCCAGGAGATCTACGTCATCGGCACCGTGCTCGACGACGGCACCGTGCGCGGCGGCACGGGGTGGGGGGCGGAGTTCGCGAAGCTGTGCAACAAGCCGCTGCACGTCTTCGACCAGGATCACGATGCCTGGTTCACCTGGGAGGGAGAGGAGTTCCGGCGCCGCAGCGCGGACGACGGGCCCGTCATCACCCACCCGCACTTCACGGGGACCGGCACGCGGACGATGCGCGACAACGGCCGCGCCGCGATCGAGGCGCTGTTCACCCGGTCGTTCGGCGCCGCTTCTTGATCTCGGCCCAGCCATCGAGCCGGCGCTTGATCTCCTTCTCGAAGCCCCGCTCCGTCGGCTGGTAGAACGTGCGTCCCTCCAGTTCCGGTGGCAGGCAGGACATGTCTGCCACCGCGTCCGCTTCGTCGTGGGCGTAGCGGTAGCCCTTCCCGTAGTCCAGCGTCTTCATCAGCCCCGTGGGGGCGTTCCGCAGGTGCAGGGGAACCGGAGCCGCGACGTCGCGCGCGGCGGCGTCGGCGGCGGCGTTGTAGGCGGCATACACGGCGTTGCTCTTCGGGGCCGTGGCCAGGTAGAGCGCCGCCTGCGCCAGCGCCGTGTTGCCTTCGGGCATGCCCATGAAGTGCACCGCCTCCTTCGCGGCAACGGCGACCGTGAGCGCCTGCGGATCCGCGTTGCCGACGTCCTCGGAGGCGAAGCGCACCAGCCGCCGCGCGATGTAGAGCGGATCCTCGCCCGCTTCCACCATGCGCGCCAGCCAGTACACGGTCGCATCGGCATCGCTGTTCCGCAGGGACTTGTGCAGGGCCGAGATGAGGTTGTAGTGCTCCTCGCCCGACTTGTCGTACAGCAGCGCGCGCCGCTGGATGGTCTCCTGCACCCGGGCCGCATCGAGCACGCGTATGCCATCGTCGAGCGGCGCCGCACCCACGCACAACTCGAGCAGGTTCAGCGCAGAGCGCGCGTCGCCGTTCGCGTAGAGCGCGATCGCGCGCAGCGCCTCGGGTGCGACCCGCGCCGGTGTGGCGCCAAGGCCGCGCTCCCGATCCCCGAGGGCCCGCTCCAGGATGGACGTCACCTCGTCGGCCGTGAGGCCGCGCAGCACGAACACCTTCGACCGTGAGAGCAGTGCCGCATTCACCTCGAACGACGGGTTCTCGGTGGTTGCGCCGACCAGGACGATGTCGCCGGCCTCGACGCGGGGGAGGAACGCGTCCTGTTGCGCCCTGTTGAACCGGTGGATCTCGTCGATGAAGACCATGGTGCGCCGGCCGGTGGTGCGCCGGGCCCGCTCGGCCTCGTTCATCACCTCGCGGATCTCCTTGATGCCCGACAGCACGGCGCTGAAGGAGACGAAGCGCGCGCGTGTCGTCTCGGCGATGATGCGGGCCAGCGTCGTCTTGCCGGTCCCCGGCGGGCCCCACAGGATGAGCGACTGCAGCAGGTCGCGCTCGATCGCCTCGCGCAGGGGCCGTCCAGGCGCGAGCAGTTCGCTTTGGCCGACGAACTCGTCGAACGTGCGCGGGCGCATGCGCTCGGCGAGGGGGGCATGGGCTTCGGCCGAGGGAGACGGATCGTCGGGGAAGAGTGAGTCCATCGTCAGTGTGTGCGCTGGCGGCGGGCCTCGTAGAGCAGCACCGCGGCGGCAACGGCCGCGTTGAGCGACTCGACCGGCGGTGCCATCGGGATCGTCACGCGGAGGTCGGCGTCGCGGACCGCCTCGGGGGGGAGGCCGGCGCCCTCTGCGCCGATGAGCAGCACCGACGGCACGGTCAGCGGTGCGTCGAAAAGCGCCGTGCCTCCGCGCGGGACCGTAGCGACCACCTGCAGGCCCCGGCGCCGTGCCGCATCGAGGACGCCGTGCAGGTCGGCCTCGATGCGGAGCGGCAGTCGCAGCGCGCTTCCCATCGACCCGCGCAGCGCCTTCCAGCCGAACGGGTCTGCGCTCCGCCCCGCCACGACGACGCCGGTCGCGCCGGCCGCCTCGGCCACGCGCACGATCGCTCCCACGTTCCCGGGATCCTGCACGTCGCACGCGACCACCACCAGCGGGACCGCGCTTTCGAACACCCCCTCGGCCTCGGATGGCCGGTTCGCCAGAGCCACGATCGTGCTGCTCGAACGGACGGGACTGACGGCGTCCATCACCGCGCTCGACGCGGCCGCGACTGGCACCCCCGGCGGAAGGGTGTCGAGCAGGGCCGGCAGTTCGTCGCCGTCGAGCGCCTCGCGTGCGGCCAGCACGTGCTGCACCGGCACGTGCGCGCTGATCGCTTCTCGGACCAGGTGTGGGCCGTCGAGCAGGATGACGCCCTCGACCTGCCCGCGCGCTGCGTCGCGGTAGCGCGCGACCACCGGATTGTGGCGGCTGGTGATGCGCTCCACCGCCGAAGCATAGCACTCCGGTTCGACCGGCCGCGGACGTGACGGACCCGGCGCACGACCCTTCGCACGAGCGGCCGACGCGGCGCGCCAGGGGCCCCGGGAGGCCCGGACGGCCTGTGGTATCTTCTGAGCAGACCATGGCCGACTCGATGAAGGAGCGACTGATCCGCAAGTTCCAGGAGGAGATCCAGACGCTCGACCGCGAGCTCAAGCTGGAACTGCCCAAGGAGATCAAGCGGGCCCGCGAACTCGGCGACCTGCGTGAGAACGCCGAGTACGCGGCGGCAAAGGAGCGGCAGCGGCTCGTCGAGGCGCGCATCAGCATGCTGCAGAAGCGGGTCTCCGAGATCTCGCTGATCAACATCGATCGGATTCCGGCGGACCGCGCCGGCTTCGGGTCCACACTGCACGTGACCGAAGCCACCGGCGACAAGCTGGTCTTCCAGCTCGTCATGCCCGAGGATGCCGACGCGACCAAGGGGCTCATCTCGACCACCTCGCCGATCGGCCGCGCGTTCCTCAACAAGGAACCCGGCGATGCGATCAAGGTCGTGACGCCCGGCGGCGTACGCGAGTTCGAGATCGATCGGCTCTACACGATTCACGACGAAGCGCCGGAATGAGCCGAACCGGCGCGACACCGGCCTCCGACTCGTACTCTCCCCAGCGACGCACCGCGCTCCTGCTCACCGGCATCGGCACGGCGGGCGCGTATCATGCCGGCGTGCTCCGCGCGCTCCACGAAGCGGGGGTCAAGATCGACATCGTCGCAGGGCGCGGCATCGGCGCCGTGGGCGCGCTGTTCGCAGCGGTGGACGGGGCGTCCCGCCTGTGGGACGAGAAGGGTTTCTGGCGCGCGCCGGGTGTCGCGCGGCTCTATCCGTGGAACCCCGCCATCAAGGTCGTGGCGGCGGCCGTCGTGGTCGCGCTCGCCATGGTCGCCCTGCCGATTGCCGCGATGGTGCTTGGGCTGGTGGTCTACCCGGTGGACTTCGTGCTGACGATGGTCGGGATGTCGGGCGGCGGGCTCGTGGCCTGGTATCTGGGCGTAGCCAACGCGGCGTTCGCGCCGGAAGCGCTGCCCACCTGGCTGCCTCGCCTCGTGCTCCTCGCCCTCGGCGTCGCCGGTGTGCTGGCCGCGGCCACCACCCTGTCCCACGTACGGCGCCGGCGACCGCGCGGCCACTGGTGGTGGCGCCTGCTGCCGGCGCCGCTGGTGGCCGAACCGGCCGTCGCGTACAGCTGGAACGCCTTGTGGGACTTCGTGCGTGGTGCCGCCCAGCTCCGGACACCGTCGCGCGTGGACCTCGCTCGCCGCTACACCGAGCTGCTGGCCGACAACCTCGGGCAGCCCGGCTTTCGCGAGCTGCTGCTCGTGGCGCACGACGTCGACGCCGGACGGGACCTGGTGTTCGCGATGGTGGCGGACGCGCGCCGACGCGATCTCGTGCGACGGCCGCTGACGGAGCAGGCCGAGCAGCGTCGCGCGGAGGTCTTCGATCTGGCCGGACTCGCGCGCGACCATCTCGCCGACGCGCTGGCGGCCGCGCTCACGGTGCCGCTGGCCACCGACCTGCACCCGGCCGCCTTCGCCCCCGACTCGTACTGGCGCGGCGAGACGCACCGGCTGTGCGATCGTCCGGGGAACCTCGAGCGGCTGCTCGTCGAGCTCGGCGACCTCGGCGTCGAGCAGATCATCCTGGTGTCGGCGGCGCCCGAGTCGCCCGGTCCGCACGCACTGGCCTCGCCGCGGCTCGATCTGCACGGGCGGCTCGGTGAGTACGCCCGGTCGTCGGAAGCGGCGGTCGTCCGCGACGCCCTGGTCCGGCGGCGCGCCGACGATGCGCAGATATTCCTCGTCCGGCCGGCGCACAACCCGGTCGGACCCTTCGACTTCGCAGGCGGGTTCGACGATCGCTCGGATCGACGCCAGAACCTGGCCGAGCTGATGAGCCGCGGGTACGAGGATGCGTACCACCAGTTCATCGACCCGGTGGTCGGTGCCGGCGGCGAGAAGGTCGGCGGCGCGGGCGCGTAACCCCCTCCGCGCCGCGAGCCATGTGCCGGGCGCCCGCCGCGCGGGTCAGCCGAGGGCCTGGTCGAGATCGCGCAGCAGCACCTCGGGATCCTCGAGGCCGATCGACAGCCGCAGCATCCCGCGCGTGACGCCGGCCGCCGCCAGCTGCTCGTCGGTATATCCCCACTGCGAGGTCAGCACGGGCATGCTGACCAGCGACTCCACGCCGCCCAGGCTCGCTGCGCGGCGGATCACCTGAAACCGATCGAACGTCTGCACCGCGCGTTCGTAGCTGCCGCCGAGGTCGATGCAGATCATGCCGCCGAAGCCGCGCATCTGGCGGCGCGCGACGTCGTGATCGGGATGGTCGGGCAGGCCCGGGTAGTGCACCGCGGTCACCCGCGGGTCCCGCGCCAGCGCGGTGGCCAGCTGCAGGGCGCTGGCGTTCTGGCGCGCCAGGCGCACCTCCAGCGTCTTCAGGCCGCGGCCGAGCGCATACGCCGGCTGCGGGTCGAGTATGCCGCCGAGCAGCCGCCGCGTCTTTTCGATCGGCGCCAGCACGGCGTCGGAGCCGCAGATGACCCCGGCTGTCACGTCGCTGTGGCCGTTGAGGTACTTGGTCGCGCTCTGCATCACCAGGTCGATGCCCAGTTCGAGCGGGCGCTGGTTGAAGGGACTCGCGAAGGTGTTGTCGACGGCGGAGAGGACCCCGCGCTCGCGGCAGAGCGCCGCCACGCGGCGGATATCGACGCACCGCAGGATCGGGTTGGTCGGCGACTCGAACCAGACGAGCCGCGTGCGGTCGGAGAAGACGGCGGAGGGTTCCACCAGGTGCTCGAGCGGGGCGAACCGCGGCGTGACGCCGAAGCGCGCCAGCAGATCCTCGAGCAGGTGCAGCGTGCCGCCGTAGATGGATGCCGCGCAGACCACCTCGTCTCCGGCGCGGGTCAGCGCCAGCAGGGCCGTGGCGGTGGCGGCCATCCCCGATCCGAAGACCAGGGCCCGCTCGGCGCCGTCGAGCGCCGCCAGTTCCTGCTCGACAGCCGTGATCGTCGGGTTGCCGTACCGGGTGTAGAGGTATCGCTCCGTCGTGCCGCTGTTGAAGGCGACCACCTGCGCCGCGTTGTCGAAGAGGAACGTCGTCGTCTCGTAGATCGGCACCGTGAGGGGCGCCGCGGCGTTGCGGGCGGCGTGCCCGTCGTGCTGCTGGTCAGACATGGGGAGCCTTCAGGAGCGGACCGGCTCGCGTTTCTTCTCGGCCGGCGGGGATTCGTGGAGGAACTGGCTGACCAGGTCCTGCAGGCGCTGGTTGATGTCGTTGATCGCGTCGATGTGGTACTTGTCGCGGAAGGCCTGTATCGGCACGACCGCCTTGGCCATGGCGCGGTGGCCGCCGGCGCTGCCGATGTCGCCGAAGAAGCGGCGCGCGAACTCGCCCGCATTCTTCGAGTACCCGAGGTTGCGCACCGACACCACCAGCGAATTGCCGACGATGCCGGCGATCACCGTCCACTTGACGTGCTCGAGCTGCAGGAAGAAGTCGGCGACGTACGGGATGAAGTCCTCGCGCGGGGAGGTGCCGAGGAACGCGCAGAAGACCTGGTCGACCAGCGTGCCCCCGCGGTGCGCCTTCATCACGTAATCGAGGCGCTCGGCCGTGATTTCCGCGCCTTCCATCTTGCGGATGAGCGCCGCGTCCGCCAGGGGATAGAGATACGAGAACGCCTCGATGTCCACGCGGTTGGTCTGGCGGTTGAAGAAGAGCGTGTCCGACTTGATCGCGTAGAGCATCGCCGTCGCGGTACGCTCGGAGATGTTCACGTCGACCGAACGCAGGTGCTCCGTGAGGATCGTGCAGGTGGACCCGTAGTCGGCACGCACGTCCTTGAAGACGGCGGTGTAGCCGGGCTGCTCCGGATGGTGATCGATGACCAGATCGACGCGGTCGATCAGGCCGCCGAAGTAATGCGGCTGCACGTCCACCATGGCAATCCGGTCGAACTCCGCGATGGTCTGGGGGGTCATGATCTCGACGTGGATGTCGAGCAGGTTGACCATGCGCAGGTTCTCGGGGCGGGTCACGCCCTGCAGTGCGCCGATGATGGCCGTGGTCTTCGTGCGCCGCAGGATGTTGCGCAGCGCGAGGCCGCTGGCCATCGCGTCCGGGTCCGGATCGTTGTGCAGCATGATCAGCACGCGGTCCGCGTCGCTGAAGTAGCGCTGGTACTGCTGCACGCGCGCGCGGGTGAGCGACCGGCTGAACTCGGTCATCAGCGGGTTGCCGAACAGCTCCGACATCGCGAGGAACGAGACGTCGGGGAAGTCGGCGTGGAACTCGTCCGCGCGCCGGTTGGTGGCGGCCGCGCCGATGCCGAGGATGTATACGAGCGTGCCGCCGGCATCGCGCACGGCTTCGAGGATCTTGCGTGGGCTGCGGCGCCCGTTGTCCTCGATGATGACGCAGGTGCTCGGCGTGAGGTCGGCCTTCAGGAAGGTGTCGGTGCGCCGCGGATCGCCGACGATGACGTCGACGCCGGCTTCGTGGAGGCGCCGCGCCACCGGGCGGTTCTCGATGATGAACTCGACTTCGAACCCGGGCAGCAGGATCTCGTCGAGCATCCTGATGACCAGCTCGTCCTGACAGACGGCTAAGCACCGCATGGGCGTTCACTTGTGATTATACGCAGCCGAAGTGCATCGCGCGTGCGCCGGCCGTCCTGGCCGGGACAGGTGTAGAGTCGTCCCTGTATGCGCAGGGTGTACAGCCTCGGGTTCGCGGCGGCCTGGCTGCTCTGTGCGGCGATGTGGGCGGCGCCCTCCGCACAGCAGCCCGGCGCCTTCCGGGCCGGCATCGATCTCGTCACGCTGCACGTCGTCGTGCGCGACCGCGGCGGCGAGCTGGTGCCCGACCTGTCGGTCGATGATTTCGAACTGCGCGAGGACGGTGTCCCGCAGGCGGTCCGCTATTTCGCCCGCGGAGACGGGCCTGCCGCGGACCTGCACCTGGGGTTGCTGCTCGACGTCAGCGAGAGCATGTCCGAGGACATCGCATTCACGCGCACGGCGTCGATCCGGTTCGTGCACACGATGGAGGAGGCCAGGGACGTCACCCTGGTCGACTTCGACACGCAGGTGCGCGCGGCGCGATTCTCGCCCGCCGAGTATCCGCGGCTGATCGAACGCATCCGGCAGCAGAAGGTGCAGGGCGACACCGCGTTGTTCGACGCCGTCGGCCTGTACCTGGACGGCGCCGCCGAGCAGGACGGGCGCAAGGTGATGCTGCTGTACACCGACGGGGGCGATACCCGCAGCAGCCTCCGCCTGCACGAACTGGTCGACCTCGTGAAGGCGTCGGACGTGACCATCTACGCGGTGGGCGTGAACCCGGCGAGCGCGCTCCGCACGCGGGCCGAGCAGCAGTCGGTCCTGCGGCAGATTGCCGGTGCGGCCGGCGGGGAGGTGTTCTTCCCGCCGACGGCGCGCGATCTCGACCGGGTTTATGGGCAGATCGCGGCCGACATCCGGGCGTCGTACACGCTCGGGTTCGAGTCCACGAACGCCCGGGCCGACGGCCGCTGGCGGAAGCTGGACGTCAGGCTCGCGCGGCCCGAGCGGCGCGGCCTGAAGGTGCGCGCGCGACCCGGCTACTACGCGCCGCTGCGGCGCCCGTAGGGCATTCCGGCATCCGTCTGCAACCCCGCCTGCGGGCGTCGGGCCGGCACGGGCGCGCGGACCGTAGTACGATGCGGGTTTGCCATGCCTTCGGTCCACGACCGCTTCACGCTGACCTCGGACTTCGAGCTGGCCGGCGATCAGCCCCGTGCCATTGGCGAGCTCGTCGACGGGCTCGAGCGGGGCGACAAGTACCAGGTGCTGCTCGGCGTCACCGGGTCCGGCAAGACGTTCACCATGGCGCAGACGATCGCGCGGGTGAACCGTCCCACGCTGGTGATGGTGCACAACAAGACGCTCGCCGCGCAGCTGTACCAGGAGTTCAAGCGGTTCTTCCCGGACAACGCGGTCGAGTACTTCGTCAGCTACTACGACTACTACCAGCCCGAGGCCTACGTGCCGGCCACCGACTCGTACATCGAGAAGGAGGCGACGATCAACGACGAGATCGACCGCATGCGGCTCTCGGCCACGCGGTCGCTCTTCGAGCGGCGCGACGTCATCATCGTCACCAGCGTGTCGTGCATCTACGGCCTCGGCTCGCCCGAGGCCTACTACGGCATGCTGCTCCCGCTCGAGCGCGGCCAGCGCATCGGCCGCGAGCAGGTGCTCCGCAAGCTGGTGGAGATCCAGTACGAGCGGAACGATCACGAGTTCTCGCGCGGCACGTTCCGCGTGCGCGGCGACATCATCGAGGTGTATCCGTCGTACGAAGAGCAGGGGCTGCGCATCGAGCTGTTCGGCGACGAGGTGGACGAACTGGCGTCGTTCGACACCCTGACCGGCAAGACGATCCGGCGGCACGACAAGGTCGCCGTGTACCCGAAGTCGCACTTCGTCGCGCCGCGCGATCGCACGCGCCGCGCGGTCGAGACGATCAAGGAAGAGCTGGCCTGGTATCGCTCGAAGCTGGAGCAGGAGGGCAAGCTGCTGGAGGCCCAGCGGCTGCACCAGCGGACGATGTTCGATCTCGAGATGATCAGGGAGATCGGCTACTGCCACGGCATCGAGAACTACGCGCGCCACCTGACGGGGCGCGCCCCGGGCGAGCCGCCGCCGACCCTCTTCGACTACCTGCCGGGCGATGCGCTGCTGATCGTGGACGAGAGCCACCAGACGGTGCCGCAGATTCGCGGCATGTACTTCGGCGACCGCTCGCGCAAGGAAGTGCTGGTGGCCTACGGCTTCCGGCTGCCGTCGGCGCTCGACAACCGGCCGCTGAACTTCGACGAGTGGGAGCAGCGTGCGCCGCAGACGATCTTCGTCTCGGCGACGCCCGGGCCTTACGAGCTGTCCCGCTCGCAGGGCGTGGTCGTCGAGCAGATCATCCGGCCGACGGGCCTCATCGACCCGCCGATCGACGTGCGGCCGGTGAAGGGGCAGGTCGACGATCTGCTGCAGGAGATCCGGTCGCGCGTGGCCCGCCGGGAGCGCGTGCTGGTCACCACGCTGACCAAGCGGATGGCGGAAGACCTCACGACCTACTACCAGGAACTCGGCGTCCGCGTCCGCTACCTGCACTCGGACATCGAGACGCTCGAGCGCGTGCAGATCCTGCGCGACCTGCGGCGGGGTGAGTTCGACGTGCTGGTGGGCATCAACCTGCTCCGCGAGGGGCTCGACCTCCCGGAGGTCTCGCTGGTGGCCATCCTGGACGCCGACAAGGAAGGCTTCCTCCGGTCGGCCGGGTCGCTCATCCAGACCTCCGGGCGTGCGGCGCGCAACGTGAACGGGCAGGTCATCATGTACGCTGATACGGTGACCGACTCGATGCGCGCCTGCATGAGCGAGACCGATCGCCGCCGCGCCCTCCAGGCTGCCTACAACGCCGAGCACGGCATCACACCCCAGTCGGTGGTTCGCCAGATCGACGACGTGATGTCGAGCGTCTACGAGCGGGATTACATGAGCGCCCCGATGCTGGTCCGCGACGGCGCCCAGACCTTCCGCTCGCAGGCGGACCTCGACGCCCACCTGGCCAGCCTGCAGGAGAAGATGAAGGCCGCTGCCGCCAACCTGGATTTCGAGAAGGCCGCCGCCCTCCGCGACGACATCAAGCGCCTGCGTACGGCCGACCTCGGCCTGCCGTGGCCGGCCCGGAGAGCCTGACCGCGTGCCGTCGTTCATCGAAGCCCGGCTGAAGAAGGCCGCCCTCGAGACCCAGGAGTACGTCCGCCTGGTCGTGGCCGGCGCGCGCGGCGTCTTCAGCCGTCCAATCTATCGACACGACATCATCGAACAGTTCGACATCATCGGCGTCGGCTCCCTCACGGTGGTGCTGCTGACCGGGCTCTTCACCGGCATGGCGCTCGCGTCGCAGAGCGGCATGACGCTCGACCAGTTCGGCGCCAAGCCGGTGGTGGGCCGGCTGGTGAGCGCGTCGATGATCAAGGAACTCGGGCCGGTGCTGACCGCGCTGATGCTCACGGGGCGCATCGGCTCGGGCATCGCCGCGGAACTCGGGTCGATGATGGTGACCGACCAGATCAACGCGCTGCGGGCGCTCGGCACCGATCCCGTCCGCAAGCTGGTGGTGCCGCGCATGCTGGCGGGGTTCTTCATGACGCCGGTGCTCACCGTGATCTCCGACTGCATCGGCATCACCGGCGGCTGGGTCGTGGCCCGCTTCCAGCTGCAGGTGCCCACGGGGCTGTACTGGTCGTCGGTCGTGAAGGGCCTCTTCATGCAGGACGTCTGGATGGGGCTCATCAAGCCGTTCGTCTTCGGCTTCATCATCGTCACGATCGCGTGCCACGTCGGCCTGCGGACGTCGGGAGGCACGGCCGGCGTCGGGAAGTCGACGACGCTGTCGGTGGTCGCCGGATCGGTGGCGGTGATCGCCGCCGACTTCTTCGTCACCCAGATCCTGATCACGGCCCTCTACTGACGGTGGTGTGATGCCCGAGGTGATCGATCCGGTTCCCACGACCGCGCGCGAGGTACTCGACGAGCCCGGTGCGCCGGTCGTGGTGTTCGATCACGTCGAGCTCGCGTTCGACGACAAGGTGGTGCTGCGCGACGTGAGCTTCACCCTCCTGAAGGGCCACACGAAGATCATCCTGGGCGCCAGCGGCTCCGGCAAGTCGACCTCGCTCAAGATCATCACGGGGCTGCTGAAGGCTGATGCGGGCGTGGTGTGGGTGAACGGGCAGCGCGTGGATCAGCTGAACGAGCGGGAGATGATGGCGGTGCGCGCCGATCTCGGGATGATCTTCCAGGAGGGAGCGCTGTTCGACTCGCTGACCGTGCGCGAGAATGTCGGATACAAGCTCTACGAGGAGACCGACATGCCCCTCGACGAGGTGGACCGGCGCGTCGAGGACGTGCTCGGCTTCATCGGCCTGGCGGAGCACATCGACAAGATGCCGTCCGAACTCTCGGGCGGCCAGCGGCGGCGGGTTGCGATTGCGCGCGCCATGGCCTTCAAGCCGCGCATCCTCCTGTACGACGAGGCCACGACCGGCCTCGATCCGATCACGGCCATCACCGTGAACGACGAGATCATCAAGCTGCGCGACCTCGAGGGCGTCAGCTCGATCATCGTGACGCACCAGCTGCGGGACGCCTTCTACGTGGCGACGCACATGGCCGAGCGCGGGGCCGACGGGCGCGTCCGCATCGAGCGGGCGACGCCGGAGAAGGAGCGCGAGGCCGAGTTCATCATGCTGCGGGACGGCGTGATCGTGTTCGAGGGGGACGCCGACGCCGTGCGGCGCGCGAGCGATCCCTACATGCAGTCGTTTCTTTCCTAGGATCAGGACATGCCGCGAACCCGTTCGCTCGCGTGGTCGGAACTGAAGATCGGGGTGCTCACGATCGTGGCGATCGTCATCGCCGCCGTGCTCATCTTCAGCCTCACCGGTTCACGCGGTTTCTTCTGGCAGCGCTACACGCTGAAGACCAAGTTCACCAATGTCGCCGGGCTGGCGACCGGCTCGCCGGTGCGCATTGCGGGCGTGGAGGTGGGCGCGGTGACCGACGTGGCGTTCGCAGGGGAGCAGGTCGACGTGACCTTCGAGGTGAAGGAGGAGCACCGCCCGCTCATCACCGACCGGTCGGTGGCGCGCCTCGGGTCGGTGTCGCTCCTCGGCGAGAGCGCCGTCGACATCACCCCGGCCCCGGGCGGCCAGCCGATTGCCCCGGGGGGGTACGTGCCGCAGGGGAAGCCGGCCGCCGCGCTCGCCGACATGACCGACCAGGCCAGCCAGGGCATCGCCGAACTGACGGCGATGATCGGCGACATCCGGACCGGGCGCGGCACCGTCGGCAAGCTGATGACCGACGAGCAGCTCTATGCCGAGCTGAACCGCTTCGTGGCGTCGGCCGGCGACCTGGCCGAGGGCCTGAAGCAGGGCAAGGGGACCGTGGGGCAGCTGCTCACCGACCCGGACTCGGCGCGGGCCCTGGAGGCCTCGCTGCGCAACATCGAGACGCTCACGCGGCAGATTTCCGAAGGGCAGGGGAGCCTCGGGACGCTCCTCAAGGACGACCGCTTCTCGACATCGCTGACGTCGGCCACCGGTAACATCGACGCCCTGCTCGCGAAGATCAACCGCGGGGAGGGCACCGCCGGCAAGCTGGTGACCGACCCGGCCCTGTTCGATCGGCTCAATTCGGTCACCACGCGCCTCGACACGCTCGTCACGCAGCTGAACGACGGCCAGGGAACCGCCGGCCAGTTGCTGAAAGACAAGCAGTTATATGAGAACATGAATGGCGCGGTGGGCGATCTGCGTGCGCTGGTCGCCGACATCCGGAAGGACCCGCGGAAGTTCCTGAACATCAAGGTGAGCGTGTTCTAGGGAGGCCGACGATGGCGAGAGACGAAGGGGCTGGCGCTGGAAGCATCCTGCTCGCATTCATCCTTGGCGCGGTGAGCGGCGCCGCGGTGGCGCTGCTGTACGCCCCGCAATCGGGCAGGGAAACGCGCGACTTCCTCAACGAGAAGGCGCGCGAAGGGCGAGACCGGGCGGCGGCGGCGGCCGAGAAGGGGCGCGACATCCTCAATCAGGGGCGCGAGACGCTGTCCACCGCCATCGACCGCGGCCGCGAGGCGTATCAGCAGGCGAGGACGCGGGAGAACGCGTGAGCGTCTGGGGCGAAGTATTCCTCGGGATCATCGCCGTGGCCACCCTGGCGACGGCGGTTGTCCAGATTGGCGTGCTCGTGGCGGCAGGCCGTGCGGCCAAGCGCCTCGACCGGCTGGCAGACCGCGTGGAGCGTGAACTGGGCCCGCTCTTCACCAGCCTCAACGCCATGGGGGCGGACGCCGCGCGCGCGGCCGCCCTTGCCACTGCGCAGGTCGAGAAGGTCGACCGCCTGGTCGGCGATGCGGTCCAGCGGCTCGAGCAGACGATGGACGTCGTGCAGACGGCCGTCTCGGCGCCGGCGCGCGAAGGCGCGGCCCTTCTCGCCGGACTGCGTGCCGTCCTCGGGTCCATCCGCGCGCCTCGCGATCGGCGGGCTCGGCACGCCGACGACGAAGACGCGCTGTTCATCTAGCGCGCCCCGCACGTCACACACTTTTCACCGACCAGGCGGCCCGCGGCTTCGGATAATCGAGGCATGACGCGCCCATTGCTGCTCTGTGCCGGCCTCGTCTGCGCCGCGCTGTGTTCTCCCGCAGGTCTTTCCATCGCGGCCCAGTCCGCGTCACCCACCATCGATGGCGGGTGGACACTCAACCGTGAGGCGAGCGATCGCCTCGGGCCCGAAACCCCCGACGGTCCCCCTGACGGACGCCGGGGCGGCGGTCCCGGCGGGCCGGGAGGGCCAGGGGGTCGCGGCGGTCGCGGGGGCCGCGGCGGATTCGGGGGCGGCTTCGGTCGTGGAGGCGGGTTCGGGGGGCCAGGGGGACGCGGCGGCATGAACCGCGACGAGATGGAGCGACGGATGGAAGCCCTGCGCGCCATCCTGCGGCCGGCCGAGCGGCTCACCATCACCCGGACCGAGTCCATGGTGATCATCACCAACGAGGAAGGGACGACCACCCGGCTCGCCCCTGACGGCAGCCGCATCAAGGACGACTCCACCGGCGTCGAGCGTCGCACGCGGTGGGACGGGGCGAGCCTGGTCACCGAGATCACGGGTGTGCAGGGCGGGCGCATCACCGAGCGCTACGCGGTGGACCCGGCAACCCGCCAGCTGATCGTGACACTGGAACTGCCGCCGCGTCGCGGCTCCGACGAGAAGACGGGCCAGACGCTGCGCCGGGTCTACCAGCCCCAGCCCTGAAGGCCCGTCAGCAGCGCCGCGCCGAGCGCGATCGCCATGCCGACGAGCGCACCCGCCGTGCGCACCGCGAACGCCCGCGAGCCGAATGCCGCGGCCAGCCCCGCCTTCATCAGGCAGTTGGCGAGGATGCCCGTGGCGATGGCCCGCGCCGCGACGTGAGGCGCGACGCCGTCGCCCGCGCTCCTCGCCATCGAGATCGTCAGGGCATCCACGTCGGTGAGGCCCAGGACCGCTGCCGTCGCCAGCAGTCCGCCCTCGCCAAACGTCCGCCGCATGCCGGCGACCACCAGGAGGACCACCTGGAAGGTCGCGGCCATCTGCAGCGCCGGCCATACCTGCAGTGGATTACCCGGCGGCGGGCCGGACGGCTCGGCCTCAACTGGCCCGCGTGCCCGCCACGCCAGCGGGAACAGCCCGACCGCGATCGGCGCGACGACGTACGGCGTGAGGGCGAGCGCCACCCGCGGGTCGAGCACCAGCGTCGCGACGAGCACCCTGGGGAACAGCACCGTGCAGGCGGCGAGGGCGCCGGTTGCGAGCGGGGCCGCGCCGTGGCCGGGCTCACGGCTCAGCCGCGCCAGCGTGAAGGTGGCGTTCGTGGACGACACGAGCCCGGCGAGCGCCCCGGTGACCGGATACCCGCGCCTCGGGCCGACGAGCCGGCGCGCGATGTAGCCGCCGAAGCTCAGTCCGCTGAAGAACAGCACCAGCAGCCACAGGGCGCGCGGCCGTACGCTGGCCCACGGGCCGAATGGCCCGACAGGCAGCAGCGGCAGCACCACCATCGCCATCACGGCGAAGCGGGCAGCGGCGCGGATTTCGTGGGTGGCCAGCCTGGCGACGAGGCGGTGGATGCGCGACTTCTCGACGAGCAGGAGCACCGAGACCGCGATGATGCTGCTGGCTTCGGTTCCGCGGCCGAGGCCGGCGAGCACGCCGGCGGCCAGCGTGACGCACGCGGCCACCTCGGTCGTGGCGTCGATGTCGTGCCGGCTGGCGCGTGCATACGCGACGACCGTCAGGCCTGCGGGTACTGCGAGCAGGAGGACAGCCAGGGGCGTGTGGCCGGAGCGGGCGAGCCAGCCCGCGGAGCCGGCGACCAGGCCGAGGAGCGTGAAGGTGCGGATACCCGCAAACCGGGCCTTGTCGCCGCTGGCGTGGCCCGACCACTGGCGTTCCACGCCGATGCCCGCGCCGCCGAGGGCGGCGACCAGCAGACCGTACAGCGCGGCGTAGTCGGTCATGGCACCGGGCGGGCCGGTCCTGCGGATCGGCCGAAGACACGACAACCGGCCGCGCCTCGCGGCGGCGGCCGGTTGTCGCGAGGGAGAGGACGCGTCAGACGGCGACTGCGGGCGACCCCATCGAGTTGCGCCACGTGCGGACGTTGAACGCGAACGCGAGGAGCAGCACGCCCGACACCAGCGCGAAGCCGCCCAGCAGGGCGATGAGGGTCGCCGGGCTGAACTCGACGACGAGGAGCAGCAGGCCGAACGCGAGCGAGAAGGCGCCACTCGCGCCCAGGATCCAGTCGCCCTGGACCATCGAGCCCTTCGCCTGCGCCCGCAGCTTCAGCGCACCCGCGAGTTCGAGGCCGCCCGTCAGGATGGCGTAGCCGGCGATGTTCGGGGCCAGCCACATCTCCACGAAGCCCTGCGGCGCGAAGAGCGTGACCAGGCCGACGGCGATGCCGATGAACCCCTCGAGGAAGAGGGACAACCAGTTCGACGCGAGTCCGGCTCCCATCGTGAACACGCCATCGGCCAGCGCGAACAGGCCGAAGAGCGACAGCAACAAGGACAGGGTGCGATCGGGGGCGACGAAGGCGGCGATGCCGAACGCCACGGACACGGCCCCGCGAGCCGCCACGATCCACCACCGGCGAACGAGTTCATCGAACATGGAGTCCCTCCTTGTGAGACACGCTTGTTGACGGTGGTCAGAGCAGACTCCGTGCCGGGCGCGATACGGCGAAAAATACGCGGAAAACGTGCGGAGTCTTTCCCGCGTCCGGGGGGCGACGCGCATTTCTCCGCAGTGCCGCCGAAAAATCGGCAGCCTCCGGCCGGCCGCCGCACCAGCTGCCCGGCGCGCGTGCGGCCCGGCAAACGCGCTTCCCAGGCAAGCATCACCTTGCGGCCGCGCGTACGCATTTCATATGCTCGGAGTCCGGCCGCCCCGGACACCTATGCACACACGCTACGAAGCCCCCAACAGCGTCGCGGACGCCCTGCAGCTCCTTGGCGCCCATCCAGGTGCCAGAATCCTGGCCGGCGGCACCGACCTCCTGGTCCAGTACCACGCGGGCGTGCGGCGCCCATCGGTCTTTGTCGACGTCAAGCGGATCCCGGAACTGATGCGGATCGTCGTGGACCCCGACGCGATCACGATCGGTGCGGCCGCGCCGGCCGTCGACGTGTGCAGCCACCCGGACCTGCGTGCGCGGTTCCCCGGCGTGGTCGACGCGGTGCACCTGATCGGGTCCACTCAGATACAGGGGCGCGGCAGCATCGGCGGCAATCTGTGCAACGGGTCGCCTGCCGCCGACTCGACCTGCGCGCTCATCGTGAACCGGGCAGTCGCCGTCATTGCGGGTCCGTCCGGCGGGCGCACGGTGCCGGTGGAAGACTTCACCACCGGACCAGGCCGTACGGTGCTGCGCTCGGACGAGATGCTGGTGGCAGTCCGCCTGCCCCTGCCGCCGCCGCGCACGGCCGACGCATATCTGCGGCTGATCCCGCGCTCCGAGATGGACATCGCGGTCGCATCCGCCGGCGTGAGCGTGACGCTCGATGCCGCGGGGGTGTGCACGGCCGCCCGCGTCGCGATCGGCGCGGTGGCGCCGACCGCTCGGCTCGTGCCGGAGGCGGCCGCAGCGCTCGTCGGCACGGCGCTCGACGTGCCAGCGCTCACCCGTGCGGCTGCCGCAGCCAGCGCCGCCGCGTTGCCGATCGACGACAAGCGCGGCAGCGCCGCGTACCGACGAACCGTTGCCGGCGTGCTGACCAGGCGCGCCGCCGCCACTGCGCGCGCCCGCGCCGAGGGACGCTGACCGTGTCCAAGCTGCACATCGAAGCGACAATCAACGGCGAGCCCGCCGAGTTCCTCTGCGCGCCCGACGAAACCCTGCTGCAGGCCCTGCGTGACGGTCTCGGCCTGACCGGCACGAAGGAGGGCTGCGGCACCGGCGACTGCGGCGCGTGCTCCATCACGCTGAACGGACGCCTCGTGCCCGCCTGCCTCGTGCTGGCCGCCGAGGCGAACGGGCAGCAGGTCGGCACGATCGAGGGCATTGCGCAGGGCCACTCGCTGCACCCGCTGCAGCAGAAGTTCCTCGAGCACGCGGCGCTGCAGTGCGGCGTCTGCACGCCCGGCTTCATCGTGGCGGCGAAGGCGCTGCTCGACGTGAACCCCGATCCCACCGAGGAGCAGGTGCGGTTCTGGCTGGCCGGCAACCTGTGCCGCTGCACCGGCTACGACAAGATCATCCGCGCGGTGCTCGATGCCGCCGCGGAGATGAGGAGCGCCCGCGCATGAGCACGAAGACGTTCACCGCCGTTGGCACCAGGCCGGTGCGCCACGACGGCGTCGACAAGGTGACCGGCCGCGCGAACTACGGCGCCGACTTCTCGCTGCCCGGCATGCTCCACGCGGTCGTGCTCCGCAGCCCCCACGCGCATGCCCGGATCCTGCGCATCGACACCAGCGAGGCGGAGCGCATGCCGGGCGTGAAGGCGGTGGCGACCGGTGCCGACATCCCGCTCACCGACGCCAAGCTGGGCCTGGGCGAGGGTGCGGTCGACATCCGCGACGCCTCGGACAACGTGATGGCGCACGACAAGGTCCTGTACCACGGCCACGCCGTCGCCGCCGTGGCCGCAACCACCACTGAGGCCGCCGCCGAAGCGGCAACCGCGATTCGGGTCGAGTACGAGGTGCTGCCGCCGGTCCTGAGCGTGGACGCCGCCATGGCGCCCGACGCACCCATCCTGCATCCCACGCTCGAGACGCATGCGCGTCCCCCCGTCCCGTCGCGCGGCCCGACCAACGTGGCAGGTCGCCTCGAACTCTCGCGCGGCGATGTCGAACAGGGGTTCGCTTCGGCTGACGTAGTCGTCGAACGCGAGTTCCGGACGCCGACGAGCCACCAGGGCTACATCGAGCCGCATGCCTGCGTGGCGCGGGTCGGTGAGGATGGCCGCATCGCGATCTGGACCACGACGCAGGGCCCCTTCCTGGTGCGCGACGTCACCTCCCTGATCCTCGGGCTCGACGCCGCGAAGGTGAAGGTGACGCCGAGCGAGATCGGCGGGGGCTTCGGCGGCAAGCTGCCCGTCTACCTCGAACCGGTGGCGGTGGTGCTGGCCCGCAAGGCGCAGCGGCCCGTGAAGATGGTGATGACGCGCGACGAGGTGTTCCGCGCCACCGGACCCACGTCCGCCACCCGCATCCGCATGAAGATGGGCGCCCGCAGGGACGGCACGATCGTGGCCGCGTCGGCGTCGCTCTACTACGAGGCGGGCGCGTATCGGGGCTCGCCGTCGGGCGCCGGGGCCATGTGCGCCTTTGCGCCATACCGCATTCCCAACTTCCACATCGAGGCGTACGACATCGTCGTCAACAAGCCGAAGGTTGCGGCGTACCGGGCGCCGGGATCGCCGATGGCGGCGCTCGCAACCGAGTCGCTGATCGACGAACTGGCCCGGGCGCTGGGACTCGACCAGATCGACATGCGCCTCACGAACGCCGTCCGCGAAGGAGACCGCGCTCCGTATGGGCCGGCCTACGGACCGATCGGCTTCGTGGAGGTGCTCGAGGCCGTACGGGCGCACCCGCACTGGCAGAGTCCAAGGGATGCCGGCGTCGGCCGCGGACTCGCGTGCGGGTTCTGGTTCAACGCCGGCATGAGTTCGAGCGCAACGGTGACGCTGCACGCCGACGGCAGCGCCGCAGTGGTGACGGGGAACCCGGACATCGGCGGCACCCGCGCGGCGCAGGCACTGATGGTGGCCGAGGAACTGGGCATCCCGGTGGACCGCGTGCGCCCGATCGTCGCGGATACCGATACGGCCGGGTACACCGAGATCACCGCCGGCAGCCGCGTCTGCTATGCCACCGGTATGGCGGTGATAGAGGCGTCGCGCGACGTCCGCGACCAGTTGCGCGCGCGCGCGGCGAAGATCTGGGACGTGCCGGTCGACCAGGTGCGTTGGGAGAACGGGTGTGCTGTTCCGGAAGAGCCCGCCGACGGGCGGGCTCCGCTGCCTCTCGCCGAGATCGCGGCGAAGCTTGCCAAGACCGGAGGACCAATCATCGGGCGCGCCTCGGTGAACCCGCCCATGGCCGGGCCCTCGTTCGCGGCGCACATCTGCGACATCGAGGTGGATCGCGAGACCGGCCGGAGCCGCGTCGTGCGGTATACGGCCATCCAGGACGCGGGCAAGGCGGTACACCCCGCCTACGTCGAAGGCCAGATGCAGGGGGGCGCGTCGCAGGGCATCGGCTGGGCGCTGAACGAGGAATACGTGTACAACGACCGGGGGATCATGGAGAACGCCGGGTTCCTGGACTACCGCATGCCGGTGGCCTCCGATCTCCCGATGATCGACACGGTCATCGTCGAGGTCGCCAACCCGAACCATCCCTACGGTGTTCGGGGGGTGGGCGAGGTGCCAATCGTCCCGCCGCTCGCCGCGGTGGCCAATGCGATGGCGGACGCGACCGGCCTGCGATTCACCGAACTGCCGCTCTCACCGTCGCGCGTGCTCGGCCGGCTGTCGCAGGCGGAGTAGTGGCGATCGTCCGTTTCCCGCGTACGCTGACGCCGCACACCGGCGGAGTCGACCAGATCACGATCGACGCACCCCGGGTGCACGAACTGCTGCGCGCGCTGGTGGCCCGATTTCCGGGCCTCGAAGCCGACCTGGAGACGCTGGCGATCGCCATCGACGGTGAAGTGCGGCCGGACGCCGCGTACGAGCGGCTGCTGCCGACGACGGAAGTGGACCTGGTGCCGAGGATGGCAGGTGGCTGATGTCGTTCCTGATTCGCCTCGTCGTGAACGCCGTGGCGCTCTGGGTGGCCACGCAGATCGTGCCCGGAGTGACCTACGAGGGGGACTGGCCCGCCTTCGTGGTCGTCGCGCTGGTCTTCGGCGTCATCAATGCCACGCTGCGGCCGCTCACCAAGCTGCTGACGTGCCCGCTCATCCTGCTGACGCTCGGGCTGTTCGCCCTGGTCGTCAACGGCCTGATGCTCTGGCTGACCAGTGCGATTGCCGGTGCGCTCGGCCTCGGGTTCCACGTCACCGGGTTCTGGTCGGCGTTCCTCGGCGCGCTGGTCGTCAGCGTCGTGAGCCTGCTGCTCTCGATGGTCATCGACGATGAGGACCGCGGGCGCGTGGTGATCCGGAACGGCTGACTCCGTGTCCGACCGGGGTTCGCGGGGGCTCGTTCAGCGGCGTCCGGTGTCGGCGGTTGTGGCGGCATCGGAGGGGCAGGGCTGGCCGCCGGCCACCGACAGGAGGATCGCCGGGTTCCTGCCGCGGCGCGCAATGGTGTGCGCCATGCCGCGCGGTACCGTCACGAACCAGCCCGAGCTGATGGCCTGGTCCCGGCCGCCGAGCGACAGCATGGCCTCGCCGGCCACGACATACAACATCTGATCGACCGATGCCTGCGCCGGGGCGTTCAGCGTCTCGCGCACGACGAGCAACTGCGTGGAGTCGAGCCCGGAGCAGCCGACCGGCACGAGCTTCACCGGGTCGCGCCCTCCGAGCGAACGTTCCGCGAGGTCGATCACCGAGAGCACGCGGGGTTCCCCGGCGGTCGCGGCCGGGGCGGCCGGTACGGGCGGCGGTTCCGCGGGCGGCGCGGGCTGCGGCGGCGTGATGCGCGGCGGAGCCGCCGTGAGGGCGAACTCGAGGCTGGACGGCGCCCCGGCCCGGATCACCACTTCCTTTTCGAGCGGGATTGACTCCTCGTGTTCCGCGCGAATCCTGTACGTGCCGTTCGCAACGCCCCGCAGCGACACCGAGCCGCTCGCATCGGTCTGGGCGTCACGGCTCACCGGACCTTCGGCGGACACCGTTGCGCCCTGGAGCGGCGTGCCGGATCGGTCCGTGACCTTCACCTGCAGCGTGACGCCAGCCTGGGCGGGGCGACGCGCCTGCCCCTGGCCGGCGGGCGCAGGCCTGGGTGCGGGGGCTCCCGCCGGGGCTGTCTGGGCGGGGCGCGGCGGGGCCGGAGCGGGAGCGGGAGCGGGAGTGGCTGCCGCAGGCTGCTGCAGCGCCAGCACCAACGGGAGGATGAGCGTGATCATCGAAGATTAGTCTACCTGTCAGGCGATTGAATGCGTTGTCAAAGTTCGCCCTTATCGTTGACTTCGAGGCAACGCGCACCCCATCAATTACTTGCGGGCTCGTTTACGAAAAATTACGCCCGGCAGCGCGCTTGCCTTGTGATCGGGCATGACACGGATCCCTGCGCCCGGTTTCACCGCCATCATGCGGCCCCTTGCTGGCGGCCTGCTGGTGGCTGCACTCGCCCTGCTGCCGTCGTCGGCCAGCGCCACGCCCATCACCTTCACGACCACGGGAACCGCCAGCGGCAACCCGGTTTCGGGCCAGGCCACGTTCGACTTCGGACCCACGTCGTTCACGATCACCCTCGAGAACCTGTTGGACCCGACTGAGTTCATCTCGCAGATGCTTGACGGCCTGTCCTTCCGGCTGCTCGGCGGCAGCGGCAACACCTCGATTACCGGCGCGACGGCCGCCGGCATCCTCCAGTGCGGGGGCGACAACCTGGCGCCCTGCGACCCGTACGTCGGCCCCGTTCCCACGAACTACGGGTGGCTGACGTCGACCAGCGGCACCATCACCACCATCGCCCCGAACGGCTACAAGCCGTTCGGCATCATCGACACGAGTTACTCGCTGCCGAGCAACGGCAACGGCGGAGTCGCCAACCCGTCGCACAACCCGCTGCTCGTCGGCCCGGTGATCTTCACGATGTCCGGCGGCTACACGGGTGTGTCCGACGTCACGTTCTTCTGGGGCACCGTTCCGGACAGGACGACCGGCACCTGCACGAACTGCGGGGGTGGCGGCGGCAACGACCCGCTCACGCCCGTGCCCGAACCGGGCACCCTGATCCTCCTCGGGTCCGGACTCGTGGCCGCCGCACACCGGGCGCGCCGCACGAAATCGTAACCGGCGTCCCGGTCCGGAACACGCTTCTCCCACCTCTGTCGGCGGCACCGTGCCGCCGACAGTCATTTTCGGGACATCGTTCCCCTGGCGCACCCCGTCGCACCACGCGCGCGCCACCCACCCCAGAACGGCGAACCGCTCGGTGCGAGCGACGGGTCTCAGCGCCTGACGGCGTCGGGGGTCAGCACCGCTCGGGCGACCATGCGCGCGCTCTCGCGGATGATGCGGGCGGCCGCCCGCACGGAGATCGTGGCGCGTGAGACCACGTCGACGTCCTGTCCCACCTCGAAGCGGTCGCGGATGCTCTTGCCCTTGAACTGCAGCGGGAACTCCGGAAGGTTGATGGAGATGTCGCCGTAGGGTTCCGTGTTCCTGTCCACGATCACCCCCGTGAGTCGGCCGGCCGTGTTCATGCCGATGAGCATGTGGATATGGCCGTGGTAGCCGAGTTCACCCGGGACCAGATCCGTGGACCAGAACGCCCACCCGATCGGCTTTGCCCCGGGTACCTTCGATGGGTCGACGTTGTATGCGGTGAAGTAGAGCGGGTCCTTCTCGCCGCGCGGTGTGAAGGCTGCAGCGTTCGGGAACAGCTGTTTCAGCCGTGCGGTCGGCATCGGATCGATGAAGCCGGCCACCGGTCGCTGCGCGAACAGGACGTCGGGCGCAATGAGGAGCGAGGCCACAAGAAGGGCGGCGAGTCTTTTCACGGGTACTCCGGAGCACGCAGCGGCGGGTCCGCCGTCCCTCGATCTTAGAACGTGACGACCAACCCGTCCATTGGCAGCGGCACGACAGTTGCCCATCGCCAGAGCAGCCGACCGGCCGCACCGTGCAGCGCGGTTCCGGAAGGAGGTGCGATGGGTCCGCTGTCTGAGCTACTCGCGACCAACCAGCGTCAGGCGCTGGAGTTCTTCGTTGTCGGGCTACAGGACGTTTCCGAGACGGACCTCGATCGGCGGGAACTGCTGTACAACGCGAGCGTGCTCGCGCACTTCGCGCAGGTGTCCACCGCAGCGGGCACCGACTCGCCCGCGCCGCGCTCGCTCGTGGACGTGTTCGACCAGTTCGTGCTCGACGCCACGGCCCACCACGACGCCGCCCTGCTGGAAGTGGCCGCCGCGCAGTGCCTGCTGCTGGCGGGCTTCTTCGAAGGGCAGATGCGCCGCCGGCACAGCATCCGCTGGTATGCGGACCTGGGTGCCGGCTTCTTCCGGCGGGCCGCAGTGCTCGAGCGCTCGAACGCCAAGGCCAGTCTGCTCGACATGCTCGGGCGGCACTTCGAGCCGTGGCGCGCGCGCCACGCGCGGCTCGGCCGTCACCTGCGCGTGCAGCGTTATCTGATCACGCCGCGCGAGCCGCTGGACGGGTAGGCCGCCTCGACGTCACAGCATCGGGGGCAGCTTCGCCAGAATCTGCCGGACGGCGTCGTCCAGCCGCGACTCGATCACCCGCTGCTCGTCGATGCCGTCGAGCGACCCTTCGGACCAGCCCCGCCAGACCAGTTTCTTCGTCCGGCTGTCCACGAGGTCCAAGGTCAGCGTGCCCGCGTCGTACACGCTCGAGTGGCAGTCCTCACAGTAGCCGTACCGCTGGTCGAGGGCGTTGACGTCGATCTGCTGCCGAACGCTCGCATGGAAGTGCACGATCAGGGACGCGCTGGCTGGCGACGCCTGCTCGAAGCCCCGCAGCGCCAGCTCGCGATCCACGTCCGACCGGAGCCTCGCCTGGAAGAACTCGTTGTTGTCGAGTCGCGGGTCGCCGGTGGAGAAGTCGGCGGCCGGCGCCCAGGCGTAGCTGCGGTACTGCGTGAAGTCCATCCCGCGCTCGAGCACCCCGTTGACGCGGGTGGTGGCGCAGGCGCCCAGCCCGGCCACGGCGATCGCTGCCGCGACGCCACGAATGAAAAGACGCGTGCGAGACATGGCCGCCTCCTACAGTCCGCGCGGGAAACGCCGGAACATGGCCGTCACGGCGGTCTCGATCCGATCCGCCAGCCGGTTGGGATGCCCGAACACGCCCTCCATGTTCATCTGCGCCCACCCGCGCCACACCAGTCGTCCGCTGCGCGCGTCGAGTACGTCCACCAGGATCGTGCCCTGCTCGCGTTCAAGGACACGGACCGCGCAGTCGCCGTCGTAGCACGCGCCGACGTCCGGCGAGCCCTGGTGCTCCTCGAGCCGCGGCGTCACGTTGGCGTGATAGTGCACCAGGATGTCGGCCGCGCCCTCGGTGCCGAGCTCCAGGCCGCGCCGGCTGAACCCGCGTTCCACCGCGCCCATCAGGTGGTCACGCACGAACGCATCGTCGAACCGCGCATCGCTGGCGGGCAGGTTGTCGGCCGCGCCCCAGGCCCAGGTGCGGTACTGTGAGAAGTCCCGCCCCCGCTCCATGTGCGAACTTACGTTCATCGTGGCGCAGGCGGCGGCCGTCAGCGCAACCAGCATCAGACCAGACCCTCGCAGAACCCGCAGCATGAGACACCTCGCATCCCCGGGTGAATGCGCCCGCACCCTGCTGGGCTGCGAAAGGGGTGCCACGGTCGGGCGATAGGTGCAGGCGGGCAAACTGGCGACGCTGCCGGGTATCCGGCAGCGCGTCGTTCAGATAGCCGCGGCTCACGCGGCCACGGCGCGTCAGCACCAGACCGGCGCGCGACGCGCCGGTTTCAGAGGCGGCCTGCCAGAACGCAGGACAGTCAGACCGTGGAGTTCAGCGCCGCTATTTCCACCCGGTGGGCTTGCGGGTGAACCGGGCGGGCAGGGCGGGCTTGGGCGGGGCTTCCGGCTCAGTCTCGCCCGACGCGCGCCGAATCTCCTCCTCGAGTTCATCGTCGTTCGGGAGGCCGGCGAGCTGGTCCACGAACATCAGGGAGTGCTGCGAGGGGATCTCGAACTTCTTCCCGCACGCCTTGCAGGTCACGTCCTCGTCCAGGCGCAGCAGGTAATCGCGCAGCTTGGCGAAGCGCGCCCGGTCCTCGTCGCCAGCGCCCGGCGGCAGGCGGTCCTTCTTCACGCGACGGACCCATCGGACGGCGTATTCGTTCGTGCGGTGGCAGCGTGGACACTGGTAACGGCCGGGCCGGGTTTCGGGGCGATCCGTGAAGAACGAACGTTCGTCGAGAGCCATGTGCCTATCGTATCCCGGCACGCGCCTTGCGGACTCCCGTCGGCGTGGCTGAGGCGATGGACGACGGCGGGCAGGGGCAGGCGACGAGACGGCGACGCATCGATGTCATCCTGAACAGCGGGGCCGGCACGCTGGACAAGCAGGCACTCGCCGATTCGATCACGCGGCTCCTGACGGAGCGAGATGCGGATCCGCGCGTGTACGTGGTACCCGGTGCGGAGCTGCGCGCCACGGCTGAGGCCGCCTCGCGTGGAGACGCGGCGATCGTCGCGGCCGGAGGTGGTGACGGCACGATCCTCACGGTCGCGCGGCACCTCGTGGGCACCGACAAGGCGCTCGGCGTGCTGCCGCTGGGCACCTTCAACTACTTCGCCCGCAACCTCCAGGTTCCACTCGACCTCGAACCGGCGCTGCACGTCCTCGCCGACGGCGACTGCCGGCACGTGGACGTGGGCGAGGTGAATGGGTCGCTGTTCCTGAACAACGCGAGCATCGGCCTCTATTCCACCGTGCTCGCCGAGCGCGAGCGCACGTACCGGCGGTTCTGGCGAAGCCAGTTCATCGCCTACGCCTCGGTCGCGACGGTTCTGCTGAGGACGCCCTCGTTCCTGAACCTGACGGTGACGGCCGACGGCCAGCTGATGTCGCGGCGAACACCCCTGCTGTTCGTCGGGGCGAACGCGCATCAGATGGACAGCTTCGCGATTGCGGGCCGCGAGTGCCTCAATGCGGGGCGCCTCACCTTCCACATCACCAGGCCGATGGGCGCGTGGGCGATGATGCGGCTGGCGCTCCGGGCGATCGTGCGCGGCCTCCATGGTGCGCGAGAGTTCGAGACGCTCTGCGCCAGGGACATCCTCGTGGGCATGCGGCGCAGTCGCGTGCGCGTAGCGATGGACGGAGAACTGCACGTCATGGACACGCCGCTCCGGATTACCCTCCGCCGGGAGGCGCTGCGGGTGGTGGGGCCGCGCCCCGGGGATCCGCCCGCCTGAATGCCGACCCTCATTCACCTGTCCGACCTGCACTTCGGCACCGAGGACACGCGGGTCGTCGATGCGCTCGTCGTTGCCGTCAGCGCGCTGGCACCGACCGTGGTGGCCGTCTCCGGTGACCTGACGCAGCGGGCGAGGCGAAGCCAGTTCGCGGCCGCCCGCGCCTTCCTCGAGCGCCTGCCTCGTCCGCACATCGTGGTCCCGGGCAATCACGACGTGCCCCTGTACAACGTGTTCGCGCGGTTTGGCGCCCCGCTGGCGAACTATCGCCGCTTCATCACCGCCGACCTCTGCCCGTGCGTCGAGCGCGACGGCCTGCTGGTCGCCGGCGCGAACACGACCCGTTCGTTCACCATCAAGGACGGCGGCCTGCTGCGGCGCGACGTCGATCGGCTGACACGGACGCTGGCGCAGGCCGCGCATGCCGACCTTCGCGTGATCGTGTGTCACCACCCATTCGACGTCCCGAGCGGACGCGCGGCCAGGCTGACCAGGCCCCGGCCTGACGCGGATGCCGTGGCGACGCTGGTGGAACGAGGAGCCGACGTGTTCCTGACGGGCCACCTCCACGTCAGCTACACCGGCGGCAGCGCCCTGCGCTACCGGGTGCCAGGGCGCTCCGCGATCGTGGTCGAGGCCGGAACAGCGGCGTCCACTCGAGTGCGCGGCGAGCGCAATGCGTTCAACGTGCTGCACACCGCGCGCAACCGCGTGACAGTCGTCCGGATGGAGTGGGACCCTGCGCGTGGATCCTTCGACGCGCAGCACCGGCAGGTGTTCCTCCCGGGTGCCGGGGGCTGGACCGAGGCGCGCCCGGACGACGCGCCCCCGGCTACGGCCTGACGACGAGCTGATTCAGCACGCGGCTCACGCCATCGGTCTCCGAGGCGAGGCGCGCCGCCCGGTCTTTCTCGTTCTCGCTCCGCACGGTGCCGTTGAGCGTCACCGTGGATCCCTGTGTCGTCACGTCGATCGCGCTGGCGCGCACCCGCTCGTCGAGTGCCATCTTGGCCTTGATGCGCGACGTGATCGCGGCTTCGCCGAGTTCTTCGCGGGCCCGGGCCGCGGCGTCGGCGGCTCGCTCGCCGGCTTCCGCGCCAATCTCCCGCGCGCGTTCGCGCGCCCGTTCCGCATCGACATCACCGGCGGTGCCACGCGGGCGCTCGTCGGCGACAGGGCGTGTCCCGGCGCGCCCGGCCCACCAGCCGAGCGCCAGGGCACCAAGCCCGACGACCAGGACGACCGCGAGGATGAGTCTGATCAGCGTTCGCATGCGCAATCCTCCAGGCGGGGCGTATCAAAGCCGCTGCCAGACGTCGCATTCGGTATCATGCCGGCATGGAACAGCGCACCCTCGGATCGCGTCTCGTCGTGTCGGCCATCGGGCTCGGCTGTATGGGCATGTCGCAGTCCTACGGCGTCCCGAACGACGAGGAGTCCATTGCCACCTTGCATCGGGCCATGGACCTCGGCATCACGTTCTTCGACACGGCCGACGTCTACGGCGCGGGCGTGAACGAACGGCTCGTCGGCGCGACGCTGGGCTCACGGCGGCACGAGATCGTGCTCGCCACCAAGTGCGGCATCGTGCTCGAACCGGGAAAGCCGATGGGCGTGAACGGATCGCCCGAGCACATCCGCCGGGCGTGCGAGGCGAGCCTGTCGCGTCTCGGCACCGAGGTCATCGACCTGTACTACCTGCACCGGGTCGACCGCGAGGTACCCATCGAGGACAGCGTCGGCGCCATGGCGGAGTTGGTGCGGGCCGGCAAGGTGCGCTTTCTCGGGCTGTCCGAGGTGTCGGCCGCCACGCTCCGCCGTGCCCACGCCGTCCATCCGATCACGGCGGTCCAGAGCGAGTACTCGCTCTGGTGGCGCGAGCCCGAGCGCGCGGTGCTGCCCACCTGCGCCGAACTGGGCGTCGGGTTCGTGCCGTTCAGTCCGCTGGGGCGCGGCTTCCTCGCCGGCGGGGCGATCGACATCGACCAATTGCCCGCGAACGACATGAGGCGCGTGATGCCACGCTTCCACCGTGAACAGATGGCGGTGAACGCGCGTCTTGCCCAGGAACTGGAGGCCCGCGCCGCACACAGGGGGTGCACGCCGGCGCAGCTGTCGCTGGCCTGGGTGCTCGCCAGGGGATCCCACATCGTCCCGATCCCGGGTACGAAACGTCGCACGTACCTCGAGCAGAACGCCGCCGCTGCCTCGATCACGCTGTCCGCGGCGGAGGTGGCCGACCTGGACGCGATCTTCTCGCCTGATGCCGTCGCGGGCGATCGCTACCCAGCCGAGATGGCGCGGCACATCGACAGCGGCGACTAGCGCGCTCGCGATGACCCCCGCATCGGTCGCTCGACGACGCGTGCGCACGCAGGGGCTCGCGCGTCCGCGGTCCACCGACCCCGCCGACGTCGTCCGGTGGCTGGGCGCCGTGCAGGCGCAGGAACTGCCGCTCGCACGGTGGTCCCTGGCGCAGCGGACCGTCGGGCCGTCCGCGGCATCAGTGGACGCGGCGCTTGCCAGCGGCGCCATCCTTCGCACGCACGTGCTGCGGCCGACGTGGCACTTCGTGGCACGCGAGGACCTCCGGTGGATGGTGTTGCTCACGGCACCGCACGTGCTCACGCGCATGCGGCCGTGGGATCGACGTGCCGGGCTGGACGAGGCGGCGATCGCAGGCGGGATTCGCCGTATCGCGCGCGTGCTGGCGGCAGGGGAGCACGCGACCAGGGCCCGGCTCGCCCAGGCATTCGCCCGGACGCCCGTCGCCGGGCAGCCGTGGCTGCTGGGGCACCTGCTGATGCACGCCGAACAACGCGGGGTCGTCTGCAGCGGCGTCCCGCGCGACGGCCAGCAGACGTACGCGCTCGTGGACGATCGCGCGCCCGGACCGGCCCTGTTTGCGGGCGACGCCGCTCTCGCGGAACTGGCCACTCGGTACTTCCGGAGCCACGGTCCGGCCACGGAGGCTGACTTTGCGTGGTGGTCGGGCCTGCCGCTGCGGGCCGCGCGCCGCGGCATCGACGCGGCTGGTGCTGCGATCGTCTGCGTGACGCGCGCAGGCACGACGTGGCTGTCGGTTCCCGACGCCGGCTCGTCGCCGGGCCAAGCCTCGCGCGCCGAGGTGGCGGCCGCCCATCTGCTTCAGAGCTTCGATGAGCTGATCGTGGCGTACTCGGACACGCGGGCCGTTGTGGACACCTCGGGACTCGGGCGAGCCGCCGATCGGCAGGGACTGCTCGCGCGAACGGTGCTGGCGGATGGCCAGGTGGTGGGGCGGTGGCGCCTGCTCGACGGCCGCGGCCGCTCCGTCGAGGTCCTGCCATTCCGTCCCCTCAGCCTGCCGCTGCGTCGGCGCGTTGCCGACGCCGTCGCACGCTTCGAACGGTTCCTCGCGTCGTAGCGGCGGGGCCTGCCAGCCGGCCAGCCGGCGCGGGTGTCTGGCGGCAGGTTGATGCCGGTTGCACGCCAGTCGTGGCAGAATCGGCGCCCATGCAGTCCACCGAGAATCGACGCGCCTTCCTGCGGGCGGCGCTCGCTGCCGGCGCGGCCTGGGCCACCGCCGATCTGCTGGAGATCGAAGGCGCCCTGGCGCACGCGTCGCAGCAGGCGGCGGGCGCGGGTCCACCCACCTTCACCGCCCTCACTCCGGAACAGGGTGAAGCCCTCGAGGCCATGAGCGCGCGCCTGATCCCGGCGGTTGATGGGCGGCCGGGCGCGCGCGACGCCGGAGCCGTCCACTTCATCGACCGCGCGCTCGCCACGTTCAATGCCGGCGCCCGCGGGCTGTATGCCGACGGCGTGGCGGAGTTGAACCGGCAGGCTGCCTCGCTCGTGCCTGGCGCACGGTTCGCCGCGTTGACCCCGTCGCAGCAGGACGGCGTACTTCGCGCGATCGAGCAGACCCCGTTCTTCGGCGCCGCCCGCTTCGACATCATCGTCGGCACGTTCGGGCTCTCGAGCTGGGGTGGGAACCGCGACGGCGCCGGGTGGCGGATCATCGGCTTCGAACACAGGCCGCGCTTCGAGGCTCCGTTCGGCTTCTACGACGCCGACGCGAATAGGAGAGGCTGAGATGACGCAAGACGTGCCGCGGCGTCCGGCCGCCAGGTTTCGACCCTCCGACACCGTGGACTTCGTCATCGTCGGCTCGGGTGCCGCCGGCGGGATCATCGCCAAGGAACTGAGCACGGCGGGTTTTTCCGTGGTCGTGCTCGAACAGGGGCCACGCCTCACGGAGGCGCAGTTCGGTCATGACGAGTTCGGCACCTTCATGCGCTCCCTGCATGCGAACGATCCGGCCACGCAGCCGCAGACCTTTCGGGCGGCCGCCGAGGACAAGGCCGAACGACGGCTGGCGTTGATCTACGGCCGGCTGGTCGGCGGGAGCAACGCTCACTTCACGGGCAACTACTGGAGGCTTCGGCCCGGCGACTTCGACGAGGCGAGCCGGCTGGGCGGGGTGCCCGGCACCGCATTCGCCGACTGGCCGCTGACCTACGCCGAACTCGAGCCGTATTACACCAAAGTCGACTGGGAGATCGGCGTATCGGGGGAACCAGGGCCGTCCGACCCGCCGCGTTCGCGGCCCTACCCGATGCCGCCGCTCCCCGTGAAGTCGTCGGGCGTGCTGATGGAGAAAGGCGCCCGTGCCCTCGGCCTGCACGCGCAGGCGGCGCCGATGGCCATCAACTCGCGGTATTACAACGGACGGCCCGCCTGCCAGCACTGCGGCTTCTGCCTGTTCTTCATGTGCGAGTACCGGTCGAAGTCCACCTCGATGGCGACCATGCTGCCGGTGGCCGAGGCGACCGGTCGGTGTGAGATTCGTCCCGACAGCTACGCGGCTCGCGTCGAGACCGACCGCGGCGGCCGCGCAACCGGGGTGTCGTACTTCGACACGCGCCGGCAACTGCACCTGCAGCGCGCCGGGCCGTCGTGTTGTGCGCCAACGGCGGCGAGACGCCGAGGCTGCTCCTCAACTCCGGATCGTCGCGCTTCCCGAATGGACTGGCGAACTCCAGTGGTGTCGTCGGACGCCACCTGATGTTCAACACCTACTTCGCGGTGAACGCGCAGTTCGACGAGCCGCTCAACGAATTCAAGAGCGTCCAGAACACGCGCATCGTGCTCGACTTCTACGACACCGATCCCGCGCGGGGGTTCTACGGCGGGGGCGGCATCGACGCACGCTTCGGCAAGTACCCGATCACTTTCGCGCTCTCCGGGCTGCCTCCGGACGCGCCGTCGTGGGGCGAAGGGTACGCCCGGGCCCTGGCGCAGCAGTACACGAGGTCGATGGCGTTCGGCCTGCACGGGACGTCGCTGCCCCTGGCGTCGAACCGCGTCGAACTCGACCCGGACCTGAAGGACGCGTGGGGCCTGCCGTGCATGCGCGTCACCTACCGGGACCACCCCGACGACCTGAAGAATGCCGAGTTCCTGAGCCGGCAGGCGGTGGCACTCGCGGAAGCGGCCGGAGCCCGCCGCGTCTGGCCCGATCCGATCCGGCCCCAGACCGACTCCGTGCATCTGCTCGGCACGTGCCGGATGGGCGCCGACCCCAGGACGTCCGTCGTAGACCGGTTCCATCGTGCGCACGACGTGAAGAACCTCTTCATTTGCGACGGCAGCAGCCTGGTCACGTCCACGCGCGGCCAGCCGACGATGACGATTTCGGCCCTGGCGTTCCGCGCCGGCGAGCACATCGCCGGCTTTGCGCGGAGGGGCGAGATCTGAGGAGCGCGGCGATTGACTATCATTGGACCTCACACCATGCCAATCGCCACGCTCGAAGACCTGCGGGAACACCTGCAGTGGGCCATCCAGCTCGAACATTCCACGCTGCCGCCGTATCTCTGCGCGCTCTACTCGATCAAGCCGGGCCACAACCTCGAAGCCTTCGAGGTGATCGAATCGGTCTTCATCGAGGAAATGCTGCACATGACGCTCGCCGCCAACCTGCTGAACGCGGTCGGCGGCACCCCGGTGCTCGATGCGCCGGACTTCATCGCGAAGTATCCGACCTTCCTCCCGCACAGCGCCAACGCGTTCACCGTGTCGCTGGCACGGTTCTCGCCGGCGGCGGTCGAGACGTTCATGAGGATCGAGAAGCCCGAGGCGCCTGACGCGGCGCCCGAAGCCGAGCGGTACCACACCATCGGACAGTTCTACGATGCCATCGAGAAGGGCATCGAGCACCTGTGCGCGCAGCTCGGAGAGCAGGTGGTGTTCTGCGGGGATCCGGCGCGGCAGGTGACACCGGAGGTATTCGGCTACAGCGGCAGCGGCCGCGTGGTGGCGGTCTACGATCTCGCGTCGGCGATTGTCGCGATCAACGAGATCGAAGAGCAGGGCGAGGGACTCAAGCACCACGAAATCTGGGACGGCGACCGCAACATGTTCCACCCGGAGCGCGAGGAAGTGGCCCACTACTTCCGCTTCGTGGAGATCATGGCCGGGCGTTCGTACCGTCGCGGTGACACGCCGGAGTCGGGTCCGACCGGTGAGCCGTTCACCGTCGACTGGGACGCGGTGTACCCGATGCGCGAGAACCCGCGGCCCGACGATTACCCGCCGGGCAGCCCGATCCGCGCGAAGATGGAGGAGTTCAACGCGCTGTACTCCGACCTGCTGAGAAACCTGCACGTCGCCTTCAACGGGCGTCCCGATGCGCTGTCGATGACAATGCCGTCGATGTACGAACTGCGGACGCGTGCCCAGGAGCTGATGCAGATGCCGTCGGGCGACGGCGCCACGACGGCCGGGCCCTCGTTCGACTACGTGCCGGCCGAGGCCCAGGCCGCCGGTATTCCGGACGGCTTCCACATCCAGGTCTGGGAGAACGGGCCCTACGTCGTCACGGGTGGGGTGCCGCTGACGCGCAAGTCGATCGTCTACTCCGAGCTGCACGAGCCGCTCACGTGGCGCAAGGATGCGGCCCTGGAGGCAGACGGCACGTATCGGCTGTGCCGCTGCGGGCAGTCGGCTCACAAGCCCTTCTGTGACGGCACGCACGTGAAGGCCGCGTTCGACGGACACGAGACTGCGCCCACCGAGCCAAGCGCCAGCCGTGCGCGGCGGCTTTCCGGCACCAACATCACGATGACGGACGACGGGAAGCTCTGCATGCACGGGGGCTTCTGCGGGAACAAGGTGGACAAGGTCTGGCAGATGCTGGACCGCAGCGACGACACGCGCGTGCGCTTCGCGCTGATGCAGATGGTGGAGCGTTGCCCGTCGGGACGCCTGGGCTACGAAATCGACGGCGCGCCGGTGGAGCCGGACCTGCCACGGCAGGTGGCCGTGACGAAGGACGGCCCGCTCTGGGTGACCGGCGGCGTCACGGTGACGATGTCCGACGGCCGCCAGCTCGAGACGCGAAACCGGGTGACCCTCTGCCGGTGCGGCCAGTCGAAGCTGAAGCCGCTCTGCGACGGCAGCCACCGCGACGCGAAGTTCCGGGACGGATAGCAGCGCGCCTACGTCGCCTTGCCGCGATAGACGAGCCGCAGTGCGTCCAGGCGCAGGCGCGTGGCGTCCAGGTAGGCGTCGAGGGCCCGCCGCTGATCGTCGATCAGGACGATCTCCTCGTCGCGGACGGTGCGGTTCACGCGCTGCAGCTCGCGCAGCCGCGTGGCCTCGCGGGTCAGCTGCGCGCGCATATCGCCGCGCGCCCGTTCGACGATCTCCGGGACCTGCGCGTCGGCCAGCTGCTTCGTGCTCTGAAGCAGGCGCGGCAGCAGCGTGTCGCGGATGTCTGGCCGCGCGAGCAACGCCTGCGCGGTCCTGGCACCCGGTTCCTTCGCCAGCACACCCGTTTCGAGGGCGCCTGACGCGTCGCGCCCGCGGTGATCCACGGCCACGCGCACGGGCGTGGGCGGCAGGAACCGGTCCACGTGCACCGGCGCCGGCGCCAGGCACTCGAGCACATACACCGCCTCCAGGTAGAGGGCCGAGACCTCCGGGTCGACCCACCGCGCGAACGCGCAGTTGCCCCGTTCGGACCCGAGGAGCATGTCGAGCGCACCGGTGGCGAGGGGGTGGTCCCAGGTGAGGAACTGCAGGTCCTCGCGCTGGAGGGCGCGCTGGCGCTCGCGCGTGCAGGTCAGGCCGTCGGCCTTCAGCCCCGGAAAGTCGTCGACGAGGACGCCCGCGGAGCCGAGCCGATAGGTGCGCGGCGCCACCTCCTCGACCTCGACGAAGAACAGGTCGAACGCGGCGAGCATGAACGCGTCGAGCGCCCGGTCCTCGTCCTGCTGCCGGATGTCGTCCGCGAGCCGGGCCGAGAGCGCCGGACGCGACGAGTTCCACTCGAGCAGGCGGTCGCGGCCCTCCTCCATGCGCCGGGCCACCTCGTCTCGGACTTCGCGTACACGGGCCACGAACCGGTCGAGCGCCCCCGTGGTGTGCCGCCGGTTGGTGGATGCACCGTCCGCGAGCGCGCGCAGTTCCGGCTCGAACCGGCGCAGCACCTCGCGGGCCCCGGGCAGGTGTTCCTCGAGGGCGTGCAGCCCATCGTGATACCAGCGTGCCAACACCTCGAGGTGGGAGCCGGCGACAAACGGCACATGGACGTGAATCTGCTCGCGCTGCCCGATGCGGTCCAGGCGCCCGATGCGCTGCTCGACCAGGGCCGGGTCGAGCGGCAGGTCGAACAGGACGAGGTGGTGCGCGAACTGGAAGTTGCGCCCTTCGCTGCCGATCTCTGAGCAGATGAGCAGGCGCGCCCCATCGGGCTCGGCGAACCACGCGGCGGCGCGGTCGCGCTGCAGCAGCGTCTGCCCCTCGTGAAAGAGCCCGACCGGCACCGTGGTCCGGTGCCGCAGGGCGGTGTCGATGGCCGTGGCCTTCCGCGCCGAGCGACAGATGAGGAGCACCTTGCCTGGAGCGACCTGCTGCAGGAGTGACAGCAGCCACTCGACGCGGGGGTCGTGCCCCATCGAGCTGGTCCCGTCGTCTTCCGGCTGCGCAGGAGTCTCGGCTGTGTCGGCCGCCCACTCGTGAGCGAGCGCCCGGCGCCGCGCGGGCGTGGCGGCGTCGAGGCGATGCAGGTGCACGCGCCGCGAGGGGAAACCGGCGACCGTCGCGCGCGTGTTGCGGAACATCACGCGGCCCGTGCCGTGCTGATCGAGCAGCCGCTCGATCCAGGCCTGCCGCCGCGACGTGTCGCCGCGAGCGATCGCGTCGATGATGTCCGGCTCGCGTTCGTCCAGGAGGCGCGCCAACGCCGTGGACTGCCCGGTGTGGAGCGCCGCCCCGGTTCGCAGCCGCTCCGCCAGGGACGCGACCTCGCCGTAGGCCGCCGTCTCGCGCTCGAACTGCGCGAGGTCGTGAAAGCGGTCGGGATCGAGCAGCCGCAGGCGGGCGAAGTGACCAGCGACGCCAAGCTGCTCGGGCGTTGCGGTCAGCAGGAGCAGGCCCGGCGTCGCCTGCCCGAGCTGTTCGATGGCGCGGTACTCCTGGCTCGCGGTGTCAGGAGTCCACTGCAGGTGATGGGCCTCGTCCACGACCACCATGTCCCACCCGGCGTCCAGCGCCTGTGCGAGCCGCGCGCCGTTTCCCGTGAAGAGCGGCAGTTCGCAGAGCACCAGCTGATCGCCGAGGAACGGGTTCGCACCAGGGGTGGCGTCCTCGATGGCGGTGCACCGGGCTTCCGTGAAGATGTGGAACCAGAGGTTGAAGCGGCGCAGCAGCTCGAGGAACCACTGGTGAACCAGCGTCTCGGGCACCACCACCAGCACGCGCTGCGCGCGGCCCGTGAGCAGCAGCCGGTGGACGATGAGGCAGGCTTCGATGGTCTTGCCGAGGCCGACCTCGTCGGCGAGCAGCACGCGCGGCAGCAGCCGGGCGGTCACCTCCGCCGCGATGCCAAGTTGATGCGGGAGCAGGTCGATGCGGCCGCCGACGAACCCGCGCACCGGCGACTTCCGGCGTCGGTGCTGATGGGAAAGCGCGTCCGCGCGCAGGTCGAACACGGGGGAGGGGTCGAACTGTGCGGCGAAGAGACGCTCTTCAGGACTGCTGAAGCTGAGTGTGTGGCTCAGGTCGGTTTCGCACACCTCGCCAGCGGCGGTGTGGTAGTAGAGCAGCCCGTCGCGCTCGTCGACGCGGAGCACGGTGAGATCGCCGCGCGTGCGGGTGCTGATCGTGTCGCCGGACCGGAAGATGGCCCGGCGTATCGGTGCATCGGGGGACACGACGTACTGACGCGTGTCGCGCGTGGCCGGGAAATAGAGCGTGACCGTCCGTGGACCCACGGCGCGTACCTCGCCGAGCCCGAGTTCCGGCTCCGGCACGCTGATCCAGCGCTGGCGCGGGTGCGGGCGGGATTGATCGGCGGCGGTCATCTGCGAGGGGCGATTGTACCGTCTCCGCGCAGGCGCCAAGGTGAGGCACAATGGCGGCCGGATGTCCTCTCCCACCCGTATCTACCTCGTACGACACGGCGCGACGCAGCTGAGCGCGGAAGACCGGTTCGCTGGCAGCATCGACGTCGAGCTGTCGGACGAAGGGCGCGCGCAGGCGGCGGCGCTGGGCCGGCGCCTCGCGTCGGAGCGCCTCGACGCGGTCTACGCCAGCCCGCTCGCGCGGACCCGGGAGACGGCGGCCATTGCCGGCGCGGCGTGCGGCCTGCCCGTGGCTCTCGCCGCCGGGTTGCGCGAGATCGCACACGGCCGGTGGGAAGGCCTGCGCCGGCACGAGGTCGAACAGCGATTCCCGGAGGAGTACGCCTCGTGGGAGGCCGACCCGTTCACCTTCGCGCCCCGTGAGGCCGAATCGGGCGCGGCCGTCCTGGCCCGGGCGCTCGTGGCCCTCCGGGAGATCCTGGACCAGCGGGCCGGGCAGCGCGTTCTCGTCGTGTCCCACAAGGCGACCATCAGGCTGCTCCTCAGCAGCCTGCTCGGGTTCGATCCGCGCGGCTACCGCGACCGGCTGGATCAGGCGCCCGCCTGCCTGAACGTGCTCGACTTCCGCGATGCAGTACGCGCGCGTCTCATCCTGTTCAACGATACGTCCCACTACGCGCCGGTCACGCCGGGGTTCCACCCCCACCTCTCCAAGTGGTGGGACGGCACGCCGCCTGCGCCGTGACGCAGGCTCCCGGCCGCGTGGAGCAGGCTCGCACGGCGTCCGGGCGGCACGGCAGGTTCCCGCTACGGGAGGAGGGTCAGATGGACGACACCACACGACGCATCGGACGCCGGGCAGCCCTCCGGGGCGCGGCGATGGTGGCTGTGGCCGCGACGGCGCGGGCGCAGACGCCGGCATCTCAGGGCGCGGACGAAACGACCCGTCTCGCCGACGTGCCGCTCGCGCCAGGCAATACGGTGACGGTGGAGCGGCGTGGAGACATCGTGCTGGTCGGCCTCAACCGGCCCTCGATTCACAATCGCCTCGATCCGCCGACGCGGCTCAGGCTCGGCGAGGTCTACTACCAGTACGAGCACGACCCGTCGCTGCGGGCGCTCGTGCTCTTCGGCCACGGCGACCACTTCTCGCGCGGCATCGACGTGGATGCCTCGCAGCAGGGGATCGTCTCGGGCACCCGCACGACCGCGACCGCGCGGTCGCTCGACATCCTCGGCAACAACGCCGCGTCCGCGAAACGCACCAAGCCGGTCGTGGTGGTGGTGCACGGCGACACGTGGAACCTCGGGCACGAGATCTACCTGGCGTGCGACGTCCGCGTTGCTGCCGCCGACACGCAGTTCGGGCAGGACGAGAACACGCACGGCCGCTTTCCCGGCGGCGGGGCGACGGTGCGGTTCGTCCGCGAGGCGGGCTGGGGCAATGCCATGCGCTACATGCTCACCGGCGATCACTGGACCGCCGAGGAGTCGTACCGCATGGGAGTGACCCAGTTCGTCGCGCCCAGCCGGCAGGCGGCGCTCGATACTGGCGTCGCCGTCGCACGCCGGATCGCGGCCTGCGCGCCGCTCTCGATCAGGGCGACCCTCGCGTCGGCGCACCAGTACGTCGATCCGATCGAGGCCGATGCCCTATCCAGGCTGGGAGCCCAGTACGCGGCGCTGTACCGGACGGAAGACTTCGTCGAAGGCCGCCGCGCCGAAGCCGAGAACCGGCCGCCGCGATATCAGGGGCGCTGAACTGCCACGCGGGCCGGTGGGCCCGTCGCCGCGTCACCGCGGCGTCGTGCACGCCCCCGATCGGCAGCGCGCGCCGCTCCGGGGTACGATGGCGCATGCCCGGACCACCCGCCGCCGCTGATGTTGGCCTGCGCGCACTCGACGCGGTGCTCGACAGCCTGCAGCCGGACGCCCAGTGGCTGTCCCGCGGGGAACGCGCCTTCAGCTGGATTCCCTATCGCCTCACGCAGACGGTGAGCGCCTCCCCGGCGGTGGGGGAAGGGGAGTGCACCGTCGCCCGCCTCACGGCGCGGACCATCGTTGTCGAGTCGGTCACCGCGCCGGAGGAGGTCGTGCTGCCGGTGTTGTCGGCGCTCAACAGGCACGCGCTCGGCAGCGCCTACACGTATCACGCGGACGGACAGCGCATCGAGGCGACCACCATCGCAGTGGTGCACGACGAGACCGTGGGCTGGCGGTCGCTCCAGTTCGCCGGCTTCGCGATGCTGCAGCTCGGGATGACGCATACCGAGGCGCGGTACCTGGCAGACCGATGCGGCGGGCGGGTGGCGGCCGCGCCGCACCCACAGGGGCTGCCCGACGTGCCGGACCCGTTCATCGGGTCGATCGACGAGCAATGGGCGAAGGCCGGGCGCGCCCCCTCGCCGTTTGCCGACTCCGTGGAGTTCAGTGGCATCGAGGCGATTGTCGCGTCGCAGCTTGGCGGCACGGTACTCGATGCGAGGCGCGAGGGCATCGCGATGACGTTCCCCTTCGCCGACGAGACCAGCTTCGCGCGTCTCGACGTGCGCGATCCGCATCGCCGTATCGGGAACGGTCTGCGCGTCCGCCTGTTCCTTCCGGTCCAGGGGAGTGACCTCGAACAGTGGCGGCGTGCGGACGCCCTGAATCGTGCCGAAGCACTCGGTGGCTCGGACGCGATGCACTACGGGGCGTGGTGCCTCGACAGCGGCGCCGACGGCTCACGCACCGCGCCACTGCTGCAGTACCAGGCCTTCGTGCCGGGTGCTTTCCACAGGCCGGGCGTGGCCCGCGATGCGGCTGTCGGTACTGCGAGGCGCGCAAGGTGGGTGGACTCGAGCCTGCACGGCCGGGAGCACTGACCGTGTACAGCGTCTTCCCAATCCACCGCGCGCCTGCCGAGTGGCTGCAGGACTCCGGCATCGTGTTCCTCAGCTGGGCGATCTTCGATCCCAACGGTCCGACGTTCAGTTGCCTCGGCCTCCGCCAGACCGGCGCTCGCCATGAACAGGAGGTGTTCTATCGCTGGATGCACTTCCTCGGCGGCGAGGACTACTGCCTCGGATACGTGGATGGCGGCGACCCGGCGTGGGAGGCCGACCTGCGCGCGGTGCTTGCGCACGCCCTGTCGCTCGAGGTCGGCGAGGAACTGCGCCGGTTCCCCCTGCTGCCGTCGGTGCCTGCCGTCGTGCGTTCGTCGCTCAACGAGCAGTGGGATGCCGAACTGCGGCGAATGCTGGCTGGCGCTGCGGCGTTCCGCGAGAGCGACTGGGGCCGCGAGCAGTACCTGCTCGAGAAGCACGGACACGCGCTCTTCGCGCGTGCGGGCGAGGAAGCGCGCGAGGTCTACGAGCAGATGCGGCTCGACGCGACAGATGCCCAGCGGCAGGCAGCCCTCGAGCAGGTGCGGGTCCGCTACGAGCGGTTCGAGGGCTTCCAGCAGTGGACGCCGGACGCCTGGCAGCCGCGCCGGCTGCGGGAGGGTGACGTGGACGGGTGGTGGGCGACCGTGACGCACGAGGATTTCGTCGTGCACGCGAGCATGCAACTCGCGCAGGCGTGGGTCGGCGCCGCGGGTACGACCAGCCTCGAGGTGAAGACGCCGTTCGACGAGGTGCGCGAGTTCGTGCGCCACTACGACCACGAGATCTGGCCGGCGCAGCTCACCACGGAGTGGCTGCGCCAGTCCCTCGGCCTCTGACCCCGCCGCGCGGCTCAGGCGCGCCAGGGCCCCCGAGCGGGCGTGGGATCGGCGCTCACGCGGCGCCCCAACCAGGCGCTGCGGTGCTCAGAAGCGGACGCGCACGGCGATCTGGAACGTGCGCGGATCGCCCACCGCGGTCACCTGGTTGAAGCCCGCCGAGGGGCTCGCCGGATACGGACCCGTGCCGAAGTTGCCGTTGCGCGTCAGCACGTTGCGGCGGTTCGTCAGGTTGAACCCCTCGACGCTCCCCTCGAGCCGGGCACTCCCGAGCGTCACGATGCGCGAGAGGCGCAGGTTCATGGTGAAGAAGTCGTTGCCGACACCGGCGTTGCGCGGGAGGAAGGCGCCGTTCACCAGGGGCCGACCCGCCGTCCCCTGGATCGTGGTCACGCCCGAGGTGATGTTCAGCGGCAGCGCCGAGTAGGCCTGAAGACCACCGCTCAACTGGAAACCGTACGCCAGCTTCTTCCACGCCGCATCGGCCGGCCCCATCGGTGTTCGCACCGTGGCATTGGCCGTGAGGCGGTGGCTTTGGTCGTTGTCGGAGCGGCCCCAGTCCTTTTCGATGTCGAAGGGGTCGATGGGCCCGCTGAAGAAGAACTCGCCCAGGTTGTTCATCGACTTCGACAGCACGTAGCTGACGCGCACCGAGCCCCACGACGTGGGCCGCTGCACCCACGACACCTGCAGGCCGTGATAGGTGGACCGCCCCGCCGCGCGGTACTGGCTGTTGTTGGCGTAGTCCGCGACCGGCCGGCAGCCGTTGTTGGTGCCGCTGGCCACGCACGCCGGGACGTTCTGGTTGATCGCCATCAGCAGGCCGCTGCTCCGCAGGTACTCGTAGCCGACGCTGACGGTAGCCCGGTCGCCGACCTGCTGTTCCACCTCCAGGCTGGCCTGCCGCGCGTACGCGTTCCGCAGCCGCGTGTCCATGGTCGTGAGGTTCGGGAGCGTCACCGCCTGCACCGGCGCCGCGAGGATGGCCGGGAACGCCGGGGCGCCAGCCTGCGTGGGCGACACGCTGATCGACACCTGCTGCAGGTTCCGTACGTCGGTCGTGTTGTTCGCCGAGAGCAGCGCGTTGGCGAGCGCGCGCAGCGGGACGCGGTCGACGAACAGCCCGGCGCCCCCGCGGACGAGGGTCCGCCGCGACGGTGTGGGCGCGTACGCGAACCCGAGGCGGGGCGAGATATTGTTCGTGTCGGTGGCGATCGTCTCGAGCCACTGCACGTCGTAGCGCAGCCCCAGGTTCAGCGTGAGGGCCGACGAGGCCTTCCACTCGTCCTGCGCGTAGAGCCCCATGTTCGGGTTGGTCTGCTCCACGACCGTGACGCCGAATGTCTGCGTGAACCCGAGATTGTTGTACGTGCCCGCGAGGAAGTTCGCCAGCGAGGAGAAGGTGTACGCACCCCGGAACTGGCGCGGAAACCGGATCCGGCTGGCGTTGTGGAGGAAGTCGACGCCGGCTTTCACCGCGTGCGCGCCGCGCTGGTGGGCGACGCTGCTCACCACCTGCACCATGGTGTTGCGGCGCTCCTGCGGGCTGCCGGAGAGCGTGCCGAACGAGGCGACGCCGGCAATCGACACGGCGGGACCCACCAGGTCGGTCGACGGCGCTTGGAGGTCGCTGTAGGCCACCTGCGCGCGCGTCTCGTGCACGGTCCGCGCCGACAGCGTCCACGTGTTGCTCATCGCGATCGCCTGATCGCGATTGTCCAGCCCCGAGGAGGCCGATGGCGCGCTCAGGCCGCCCGCGCCGCGGGCGTTGGTGGCGGTGACGTCGTACAGGCTGTAGCGAACGGAGAGCTGATCGCGTCCGCTCGCCTGGTGGTCCACCTTGGCCAACACGTTCGTGCTGTCGACGGGATTGCGATAGACGCCCGTGGCGACCGCCTGTCCCGGATAGCCGACGGCCCGCAGCCGTGCGTTGATCAGGGCCGCATTCGACTCGGTGATCGTGACGAGGCCGCTTTGATCCAGACGACGCTGCTCCACATTGGCGAAGTAGAAGGTGCGATCCCTCCGCACCGGTCCGCCCACGCTGGCACCGAATTGCTGCTGGGACATCGGCAGCTTCGTGCCGGTGAGGGCATTGCGCCCGTTCAGGTTGTCATCGCGGAAATAGCCGTAGACGTCCCCGTGGGGCACGTTGGTCCCGCTCTTGGTCACCACGTTGACGTAGCCGCCGAGCGCGCGGCCGAGTTCCGCCTGGCCCCCGGAGGTGACCACCTGGAACTGCTCGACGGCGTCCACGCCGTACGGCATTCCGCTCAGCCCGGCCGCATCGTCGTTCGCCGACAGGCCGTCGACGATGAAGTTGTTGGAGAGGTTTCGCTGGCTGCCGATCGACAGGCCCTGGCCCGGCACGGCCGACGTCTCGGCGAACAGCTGGGTGCTGTTCGTGTTCGTGGGCGAGACGCCCGGCACGTACAGCGCCACGTCGAGGAAGTTGCGGCCGTTGAGCGGCAGGTCCTGGATCTCCTGCCGCGCGATCGTTCCGGCGATCTGGCTGCGGGCGGCCTCGATCACCGGTACGGTGGCAATCACGCTCACCGTCGCATCGACGCCTGCCACGTCGAGCGTAATCGGCAGTTCGAACGCCGATCCTACCGAGAGCGACAGCTCGCGTCGCGACTCCTTGAAGCCGTCGAGCGTCACGCGCAGTTCGTAGGGGCCGAGCCGCAGGTAGGGAAAGCGGAAGCGACCTTCGGCGTCGGTCGTGGTGTCGAGCCGCACGTTGGTGTCGGTCTGGCGCACCGCGACGAGCGCGCCCGGCACGCTGGCGCCCTGCTGGTCGACGACGCGGCCGCTGATGCTGGCCTGGTTGATGGTGTCCTGCGCGGCTGCCGGCGTGCCGGCGGCCAGCACGGCTGCGATCAGTGTGGCTGCAAGAAGCGGACGCGTGGCGTGCGTGGCGATGAGCCACAGGCAGCTGCGCCGCAGGAATGGGCGAGTCATGGGATCCCTCCGCTGAACAGCCCTGCTCGTGCGTGTGCGCAGACGTCGGGCTGTCGATGAACTATGCCTGTGGGGCGCCCTGCCTGCCGGAGTGGCGACAGTGGCGCCCAGCGTGGTCGGGCGAACCGATCAGGCGCGGGGCGGAGGCAGATCGAGCGGGCGGAAGGCGGTGGTGATGCGGCCCGCCGACGGAGCGAGGGTGCCCGCGAAGGCCGGCATCCCGAAGGTGACAGGGGCCGGGATCACGGCGGGCGATCCCAGCAGCACACTGAGCGAGGCCGCAGGCACCTGGCACAGGCCGCCGATCGTACAGTCGTCAGCAGCGTGTGCCGGCGCGGCCGCGTGCGGGGTGGCGTCGACGCTGTGGTGCAGCGGGCAGTCGTCGGGCTGCGGCGCCGTGTGGTGCATCGGGCAGTCGTCGGCGCACTCGTCGTGCTGCGTGGCCTGACTATGGGCCTCGCAGCAGGCGGCGGGCATCAGGCCGCCAAGCGACAGGAGCTGGACGAACAGCCAGATGGTGGCCCACGTACGGAGGTGTCGGCGCAAGGCGTGCACAGGCGTCTGTCTGAAGCGTAGCTGAAGTCGTGGAACGCGTTGACGAATTACAGCGAAGGGTGGACGGGGGCAGCGAACGGGCTCGCCGCACCGTGCCGCGGTCGCTCTGCCGCTCCTGCATGCCCGTCGGCGGCACCGTCCTCGGGTGGCGTATACTCAGGGCTCCTGCTTTCCTGAGCAACCGGCCGATCCGGCCTGAACCCTCACCACAGCCTTACGAGTGACGGACCATGGCCAACGTGCCCGTCCACCCCGCCCCCGCGTCGCGCTCTTTACAGATCGTCGCAGCTTCAGCCTTGTCGGAAGACCAGGATTCCGAGGCGCGCTGGAACGCCTGGGTTGCGCGCGGCCTGGCTGACGAGGCGGTCACGCGGCGGCGCATGCTCATCGCGATCCCGGCGATCCCCCAGAACGGACGCTGGGTGGATGATCCCGCAGCGGTGCGGCTGCGCGACCTCACCGACTACCTGTATCAGATCATCGCCGCCGTGAACCCCAACGGGAACTGACCTGCGCCATTCGGGTGGGGTCCAACGAAGAAACGAGGCATCAATGGTTCAGCGTCCACCGCATTACAACGTGTTCGAGTTCGTGGTCGTGTCAGGCCTGCGCGCCGCGCAGCTGTCTCGCGGGTGCCTGCCGCGAGTGGCCCCGGCGTGCAAGCACAGTGTGACCGCGCAGCTGGAGGTGGCGGGCGATACCGTCGCATGGCATCGCCCCAGCGCTGTTTCGGAGGACGCGCCGGCGCTCGTTCCGGCAACGGCCGGCGATGCCGCTGTGCCCTGAGCATGAATCGATCGACTGGCCCCGCAAACCGCGCGGCGGTGCAGCGCCTCGCTCCCGCGGACGCCGTCTACGGGCGGACCGGCTCGGCGTCCGTTGTCGGCCGGCCGGCCAGCCGCAGCAGCAGCGGCACCGCGGCATGCACGTGTGCGGCGACGGCTGCGGTGGGGCTGCCGTAGACGACGTAGCGCGCCGCGTCCGGCTCCACGTCGAACGTGCCGAGCAGCAGTCCCGCAGCCATGCCGCTGGCCGCACCGGACGGCATCGGGCCTGCGACACGCTCGCGAAGCGCGAGGATGTCACGCCGCAGATCTGTCGTGAGCACGGCTCTCGCGACGGCTGCGTCGCTCGCGTACAGGCGGTACGCCGCATCGAAGGCCGGATCTCCCGTTGGCACCGTCTCCGGCGGCTCACCCTTCTGCAGCCACTCGAGCGACTCCAGCATGCCGGCCGGCTGCAGCCGGACACGCAGGACCATCGGTCGACCGGGTCGCAGCGTCAGCACCGTCATCTCGCTCCCGTGCCGCCGGTACTTGTTCTGCCGGCGCTTCACCGTGCGTACGGACAGCGCGGCTGGCGTGCCGGCGATGGTGCCCTCGAGCAGGGTGGTCTCCACGTAGGCAAAACCTTCGGCGGATGTCCCCCTGGTGGTAACGCGGGTGGCCGCGCGACGCAGGCCCAGGGTCGAGGCGGCAGCGTCGATGTCTGCGGCGTTCTGGCGGAACAGCCAGAACAGCACGGCGGCCATCACGATGACTGCGACAATCGCGAACATAGCCCAACAGTATGCCTCGACACTGATTGCGGGCGTGTGGTGCTCGACTTCGGCCTGGCGCGGGCATTTCAGCCTGAACGTGGCGCCGACGTCGGCCGCCGTACCCGACCGTGTCCTCGACGAGGGCGTGGTGGCTGGCACGCTCGCGTACATGGCCCCTGAACAGCTGCGCAGCCAGGCCCCCTCCGCGGGCAGTGACAACTAGGCATTCGGTGTGCTGGTGTACGAGATGGCCGCGGGCCGCGTGGGGAGTACAGCCGCTTCCTGGCGTTGTGGGAACACGCCGACGCCGATCTCCCTGAGCTGGCCGAGGCGCGACGGGCACGGGCGCGGCTGGACAAAGAGCAGCCCCGCGAGCGGCGGTGCCACGGTCCGCGGCACGGCCCGCGCCCCGGACTCGCGCCCCGGCCCGCGGCACGGCCCGCGCCCCGGACTCGCGCCCCGGCCCGGCGTCCCGGACGAGACGCCGTGCAGTCGCGAGCATCGGTTCCGCCTCCTGAAGAGTGGTTATCCTCCTCGCGCGGAGACCGCGCCTGCATTCACTCAGGCCGACACCTCTGGATGAGGCGGCGTGGCCCGAACCTGCTTGTTGCCATTCCGATGAGCTGCGACAGCCGTGGTATCTTCGACGCCGATGAGCACCACTCCGCACCAAGATGTCGCCACGGTCACGAGCAGCGGCGAGCCCCTCGTCCGCATGGTGCACGGTGTCACGTTCCGCCGAGCGGTGACTCACGTCGACGAGCGTGGCAGCGTCTGCGAGATGTTCGATGAACGCTGGTCGTGGCATCCCGATCCGCTCGTCTTCTCTTACCTGTTCACGCTCAGGCCCGGGATGATCAAGGGCTGGGGCATGCACAAGCGGCACGACGACCGCTACTTCCTGATCAGCGGCGAGCTGGAACTGGTGCTCTACGACGGACGCGAGGACTCGCCGACGCACGGCCTGGTCTCGAAGCTGGTCCTGTCCGAGTACGACCGCCGTCTCGTGTGCATCCCTGCCGGCGTCTGGCACGCCAACCGCAACATCGGCCAGGGGGATGTGCTCGTCGTGAACTTCCCCACGCAACCCTACGACCACGAGCACCCGGACAAGTACCGGCTTCCGCTCGACACCGACCAGATCCCCTATCGTTTCGACACGCCGAGGGGTTGGTAGTCGACCAGCCCTGTGCCCCGCGTCAGCGTCGTCATCGCCACCTATAACAGCAGCCGGGTGCTGCGCTGCGCGCTCCAGAGTGTCTTCGCGCAGGCATACGACGACTTCGACGTGTGGATCGTCGGTGACGCGTGCACGGACGACACCGCGTCGGTCGTCGAGACCTTCGGCAACCGGCGCCTGCACTGGGTGAATCTCCCGGCCAGGAGCGGCGGACAGTTCGGCCCTAACAACGAGGGGCTGCGGCGTGCCACCGGCGAGTTCGTCGCGTACCTGGGACACGACGATCTCTGGTTTCCCTGGCATCTCTCGTCGCTCGTGGACGTGGTCGACCGGACGGGCGCAGACTTCGCGTATGGCGGCGTCGTCTTCATGGGGCCAGACGGTCCGCGCGAAGCGTACGGGAACCGGAAGGTACACGCGCAGGTCTCGGTAAGTCCGCCGTCAGGGTGGCTGCATCGCCGCACGATCGCGGATGCATGCGGCCCCTGGCGCGAGCCCGCGCTGGAGCCCATCGGTACTGACGTCGGCTTCCAGGCACGCGCGTTCCTGGCGGGCTACCGGTTCGAGCCGAGCCGCCGCGTCAGCGTGCTGAAGTTCCCCTCACACTGGTGGAAGCTCTACGCACGGCACGACTACCCGCAGGAACAGTATCTGGGGCGCATGCAGGAGGACACGGACGGCCTGCTGCGCGACGTGCTCAACGATCTGGTGTTCACCTACGCCGAACGCTGTGACACACCCACAGTCGGCGCCGCTGTGACACGCGCATTCCGCGCACTCGAGCGGGAGCTGGGCGGACGGTACGGCGTGGACCGGTGGCCCCTGTCGCAGTATCTGCGGTGGCGGAGCGCGCGGCGCAGGCGTCGCGCGTTGATCGATCGCGGCCTCACGCCCACAGGCGATCGCGCCTGACGCGTGGCGCGGCACACTCAGCAACGACGGTGATCTGCAGAAGGGTCCGAATCTCCATGGTCGCTGAGCTGAACGATGAATTCGGCATCGAGGGCCTCGCTCGCGTCGTCGCCAGCAACGGCGGACTTGCGGCGGTAGTCGTGACGTCGCCGGCGGCGCATGGCGCACTGTTCCTGCACGGAGGGCAGGTCACCTCGTGGGTGCCCACGGGTGCCGGCACCGACGTGCTATTCGTGAGCCGCCAGGCGGTATGGCAGCGAGACCGTGCCATCAGGGGCGGCATTCCCGTGTGTTTCCCCTGGTTCGGCGCGCACCCGACCAATCCGGCCGCGCCGTCGCATGGCTTCGCGCGCCTGCGTGAATGGCGACTCGCGTCGATCGAACCACGCGGTGATGGGGTTGTGGTGGCCGTGGACTACTCGAGCGACGCCGCCAGCCGTGAACTCTGGCCGCACGAGTTTCACCTGCGTCTCGAGGTCGCCTTTGGCGCAACGCTGCAGGTGGCATTGACCGTGACCAACTCCGGCCGCGAGACCTTCTCGTTCGAAGAGGCACTGCACACGTACTTTGCCGTGGCCGATGTTCGGTCGGCGTCCCTCAGCGGACTGGCCGGTGCTCGTTACCTCGATACGGTCGGCGGCATTCGCGAGGCGCGGCAGCAGGGCGACGTCCGGTTCGAGGCGGAGACCGATCGCATCTATTTCACAACGGATGGGGCGGTCATTCACGACCGATCGCGTCCGCGCCGAATCACGGTGCACAAGAAGAACTCGGCCAACACGGTGGTGTGGAATCCCTGGATCGCGCGTGCGATAGCGCTCGCCGACTTTGGCGATGACGAGTGGACCCGCATGCTGTGCGTTGAAACCTGCAACGTGCGTGATGCGGCTATCCCCCTCGACCCAGGGCACAGCCACACGATGACGACTGCAGTAGCTCTGAGCGACTAGCAGTTCGACGCTTCATCTATGCGACGTCCTTGCCCGCGTGCTCGGCGAGCACCTCGTTGATGAGCGTCTGGTAGCCAACGCGTCGGCGTCGCGCCTCCTTGCGGAAGGCCTCGAGGACGCTCGGATCAACGCGGATGGCGATCAGTTGACGGGGTTCTTTCCCGATCGGTGGCCGACCGACGCGGCGCATGCTCGCGAGTTGCTCCGGTGAGGACTCCGGGATATCCGAGAAGTCAATCTTCGTTCGCGTAGGCCGCGCGTTCGCGGCGGCTCGCACGCCGCGCGCTGATGATGCGGATCGCTTCGCCATCGCCTCTTCTCCTGAACGTATGGGCCACCATGAGCACTCGTCCGTCGGCAGACCGTCCGAGCCTACGGAACCGGGTTTCCGTCGAGGAGTGATCCAGGTCTGGACCGTCGAGCGCCTCCGGGTCCGCAAAGACGGTCATGGCCTCGTCGAAGGCGACGCCGTGCTTGGCCGCGTTGGCTTCGGCTTTCTGCGGATCCCACTCGAACACCGATTTAGTATATACGGAATGTTCCTTGCACAACGGGCCTGCAGAGCTCGTGCTTGGGCCGGTGCGGTGCCTTCGCCTGACCGTTCAGGCTCTCATGGCCTTCTTGCTACGTCTGTCGGAGAGCTTCTCTGAGTTCACTCAAACAGTCGTCTAAGCCAAGGCCGGCGTACTCGTTGAGCACACCAAGGCCCCACAACAGCGCCACTGCGGAGAGCCCCAAGGCTATCCTAGACGCCGTACCAGCCTGCGGCACAAGCGATAGGTCGAAGTACCGGGCGACTGTCACGGGCGGAAGGATGGCTCCCAGGCTTCGCACCGTGCTGTGAACTAACGCAGAAGCATCCCAGTACCCGGCCTCATAGGCGAAAGACGGGGCACCTGAGGCCAACTCGCTGAACATCGTCTTGATGTGAACGCCTGCAATTTTGCTCGACGTGTCGTTCGGGAACATGGCCCAAGCGACGTGGGAGTCGTTGAAGACTTGGGTTGCAATGGCCCGCGCGTCGGCTGAGTCAAACGCATCCGCCACCCGCGCGCTCACCGGCGAGCATCGCTATCTCTGGGTCGATGCCACGTATCACAAAGTGCGCGTAGACGGCCGCGTCATCAGCCAGGCGACGGTGGTGGCGGTGGGCATCACGAGCGACGGGACGCGGCAGGTGCTCGGCCTGGACGTGGGCCCGTCGGAGGACAAGGCCTTCTGGACCGCGTTTCTGCGCGGGTTGGTGAAGCGGGGGCTCAAGGGCGTGCGACTCGTCATCTCAGACGCACACGAGGGGCTCAAGGCGGCCATCGGCACCGTGCTCAGTGGGACGACCTGGCAACGGTGTCGGGTGCACTTCATGCGCAACTTGCTCGTCACGGTGCCGCAGGGCGCCCGCGAAGCGATTGCCGCGATCGTGCGCACCATCTTCGCGCAGCCCGACCACGCGTCGGCGCTGACGCAACTGCGCAAGGTCGCCGAGGCGCTCCGGGGTCGCTTCGCGCAGACGGCCGCGCTACTGGAGGACGCCGCCGAGGATGTCCTGGCGTATCGCCATTGTCCCCTCGAGCACCAGCGCCAACTGCACAGCACGAACACGCTGGAGCGCCTCAACAAAGAGATCAAACGCCGGTCGAACGTCGTGGGTATCTTCCCCAACCCGGCCGCGGTGATCCGCTTAGTGGGAGCCCTGCTGCTCGAACAGGACGACGAGTGGGCCGTGGCCGAGCGCCGCTACTTCAGCGCGGAGTCAATGAAGCTGACGACCACGCCAACACTGTCCACGACGACGCAGGAGATCTTGGCGGCAATTGCATAGACGACATTGAGCTCAGGACAGGTGCGCCTGACTTTCCACCACTTGACGGGACACTACCCTTGCGCATGCGGCTCGCCTGTCGCTGACACTCGCGGCCGTCACGGTGGCCGGCGCGGCCGTCGCCGGCACCGGCCTGGGCATCCTCGCAGCATGGCGCGGCCGGTGGATGGACGGGGCACTCGTCGCACTCGCCGATGGCGTGCTTGCGCTCCCCGTGCTGCTCCTGGTGGCGCTGCTCACCGCCGTCGCCCCAGGCCGGCAGTGGCCGTTCTATATCGGGTTGTCCCTGGCGTTCTGGGTGGAGTACTTCAGGGTGGTGCGCGCAACCGCGCGGACGTTGCTGGCGGGGCCGCAGGTCGAGGCGTCGCGCATGCTGGGCTTCGGCCCACTCTACATCGTTCGATGCCACCTGCTGCCTGCGTTGCTGCCGCTGCTCTCGACCCTGATGACGTTCGGCGCGGCGACGGCAGTGCTGTCCCTGGCCACCATGGGGTTCGTTGGTGTCGGCTTGCGGCCGCCCACGCCGGAACTCGGTGTCATGTTGATTGAGGTGTTGCCGTACTACCAGGAGGCGCCCTGGCTCCTGGCTGGACCTGTCGTGGTGCTGGGCGGCTTCGTGGTGGGCGTGGCGCTGCTGCGACGCGAGGCGGCATCAGCGTGAGCGCCACACTGGCACTCGATGGTGTGTCGGTTTTCGCGGGAGACGTCGCGCTCGTGCGGGCGGCGTCGCTGCGGGTCGGAGCAGGGGAGGCGTTCACGCTGCTTGGCGAGACGGGCTCCGGGAAGACGCTTCTGCTGAACGCGGTCACCGGTACGCTGCCGCCGGAATTGTCCGCGACGGGGACGGTTCGAATCCTCGACCACGTGTCTCGCGCCGAGGACGGCCGTTCCCGGCACGCCTGCTGGGGGCGCACGGTGGGTCTGCTCCCCCAGGAGCCCTGGCTGGCGCTGGACCCGACGATGCGGGTGCTGCCGCAGGTGGCTGAGGGCTACCGTTATGTGCGGGAGGTCGAACCAGGGGAGGCCACGCATCGAGCCCAGGCGGATCTCGATGCGCTCGGCTTACGCGAGGCCGCGCGCAAGTATCCGTTCATGCTGTCCGGCGGCATGGCGCAGCGTGTCGCCTTTGCCGCGATGCGGACCGGCGGCGCCCCGGTTGTGCTGGTGGATGAACCGACCAAGGGGCTCGACGCGACGCTCCGTGCGAGCATCGTCGGGATCCTGCAGGGGATTGTGCGCGAGGGCGGCACGCTGCTCACGATCACGCATGACGTCGCTGTGGCCCGTGCACTCGGCGGCACGATTGGCGTGATGCTGAACGGCGAAATCGTCGAGGCAGGGCCGGCCGCGCAGGTGTTGGGCAACCCGCAGCACGAATACACGCGCAGACTGCTCGCGGCGGAGCCGGCCGCCTGGTCGGCTCGCGTGTCAGCGCCCGCCGGGGACGTCGTGCTGTCGGCCAGGGGGCTTGCGAAACGGTTTGGGACGCAGGAGGTGTTTGCCGGGATCGACCTCGACGTGCACGCGGGGGAGCGGATCGCCATCACAGGCCCGAGCGGATCGGGGAAGACGACGCTCGGCAGCGTCCTCCTCGGGTTGATGCCTGCCGATGCGGGACGCGTAACACGGTCGGCGGGGCCACGCTGGGGGTTCCAAAAGGTCTATCAGGACCCGGTGATGGCGTTCGCGCCGACGGTCACGATTCGCCGCAGCCTGCGGGATCTGGTCGTGCTGCACGGTCTTGCGTGGGGCTCGGTTGAGGACTACATGCGGCGATTGCGTCTGGGCGCCGAGCTGCTCGATCGGGTGCCGGGCCAGGTGTCGGGCGGCGAGCTGCAGCGGTTCGCACTCATCAGGATCCTCCTGCTGCAGCCCCGCCTGATCTTCGCTGACGAGCCGACCTCGCGACTCGATCCGGTGAGCCAGCAGGAGACGATGGACGTGCTGGTTGACGCGGCGGCCGAGTGCGGGGCCGCGCTGGTGCTCGTGACGCACGACCTGGCGATTGCTTCGAACGTCGCATCACGGGTGCTGATGCCGTTCGGGGCGGGCGAGTAAATAGAGCGCCGCGACGGCGCGCAACACCCGACCGGCTGTGCCACGCCCGGCGCGGCGTCGCACCGGCGGCCGCCCGGTTCGCGCTTCCAGCGGATTGCAGTGTTCAACTGTTCATGTGCCACCGCGGCCGAACGTGCGGAACTGGATTGTCGGTGGGCAGAGCACCTCGCTGATCCAGCGACCGCGATCTCCTGGCCCGCCTTTCGCGCCAAGCTCCTGCGCGTTCTTTGAACGGGCGGGCTTGTCTGGCGATAGTCTAGATTTGTCCCAAAAATGCATCGTATTTGGGACAGATGCGCCTATTTGTCCTGTAAATGATGTATATTCGGGACAAATGGCCAGAGGACCAGCCCTCGACATCGGCAGGAACGTCGACGCTCGGGTGGCGGCTCAGCCGGGCCGCGTCTGGACCCCTGTCGACTTCTTGGACCTCGGCCCCCGCGCCGCCGTCGGCAAAGCCCTGCAACGGCTGACGGCCGACGGCCGGCTTGCTCGCCTCGACCGCGGCCTCTATTTCCGACCGGGCACCAACAGCCTGACCGGCAAGCCGACGACGCCGGACGTCCGAGCCATCATCGACGCCATCGCTCGACGCGACCAGTCGCGTGTCATCGTGGACGGCCTGACCGCGGCGAACGACCTCGGCCTGACGACCGCCGTGCCGGCGCAAGTGACGGTGCTCACCGACGCGCGCCTGAAGCCGCTCCAACTCGGCAACCAGCACATTGTGTTCCAGACCGTCGCGCCGAGCCGACTGTACTGGGCCGGCCGGCCGGCCATGCGGGTCGTGCAGGCGCTGCACTGGCTGCAGGACCTGCTCGCCTCCGACGCCGCCCCGATCATGTCGCGCCTGCGTACCATCCTTGCGGACCCGACCCACGGCGCCGCCATCCGGGACGACCTGCGGCAGGGGCTGCCCACGCTGCCCACGTGGATGCAGTCCGTCGTGCGCCCGCTCCTCTCGGAGTCACCAGACGGACGGGCCCGTGAACAGGCCGCTCCCCATCGGTCGAGGGCTGCGTCGTGAACGAGGCCTATCGCCGCATCACGGACGCTCCCGAGCGGGATCGCCGGGACCTGTTCGTGTCAACCGCTCGCCGTGTCGGCATCACCGAGCAGAACGTCGAGAAGGACTTCTGGGTCTGCTGGACGCTCGACGCGCTTTTTCACGGCCGCCGTCCCGATGCGCCGCGCCTCCTGTTCAAGGGCGGCACGTCGCTGTCGAAAGCGTTCGCCCTGATCAACCGCTTCTCGGAAGACATCGACATCACCGTCTTCCGTCAGGATCTGGGCGAGCCGATCTCGATCGACGACCTCGAACGGCTGAGCGGCAAGAAGCGAAACGCCAGGCTCGACGAGATCCGCGACGCCTGCCAACAGTACCTGCGGCACGAACTGCAGCCGGAACTCGACCGGCGCTTGGCGGAAGCCGTCGGCGCCACGCCGGCTCCGGGCATCTCCGTCCGTTTCGACGATGCGGATCCGGATGGCCAGACGCTCCTAGTGCGATACCCCACGGTCCTCGCACCGGATGGCTACGTAGGCGCGGAGGTGCGCATCGAATGCGGCGCCAAGTCGGCGCTCGACCCGCACGTGAGCGCGTCGGTCCGACCCTACGTCGCCGAGGACCTGGCGGGACTCGACCTGACCGTCTCGAACGTCACCACGATCCAGCCGACCCGAACCTTCTGGGACAAGGTCGTCATCGTCCACGGGCTGCGGGCATGGTTCGACAGGCGAGGGGAACTGCGGCAGGAAGGGCAGCGGATCTCGCGCCACTACTACGACCTGCACGTCCTGCGGGGCAGTGGTGTTGGCGAAGAGGCGATCGCTGACCGGCCGCTTGGGGCTGAGTGCGTGCGGCACGCGCAGATGTTCTTTGGCCGTCCCGACTACAACCTCGGGGCGGCGGTGCCGGGTACCTACCGCTTGGCGCCCACCGGCAGCATGGTCGACGCCCTCAGGCGGGACTATCAGGCCGTGGTCGGCATGATCATCGGCGCGGCACCCGACTTCGACGCTATCGTGGCGTCCGTTGCGGCGCTCGAGAGCCAGCTCAACCGCTGAGCCGCGTGCCGCGTGCGCTCTTGCTAAACGCTCCGTTTAGCATCGCGCCCTAACTGCCCCCATGTGCAACGCCGGCTTTCACAAGCAGCACCTTCGCCCCCGTCCAATGAGCACAGCCCCGTCTTATACTGCGCCTGACCCTTGGACCAGGGCCGGGCGAGGGCTGTAGAAGCCATGAGCAGCCCCCTTGCCCGTGGCCGTAACGGCCGCAAGGTACCCGACGTCAACGGGGGTTGGCGGTCGTTGGCCGTTGCAAGGACGACTTCAACTCGCGTCGGCACCGCGACGCCGATGCAGAACCACGATCATGACTGCTGACCACCTGACGGGACTCGAGGCGTTCGAGGCTGAACTCTGGAAGACGGCCGACGACCTGCGCGCCAACTCCAATCTGCCGTCCAACGAATACTTCATGCCCATCATGGGCCTGCTGTTCCTGCGGCAGGCCACCAACCGCTACTACGCGGCCCTCGAGGCCATCGAGGCCGACAAGGCGGCAGGGCGGATGGCTCTCGTACTTCTACAGCTACCTCAACGAAAACGGCCGCGCCGGCGTCGTCATGTCGTCGCAGGCGTCAAGCGCCGGGCGCGACGAAGCGGTGGTCCGGCAGAAGCTCGTCGAGACCGGCGCGGTCGACGTGATGATCGACATCAGGGGCAACTTCTTCTACACCCGGACCGTGCCTTGCCAGTTGTGGTTCTTCGACCGTGCAAAGGAGCGGGATGAGAACCGCCGCGACAAGGTGCTGATGCTCGATGCGCGAAACATCTACCGCAAGGTGTCGCGCGCCGTGTACGACTTCAGCGCTTCCGCCGTGAATGGATCGACGAGTGGATGTTGAAGGCGCGGGTATCGGCAATCGCGTAGCGGCTACACGGTCGGGTGATGTCGCAGGGCTTGCAGCACGTGAGGTGAGTCATGAGGCGGAACAGCCGTGTGTTCAAGAAGTGCGTGGTGGACGGCCGCTGCAGGAACGAGAAGTGCGCGCACCCCTGGTATTGCGAGTACTGGAAGGGCGGGCAGCGCTACCGCCTGTCGATCCCGAAGGCGTTCCCCGACGAAGACGCCAACCCGAAGACCAAGACCGAAGCGTCGACGGTGTGGCTGCCGAAGTTCATCTCGGAGGTGAACCAGGCGCTCGCCGAAGGGCGGAAGCCGTTCGTGAAGGCGCCCAAGCCGCTCGACGTGGACACGCTCACCGTAGCGGAGTTCATCGACCAGCACTTCGTGCCGCGCTACTACCAGGCGAAGCGCATCGAGGAGATCAAGAGCCCAGATGGCCGCTCGAAGATGAAGCTACTGCGCGCCGACCTGGGCGACCTGCGCCTCACGCAGCTCGAGAGCGAAACGGTGGTGGACGACTACAAGAAGCGCCTGATGGCCAGCGGCAACATCGTGGCGTGCAACCGTCGGCTGTCGAAGCTGCGGCAGATGCTGAACTGGGCACGCGACTGGAAGTTCATCGCGCACGTGCCGTTCAGCCGCAACCTGGTGTCGCTGCACACGGACCTGGAAGTGGGCCGCGAACGCCGGCTCCTGCCCGGTGAGGAAGAGGCGCTGCTGGCCGCCGCGGACCGAGCACGACAGTGTCGACAGTGTCTTCGTTAGGTAATCCGAGGGTGACCGTGGCAACCGCCAGCGCTTGAATCAGTACTTCGACGATGTCGAGAGGTGTTGCATCACCATCCGCGGCGGCTGTGAGGACGAGCTGCAAACGGTCTAATGTCACGGTGTTTCTCCAGGCCTGCGCATCGAGTGCTTTCTCGGCGTCCTATAACGACGTTAGTTCCCGACGATCTTCAACACCGACTTGGCCAGGTTGTTTTTCAGATTCTCACGGAGGGACACAGCGTCAAGGCCGGCCTTCCTGAAGGCCTGCGCTGCTTCCTCGCGCCAGTATAGGTTGCCCGGTTCGCGAAATGTCCTCCTCACCGCCCTGAGGGTGCTGAGACCCTCCTCCGCCCACTGGCGGAACCTATCGAGCGGCCACAAGGCGACGTCCGCCAGATGGGGCGCCCCCCCGCTGGTGACCTGCGTCACAGGAGTGACCAGGACAGGGACAATCTCGACGTCCTTGGCGCCAGGCACGCGCTCACGAATCCAGTTCGGATGTGATGCCGCCTGTCTCGCCTTGGTGGCGTCCAAGACTGATGTCGCTTGAGCACCTGCATGATCTTCGAACGCGAAGCATATAGTGTCGAGCAACCACCAAGGATCGGGCGACGCGTCCGATTCGATCTTTCCGGCCTGAAAGCCCAGCGTCTGTCCAAGAAGGCAATGGGCGGCTTCAAAAGTCTCGGGTTTGCTCAGGCCCTCTAGGATCTCCCTCTCGCGTTTCGTGAACATGCGGTCATGCGCTGTTCCGAGTTTCGCGAGTACAGCCTCAACACGTTCCAGCTGGCGGTAGATAAGCGAGAGGTCTTCGTCGGACTCGCGGCCACCCTTCTGCTGACGACTCAGCCTCACCAGCCAGGGCAATCCCGGCGCGGCAGACTTGGCGCTAAAGAACTGTTCGCGAGCCTTCGCCGCGTACGTGTCGTTCTCGGCATCGGCGCTCGCCAGCCAGTTCGCGGAGCCGCACAGGTAGTGCCACAGCGCCCTGTAGCCGCGAAGCTCTGAGGCTGTGAGGGTTCCGAGGACGCGCTCGGCGGCGTCCACGGCGGCCTCGAAGTCCGAATGCCACAGGGCCGTTTGAGATGCGATTTCGAACGCGACAGCCGATGACAGCTGTTCGATGGCTGGAAACGGCTTCTGCGTGGCTGATTGCCTCAACGCGAGGATCTGCTGGTCAGCGTCTTCCCACGCTTGACCGTGTTCCAAGAAGATGCGGCAATTCTCAATGAGGTTGTCCCGTGTCGTTCCTTTGGATTGCTCAATGCCAAACGCCAGTTCCGCCTGCAGTTCAGGATGGAGGTGTTCAAGCCTCTTAGGATCGGACAAGTAGTCCGGCAGGTCGGCTGCGGTCACGACTACCACAGAGTAGTCCTGCAATGCCCTTGTGCAGCGGCCGATGGCCTGAAGGACCCGGGTCTGAATTCTCTCGTTGTAAAGGACCGCGGAACCAATTCTGGACATGATGAAGCGCTCTTGAAGGTTCGTTGCTTTGGGGAGTCCCTCGATGAAGAGGACACGGCAGTCGTCGCCAGGGAAGTCGATGCCGTCGTACCTATTCGCCACCACTGCCACCGCTTTCGGTGAAGAGACGAACGGCTTCTTCGAGTCCTCAAGATCATCAGGGCCAAACACAGCGAAACCGATCGAGTTGTGGACGCTGTCCATCACGTCCTTCTGTGCGTTATCAGAGGGAACAATCACCAAGCTGCGTCCAGCAAGAACCATCAGTTCATTCCTGAAGTCGGCGGTCTCGTTCTCGCTCAGTGACATCTCAGGAAAGACGAAGTACCGCCGGCCGATCCCCTTGCGATCCCAGCCGTCCGGAGAAGGCAGTCGCACGATGGCGGGCCGCCCCGTAAGCCGCTCCAGATCGCCGCCCTCCCCCAAGGTCGCTGACATGTAGATGCGCTGCTTCGGACTGGTGAACGGAGCATGAGTCCAGGTTGGAGGGATCAACGGCCTGATCAGGTACTCGCGTGCAGAAAGGTAGAAGTGGCATGCGTGCAGATGATTCCTGATCGTCGAATATTGATGCCTCAGTCCGGCTGCTTCTGCGTGCTCATCAAGTAAGGCCAGCAATTCGTGGTGGATGGACGAAACAACGGGCGTCGGAAGCTTGTCGACCCAGAGATCGTCTGCGTCCCACGCTCCCGAGAGGCGGGCGGCTGTCGCAGCGTCGAGCAACGGAAGTATCAAGCCCGTCAGGGCGGTGTGGATGAGTTTGTGTCTGTCTTCTTGGCCAACGATACGCAGCGTCCACATCGATGCTATGTAGTTCTCGGCCGCGTGCGCATCGTCAACGATGACGACCTGGGCGTCGTCGAAGAATGGAGCAGTGTTGAAGAGGCTGTTGTAGGTGGTCACAGCCAATCTGGCACCGCTTCGGTAATCCGTTCGGGCATCGCTTGGGTAATGTCTTCGAGAACCCGTGAAGCCTTGGACTGTGAGGCCGTACTGCTCTGCCGCCTGTTCCACCACTTGATTGACCAACTGCTTGGTGGGACACAGGTAAACGACGCGGTCTTTGAACTTGCGTCGGCGCCACTCTCCGATCGGTAGCGTCCCGTCAAGTGGTGGAAATTGATCGGCGTCGTTCGTGAGTGTGGT
>CAYLTD010000028.1:0-60500 GCA_964386715.1 uncultured Bifidobacterium sp.
CACCTCGAGATCGCCGCCGAACTCCCAGAGGATCTGGCGGCACGCCCCGCACGGGGGGGTTGGCGCCTCGGTATCGGCGACGACTGCCACCGCGCAGAAGGTACGATGCCCCTCGGACAACGCCTTGAACATCGCAACGCGCTCGGCACAGATGGTCAGGCCGTAGGTCGCGTTCTCGACGTTGCAGCCGGTGACGATCGTTCCGTCCTCGGTGAGCAGGGCTGCGCCGACCTTGAAGTGCGAGAAGTCAGCCACCGCGTGAACGCGGGCCGCGCGAGCCGCCTCGATCAACCGGTCGCTGACTGGTGCCCCGATCATGCGCGCGCCACAATCTCCTCGAGCAGCGCGATGAACTGCCCGCGCACGCGGGCGGCCGTCTCCATCACTTCCTCGTGGTTGAGCGGCTGGGGCAGCACGCCCGCCGCCATGTTGGTGATGCAGGAGATGCCGAGCACCTCGAGCCCCATGTGCCTCGCCACGATCGCCTCGGCCACGGTCGACATGCCCACGGCATCCGCACCAATGCCGCGCAGGTAGCGGATCTCCGCGGGCGTCTCGAAGCTGGGGCCCAGCAGCCCCGCGTAGACGCCGTGCGGCAGCGTGAGGCCAACCGTTCGCGCGGCCTGATCCGCCACGCCGCGCAGGCGCGTGGAGTAGACCTCGGACATGTCGGGGAAACGGGGCCCGAAGCGGTCGTCGTTCTCGCCGACCAGCGGGTTGTTCCCCAGCAGGTTGATGTGGTCGTCGATCACCATCAGCGCGCCCTGCGAAAAGCCCAGGTTGATGCCGCCGGCAGCGTTCGTGAGCACGAGGGCCCTGACGCCGAGCAGGCCCAGCGCCCGCACCGCGAAGGTGACGGTGCGCAGATCGTGGCCTTCGTACGCATGACAGCGGCCGGCGAGGGCAGCGATGGTCCGGCCGCGCACGGTCCCCACGACGAGGCGGCCCTCGTGGCCGACGATGCGCGACACGGGCCAGTGGGGCAGGTCGCCGTAGGGGATGGATACGGGGTCGCCAAGGGCGCCCGCGAACGACCCGAGACCGGACCCCAGCACGATCGCCAGTTCGGGCACTCTCGTGGTGCGGGCACGCACGGCATCGGCCGCGTCCTTGACGGTGTCGTAGTAGGTCATCACAGGAGGAAGCCGGCAATCGTGGCGGTCATGAAGTTGGCCAGGGTCCCGGCAAACATGGCGCGGATGCCGAGGCGGGCGAGATCCTGCCGCCGGTTCGGGGCGAGCCCGCCGATGCCGCCTATCTGCATGCCGATCGAGCTGAAGTTCGCGAAGCCGCACAGCGCGAATGTCGCGATCGTGAACGACTTGGGATCCAGCGAGCTCTTCAGCGGGCCCAGCTTGGAATAGGCCACGAACTCGTTGAGCGCCATGCGGGTCCCCAGCAGGTTGCCGATGGTTGGCGCGTCCCGCCATGGAACACCCATGGCCCAGGCAATGGGCGCGAAGAGCCACCCGAAGATGCGCTCGAGGCTGAGGTACCCGCTGCCGAAGGGCGACGGCACGTAGCCCAGCAGCGCGTTCAGCAGCGCAATCAGTGCCAGGAAGGAGATGAGCATCGCGCCGACGTTCAGCGCGAGGTGCAGGCCTTCGTGCGTCCCGCGACCGGCTGCGTCGATGACGTTGACATCGGTCTTCTCGACCTTGAGCGTTACCGACCCCATCGTCTTCGGGACCTCGGTCTCGGGCACCAGCAGCTTGGCCATCATGATCGTGCCGGGCGCCGTCATGATGACCGCGGTGAGCAGGTGGCGCGCCTCGATGCCGAATGCGATGTAGGCCGCCATGATGCCACCCGAAATGTGTGCCATCCCGGAGGTCATCACCGTCATGAGCTCGGACCGCGTCATCTCGGGCAGGTAGGGCCGGATCGTCAGCGGCGCCTCGGTCTGTCCCATGAAGATGCTCGCCGCCACGTTCAGCGATTCCGCGCCGCTTGCCTTCATCACGCGGTGCATCACGACCGCGAAGACACGCACCACGAGCTGCATGATGCCGAAGTAGTACAGGATGGCAAACAGCGCGGCGATGAAGATGATGGTGGGCAGCACCTGGAACGCGAAGATGACCGCGAAGTTGGCGCCTTCCGGTCCGATCGCGCCCGTCATCGTGCGGCCCCACAGGCTGGCGTCGCCGAGCGGCCCGAAGACGAACGACGCCCCCACCTGCGAGAAGCCGAGGAGACGGGTGATGTACCCGCCGACCGTTTCGAAGGTGGTCTGCCCGATGGACGTCTTCAGGACGATGAAGGCGAAAATGACCTGCAGGCCCAGCCCCCACCCGACGGTGGTCCAGTTGATGGCCCGCCGGTTGGTCGAGAAGGCGTACCCGATGCCGAGGATGACGGCCGCACCGATGAGCGGCTGGATGTAGTGCATCAGCGGACCTCACCAACGATGATTGGCCGGAGCGCCGGAGGCTGGTCGCCGATGGTGATGGCGCGCCTGGCGAGCGCGAGCGCGGCGTCGAGCTTCGCCTGCGTGCGGTAGTGCAGTTCGAGGATCGCCTCGCCCGAGGCGACCAGCGCACCGGGCCGCGCCTTGACGAGGATGCCGACGGCCGGGTCCACCGCGTCGTCGACGCGGTCGCGGCCCGCCCCCAGGACGACCGACGCCCGGCCGACCAGTTCCGCGTCGAGCCGCGACAGGTACCCGCCACGCTCGGCGGTCACCACGACCGTCGAGGGCGCGGCCGGCAGGCGGCTGTAGTCGTCCACCACGTGCGGGTCGCCTCCCTGTCCCTCGATGATCCGGCGGAAGCGCTCGAGAGCCTCGCCCGACGCGATCGCGCGCTCGATACGTCGTTCCGCGTCGGCGCGATCGGACGCCATCTGGCCGAGCAGGAGCATGCGCACGGTCAGTTCTCGGCAGCACTCGACCAGGCGGGCGTCCCCACGCCCCTTGAGGATCTCGAGGCACTCCACGACCTCGAGCGCATTGCCGACGGCCTCGCCGAGCGGCGTGTCCATGTCGGTGATCACCGCCTCGGTCCGCACGCCGGAGGCCCGGCCGATGGCCACCAGCATCTCGGCGAGACGCCGGGAATCGGCCTCGGTCTTCATGAACGCACCGCTGCCCGTCTTCACATCCAGCACGAGGGCATCGATCCCCTCGGCGATCTTCTTGCTCATGATGGATGCGCTGATGAGCGGGATGCTCTCCACCGTCCCGGTGACGTCGCGCAGGGCGTACAGCTTCTTGTCGGCGGGTGCGATCTGCGACGTCTGGCCGAGCATCGCACAGTTGGTGCGCACGAGGGCCGCGCGCATCTCCTCGAGCGAGAGGCCGGTGCGGAACCCCGGGATCGATTCGAGCTTGTCGAGGGTGCCGCCGGTATGTCCCAGCCCGCGGCCCGACATCATCGGAACCGGGACGCCGCAGGCCGCCGCGACGGGCGCCAGTACCAGCGATGTCTTGTCGCCGACGCCGCCGGTGCTGTGCTTGTCGACCTTCACGCCGGGAATGTCACGCAGATCCACCCGGATGCCGGAGTGCACCATCGCGTCGGTGAGCCACGCCGTCTCGTCGGGCGTCATGCCTCGCAGGAGGATCGCCATCAGCAGTGCCGATGCCTGGTAGTCCGGCAGCGTGCCGGCGGTCACTCCCTGCACGAACGCGACAATTTCGTCGCGCGTGAGCGCGCCGCCGTCGCGTTTCTTCATGATGATGTCGACTGTTCGCACCGCGCGGCAGTATATCGAAACTGCCCGGATCCCACGTGATGGCGCACAAACCCGGACCCGCGCACGGGTTCCCGCCGCAACGCTGCTATAACTGGAGGCGCATGCGCGGAATGTCTACCCGGATCGCCGCGGCGGTCGTGGCCCTCACCCTGGTCGCGGCCGCCCAGACCCAGGCGCCTCCACGGCTCCTGGTCGTCATCGTCGTCGACCAGATGCGCGCGGACTACATCGAGCGCTTCCGGGCGAACTGGACCTCGGGGTTCAGGCGGCTGCTCCAGGGCGGCGCGCGCTTCACGGAGGCCGCCTATCCGTACACCACCACGCTGACCTGCGCCGGACACGCCACGATCGGCACCGGCGCCTACCCGCACCGGCACGGCGTGCACCAGAACACGTGGTGGAGCCGCGAGCGCGCGCAGATTGTGCCCTGCACAGACGACCCGTCGGTCGAGAGCGTCGCGTACGGGCGCACGAGCCGGGGCAGGCACAGCGCCGCCGCACTGCGCGTGCCCACGCTGGCCGACGAGATGCGCGCCAGCGGCGCGAAGGTGGTCACGCTCTCCCTGAAGGCCCGAAGCGCGATCATGCTTGCCGGGCACGGCGGCACGGCGGTGACCTGGCTCTCGGAGACCTTCGACGGCTGGGAGACGTCCACGGCCTACGCAAGTGCTCCGGTGCCGGAGGTGCAGGCGTTCGTGAAGGCGAACCCAATCGAGGCCGATTACGGGCGGACCTGGACGCGGCTGCTCCCCGCCGCGGCCTACACCGAGGCGGACGCCGGCGAGGGCGAGACGCCGCCGGCCGGATGGCAGGCCACGTTCCCGCACGTGCTGCGCGGCGACGCCAACGATGTGAAGCCCGACGAGGAGTTCTACCTGCAGTGGGAGCGCAGCCCGTTCGCCGATGCGTACCTCGGGCGGATGGCGGCAGCGCTCGCCTCGGCGTTCGCACTGGGGAAGACAGCCGACCGGACGGATTACCTGGCGGTCAGCTTCTCGACGCCGGACCTCGTCGGCCACAAGTTCGGGCCGGACAGCCAGGAGGTCCGTGACATCTACGCGAACCTGGATCGTACGCTCGGCACCCTGCTGGACGCGCTGGACCGGCAGGTGGGGACAGGTCAGTACGTGCTGGCGCTCACCGCGGACCACGGCGTGCAGGCCATCCCGGAACAGGCGCGACGCGCGGGCCGGGATGCCGGCCGCCTGAGTTCGACGGCCATCCGCTCGGCCGTGCAGTCGGCAGCGGAGTCGGTGCTGGGCCGCGGCGACTACGTCGCACGCGTCAACACCCACGACATCTACTTCCAGCCTGGCATGTACGAGATCGTCGCAGGCTCGCCGGAAGCGTTGAAGGCCGTCGTGCGGGCCGTGGCCGAAGTGCCGGGCGTGGCGCGCGTGTTCACGCGGGCCGAACTCGAAGGGGGCGCAGGGTCCGCGGACCCGCTCCTGCGTGCGACCGCCTTGAGCTATTCCCCGCGCATCAGCGGCGACCTGATGGTGGCACCCAGGCCCGGATGGATGTTCACCCAGGACGCAACGACGCACGGTTCGGCAACGCCCGACGACCAGCGGGTGCCGCTGCTGCTGTTCGGTCGGGGCGTCAAGCCGGGCCTCTACGAGGAGCAGGCGTCGCCGGCGGACATCGCCCCGACATTCGGGGCACTGGTCGGCATCACGCTCAAGAACGCGGAGGGTCGCATCCTCCACGAGGTCCTGCGCTGAATCGGTCGCGCCAGGCACCGGCCGCCGGCGGCGCCGGTTCGTTCACCGCGCGCGTCCTGGCCGTCGTCCGACGGATTCCGCCGGGGCGAGTGGCGACCTACGGTGAGATCGCCGAGCGTGCGGGCAGGCCGGGAGCGGCGCGCGCCGTCGGCAACATCATGCGGACGTGCGGCCGCCCCGACGTGCCCTGCCATCGGGTCATCGCCGCCGGAGGGCGGATCGGTGGCTACGGAGGCAGCGAGTCGCTCAAGCGGGCGCTGCTGCGGGCAGAGGGGATCGAACTGCGCGCCGGCCGGATTCCGCTCGACCGATTCGGGTGGCGGCGGCATTGACCTTGCTGAGGTCTATAATGGACAGGTCTCGGCACGACCGTTTCTGAGGAGGCGCAATGAAGTATGGGATTCTCGCGGGGGCTCTCGTCGTGAGCCTGCTGATGCCGTTCGCATCAGCATCCGCACAGTCGGCAAACACGTCACTGGGCAGCGTCACGCTGTCGCGGAAGGTGACAGCCGACGGTCAGCCGCTTGCCGCCGGCACGTATCAGGTGCGCCTGACCGCCGACTCGCCGAAGCCGGCCGTCGGTCAGACGCCGGAGGCGGAGCGGTACGTCGAGTTCGTGCGGGGCGGCAAGGTTGTGGCCCGCGAAGTCGCAACGGTGATTTCCGACGCCGACGCGAAGGCCGTGGTCAAGGGCCCGGCTCCGGCGCGCGGTGGCGTGCGCGTGGACCTGCTGAAGGGCAACGACTACGTGCGCGTCTGGATCAACCGCGGCGGGAACAACTACATCATCCACCTGCCGCCTGCCGCGTAGACGCCGCTTCGGGCCGGAAAGTCCGGGAAAGGCGGGAAGGCCGGGAAGGGAAAGTCGGGAAGGCGGGAAAGGTCAGGGACATCCGGACCGTCGGGAAGTTGGGCGGGACGCGTCTTCAGCCTGTTCCCACCCACCGGCCCCCTCCCGACTCTCCGGACGCTCCCCACCCTCCCGACTCTTCCGGCCCTCCGGACTCGTTCGGCCCTCCCGACGCTCGGGACTCTCCAGCCCTACACGGCCATCAGATCGAACTGCTCGTGGTGTAGCTGGGTGTCCGCCTTCACCGTGATCTCCTTCGCGAGCGCCGACCGCAGGTCGCGCATCACGTCTCGCTCTTCCTCCTTCAGGGCCCGGGCGATCTCCGGGTTCACGCGCAGCAGGAGACGGTGCCCGTTCAGGTCCGGCCCGACCTTGCGCACCTCGGTGAGAATCTCGTAGCAGATCGTCGAGGTGGACTTGATGGTGCCCGTGCCCGAACAGTACGGGCAGGGCTCGGTCATCACCCGCTCGAGACTCTGCTTCACGCGTTTGCGCGTGATGATGATGAGCCCGAAGTCCGACACGGCCAGAGCCTTCGACGGCGAGCGATCCTTCTTCAGTTCCTGCTCGACAGCCTGCAGCACCTTCTGCCGGTTCTTCTTCTCCTCCATGTCGATGAAGTCCAGGACGATGATGCCGCCCAGGTCGCGCAGCCGGATCTGGCGCACGATCTCCTTCACCGCTTCGAGGTTGGTCTTGACGATGGTGTCCTCGAGACGCCCGGCCGACTTTTTCCCGACGTACCGGCCGGTGTTCACGTCGATGGCGACCAGCGCCTCGGTCTGGTTGATCACGATCGAGCCGCCGGACTTCAGCCACACCTTGCTCTTCAGCGCCTTGTCGATCTCCGCCTGGACGCCGTACTCCTCGAAAATCGGGAAGGGCTTGTTGTACAGCTTCACCTTCGGCGCCAGCGACGGCAGGATGCGCTGCACCAGGTCGAGCACCCGCTGGTATTCCTGGGGGTGATCGATCCGGATGGCCTGGAAATCCTCGGTCAGCAGGTCGCGCAGCAGCTTGCCGACAAGGCTCTGCTCCCGGTACACCACGGCCGGCGCCCGCGACGACTCGACGCGCTGACGGATGTCGAGCCAGATCGCGTGGAAGGCTTCGAGGTCGCTGACGATGTCTTCCTTGGGACGCCCGGCAGCCGCCGTGCGGATGATGACGCCGCCGGTGAACCCGTGCGTCTCGCGGAACTCCTTCACGATGCCGCGAAGGCGCGCCCGCTCTTCGCGGGACTCGATCTTGCGGGACACGCCGACGTGATCCACCGTCGGCATGAAGACGAGGAAGCGGCCGGGCATCGTGACGTGCGACGTCAGGCGCGCGCCCTTCGTGCCGAGCGGTTCCTTCACCACCTGCACGAGGATCTCCTGCCCTTCCTTGAGCAGGTCCTCGATACGCGGCTGTTCCTTCTCGGGCTTCAGGGTTCGGGCGTCGGGCTTCGGGCTTCCGGCGGACCCGGCCTGCCCTTCCTGCCCGTCCCGCCCCTTGCCCGTGTCATCGTCGTCGCCAGCCTCGAGCCGTTCGAACTCCTCGATGGTGTCGACGACCTCGGCGACGTAGAGGAACCCGTCCCGCTCGAGGCCGAGGTCGATGAAGGAGGACTGCATGCCGGGCAGCACTTTCGACACCCGGCCCTTGTACACGTTGCCGACCACGCCGCGGTGGCGTTCGCGTTCGACGAAGATCTCGGCGACGAGGTCGTCTTCGAGGATGGCCACCATCGTCTCGTGGCCATTGGAGGAGATGATCATCTCCTTGGTCATTCACAAATCTCCGGCGCGAAGGGTCGGGTCGGTCGGGTCGGCCGGGCACGTCGGGTTGGCGGAATCCCGCCTGCCTATCCGACCTGCCTGACCTGCCCCGTCCTCCCGCCGCGCTAATTTGTGAATCTGCGCATGCGGACGTTGAGCACCAGCCCGAACCCGGCGAGCGTGGCGATCATGGACGACCCCCCGTAACTCATGAGCGGAAGCGTGAGCCCCTTCACGGGGGCCAGCCCAGCCGACATGGTGATGTTGTAAATCACCTGGAAGGTGAAGCTGGCGAGCACGCCGAGCACGAGATAGGAGCCGAGGCGGTCCTTGGCCAGCCGGGCCGCCTCGAGCGAACGCAGAATCACGAAAAGATACAGGCCGAGCGCCGCGATGACGCCGGCAAACCCCTGCTCCTCGGCCAGCACCGAGAAAATGAAGTCGTTGTGGGCGACGGGGAGGAAGCGCAGCTGTCCCTGCGTCCCCTGCATGTACCCCTTGCCCGTGAGTCCACCCGATCCGACCGTGATCCGCGCCTGGATCTGCTGGTACCCGGCGCCTCTCGCGTCCTGCGACGGATCGAGAAAGCTGGAAATGCGGCCCTTCTGGTAATCCTTCAGCGCGAACTTCCACGCAACGGGCGCCAGCAGCACCAGGCTGAGCGCCAGATATCCGAAAATGCGCATCCGCATTCCAGCCAGATACGCGACGGCGAAGAAGACCGGCAGCAGCGTGACCGCCGTGCCGAGATCCGGTTCACGCGCGATCAATGCGAGAGGCAGGGCTGTCAGGCCCCCCGCAATCGCCAGGTCGGTCCAGCTCGGCGCCCCGCGCGTCTCGCCGAAGTACTTGGCGAGCACGAGCGCGACGCCGGCCTTGGCGAATTCCGACGGCTGCAGGTTGAGCCCGCCGATCGAAATCCACCGCCGGGCTCCCATCTGTACAGACCCCAGGAAGAGGACGTACGCGAGGCAGGCCAGGAGCCCGACGTAGATCAGGTGTGACTTGTCAGTGAAGGTGCGGTAGTCGAGGGAAAGGGTACAGACCATCGCGAACAGCCCGATCGCGATGGCATACAGCTGCGTGAGGTACAGGTTGGAGTTGCCCCTCGTCGGGTCCGACGAGGTGCTGTAGATCATCGCGACGCCGAGGGCGCACAGCGCGAGCACCGCGATGAGCAACGCCCAGTCGATGTGGTGGTAAAGCCGTCGTTCGAACATCGTCCACCGAGCCCGGCTAGTTGGCCGGGCGTAGGGCCCCTGGCGCCGCGTCGACGCGACCGGCCACCGTCAGCCCCGGCACGTCGTCGTTGACCGGCTCTTCGGGCGTCGGCAGCTGCGGCGGCACCGCCAGTTCGAGCGGGAGCGACGTCGGGGCCGGCGGCAGCGGCCGCCCTGATTCCTTCGCGAAAAACGTGTCCAGTACATGCCGCGCAAGCGCCGCGGCGTTGCCGCCGTGTTCGCCGTGCTCGGCGAAGACCACCCCGGCGATTCGCGGATTGTCGCGCGGAGCAAAGAAGACGAACCAGCCGTGGTCGCGCAGGTCGCGGGTCGTCTTGCCCGCAGCCGCGGCCTTGCCCTGGTTGGAGATCACCTGCGCCGTCCCGGTCTTGCCCGAGACGTCATACCCCTCGATGCGGGCCTTGCGGCCCGTGCCGCCGGCATTCACCACCATCCACAGGCCATCGCGGATGGCCTGCAGCTTCTCCGGGTCGACGTTCACCTTCGACTGCGGCGCGGGGGGCGGCACAGGCTTCCATCCCGTGCCGTCGTCCACGGCCTTGAGCAGGTGGGGCGTCACGCGCGTGCCGCCGTTGGCGAGCGTCGACGCGTAGACGGCCATGGAGACCGGCGTCAGCGACACGCCGCCCTGCCCGATCGACACCGAGATCGTTTCGCCGGCGTACCACTTCTCCTTGAAGCGGCGCTGCTTCCATTCCGGAGATGGGACGAGGCCCTGCACTTCGTTCGGCAGGTCGATCATGCTCTTCTCGCCGAGACCCAGCAGCGTGGCCCACTTGTGAATCTTGTCGATTCCGACCATGTTGCCGACGGTGTAGAAGTACACGTTGCAGGACTGCTCGATCGCATGACGCAGATCGACGCTGCCGTGGCCGCCCTTCTTCCAGCACTTGAAGGAATGGCCGTAGAAGCTCGCCGATCCTCCGCACGACACGCGGAAGTCGGGCGTGATGACACCCTCCTCCAGCGCAGCAAGCGCAACAGCCATCTTGAACGTGGACCCGGGCGAGTAGCGGCCCTGAGTGGCGCGGTTCTGCAGGGGCCGCAGCTGATCGGTGTTGAGCGAGGCCCAGGTGGCGCGATCGATGCCCGCGGCGAAGGCGTTCGGGTCGTAGCCCGGCAGGCTGGTGAAGGCGAGCACCCCGCCATCCCGTGGGTCGAGGATGACACTTGCCCCGCTGAACCCCGACACGCGGAACACGTCCTCCAGCGCCTTCTGGAGGTCGACGTCGAGGGTCAGCTGCAGGCGCTTGCCTTCGACCGGCTCGTCCTCGTCGAGCGTCCGGATCTCACGGCCGACACTGTTCACGACCACGCGCTTGGCTCCGTCCGTGCCCATGAGCAGCGTGTTGTAGATCTTCTCGATGCCGGATTGGCCGACGATCGCGCCGCTCTTGAGCGCACCGCCTTCCGCTGCCACCTGCGCATCGCTCACTTCACCGACGTACCCGAACAGGTGCGAGGCGAGCCGGCTCGGATACTGGCGCGTCGGCACTTCCTCGACGACGACGTCGGGCAGTTCGAAGTCGAGCCGGCGGGCCGTGACAGCCGCCACCTGCGCCAGCGTGGCGTCCTGCACGATGGTGATCGGGCGGTAGCTCGGCTCGCGGCGGTGCCGGTCGACCACCTCGCGCACGCGAGCCTCCGGCACGCCGAGCACCGAGGCCAGCAGGCGAATGGTGCGGTCCAGATCGGTCGTGTGCTCGCGCACGATGGAGATGCTGTAGGAGTGACGGTTCTCGACGAGCGGGCGGCCGTCGCGATCGAACACAATCCCCCGGGGCGCCCGCAGGGCGAGCGTCCGCTGGTGGTTGTTCTCGGCCATCTCCTCGAACTTCGCGTGCTGCACGACCTGCAGCACCCAGAAGCTGACGGCGAGGGCCGAGAAGGCGACCGTGATGCAGTACTGCAGCACGCTCAGCCGCAGGCCGACGCGCCGTCGCTCCTCGTGGGAAGCCATCTCAGGAAGATACTCGCACGAATCCGCCGGTCGTCCCGGCGGGCCGCGCCGAAAAAGTGGTCACCGCCGAAAGCCCGTACGCTGCGTCCGGCGGCGCTCTACCGCTCCGGGCAGCAACTCCACCACCTTGAACACCAGCACCCCGAGGAGCGCGTTCGCGAGCGCCTGCCCGGCAACCGCCGCCCAGGGAGTCCCGAAATGCCGCAGCCCGAGCAGTTCATACATGCCCATGAAGAGCGCCGCGTTGACCACCGTGGCCAGCACGAACACGACGAACCGGGAGAACGTGTGGGCGACGATGAACTGGGTCCCGACGATACCGGCCAGGAACCCGACCACGGTCTTGGACAGGCCGGCCATGCCGATGACGCCGCCCGACATCGCATCCTGGACCAGCCCTGCGAACGACCCGGTCAGCATGCCCGGGATTCGCCCGGACGCCAGGGCGCTGTACACCACCACCACGAGCACCAGGTCCACCGTCGTCCGCGTGACCCAGCGGTCGATTGTCGTCTGGAACGCCACGGCGGCGGCTGTCGCAAGGATGATCCACGCCGCCCTCACTCCGGCTTCTCCGGCACCGCACCCTCGCGTCCCGGCGCGGGCGTCAGCACGACCAGTACGTCCTCCAGGCTGGAGAAATCGACCGCGGGACGCACGATGATGCTCCGGTAGGCGCCGCCCGCCTTCTCGACGCGTTCGACGCGACCGGCCACGAACCCCATCGGGTAGATACCGTCGATGCCCGAGGTGACGACCGTATCTCCCTCCACCACATCCGACACTTCCGACACGTAGTCCAGCCGGAGCCGGCCATCCCCGGCGCCGGCGAGCACACCCTGCGCCCTCGACCGTTCCACCACCGCACCGGCGGCCGCATTGCGGTCCACCAGGAGTTGCACGCGCGAGGCCCGCATCCCCGCCACCACCACCCGTCCGACGACGCCGGCCGGCGCAACGACCGCCATGTCCGGCTCGAGCCCGTCCGCCCGGCCCTTGTCGATGGTGACCGTGCGGAACTCGGGGTTGGCCGCCGTGCCGATGATGCGCGCGCCGGTGGTGGCCAGTGCGGCCGATTGCCGCAGGCCGAGGAGCGCCTCGAGGCTGCGCGAGCGCTCCGCGAGGGCCCGCTCCTGCTGCAGCTGCACCTGCGCCTCCGCGAGCTGCCGGCGCAGCGTCTCGTTCTCGGCACGTACGCCCCGCAGCGCGAAGTAGCCGCTCCACGCGCCGCTCACCCCGTCGAGCACCGCCGACGTCGCGCGCTGCACCTCGGCGAACACGCCAAACGTGACCGTCTCGAGGATCGGGACCCCCGTGCGGGCGTTCACCTGGGCCGAAATCAGCACGACGTGGCCGACGACGACCGCCAGGAAGAGGTAGCCGGCCCGGAGCCGGAAATCGAGTACCGCCATAGGTCGAGCGCGCCACCGGTCGCGGATGACGGCCGCGTCCGGCGAGCCTGCTAGGCGCAGGCCATCGCCTCCCCGTGTGCTCCCATGCCCGTGCCGGCCCCGGTCATCGTTCAGTCGATCGAGATCTTCCGGAGCAGGTTGAAGTCCGACAGCATCTTGCCGGCGCCGAGCACGACCGACGAGAGCGGGTCCTCGGCCATGGCCAGAGGCAGGCCGGTCTCCTCGCGCAGCCGCTTGTCCAGGTTCTTCAACAGCGACCCGCCGCCGGTCAGCACGATACCGCGGTCCACGATGTCCGCCGACAGTTCGGGCGGGGTGCGCTCGAGCGCGACGCGCACGGCGTCCACGATCACGTTGACGGTTTCCGCGAGGGCCTCGCGGATCTCGGCGTCGCTGATGGTGATCGTCTTCGGGACGCCCTCGATCAGGTGGCGGCCCTTGATCTCCATCGTCATCTTCTCCTCGAGCGGGAACGCCGAGCCGATCTCCATCTTGATCTGCTCGGCCGTTCGTTCGCCGATGAGCAGGTTGTAGGTCTTCTTGATGTACTGGATGATCGCCTCGTCCATCTCGTTGCCGGCCACACGCACCGCCTTGCTGTAGACGATGCCGGCCAGGGAGATGACCGCGATGTCCGTGGTGCCGCCGCCGATGTCCACGATCATGTTGCCCGACGGCTCGGTGATCGGCATCCCCGCGCCAATCGCCGCGGCCATGGCCTCCTCCACCAGGTGCACCTCGCTCGCCTTCGCCCGGTACGCGCTGTCTTTCACCGCCCGCTTCTCCACCTGCGTGATCTCGCTGGGGACGCCGATGACGATGCGGGGGCGCACCCAGACGTTGCGGTTGTGCGCCTTCTTGATGAAGTAGGTCAGCATCTTCTCGGTGACCTCGAAGTCGGCGATGACGCCGTCCTTCATGGGCTTGATGGCGACGATGTTGCCGGGCGTGCGGCCGAGCATGTCCTTCGCGTCCTTGCCCACGGCCTCGACGCGGCCGTTCACCTTGTTGATGGCAACGATCGACGGCTCGTTCACCACGATGCCCTTCCCGCGGGCGTAGACGCAGGTGTTGGCCGTGCCCAGGTCGATCGCCAGGTCACTCGAAAACAACGACAACATCGAACGAAGACTCAAATACCTACTCCTTCGGGAGAACAGGCCGTCCGGCTTATCGGCGTGACGCCGCGGCCTGAATACCGTTTTTTCCGCGATCTTTGACGCGGTACATGGCCGCATCGGCGGCCTCGACCAGTTCGTCGGCGCTGGAGGCCACGTCAGGCAGCGTCGCCACGCCGACAGAGGCCGTGATGTGAATGTCGAGGCCCTCGGTCGCCAGGAACCGGTAACGGGCGATGCGCTCGCGAATCCGCTCAGCCACGGCGACGGCGCCCGCGAGGCCGGTGTCGGGCAGGATCAGCGCGAACTCGTCGCCACCGAACCGCGCCACGATGTCCGTTTCCCGCGCACTGCGGCGAATGACGGCACCAGCCTCGACCAGCGCCCGGCTCCCGGCGAGATGTCCATGGTTATCGTTGATCGATTTGAACCCGTCGAGATCGATGAACAGCAGGGAAAGTGCGCGGCCGGTGCGCGTCGCCAGCTTCGTCTCGCGCCTGAGCACGTGGTTGAGATACCGGGAGTTGTACAGCCGGGTGAGGTCGTCGGTGACCGACAGGGCCTCCGTGCGCTTGAGCAGCAGCGCCGCGTCGAGCGACGCCGCGGCGGTGGCCAGCAGCGTCTCGAGGGCCCTCGTCAGCGCGCGCCCGAGCCTCGGCGGCGCCTCCGAGACGCCGCGGTCCATCCCGACGACCGCGCCGACCACGCGCTCGCGTCCCCGGAGCGGGAAGGCGATCACGGCAGCGGGGATCGGGTCGATGGAGAGGCGGCGGTCGGTCCGGAGATCCCCGGCCACGAACACGGCATCGTGCTGGAGCACCCACGCCGCAACGGCGTACAGGCCGGGCCCGAAGTCGGGCGCGACGTCGGAGTCGGCCAGCACGCCCAACTGCTCGTTCACCTCTGGCGCGATCACACACCAGCTGGTCAACGGCAGCCATCCGGCCAGGCGCTCGACGAGGGCGGCCCCGACGAGGTCTGGCTCGATCGTGGCGTTCAGGGCGGCGAGCAGGTCGAGCAGGGTGTCCCGGCGCGCCAGCAGCTGGCCGCGGCTGCGCTGGGTGAGGCGGATGCGGGTGGCCAGATCGTCGGCGTACAGCCCACCGGCCCGGCGCGTTGTACCCGCTGCCCGGCGCCGTTTGTGGGGCGCTCCCGTCGCTCGAGCTGCTGAAGACATCCCGTCGCAGCGTCGCGCCGTGGGCAGCGGACGCTAAGTTCTTCTATTCACGGCAAATATACCACACCATGGGCATCCCGTCCCTTGCCTCCCCCGAACCTCCTGGCTTACGATGGACGTTTCCGAGGTCCGTTTCCGAGGTTCTCCGATGACAATGCTCGACCGGATGCGCCGGCACCGTAACTGGCTCAAGTGGAGCCTTGCGCTCGTCTGCCTGGCGTTCGTTGTGTTCTACATCCCGGATTTCCTCCAGGGCACGGCCGGCGGCGTCGTCCCCGGGCTGAACGACACCGTTGCGGTGGTCGAAGGCCACGAAATCAAGGGAGACGAGTTCCGACGCAGCTACACGTCGCAGCTGCAGGCCTATCGCTCCGCGTACGGCGGCAACATGAGCGAGCAGCTGTTGCGCCAGCTGGGCATCGACCAGCAGATCCTCGCCCAGCTCGTCGACGAGCGGGCCGCGCTGGCCGAAGCCGAGCGGCTCGGCATCACCGTCAGCGACGCCGAGGTCGCCCAGCGGATCTACACGATCCCCGCCTTCCAGGAGAACGGACGGTTCATCGGGCAGACCCGTTATCAGCAGCTGCTCGCCTCGCAGAATCCGCCGCTGCGGACGTCGGACTTCGAGGAGAGCATCCGCCGCGCGCTCACCGTGGACAAGCTGCGGGCCTCGGTCACCGACTGGCTGTCCATCTCCGACAAGGAACTCCAGGACGAGTATCGCCGCCGCAACGACAAGGTGAAGCTGGCCGTGATCGCGTTCATGGCCGACAGCTTCCGGCCCGACGTCACCGTGACCGACGCCGACGTCGCCAGCTACTTCGAGAGCCACAAGGCGGACTTCCGCATCCCCGAGAAGCGGAAGGTCAAGTACCTGCTCATCGACACCGAGGCCCTGCGCAGCAAGGTCGTGGTGACCGACGCCGATCTCCAGCGCCAGTACAACGAGACCATCCAGCAGTTCACGACACCCGAACAGGTGCGGGCGAGCCACATCCTCCTCAAGACCGAGGGCAAGGACGATGCGGCCGTGAAGGCACGCGCGGAAGAGGTCCTGAAGCAGGTCCGCTCCGGGGCCGACTTCGCCGCGCTCGCCAAGCAGTACTCTGAGGACGAGTCGAACGCCTCCAACGGTGGCGACCTCGACTTCTTCGGCCGCGGCCGCATGGTGCCAGAGTTCGACGCGGCGGCGTTCCTCATGGAGGTCGGCCAGATCAGCGACCTGGTCAAGACGCAGTTCGGGTATCACATCATCAAGCTGACGGACAAGAAGCCTGCGACCACGCGCCCGCTCGAAGAGGTGCGTCAGCAGTTGACCGACCAGATCATGGCGGAGCGCGCGCAGCAGCAGGCGGCCGACCTCGCACAGCGCCTCGAGAGCCAGATCAAGAAGCCGGCAGACCTCGACACCGTGGCGAAGGCCGAGGGGCTCACCGTACAGGAGACCGGGTTCTTCTCCCGTGACGAGCCGATCCTCGGCGTCGGGGCGGCACCGGAAATGACGTCCCGCGCCTTCACGCTGAACGAAGGCGAGGTGTCCGGTGTGCTGCGCAGCGCGCGCGGTTACGTGTTCGAGGCGCTGACGGGCAAGCAGGAGTCCTACATCCCGAAACTCGACGAGGTGAAGGACAAGGTGCGCGAGGCGGTGGTCACCGAACGCGCGCTCGACATGGCCAAGGCGAAGGCGGCGGAGGTGGCCGGCAAGGTGAAGGGTGCGTCCGACTTCGACAAGGCGGCCAAGGCCGCGGGGGTCGAGCCCAAGACGACCGACCTCATCACGCGCGACGGACAGATTCCCGATCTGGGGATCGCACCCAACGTGCTGGCCACGGCATTCACCCTGCCCGCCGGTGCGGTGAGCGACGCGATTCCGACCGCCAACGGCGTCGCCGTCGTGAAGGTGCTCGAGAAGACCGAGACCACCGATTCGGACTTCAGCTCGCTGAAGGACAGCTTCCGGAGCGAGATCCTCGCCGACCGCCGGAACCAGTTCTTCGGCGCTTACATGGGCAAGGCCAAGCAGAAGATGAAGATCTCGGTGGACCGCGAAGCCCTGAACCGGACGATGGGCCTGTAGGCGCTGATCGTCGGTTCATGCAGAGGGCCCGGGGACTCACGTCCGCCGGGCCCTTGCCGTTTCAGGCGGTATACGCCTGCCCTACCGCACGTACGCGAACGGCATGAGGGCGAGCAACTCCCCGCGGCGGAACATGGCTGGCGTGCCGCGCAGCGAGCGCAGGACCGTGAGCTGGTCGGCCGTCAGGGTCGAGGCGACCCAGGCACGAACGGCGGCGTCGGTGCTCCCCGACAGGCCCTCGGTCAGCATCTGGTACACGCTCTTGGGGCGTGGGTAGGTCACCACTTCGACGTCGCTGTCGGCCGGGATCTTCGCGCGCTGCTTCGCGAGCGCCAGCGCGCGGTCGAGGCCGCCGAGTTCATCGACCAGGCCGATGGTCTTCGCCTGACGCCCGGTCCACACCCGGCCCTGTGCGACGGCGTCGATCTTCTCGGGCGTCGTCCGGCGCGACTCCGCCGCCCGTTCCACGAAGTCGTCGTAGAACGCCTGCATCTGCTCCTCGAGCTTCCGCAGTTCCGACTCGTTGAAGGGGCGCGCCGGCGACTCCATCTCCGCGTGCCGGCCGATGCTGGTGGACTCAATCGTGGCGCCCAGCTTGCCGTAGAGCCCGGCCATCACGAACTTGCCGCCGAAGATGCCAATCGAACCGGTGAGCGTGGAGGGCTGGGCGACGATCGCGTCCGCCGGCATCGCGATGTAGTACCCCCCGGAGGCGGCGAGGTCCGACATCGAGACCACGATGGGCCGGTCGCGCTGCTCCTCCTTCGCCACCATCAGCTCGTGCCAGATCGCATCGGACGCGGTCGCCGACCCACCGGGGCTGTCGACGCGGAGCACGATGGCCTTGACGCGTCGATCCTCCCTGGCATCGCGGATCGCCTGCACCAGCGTCTCCGACCCGAGCGTCTCGCCGTTGAGCGGGTCGTAGCCGCCCCGGCCTCCGGCAATCGCGCCCGAGGCGTGGATGACCGCCACCCGCGGTCCCCTGTTCAGGCCGAGCGACGAGAGGCTGACGTGGTCGTAGTCCTCCATCTCGAGGCGCGTCGTCTTGCCTCCGCGGTCCTCGTCCAGTTGCTCGTAGACCTCGTCCTCGTACGCCACATCGTCGACGAGTCCGCCCCGGATCGCCGCTTCGGGGAGGAACGGGCCCACGTCGACGAGCCCACGCAGTTGATCGACCCCCTTGCCACGCGCCTTGGCCACGTCCTCGAGGATCTGCTCGAAGAGATCGCGGTTGAGCGACTCGTCCATCTCGCGATGTGCCGGCGTGTAGCCCTTCTCGGTGAACGTGTTGACCGCGGTCTTGTAGTCACCGATGTGGTGCATGTCGGCCACGATGCCGAGCTTGTCAAAGGTGCCGCGCAGGAAGAGCTGGTACGTCGCGACGCCTGCGAGGTCCAGCGAGCTCGAGGGCATCAGGAACACCCGGTCGGCGGCGGTGGCGAGGTAATAGCTGCGGTCGTCGCCGTACTCGAGGTAGGCGTAGATCGGCTTGCCCGAGGCGCGGAAATCGATGACGGCGTCGCGGATCTCCTGCACCTTCGCCCAGTACGGCGAAGCGAACCCGGTGGGCTCGAGGAGGACGGCGGTGATGCGCGCGTCCACCTTCGCCTTGCGGAGCGTGTCGACGACCGCGCGGACCGTGGGCGCGCGGGAGCCGCGCAGGTATGTCACGACATCGGCGGGCGCGGTTTCGGCCAGGTCGCCGCCGACCTTGAGGACGAGCACCGAGTTCGAGGGGACCGAGGGTGCGCGGCCGAAGAACACGTAGAGCGCCACGAACGCCACGATGGAGAGCGTGACGGCGGCACCGAGCAGCGTCAGCACGAGGGTGAGTCCACGCCTGGCCATATACGATCGAGTATATCGGCGCGGTCCGAGGCCCGGAGTACCGGGCGTGCGGCCGCTTCCGGTCGGGGCGGGGTTGGGGTATACTCGGAGTTCCTGCCAGCGACAGAGTTCACCCACGTGCGGAAGTGGCGGAACGGCAGACGCGCTAGCCTCAGGAGCTAGTTGGGGCAACCCAGTGGAGGTTCAAATCCTCTCTTCCGCACCAATCCAACACGATCTTCTCCACCGCGCACCTTCCGAAACGTCTGGGGCCATGTTCCTGACGTCAGGCTGCGCCGTGTGCCGGCTTTGCGTCAGAACGTCGTCATCTGATCCGCAAGCACGTCGGCTTCACGCGCCACCCGCTCGATGAGCGCGCGCCCGGCCCCTTCGAAGATCTGCACCAGGTCTGGGTTCAGGCGGCCGTTCCCGGCATCCTCGTGCAACTCGTCGATCGCGTGTTCAGGCGACATCGCAGCCCGATAGGGGCGCGTCGTGGTGATGGCGTCGTACGCGTCGACGACGGCGATGATCTGGGCCAGCAGCGGCACGGCGTCGCCCTTCAAGCCGTCGGGGTAGCCGCTGCCGTCCAGACGCTCGTGGTGGTGCCGCACAATCGGCCGCACCAGCGACAGCGCGCGGAGGTCACCGCACAGCCGATCGCCGATGACGGTGTGCCGCTTCAGCACCTCGTACTCCTCCGGCGTCAGGCTCGACGGCTTGAACAGGAGGCTGTCCGGCACGCCGATCTTCCCCACGTCGTGCAGGTACCCGCCTCGGTGCAGCGCCGCGATCTGTTCCTCGGACGCGCCGAGCCGCTCGCCGATGAGCACGGCATACGCGGCCAGCCGCTGGCAGTGCCCTTTCGTGTAGGGGTCGCGAGCCTCGACGGTCAGCGCCAGGCTGAGGATGACCGACTCGGCGGAATCGAGTTCATCCGTATAGCGCTTGATGCGCAGCAGCGACCGCACCCGGGCCTTCAGTTCCTGGCTGTCGAAGGGCTTGCCCAGGAAGTCGTCCGCACCCGCCTCGATTCCGGCAATGCGGTTGGCCCTGTCCGCCAACCCCGTGATCAGGATGAACGGCACCAGGCGCGTCGAGGCGCGCTCCTTGACCCGCCTGCAGAGATCGATGCCGTTCAGCACCGGCATGTCGATGTCGGACACGATCAGGTCCGGCGCCTCCGTCTCCACCATCCGCAGGGCAACGGCGCCGTCCTCCGCAGCCGAGACCACGTAACCTTCAGCCGTCAGCATGCGCTGCAGCAACGTCCGGTTCTGCGGGACGTCGTCGACGACGAGCAGGCGGGCCGGCGTGCGGAGTTCGCTCAGGAAGGACGGGTAATACAGTCGTTGGGTCACAGCACTGCCAGGGCCGGCCACGGACACCAACGATACCCGCACTGCCCGCCTTGATGCCACCCGCGGAGCACGGGACTCGGCGGTCCAGCTGCGGGTCTTTACTGGACGATGCGGCCGGCCGTCATGAAGCGACGGTAGTTGCGGTAGGTCTGTGAGGTCCGCATGCGCGGCGTGCCGGCGTTGCGGATCACGGTGAGCGTCTCCATCGACGCGGGCAGCAGGATCGTCTCCGCCGGCTCCGTGAAGCTGACCTTGCGGTACGTGATCGTCGAATCGAGCCGCTCGACCACCATCGTGGTGGGCACGTCGCGCTTCTTCGGGTCGGGCGGCAGCCGCACGTCGTGCATCCCCGCGAGGTGTTCGTCGAGGCGCAGCACCTCGAATGTCTCGGCGTCCACCCAGACCCTGCCCCGCAGGCGTCCCGGCAGCTCGATCGAATAGCAGTCTTCCTGTCCTTCCCGCGGCTTCACCGACACCGGGCCGCCCTCGCGGGAGCGGTAGTCAATCATGAGCGCTGCCCGGTTGGAGACCCGCGTGTGCCCCGCGGACGAGAAGATGTACTCGCGCTGGTGCTGCGGGAGCAGCATGCCCAGCGCGTCAGGAGAAATTGTGTGAGGGTCCATGCACCCGTCCTTGTCCTTCGAGCGAGGCGGGCGGCCGTTCACATTCACCAGCGTACGGAGGATCTCGGCTTCGCCAGGCGTGTCTTCGAAGGGCGGGTGCCAGTCGATGCGCAGCTCGTAGAGCAGGCGACGGCCGAACGAGCTGTCAGGACTCAGGTCGTGCGCCAGCGGCTGCAAGCGCACCAGTTCCTCGCAGATGAGGCTCTGCGCGCGGGCGTAGTAGTCGGCCACGACGCCGCCAATGCGCGCGAGCACCTGCGGGACGTCGATCGGCGGCCCCTTCTTCTGCGCGGCCGCCGGACGGACGGCCAGGCCCAGCATCAACGCGAGCATCAGCGCGCGGCGCATGGACCTTAGCCTACTACCGAAGCCCGCGACGCGGTCCACCCGTTCGAAGGGTGACGTGGCCGTGCAGGGCTTGATCGTTCGCCCGGCGCTCCCCATACTGGTCGGGGCGCGCGTGCAGGGACGAGGCGCCGCGAAGGTTGGGGGCCCGATGCGTGGAGTGACCCGTCGCCTGGTCGCCGGTGCCGTGATCGCCGTCATCGGCCTCGGTGCGTCCGCCGCGTTTGCGCAGCGCATCTGGGTGGGAGGCGGCCGCTTCTATCGCGAGCCGCCCAAGTGGGTCAAGGAATCCGACCTCGACGGCTCCTTCCTCTACTGCCGCGGCTTCTACTCGGCCGTGACGCGCGAGCCGGGGGGCCAGGGCTGGAGCACCGACTATCCAGGGGCCGACAACAACTTCTCGGTGCGGCTCTCCGAGCTCACCCGCGTCTACGTGAAGCTGAACGAGAACCGTCAGCCCAACTACAGCGTCGTCTCGCTCACCGACCCGCTCCTGTTCCGGTGTCCGATGCTCTTCATGGAAGACGTCGGGACGGCCGAGTTCTCCGAAGCGGAGGTCCAGGCGCTGCGCGCCTACTTCCTCAAGGGCGGGTTCCTCTGGGTGGACGATTTCTGGGGGAGCTTCGCCTGGGACCGCTGGTCCTCCCAGATCGCCCGGGTCCTGCCTCCGGGCGAGTTCCCGATCGTGGATCTACCCCTCGATCACCCAATCATGCACACGCTCTACGATGTGCGCGAGTACCTGCAGGTGCCCTCGATCCAGTTCTGGTACAGCACCGGCGGGCAGACCACGTCCGAGCGGGGCTTCGACAGCGCGGAGGTCCACTTCCGCGGCATCCAGGATCGACTGGGCCGCCTGATGGTGTTCATGACGCACAACACCGACGTGGCCGACACCTGGGAACGCGAGGGCGAGAACCGCGAGTACTTCGACCTTTTCTCACCGCGCGGCTACGCGATCGGCGTGAACGCGGTGCTCTACGCCATGACACACTGAGACCCGAGGGTCGCCGCCACGCCCTCGGGTCGCCTTACACTGCGCTGTTATCATGGCGCGGTTCATGATTTCCTTATCCGCTCCGTCGCCCTCCGCCTGGACCCGCGTCCGGCCGTATCTGCTCGTCGTCCGTGTTGCGGCGCTCGTCGTGATGGTGTCCGCCGCCCGGGCCGCGGCGGCACAGGGCCCGGCCGCTCAGCCCCCGGCCACGCCCTCACCCGCCCCGTCCGACCAGCAGAAGCCGGCTCCTCCACCCGACCCGATCCGCTTCGGGCAGGCGGTTGACGTGATTGCCGCCACGCCGCTGCACGGCGCCGGGGTGGACCGCAACAAGGTCGCGTCGAACGTCCAGACGGCGACGGACGCCGACCTGGCGCGGTTGCCCGGCGGCCACCTGGGCGACCTGCTGAACACCAGCTTCGCGAGCGTCCACATCAACGAGGCTCAGTCCAACCCCTTCCAGCCCGACATCCAGTTCCGCGGGTTCACGGCCTCTCCGCTGCTGGGCCTGCCGCAGGGCCTGGCGATCTACCAGAACGGTGTGCGCGTGAACGAGCCCTTCGGCGATGCGGTGAACTGGGACGTGTTGCCGAGTACTGCGATCGCGAGCGTGAACCTGATGCCGGGCTCGAACCCGGTGTTCGGCCTGAATGCGCTGGGCGGGGCCCTTTCCCTGCAGACCAAGACTGGTTTTTCCCACCCGGGCCACGCCGTCACACTGTTCGGGGGATCGTTCGGGCGCGCGTGGGCCGACGTCTCGAGCGGCGGCGCGCGCGGGCGCGTCAGCTACTTCGTGACGGGGCGGCTGATGGGAGAAAACGGCTGGCGCGATTACTCCGACACCACCGTGCGCCAGGCCTTCGCGAACGTCGAGTGGCGCGGCGATTCGACGGCAGTGGGCCTGTCGCTGACTGCTGGAGCGAACCGGATGATCGGCAACGGCGCTGCACCGGTCCAGTTACTGGACGAAGACCGGCGCGCCGTCTTCACGCATCCCGACCGGACGACCAACCGCGTGGGCATGTTCTCGCTGAACGTGAGCCACCGGCGGAGCCCAACCACCACGTTCGAGTCTGCCCTGTATTACCGCCCGATGGGACGCCGGACCTTCAACGGCGACGACACCACCTACGGCGCGTGCGAGGCCGCGCGCGAGTCCGGGCGGCTCTGTTACGACGAAGGCGAGGGCGAGCCGGTCTTCGACACCACCGGCCGCCCCATCACGCTCGGCGGACGCGACCTGGACGCGACCAACAACACCTCCTACACCGGCACGCACGGGTGGGGCGGCTCGGTGCAGGCGGCGCTGGCCAGGCCTGTTGCCGGCCTCGCCAACCAGCTGATTGCCGGAGGTACGCTCGACGGCGCTCGGGTCCGGTACCAGGCGGACACCGAGATCGCGCTCCTCACCGACACGCGCGGGACCGTCGGGATCGGCGCGCTCGACCCCGCCGCCGCCGTGCGCCTCCGCACCAACGTGCGCCACGTCGGGGCGTACGTCGCAGACTTCCTGTCGCTCACGCCGCGCCTGACGGTCACGGCGGGTGCGCGCGTGACCCGCAGCGACATCGAACTGCGCGATCAGCTCGGCGACGACCTGAACGGCGATCACGCTTTCACGCGGGTCAATCCGTCGGCGGGCGCCACGTTCGCGGCGTCGCGGGCCGCCACCCTGTACGGCAGCTACTCGACGTCCTCGCGCGTCCCCACGCCGTCGGAGCTGAGCTGCGCGGATCCCGAAGATCCCTGCCGCCTGCCCAACGCGTTCGTGGCAGACCCGCCGCTCCGGCAGGTGGTGTCGCACACGGCCGAGAGCGGCGCCCGCGGCACTGTCCGCGGCATCACCTGGAGCGCGGCAGCGTTCCGCACCGTGAACCGGAACGACCTGATCTTCATCAGCAGCGGTGCGCTCACGAACTCGGGCCACTTCGAGAACGTCGGCGACACGCTGCGGCGCGGGGTCGAGGCGGCGGTGGGACGCGCGGGCCGGCGTGTGCAGTGGAATGCCAGCTATACCTACCTTCGGGCGACCTTCGAGTCGGACCTGACGATCGGCAGCCCGAACCATCCCGACGAGGAGGCCGGTGAACTCGAGGTGCGGGCGGGCAGTTCACTGCCGTCGGTACCGCGTCACAACGTCAAGGCGCGCCTCGGAACGGTGTTCGGTCGCAACGCCGTAACCGGCACGTTCCTGGCCACCTCGGGCCAGTACTTCCGCGGAGACGAGGCGAACCTGCTCGACCCGCTCGACGGGTATGCCATCGTCAACATGAACGCGTCGCGCCGCCTGGGCTCGCGCGTCACGGTGGTCGGCCAGGTGACGAACCTGTTCAACCGGCGCTATGCAACCTTCGGCGTACTCGGTGAGGCCGACGATGTGCTGGGCGACGAATTCGGGAATCCACGGTTCGTGAGCCCCGGCGCGCCGCGTGGCGCCTGGATCGGCATTGAGTGGCGCCTGCCGTAGTCCCGCCGCCGGCGGGGCGGGCACCCGACAGGCACGGGCCGGATCACGTGTGCTAAGTGACGGCAGTGGCCGACGGGAAGCGGTTGCCGACACAGGCGTCATACAGCCACCCTCCCGCCACGGCGCCGAGGCACGGGGCCACGACCGGCACCCACCACCAGCCGTTGGCGGCCGTGAAGACCTCGCCCCCCCAGCCCGCCAGCGCCGTAAAGAGGCGCGGTCCGAGGTCGCGCGCCGGGTTGATCGCGTACCCCGTGTTGAACCCGAAGCTCGCGCCGATGGCGACGACGACGAGGCCGACGGCGATCGGCGCCAGGCCGTTGGGCACCGGCGAGTTCCGGCTGTCGGTGATGGCCAGGATCCCGGCCATCAGCAGCGCGGTGCCGATCGCCTCGTTCAGGAACCCCGACATCAGCCCCATGTACGCCTGCGGGTAGGTGGCAAAGATGCCGGCGGTCGCGAGGTCGCCCGTGACATGCCGTACCCCCTGATCGAACGCGGCCAGCGCATCCGCATAGGCGGCAAAGACGATGGCGGCGCCGGCGAATGCCCCGGCGAACTGTGCGCCGACATAGGGCAGCACCTTCACCGGCGGAAAGCGGCGCAGGGCTGCCAGCGCGATCGTCACGGCGGGGTTGAGGTGCGCCCCTGTGACGCCGGCGGCGGTGTACGCGCCGACAGCCACCGCGATTCCCCAGCAGATGTTGATCGACAGCATCGAGCCGGCCGACTGGCGGCTCAACACGGTCTGTGCAACGACGCCGAGGCCGAACGTGAGCAGCACCAGCGTTCCCAGAAACTCCGCGAGCATCTCGCGGCCGATCCCCCGTGGCATCAGCGGCCTCCTCCTGTCAGAAGCGGAGGCTCATTGTAGACTCTTCCGCCATGCCCTACATCCTCGCCCTCGACCAGGGCACGACGAGTTCCCGTGCGATCGTGTTCGACGGAGACGGCCGCGTGCATGCGATCGCCCAGAAGGAGTTCACGCAGATCTTCCCCGCCGCGGGCTGGGTGGAGCACGACGCGCAGGAGATCTGGGCGTCGCAGATCGGCGTGGCGATCGAGGCGCTCGGGCGCGCCAAGCTGCAGGCGCGGGACATTGCCGCCATCGGCATCACGAACCAGCGCGAGACGACCGTCGTGTGGGACCGCGACACCGGCGACCCGATCTGCAACGCCATCGTCTGGCAGGACCGCCGCACGGCGGAATTCTGCGAGCAGCTCAAGGTCGAAGGCGCGGGGCCGCTCGTCCAGCAGAAGACCGGTTTGCTGATCGACGCCTACTTCTCCGCGAGCAAGATCCGGTGGATCCTGGACCACGTCGCCGGCGCCCGCGACAGGGCGGCCGCGGGGCGCCTGGCGTTCGGCACCATCGACACGTGGCTGGTCTGGAAACTGACCGGGGGTCGGCACCACGTCACCGACGTGAGCAATGCGTCGCGCACGATGCTGTTCAACATCCACACGCTGCAGTGGGACACGGAGCTGCTGCGCCTGTTCGACGTGCCCGCGTCGATGCTGCCCGAGGTGAAGCCGTCGAGCGGCGCGTTCGGCGAGACGTCGACGTCGCTCGGCCTCGGACAGGTGCCGATTGCGGGTATTGCCGGCGACCAGCAGGCGGCGCTCTTCGGCCAGATGTGCCGCACGCCGGGCATGTCGAAGAACACCTACGGCACGGGCTGCTTCCTGCTGCAGAACATCGGCACGACGCCGACCGCTTCACGCAACCAGCTGGTCACCACCATCGCGTGGCAGATGAACGGGCGCACGGAGTACGCGCTGGAAGGCAGCGTGTTCATCGGCGGCGCCGTGGTGCAATGGCTGCGGGACGGCCTCGGGCTGATCCGCGCCGCGAGCGACGTGGAGCCGCTTGCGCTGTCGGTGCCGGACAATGGCGGCGTCTACCTGGTGCCGGCGTTCGCGGGGCTCGGCGCGCCGCACTGGGACCCGTTTGCGCGCGGCACGATCGTCGGCATCACGCGCGGGACCACCGCGGGGCACTTCGCCCGCGCGGCGCTCGAGAGCATCGCGTTCCAGGTCGCCGACCTGCTCGACGCGATGAGCGCGGATTGCGGCATCCCGGCTACGGAGCTGCGGGTGGACGGCGGCGCCGCGTCGAACGACACGTTGATGCAGATTCAGGCCGACCTCCTGGGCGTGCCGGTCGTGCGGCCCGCCGTCACCGAGACGACGGCCCTGGGAGCAGCCTACCTGGCCGGCCTCGGCGTCGGTGTCTGGCGGACGGCGGACGACCTGACGGGCCAGTGGCAGGTGGACCGGCGATTCGAGCCCCGGATGCCGCGGCAGGCGGCCGAGGCGCTGCGGAGTCGCTGGCGTGCGGCGGTCGAACGCGCCAGGGGCTGGGAGGCGGGAACGCGGGGGCCTGGCGGGGCGTCTTGAAGCCTCACGGGGTAAGATGCAGTCTCTAGTTCAGGAGGAGCAATGAAAGCACTGGTGTTCGCAATGGCGGTCGTAGCCGGACTGGCGGCCGTGCCGGTCGCGGCGCAGGAACTGAAGGTGGGTGACCCGGCGCCGGACTTCACGCTGCAGGCCACCGACGGCAAGACCTACTCGCTGTCGAGCTTCAAGGGCAAGCAGGCCGTCGTCCTGGCCTGGTTCCCCAAGGCCTTCACGCAGGGATGCACGATCGAGTGCAAGTCGCTGGCGGAAAACGGTCACCTGATCCGGAAGTACGACGTGACCTACTTCATGGCCAGCGTTGACGCGCTCGACGGCGCCCAGGGGAACAAGGCGTTCGCCGAAGCACACAAGGCAGACTTCCCGCTGCTGAGCGATCCGACCAAGGCCACGGCCAAGGCGTACGGTGTGCTGCACGAACGCGGGTTCGCGAACCGCTGGACGTTTTATATCGGCAAGGACGGCCGTATCCAGGCCATCGACAAGGAGGTGGCCAACCGCCTCGCGACGTCGGCGCAGGACATGGCCGCGAGACTGGGCGAGCTCAAGACCCCGCTCGCGCCGGCAGCGAAGAAGGCCTCCGGCCAGTAGACAGGTGCGGGCTGCGGCTGGGTAACCCGGCCTGCAGCCCGCGCACCCGACCGCACCCGACTCCCTCGTATCCCTGCGGCTACGCCAGCGGTTCCGGGACGCCGCGCCGATGGAAGCGCGCCAGCGCAACGGCTCCGAATCCCACCGTCCACGCCAGGTACTCGATCAGCGCCCCCGCGATGCCCAGTGACATGGTGACGGGGAACAGCCCGCCCCCACCCAGGCCGATCAGCCGCGACAGAATCACCGGCGCCATCACGATCAGCACGCCCGTCACGGTCACCACGTAGGGGTTGTTGTCAGGCCAGCCCATGCGGCGCGCGACGGCACCTCCGATGAGGTGCGCGACCGCCGTGAATCCTACGAGGCCGAAGACCGCGACCGCCAGGATGGCGAACGGGAGGAGCAGCAGGAACGGAATGCCCACGATGGTGAGCACCAGCACGACGATCGTGATGATGAGGAGGGGAAGGAACAGGAGCTGCGCGAGGAACCCGACCAGCCCCGCCTTCAGGGACTGGCGCTGTGCCACCACACCGGCTCGCTCCATGTAATCGCGGCCGAAGAGCACGACAAGGGCGGCGAGCAGGCACAACACCGCCACGCGCGCCAGGGTGCCGACCAGGGCGAACGCCGACCCGACCATCGCGCCCCACCAGTCGCCCACAGGATTCCGACGCCAGCTCCACTCACCGAAGTCGAAACCCTTGAGTCCGATCTCCTGAACCTTGCCGCCGACCTTCGCACCCGGGTCGCGGGACACCGCACCGCCCACGGCGACGACGCTGCGCTCGACGTTGGCGTCCGGGCCAAGCTTGACGCTGCCGCCCACGGCGACGACATCACCGAGCACCTCGCCGTCGACGTTCACCGACCCGCCCACGGCGACCACGTCGCCATCGATGGTCTCCCCCTCGCGTACGTCCACGCTGCCGCCGATGCGGACGCGGTCGCCGCTCAGATCGCGCGGTCGGGGCGGCGGTGGCGGTGCCGGGGGTGGCGGCGGCTCCGGGATGTCGGCGCCGGGGGTGGTGGAAGCAGGGGGAGCCGCAGGAGAGGGTGGCGCGGCGGGGAGCGCGCCGAACAGCGCGCGGCGCTCCGCGTCGGTCAGGTACGACAGGCGCAGCACCAGGTCGGCGTCCGCCCCGAGGCGGGTTCGCAGCTCCGCCCCGGTGGCCGGCACGCCGTCGAGGGCGATCGCCCCGCCCGTCATCTCGACCAGGCGGACCCCTCGCGCGGCGTCCCTCGGCCGCAGCGCAAGCCCTTCGCGCAGCGGCAGCACCTCGAACCGGCGCTCGACGTCGGCACGGAGGCGCGCGTCAGGCCGGTCCTGCGCCCGAGCCGCCGACACCCCACCGAGCAGTGCACATACCACCAGAAGGCCAATGCCGCCGTTCCGGATCATCGCGAAGACTCCTCTTCAGCACCGAGTAGCCGCTGCAGCCAGAAGAACGCCAGGCCGCCCACCACGACGAGCCCGAGCAGGAAACCCGACGCTTCCCTCGTGGCCAGGGCGTCACCGGCCGCGCGGCCCACGGCCGACACGATCGTCCACGGGTCGGCGCCCGCACTCATGGACGCCGCCAGCCACACACACCCGTTGACCGTCAGCGTCAGCATCCGGACGAAGGCGCGGGCAGCGAGCGGCAACAGCAGGTACAGGGCCGCCACGCTTGCCACCGCCGAGATCAGTCCGGCGCCCGCCAGTCGCGCCGTGCGGAACGAACGCCCCGCGGACGGCTGTTGCCAGCCCATCTAGGTATGTCTACGCGAGTGGAGCGACCAACGTTCCAGCCCGGGCACATCCGGACGGCGGCGGTCAGGGACGTGGTGGGCCATCGGCCGAGGCAGGTTCAGCACATCGGGCCGCTACTTGACCGAGATACCGGCGCCCATGAAGACCAGCGTCTTGCGTGGTCCGCCGGGGCGGCCGAGCACAGGCGTGCCCGGGTTGATCGCGTAGAAACGGACGTCGAAGCTGAACGCGAGGTGGGGCTTGATGAACCAGCGCGCCCCGCCCCCGTAGTTGATCGTCTGCAGCCGCTCGGTATCCGCGGGGGAATCCACGGACCCCTCCGGCACGAGCGACCAGACACCGGGACCGATACCCCCGCTGATGTAGCTCCAGCCGTCGCCGTCGCCGAAGTTGAAGGAGATTTCGGGTGCGATGTGCGAGAAGGTCTCCGTCACCGCCCGGCCGACGACACCCTGGGCGATCTGCGGCGCGGCCTTCGACGACCGCGCAAGCGTCAGGTCGCCACCGATGCCGAACGTCACGGCCTTCCATCGGAGCGGATAGAGGTACGCACTCGTGTGCAGTCCGAGTCCTGCTCCCGGCAGCTCGCGCAGCAGGAGGGCGCGGCTGTCGGCAAGCTGCTGATCGTCGCTCGGGAAGCGGGGCACCGTCCCGTGCACGTCGAGCACGAAGGGACCGATACGTGGAGGTGGGTCCTGGGCGCGCGCCGCGGACGTCACGAACCCGACGACCGCGGTGAGCAGGGCGACACGAAGCAGGCGCAGAATCACGCCGCGGCATTGTACCAGCCGCGGCACGCGACACTTCTGTCAGGACGGCGACGCGTTCCGGCGTTGACGCTGTTTCCTCAAGGCCACTACGATGACGAGCAGATACATGCGTTACGCTGACTTGCCGCCCCTTCCCGATCGCATCAACCGCCTCGACGAACTCGCCGTGGATCTCTGGTGGAGCTGGAACGACGACGGCCGCGAGGTCTTCCGCCGGCTCGACTACACGCTGTGGCGGGAAACGGCGCACAACCCGGTGCGCCTGCTCTGGATCATCCCGCGTGAAAAACTCGACGCGGCTGCTGCCAATCCCGACTTCCTGCAGCGCTACGACGCCGCGATCGCGGCGCTCGACGCGGCCCGGACATCGGGGCACACCTGGTTCGCGACCAGGCACCCACAGCTCACGGGCGGCACCATCGCCTACTTCTCGGCCGAATTTGCGCTGCACCAGTCGCTGCCGATCTACGCCGGGGGCCTCGGCGTGCTCGCGGGCGATCACTGCAAGGAGTCGGCGGATCTCGGCGTGCCGCTCATCGGCATCGGCTTCATGTACCCGCAGGGCTACTTCCACCAGCACGTGTCGGCAGAAGGCTGGCAGGAGGAAAGCTACGAGCGGCTGAACTGGGCAGACGCGCCCATCGAGAAGGCGGCCGGCCCCGACGGCAACCCGCTGGTGTCGGCGGTCCCGCTCGGGGACCGCACCGTGCTGGTGCAGGTGTGGCGGGTGCGCCTCGGCCGCGTCACGTTGTACCTGCTCGATACGGACCTCGAGGAGAACGCGCCCTGGGATCGCGAGCTGTCCGCGCGCCTCTACGGCGGCGATCGGGAGACGCGGATCCAGCAGGAGATCATCCTCGGCATCGGCGGCGTGCGCACCCTGAAGGCCCTGGGCATCGAGCCCGCCGTGTTCCACCTGAACGAGGGGCACGCCGGCTTCGTGGTGCTGCAGCGCATTCGCGACCTCATCGAGGCGGGCGCCTCGTTCGACGAGGCGCTGGCGCAGATCCGCGAGACCACCGTCTTCACGACGCACACGCCCGTGCCCGCAGGCCACGATGCCTTCGCGTTCCACCTCGTGGAGAAGCACCTGGCCGGGTGCTGGGGGACGCTCGGCGCCTACCGCGAGCGGTTCCTGGAACTCGGCTCCCACGACAACGGCAGCGGGATGCTGTTCAACATGACGGCACTCGCGCTGCGATCGGCCGGCTCGGTGAATGCGGTCAGCGACCTGCACGGGCAGGTGACGCGGTCGATGTGGTCGTCGATGTGGCCCGAGCTGCCGGAGGACCGCATCCCGGTCGGCGCGCTCACCAACGGCGTCCACGTGCCCACCTGGATTGCGCCGGACCTCGCCGACCTCTTCACGAAGTACCTGGGAAGCGACTGGCTGGACCGGCACGACGACCCGGCGCTGTGGGACGGCGTGCTGGCCATCCCGGACGAGGAACTCTGGGCCGTGCGGCAGTCGCTGCGGCGCTATCTTTTCACCTTCGTCCGCGAACGGGCGCGCAACCGCTGGACCGTCGAGCGCGTGGGCACACCGCGTGTCGTGGCCGCCGGGACGCTGCTCGAACCCGAGGCGCTGACGATCGGCTTCGCGCGCCGCTTCACCGGCTACAAGCGGCCGGAGCTGGTGTTCCACGACGCCGAGCGGCTACAGCGCATCCTCTCGTCGAAGGAGCGACCGGTGCAGATCGTCTTTGCCGGCAAGTCGCACCCGGCCGACGAGGTGGGCAAGCACCACCTGCAGCGGGTCTACCGGCGCGCGCTCGACCCGATGTTCGGCGGGCGCATCGCCTTCGTGGACGACTACGACCTGCACGTCGCTCATTTCCTCGTGCAGGGATGCGACGTGTGGCTGAACAACCCGCGCAAGCCGCTCGAGGCCAGCGGCACGAGCGGGATGAAGGCGGCAATCAACGGCGTGCCCCACCTGAGCATCGGTGACGGCTGGTGGGCCGAGGGCTACACCAGGCGGAACGGCTGGCTCATCGACGGCGGCAACGCCGGCGAGGACAGCGACGCGCAGGACGCTGCCGACGCCGATGCGATCTACACCCTGCTCGAGCAGGAGATCGTGCCGAGCTACTACGAACGGGACGCCGCAGGCGTGCCGCGCCGGTGGCTGGCCGTCGTGAAGGAGTCCATCCGCACGGTCGCGCCGGCCTTCTCCGCACGTCGCATGGTCAAGGAGTACGTCGAGCGGATGTATGCGCCGGCACTGGCCCGGCGAATCGCCGTGAGCCGCTGACGCCCTTCACTCCGAGGAGAGACATGGTCCGACATTCAGCCTTTCGCGGTGCCGCCCTGGCGCTGATCCTTCTGGCGGTCGGGGCGCTGCAGGCTGCAGCCCAGGCGCCCGCGACGCTGACGGTGACGAGCCCGTCGTTCAAGCACAACGAGCCCCTGCCTAAGGACGTCACCGCCGACGGCCGCAACGTCTCGCCGGCGCTCGCGTGGGCGGGCGCGCCCGCCACGACCAAGGAGTTCGCGCTCATCCTCGACGACCCCGACGCGAACTTCGGCGGGCGAGGGCCCTTCGTGCACTGGGTGATCTACAAGATCCCCGGCACCGCCGCGGGCCTGCCCGAAGGCGTGCCCGCCGGTGCCTCGATCACGGCGCCCGGGCTCGTCGGCGCGATCAACGGCGCCAATGGCTTCATGGCGTTCCAGCGCCCGGGTCAGCCTTCGATGGAACCGGGCTACCGCGGTCCGGCACCGCCACCCGGCTCCCCGCATCACTACCGGTTCACGGTCTACGCGCTGAACGCGCCTGTCGACACCAAAGAGGGTCTCGACAAGGCGGGACTGCTGAAGGCGATGGAAGGCAAGATCGTCGCGCAGGGCGAGCTGGTCGGGATCTACGAACGGGCGCGTCAACAGTAGAGCGGCGATACGTCTCAGCAGCCACGGCGGCGGCGGGGAACGCAGTTCCCGCCGCCGTCGCCGCGTACGAACCCGGCCGACGGCCCCCACGGACCGTCCAAACCAGCAGCGGCTCCGGGTCGGTCTCTGGCGGATTCCCGGTCCTGGATGTGCCTGCCGCGCGCACGGCCGCCCTGCCTCGCGGCCGAGGCACGGTGGTAGACTGAAGGGATGCCACGCAAGACGGTCGTCAAGGCTCGCTGCGCATTGTGCGGCGCCAAGGACGTCTCGGAGCCCCGCGGCGAGGAGAAGTACTGCCGCGACTGCTGGGACAAGAAGATCGCCGTCGAGGAGATCGTCGCCCGCGAGTTCGCGCTGAAGCGCTACATCCGCGCCCACAGTGCCGAGAAGTACCTGATCTATCACTCGACGCTGAAGCGCCCCTGTGGCCAGCTCATCGTTGTGGACGATGGATACGACCTGTTCCTGACGCTGATGCTCTATCCTAACTTCGGCTGGGACGACCCGGCGTATCACCTCGAAGGTGATCCGGAGGGCCGCCTGTTCTCGGAGCTGCTGGTCGACGTCGTGGCGGCGGAGGTCATCGAGCCCTGGGGCGGCGGGAAGTGGCACATGGAGATCGTGCGCACCGTGAGCCCCGAACCCGAGGACTGGAACGGGGAAATGTAGCCCGACTGCTGTATAATCTTCGCCTCTGTTTTCTTGACTGCGACTTTCTTCCGGAGGATCGATATGCGCGTGCGTGTTGCCGTCGCCGCGATGCTTGTCAGCTCTACGATGCTCGCCGGCGCCGCGTTTGCGGGTCAGGCTCAGGAACCGCTGAAGCCCGTCCTGGGCGGCCGAAAGATCGTGCCGCCGATGAAGGGGGAAGCGACGATCGAGTTCACCCAGCCGACGACGAAGGCGATCCCCGGCCAGAACAAGGTGCAGACCACGCTCAAGGTGCGCAATGCGTCGGTAGGCCCGATCGCTCGGCTGATGGTGGCCGAGACCTGGTACGACTCCGCCGGCGCCATCGTCGGGGGAGGCCGGGGCGTGATCAACGGGTTGCTCCAGCCTGGCGAGGTCCAGACCATCGTCATCGAGACGCCCTACAGCGCGAAGATGAAGTCGAACAACTGGAACTTCACCCACGCGAACGGCACCGTGAAGCCCGCGAAGGTGAAGTCGCTGGACGCCCCGGCGGCCGACGCCGCGAAGAAGTAACGGGGGCGCTCCCCCGCACCATCCAGGGCCGGGCCGCCGCGGGCGCCCGGCCCTTTCGTTTTTCCCACGTATAATCCGGGCGCCGCCCGTGTCCATCGCACCCTTCGCCCTGCTCCAGACGCTGTCCATCGTTGTCTGGGCCGCCGGCTTCGCCCTCTTCATCTTCCTGCTCCGAAGACGATGGCTCGCGCGGTACACGCACGGGTTCTTCATCGCACTCGCCGCCGCGATTGCCGGAGGGGTGCTGATGTCCGCGGTCCTCGTCGGTCGCTGGGGCTACACCACCGCCAGACAGGGCGTGGAAGCCGAAATCCGGCTCGGCCTCGGCAACGTGGCCGCCATCATCGAGGGACAGGTCGGCGCCGACATCCGCAACACGCGCTCGGTGCTCGAGCAGCTCGCCGGCCTCGTCGCGCCGATGCTCGCGAGGCCGGACGCCTCGGGGCTTGGTGAGCGCCTGCGACTGACCGCCGCCGTGCAGCCTCGTTACCTGCAGCTGCGGATCGTGAGCAGCGGCGGCGACGTCCTCGCCACGAGCGCCGAGGGGCTGCCCGAGCCGCTCAACCGCGTGGCCGTGGCGTACGGCCTCGACGGCACGGCATTCGTGTCCGAGCCCTTCAAGTCGAGGGCGTTCGGCCGGGAGGTGATGACGCTCGCGCAGCCCGTGACGGGACCGGATGGCGCGGTGATCGCCGTCATCACGGCGGTGTTCGATCTCCAGTCCGCGATGGCCGAACTCGCGGGAGCCGCCCGCTTCAACGCAAGCGGTTACGCGGTCATCGTCGACGGCGAGGGCGACGTAATCGGCCATCCCGACCCCGCGCGTATCGGCTCCCGCGTGCAGTCGTACGAGGCGGTCCAGCGTGCCTGGATCACCCAGGGCACCGGCTCGGTGGTCGGCACCAACCTGGAGGGCCGGCGGCGGCTGTACTTCTACCGGGCCATCAAGAGCCCGTCCACGCTGGGACGGCAGCCCTGGGTCGTGCTCGCCGAGATTGACGAAGCGGAGGAACTCGCGGCACTCAGCGTGGTGGAGCGGGAACTGCTCGTCGGCATCGGCCTGCTGGTCATCGTGAGCCTCGTGCTGGCTCACCAGACCGCCGACTCCATCGAGCGCCCGCTCGTCGCCCTGAAGCAGTTTGCCGCGCGCCTTGGCGGCGGCGACCTCGAGGCCAGGACGGAAGTGGCCGGCGCCGACATTGCGGGATCGCTCGCCGCCTCGATGACCAGCATGGCTGCCGGCCTGCGGGAGCGCGACCGCGTCAAGGAAGTCTTCGGCCGCTATATCGCGACGCAGGTCTCCGAACGGATCCTGAAGGGGGACGTCAACCTCGGCGGCGAGGCGCGGGTCGTGACGATTCTCTTTTCCGACATCCGCAACTTCACGGGGATGGCCGAGCAGATGACGCCGCAGCAGGTCGTGAGCTTCCTGAACGCGTACTTCTCGGAGATGGTGGAAGCCGTGTTCGAGCAGGGTGGCGTGCTCGACAAGTTCATCGGGGACGGCATGATGGCCGTCTTCGGCTCACTCGGTGATCAGCCGGATCATGCGGCCCGGGCCGTCCGCGCCGCACTGCGGATGAAGGCGCTGCTCGGCAAGATCAACGCGGACCGCGCGATCGTCGGCAAGCCACCGATGTCGATCGGCATCGGTATCCATACCGACGAAGTGATCGTCGGGAACATCGGTTCGACCCGCAGGCTGGAATACACCGTCGTCGGGGACGGTGTGAACACGTCGTCCCGCGTGCAGGCGCTGAACAAGGAGTTCGGGACGACGATCCTCATCACCGACACGACCTACGAGGCGGTGAGGGACGAGTTCACGTGCCGGCCCATGCCGGACACGCCTATCCGCGGGAAGCAGCGGCCGATCAGGTTCTTCGAGGTGGTTTCGTCACGCGACGCTGCGGCGGCCGTGGTCGACGCGGCCGGCCGGGCGTGATCAGCCGCGTGCCAGCATACGACCGAGCAGCGAACGCTTCCGGGCCACGACCCGGTTTCGCCCGCGACGCTTCGCCTCGTAGAGCGCCTCGTCGGCGCGCTTCACGAGGTCGGCTTCCGTCTCCGATCCCTGAAGGTCCGCGAGCCCGCAGCTCACCGTGAAGCGGACGACCTCGCGACGGCCGAGGACATCGTAGGCGTAGGCGGTGGCGGCGATCTCCCGCAGCAGCGCGTTGTAGCGGTCCTCGATCTCGCCGACCGACGCGCCTGGCAGCAGCACGGCGAATTCTTCGCCACCGTAGCGCGCCACGACATCGGACGTGCGCACGCCCTTGGCGAGCAGCTGCGCGATGCACAGGAGCACGCGGTCGCCGATGGGATGCCCGTGCGAGTCGTTGATCTGCTTGAAGTGATCGACGTCGATCATCGCCAGCGACAGCGCGGTTCCCTTCTGGCGCGCCTGCTCGACCATGCGCGTCAGCATGCGGTCGAAGTGCCCGCGGTTGGCCACGCGCGTCAGGGGATCGGAGGCGACCTCGAGCTCGAGTTCCGCGAGCTTGGACTGCAGCGACTCGACCCGGTGGGTCAGCTGGGTGTAGGCCTGTTCGTCCCGCTGCTGCTTCTCGGCGACGGCCTTCCGAAGCACGCCGACCTCCTGCCCCAGGCGGCGTCGCAGGTCGCGGATGTCTCCGAGTTCGGCAATGGCATCGAACCGGCTCGAACTGGCCAGCACCTGCGCGTGGAACTCGGCCGACTCGCCGAGGGACAGCTTGGCGGCATCCCTGAGGATGGCAATGAGTTCGGTGAGCTCCTTCTCTCGATCGCGATGATACGCGCGCGACAGCGTGAGGTGCTCCCGGCAGGCGGCGAGGAACTCGGTCGCGACACCAGATGCGCTGCCCGCGGGTCCAGCGGAGACCGCTTTTCGGCATGCCTCGAGCCGGGCACTGAACACGTCTGCGTCCGGCGGGTCGGCCAGCGGCCCGAGTTCGGTGAGCAGATCGCATAGACGCACGAGGAACCGGGACAGTCCGTCCGTGTGGTGCTCGGTGACGTCTGGCGCAGGCACAGAGGCCCTCGATTCCACTTGCGGCCCTGGTGCGGGTACGGGCCCTGGGGGCGCAAGCGGCCTCTTCAATCCGAGTTCGGTGATTTCAGTCGACATGTGCTCCGCCACTCAACAGACACGACATGACAGTCCGGTAATCGGCGGCGGGAGGTTGATGCTTGAGTCGGCTCGGGCGACGGCCGAACCGGGTCGGACTGGTGCCGGGGGTAGGCCCAGGGATGGTTCGGCCGGCGGGCGAGAGCGGCCGATTAGGAGATGCGCGGCGAAGCGTGCAGAATCGGCCAGCGCCGGAACGACGAACGGGGCGGAGAGGGCCTGAGTGCCCGCTCCCCTCCCCTGACGGTCGCTGCGTGTGCCGGCCGCCACATCAGGCGCCAGGGCGAGACGCAGGGGCGCGGGACTTACCGTTGCGACCCGCGCATTGCCGGAACGACACGGAACTGCACCTGGCGGACGGCGGTGTTGTTGTCGGTGCCCAGGCGCGAGCGCGCCTCGACCTGCAGGACGTAGAGGCCGGGGGGCACATCCGACAGCGGGATCCGGGTCGTATAGCCGAACCCGCCCTTCGATCCCTGCAGTTCGCTGGAATCTCGCTCGTCCTCGGTCTTGAACACCACCTTGCCTTCGTCGGTGAGAATCGAGGCCACGATGTCCACCTTGTGCGGCTGCTTGCCCGTGTTGTCGTACACCTCGGCGAACAGCGCGATCTCGTCGTTCTGCGGGAACGCGCGCAGGCCGACGGGCGCCGCGGGCAGTACGGACTTCAACTGCTCGTCTGGTCGCGCGGTGCTCATGGCGGAGCCCGCCATCGACGTGATGGCCAGCCCGCTCAGCCCCATCGGCTGCTTGTAGAAGTCCGGCACCTCGAGGTCGTAGATCACCGTTCCGAGGTTGGCGTTCGCGTTGTCCTTGGTGGCCGCGCGGATCTGGTACCGGCCCGGGGGCAGTTCGAGGCGGTTGAGGACACGAATGCCGGTCTGCTCGATTCGCTCCTTCGTCTCGGGCCGCAGGTTGAGCGACAGGGCGTCGGTCCGCGCTCCGAAGATCTTCGACTTGTTGTCGATCGCCATCAGTGAGATGTCGACCTTGCTGTTGGGCGCGAGACTGAGGCTGCGGCCGCTCATCTCGATGCCCACGAGCACCGACGCGTTGGGCTGCGGCCCCTTGAAGGGAGCGGCGAACACACGCATCGCCAGGCCGCTCACCGGAATCGGGCTGTTCAACGCCTCGAAGACCTCCGCCGGCATGCCGCCGGTCTTCGTGTTGCGGGCCGGGCTCTTCTTCGGGGTGGCATACCCCCGCCTGTTGCGAACGGTAAGTCCGGGCCGGTTGACCTTCACTTCGATCCGGTGGAACTTGCCGTCGGCCTTCTTGCTGGGCGGGTAGTAGGCCAGCACGTAGTACATGCTGTTGTCACGTACGACGCGATCGAGGAAGCCCGACGTGTCGTTCCGGTTGACGGCTGCGGCCCCTCCGGTCTCCTCGGCGAGAGTCCGCAGGCTCTGCTGCGAGAGCCATAGCTCGTTGCGCAGCGAATTGAGGCCGATGTTCGCGCCCGGGTCGATCTGGTCCGCGAAGCCCGTGACGCCGATCGTGTCATCGCCGAGCGTCGCCAGGCCGCGGGGATCGACGGCGTAGATGCTGACGTTCGAGCGCGCCGAGGCCGTGATGGTGTCGCGAATGTCGGTGAGCAGCGAACTGGCGATGTTGGTGGGCTGGTCGAACGACCGGATGATGTCGGTGAGGTCGTAGTCGATGCCTTCGCTGAAGAGAAGCAGGGTCTTGCGACGGCCCCGGACGCCGCCGAACCAATCCGACACCTGACGGAGGGTGCGCAGCATGTTCTGCGCGTTGTATCCCCGCTCGACCTCGTACTGGTCGGGCACGCCCTGGCTCAGTGGGCCGCCGCCCGACGACGTGATCCCGAGGTCGGCCTGTCGCTGGAACTGCTCGTTGCGCGACAAGGTCGGCGACGGGAGCTTGCGGCCGATGAACTGGTCGATGGAACGCAGCAGCAGGCGCTTGTTGCCGGTGAACTCCTGCGCCGCGTCGGCGCGCCCGCCGGTGAAGATGACGGCCGCGAGATCGTTGGCGCCCAGGTTGCGTTCGATGAACTGCCGTGCCGCCTGCTTCACGCGCTGTGTCCGGAGCGCATCGACGTGCAGATCGTCGAGGATGAGCACGTAGACGCGGCCGTCGAACGGCCGCTCATTGGAGAGGACGTCCGGCTCGATGGGGCGGGCCGCGAACAGCGGGCGCTCCGCACGCTCGATCGGAATGTTGACGACCGAGAAGTTCGTGATCGTCTGCGGCTTGCCGTCCTCGAAGACCTGGAAGTCCTCCTTCTTCAGGTCGCCAACCAGATTGCCCTGCTGATCGGTGACCAGCGCGTCCACCTCCACGTACTCGACCTCTGTCTTGAAGGTCGGGCCCTGGACAATCGGCTCCTGGGGCGGCGTGGGGGCCTGACCGGCCGTCAGCACGGCTCCAGCCAGCAGGATGATTACGGACATCGCTCGGATCTGGACACGTGCGCTCATAGACTCCCTCGCCTCGTCCGGATTATACCGTCGGCAGTCCCAGCCTTTTGGACGCCCGGGCCGCGCATTTGGACCGACCGCCGCCGCGGGAGAGCGCGTCTATACTGGAGGTAGCATGACGGAAGGGCTGGTGGCGGCGGCGCTGGACGTCGCGGCGATTCAGGCGGCGCTGCGGGCAGACGGCATCGACGGCTGGCTGCTGTACGACTTCCGTGGCCTGAACCCGATCGCGGCGGATCTCACCGGCGTGCATCGACAGGGTGGCCACCTCGCCACGCGGCGCTGGTACTACCTCATCCCGGCCGAAGGCGATCCGCGCGCGCTGGTCCACGCCATCGAACCGCACACCCTCTCGCACCTGCCGGGCTCGACCCGTTTCTACGGCGGGCGTGCGCAGCTCGAAGAGGGGCTTCGTGTCCTGCTCGGCGGCCTGAGCCGCGTCGCGATGGAGTACTCGCCGGGCAACGCGATACCGTACGTTGCACGTGTGGATGCCGGAACGGTGGAGCTCGTCCGCCAGTGCGGCGTGGACGTGACATCGTCCGGCGACCTGATCCAGCGGTTCTCCGCCGTCTGGGACGATGAGGCGATCGATTCGCACCTCCGCGCCTCGGCAGCCCTGTACCGGATCAAGGATCAGGCGTTCGACACGATAGCCCGACGGCTGCGTGATGGAGTGGCGACCAGCGAATTCGACGTCCAGCAGCTCATGGTCGGGTGGTTCCGTGAGGAAGGGCTGGTCAGCGACTCGGAGCCCAACGTGTCCGCCCAGGAGAATGCGGGCAACCCGCACTACCTGCCCACGGCACAGCGGAGCCGCCAGATTGGACCTGACGAGGTCGTGCTCCTCGATCTGTGGGGCAAACTCAACAGGCCCAGGGCGGTGTATGCCGATATTACGTGGGTGGGCTACAGCGGCCGGGCCGTGCCGCCCCGGCTGGCCGAGGCCTTCGCGGCCGTGATGGCCGCCCGCGACGCGGCCATAGACCTGATCCGGTCGCGTGTCACGGCCGGTCGGGAGGTCTGCGGCTGGGAGGTCGACCGCGCGGCGGCGACAGTACTGCGGGCCGCCGGCTTTGGTGCACGGATCCTGCATCGGACCGGACACAGCCTCGGCGAGTCGGTGCACGGAACGGGCGTTAATATGGATGACTACGAGACGCACGACGACCGCCGCCTGCTGCCGGGCACGGGCTTTACCATCGAGCCCGGCCTGTACTTCCCAGACTTCGGGGTGCGGACGGAGATCAACATGATCGTCGGCCGGGATTCAGCCCAGGTGAGCGGCGCCCTGCAGACGTCGATGCTCACGCTCGCGTAATACGGAGGAACGATGTCCACGCGCAAGACGACGCTCTTCTACGCCCTGCTCATTGCCGTCTCGTCCCTGGCAGTCGGGATGGTGATCGCCTCCCGGCTGGAGCTGACGCCGGCATCTGCAGCGCAGAGCCTCGCGATCCCCCAGACCAACAGCACGCCGGTAGCGGGGCCGCTCGACGCCCAGACGTTCAGGAACGTCGCCAAGGCGCAGCAGCCGATGGTGGTCAACATCCGGACGGAGTCGGAGCAGAAGGGCCAGGACCTCTCCGAGTTCTTCGGCGGTGGTGGTCCGGGCGGAGGCGGCGGTGCGCCAGACGACCTGTTCCGCCGGTTCTTCGGCCAGCCGCCGGGCGGGCAGGACTCCCCTGAGGACGACCAGTCGCCGCGGCGCAATCGACGCCCGCGGGAGCGCGTCGCCGTCGCCGCAGGCACCGGTTTCATCATCAACAAGGACGGCTACATCCTCACGAACAATCACGTGATCGACGGGGCCACCAAGATCGAGGTGTCGCTGTTCGGCGAGGAGGACGACCAGACCTACGCCGCGAAGCTGATTGGCAAGGACGCGCTGACGGACACCGCGCTCATCCAGCTCACTGAGAAGCCCAACCACCCGCTGCCCGAAGCAAGATTTGGCGATTCCTCGCAGATGGCGGCAGGCGACTGGGTGATGGCCATTGGCAACCCGTTCAACCAGGGCTGGACGGTCACCGTTGGCGTGGTGAGCGCGATGCAGCGCCCGTTCACGACAGACGGCCGCACCAACGAGATGATTCAGACCGACGCGGCCATCAATCCCGGGAATTCGGGCGGGCCGCTCCTCAACCTGCGGGGCGAGGTCATCGGCATCAACACGATGATCTTCACCAACGCCCGCGCCGAGGGGAACATCGGCATTGGCTTCGCCGTTCCCATCAACACGGTGCGCGACCTGCTGCCGCAGCTGCATCAGGGCAAGGTAATCCGGGGCCGAATCGGCCTGCAGATGACGGCCGTGCCGCGAGAGGCGTACGAGGACTTCGGCCTCAAGTCGAGGGCCGGGGCTCTGGTCTCCAGCGTCGCCCCTGGCGGGCCGGCAGACAAGGCCGGCGTCAAGCCCGGAGACGTGATCCTCGAGTACAACGGCAAGAAGATCTCGAACACCACCGACCTGCAGAAGCTGGTGAGCGCCACGAAGCCGGGCTCGCAGGCGGCCCTCAGGATCGTCCGCAATGGCCGCGAACAGACGCTCACCGCGACCGTCGAGGAGCTCGATCTCGACGCCGAGCGTGGCGGGCGCCAGGGCGGGGCGCCGGAACGGGATCAGCCCGAGGAGCAGGGCCAGGAGAGCTTCGGCCTGACGCTCGGCAACCTGTCGCCGCAGATCGCGCGGCGCCTGCAGCTGCCCTCGGGTCAGACGGGCGCGCTCGTCACCGACGTGGACGAGAACGGTCCGTCGGCCGGAATCCTGCGGCAGGGCGACGTCATCCTCTCCGTGAACGGCCAGGCCGTCTCGAGCGCGGCGGAGGCCGGGCGGGAGTTGCAGCGCATCGCCTCGGGCCGCATCGCGCGCATTCTCATCTGGCGCGGCGACGGCGAGGTCTTCGTGACCATCCGCAAGGAGTAGGGTGCTCCTCGACCAGATCCGTGAACGCGGCCCCCTTACCGTGGCCGCATTCATGGACCTGGTGCTCTACCACGACGAGTTCGGCTATTACGCCCGCGCCGCCAGACGCTCTGGCCGCGCGGGCGATTTTTTTACCAACGTGGACACCGGGCCCCTCTTCGGGCGCCTGCTCGCGCGCCAGGTCGCCGAGATGGCCGGGGCCCTGCCCTCCGCCACCCCGTTCACCATCGTCGAAGCCGGCGCGAGCGATGGACGCCTCGCGCGCGACCTGCTCGGGGCGCTCGCGCACGAGGCGCCACGCGTGTTCGCCCGCTGCTCCCTGCACCTGGTCGAGCGCAGCGCCGCCGCCCGTGCGGCGCAACTGGGCACGTTGGCCGACGCCCCTTCCCTCCCCGTCACCTCGAACGATTGCTTGCCGCCGTCATTCGAGGGCGTGCTCGTGGCCAACGAACTGCTGGACGCCATGCCCGCACACGTGCTCGAGATGCACGACGATGGGTTGCGGGAGGTGTTCGTCACGGCACACGGCGGGCGACTCGCCCTGCTGCACGGGCCGCCGTCTACGCCACGGCTCGAGGCGCACCTGCGCCGCACGGGCGTTCCCCTGCCCCCAGGGGCCCGGGTGGAAGTGTCGCTGGCCGCGCTCGACTGGGTGGCAGACGCCGTACGTCGCCTGCAGCGCGGGTTCATGCTCCTGATCGACTACGGATTCGGCAGGCGGGAAGAATCGGGAGGCCGCGGCTGGCGCAGCACGCTGGCGAGCGTCGTGCGGCACCACGCGGCGCCGTTCGACGCCGGCGACTGGCTCACCTGTCCCGGTGAACGGGACGTCACCGTCGACGTCGACTTCGGCGCCGTGAGGGAGGCCGCCGAGTCCGAAGGGGGCGTCACGCTGGGGTTGATGGACCAGACGTACTTCCTGATGGCTCTCGCGGCGGATCTGCTCGATGGTTTCGACGCGCGCGAGCGGTTGGCCTTCAAGACGCTTGTGCTCCCGTCCGGGCTTGGCAGCACGATGAAGGTGCTGGTGGTTGGCAAGGCCGTTGGTCGCCCCCCTCTCGTCGGTACCTCGATGCCTTCGCGTTTCACCTGACGCGACGATGTCGTCCGCGACAGCCGCGGACCGCCCGCACGGACTTCGCGTACAGTTAGCGGGTGGCCGGAGCGCTGGAGCGCGAGATCAAGCTGAGGTTCGAGACCGCCGACGAGGCGCGGACTGCCGTTCGCGCATCGGGCGCCTCGCTCCTGCGCGCCCGCAGGCTGCAGTCCGACGCTCTCCTCGACACGGCCGTCGGCACCCTGCGCGACACCCGGTGTGCCCTGCGTGTCCGGATCGAGGCGGAGCGCGCATACGTCACCTTCAAGGGCCCGCCGCAGCCGTCGACGATGAAGCTTCGCGAAGAGCTCGAGTCGGTCGTCGGCGACGGTCCGCTCATCGTCAGCATCTTCGAGCGGCTCGGTTTCGCCGTCTGGTTCCGCTATGAAAAGTATCGCGAGGAGTACGTCCGCGGCGACGTGACCGTGGCCATCGACGAGACCCCGATCGGCACGTTCGTCGAGATCGAGGGATCGGCTGCGGGCATTCACGAAACGGCCAACCTGCTGGGCCGCGGCCCGCTCGAGTACATCCTCAGCTCCTACCGGGCGTTGTACGTGCAGCACTGCGCCGAGCGGGGTGAGGACGCGGGTCACATGGTGTTCGGAGCCAGCTGAGTGCTGCCGCCTGACACGCCGGTGCTGGTCCTCTGCGCAGGACTGGGCACCAGGCTCCGCCCTCTCACCGACATCCGCGCGAAGCCGGCGATTCCCGTCGCCGGCGAGCCCATGGTGCGTCGCATCATCCGGCACTGCGCGACCTCCGGACACTCGCGCTTCGTGGTGAATCTGCACCATCGGCCGGAGTCCATCGCGCACGTGCTGGGCGACGGCAGCGACCTCGGCGTCCGCGTCCGCTACTCATGGGAACAACCCGAGCTGCTCGGCTCTGGCGGGGGCCCGCGGCAGGCCCTGGACATCCTCGGGACGGAGCCGTTCCTCGTGGTGAACGGCGACACCCTCACCGACCTCGACCCGTCCCGCCTGCTCGCTGCTCACATCGACGCGGGGGCGCTCGTCACGCTGGCCGTGGTGCCCAACACGGCGCCGGACAAGTACGGGGGCGTCAGCCTGGACGCGCACGGGCAGGTCACCGGATTCGTGCGGCGCGGCAGCCCGCTGCCCTCCTACCACTTCATCGGCATGCAGGCCGCCCGACGCGATGCGTTCCTCGGCATCCCCGCGGGACAGGCCACGGCGTCGATAGGCGGCGTGTACGACCGTCTGATCGCCGAGCGGCCGGGCTCGGTGCGCGCGATGATCTGCGAGGCACGCTTCTGGGACGTGGGCACCGTCGCAGACTACGTCGCCACGTCGCGCGCACTCGCAGACGCGACGACGAACGCCCAGTCGTCCCAGGCGCCAGCCGGCGTCGTGGACACCATCGTGTGGGACGATGTGACGTTCGGCAACGGCTGCCGGCTGGATCGCTGCATCGTGACGGACCACGTGCGCGTTGCCGCCGGCATGCGCGTTGCCGACGCGATCCTGACGCGTGGGGCGTCCGGGGAAACGTGCGTGATCCCATTCGCGCAGGAGCCATGAGGGTGGAACAGGCCGCACACGGCGCCGCCGTGGACCCGCGCATCGCGGCGTATCTCGCCGGCAGCGGGCTCTCGCGCCGCCACCCGCAGGTGACGCCGATGACCGGCGACGCCTCAGACCGCCGGTACTTTCGCGTTCGGCTCGACGACGGCGCCTCGCTGGTGCTGGCCCTGCACGTCGGGCCCATCCACTTCGCCACGATGCCGTTCGCAAGCGTTGCGCGGCTCCTGCAGCGGATGCACGTGCCGGCGCCGGCAATCCTCGATCATTCCGACGAGCTCGGCATCATCGTGCAGGAGGACCTCGGCGACACGACGTTGCGCGCCCGGATAGGCCCCGATGCGATCAGTCGCCACATGGACCTCTACCGCGGCGCCGTCCGGCTGATCTGCACCCTGCAGCAGGGCGGCGCCCGGCACTCCGGTCAGGGCTTCGCGCCTTATACCCTGGCATTCGACGTCGAGAAGCTCACGTTCGAGTTGAACTTCTTCGTCATGCACTTCCTCGAGGCCTTCCGGGGCATCACGCTGTCGTCCGCGGAGCGCACGACACTCGAGACCGAGTTCCGGACCATCGTGGTGGAGCTGGCCGGGGAACGCCGGGTGCTCTGCCATCGCGACTATCACAGCCGCAACCTGATGGTGCGCGACGACGCGCTGTACCTGATCGATTTCCAGGACGCCCGGATGGGGCCCGACACCTACGATCTCGCCTCGCTGCTGCGGGATTCCTATGTCGACATCACGTCGGCCGAGCTCGATGAGCTGCTGGCGTGGTTCCGGCAGGAGGCATCGGTGGCGGACGCGGTGGAATTCCGCCGGCGCTTCGACCTGATGTCCGTGCAGCGGAACCTGAAAGCGCTCGGCACCTTCGGCTTCCAGACGATGAGCCGTGGCGCCACCGGCTATCTCGAGTCGATTCCGCGAACGCTGCGCTACGTGCGTGAAAACCTCCGGAAGTACAGCCGGTTCACGCGCCTTCACGAGCTGCTGGCGGCCCACGTCGACGAGCTGCGCTAACATTGGAAGGCCCTGTGGCTCGCACGCGCTCGTTCGGTGTGTCCACGCACCTGTTCCACGCACAGCGGCTCACCCGCGAACACCTGCTCGAGGTGAGCGGCGCGGGGTTCGAGCACGTGGAGCTGTTCGCCACGCGGACGCACGTCGACTATCACTCCGCCTCGGCGGCGGCCGATTTGCGCGGGTGGCTTGCGGACGCGCGGCTCGTCCTGCATGCGATACACGCCCCGGTGAGCGAGGCATTCAGCGGAAATCGGCATGTGGACGCGCTGAACCTCGCGTCGAGTGACAAGGGCCGCCGGGAGCATGCGCTGGCTGAAGCCACGGCCGCCTTGCAGCTGGCTCGCCAGCTGCCGTTCGCGGTCCTGGTCGTCCACGCCGGGGTTCCCCGATCCCAGGCGACGGTGCCGGGCGAGAACAGCCGCGACGCCGCCCGCAGAAGCCTCGAGGCGCTGGCGACAGCCGCGCGCCCGCTTGGCGTGCGGGTCGCCGTGGAAGTGATCGCGAACGAGCTGTCGTCCCCGGGCCCGCTGGTGCATCTCGTCGAGGTGGCGCTCGAGGACTTCGACGTCGGCATCTGCCTCGACGTGGGGCACGCGCACCTCGGAGGCGACCTCGGCGAGGCCATCGAGACGGTCTCGGAGCACCTCGTGGCCGTCCACGTCCACGACAACCGTGGGCGCAACGACGAGCACCTGCTGCCGTTCGAGGGCACCATCGACTGGGCAGCCGCACTGACGGCGCTGCAGAAGGTCGGGTATGACGGGCCGATCACCTTCGAGGTGCCATCCCGCGGCACCACGAAGGACACGCTCGCCAGGAGCCGGGCGGCGCGGGAGCGGATGGAGCGAATGCTGGCGCAGCGCTGACGCCTGCGGCCGTACACGGAGCGGAACCCATGCATGTCTACATCGAGGACATCGGCCGGCACGAGGGCGAGGAGGTCACCATCAAGGGGTGGCTGCACAACCGCCGATCGAGCGGCAAGATCCACTTCCTGATCCTCCGGGATGGGAGTGGCTTCATCCAGGGCGTGATGTCGAAGGCGGCCGTGGGAGAGGAGACGTTCAGGGCCGCCGACCACCTCTCGCAGGAAACCTCGGTCATCGTCACCGGCACGGTCCATGCGGACAAGCGGGCGCCGAGCGGCTACGAGGTCGACGTCAAATCGCTCGAGGTGGTGGGCGCGTCGCACGACTACCCCATCACGCCGAAGGAACATGGCGTGGACTACCTGCTCGACCGTCGGCATCTCTGGATCCGCAGCGAGCGCCAGCAGGCCATCCTGCGGATCCGGCACGAGGTCATCGATGCGGTCCGCAGCTTCTTCAACAGCCGCGGCTTCATCCTGACCGACACGCCCATCTTCACGCCGGCCGCCTGCGAGGGCACGACCACGCTCTTCCCGGTGGAGTACTTCGAAGACCAGAAGGCCTACCTGACGCAGAGCGGCCAGCTCTATCTCGAATCGACCGCCATGGCGCTCGGGCGGGTCTACTCGTTCGGCCCGACGTTCCGCGCGGAGAAGTCGAAGACGCGCCGACATCTCACCGAGTTCTGGATGGTCGAGCCCGAGATGGCCTACGCGAGCCTCGACGACGTCATGGATCTGGCGGAGGACCTGGTCGTATCGGTCGTGGCCCGGGTGCTCGACCGCCGTCAGCGCGAGCTGAAGACCATCGAGCGCGACACCAGCCGCCTCGAGTCGGTCCGGAAGCCATTTCCGCGCATCACTTACGATGAGGCGGTGCAGACGCTGCAGGAGAAGGGCTTGCCCATCCAGTGGGGCGGCGACTTCGGCGGGCCGGACGAGACCGCCCTCTCCGAGCAGTACGATCGGCCGGTAATGGTGAACCGGTATCCGTCGGCGATCAAGGCGTTCTACATGAAGCCCGACCCCGTGCGTCCCGAACTCGCGCTCGGTGTCGACGTGCTGGCGCCTGAAGGGTACGGCGAGATCATCGGGGGCGGCGAGCGGTTGGCAGACCTCGACCTGCTGCTGCAGCGCATCAAGGAGCACGACCTGCCGCAGGAGTCGTTCGAGTGGTATCTCGACCTGCGCCGCTACGGAACGGTGCCCCACGGCGGCTTCGGCATGGGGATCGAGCGCGTGGTCGCCTGGATCTGCAAGCTCGAGCACGTTCGTGAGACGATCCCGTATCCGCGGATGCTGTACCGGATGTACCCGTAGGCAGCGGCGCTTCGCGGCTGGGGCATTGTGGCCCCGGACCGTGTCGCCGCTGGCCAGCAGTTGTTGAACGCGATGAAGATCGGAATGATTTCCCTCGGCTGCCCGAAGAACCTCGTGGACTCCGAGGTGATGCTCGGCCTCGCGCAGCAGGCGGGCCACGAACTGACGCACGACCCTGCCCAGGCCGACGTGCTGGTGGTGAACACGTGCGCCTTCATCGACTCGGCCAAGAAGGAGTCGGTGGATGCCATCCTCGAGATGGCCCAGCACAAGAAGGACGGCGCCTGCCGGCGGCTGGTGGTGACGGGGTGCCTGGCGGAGCGCTACCGCGACGAACTGCGGGCCGAGATCCCGGAGATCGATGCGGTGCTGGGGACGGGCGAAGTCCCGGACATCGTCAGCGCGATCGGCGGCGTCGCGACGCGGCAGTCTGCGCCGCTCACCTTCTTCCGGCCCACCACGAAGTCGCCGGAAGCGGCCGCACAGAACGCGCCGGAGGGCGCCGACCAGCCAGACCGGAGTCGGCTGCCCGCCATCGACGGCGAGCCCCACCCGCTTCCGGGTGTGCCGACCTACATCTACGATGCCGACACCCCGCGCACCTTCGCCACGCCACGCCATTATGCGTACGTGAAGGTCGCGGAAGGGTGCGACTACAAGTGCGCCTTCTGCATCATCCCCACGCTGCGCGGCAGTTACCGCAGCCGCCCGGCCGATTCGATTGTCGAGGAGGCGCGCGCCCTGGCCGCACGCGGGGTGAAGGAACTGCTGCTGATCTCCCAGGACACGACCTTCTACGGCATCGACCGTGGCGAACGCGGCGCGCTCGGTCGCCTGCTGCGGCAGCTGAACGAGGTGAGCGGGATCGAGTGGATTCGGCTCCACTATCTCTACCCCACCACCATCGATGACGAGACGCTCTCCGCCATGGCGGAATGCGACAAGGTCTGCAAGTACATCGACCTTCCCCTGCAGCACGCATCGAACGCCGTGCTCAAGCGCATGAAGCGGCCAGGGACCCGGGAGCGCTACAGCACCCTGCTGAGGACCATCCGGTCCCGGGTGCCGCAGGTCTCCTTCCGCACGACCTTCATCGTCGGATTTCCGGGAGAGACCGAAGCAGACGTGGACCAGTTGTGCGAATTCGTCGCGGAGCACGGGTTCGACCACGTGGGCGTCTTCACCTACTCGCACGAGGAGGGGACGTCGGCGTTTGCCCTGCCCGATGATGTGCCGCACAAGGTAAAGGTCGCCCGGCGGAACCGCGTGATGCGGCTCCAGAAGCAGCTCGTGAAGGGCCGGCAGGCGCGGCGAATCGGCGAGCGGGTACGCATCGTCGTCGATGGCCCGGCTTCGGAGCACGAGTTGGTGCTGCGCGGCCGCCTCTCGACCCAGGCTCCCGATATCGATGCCTCGGTCTATCTGACGGACTGCGACCCGTCTGCGTATGGGGCCGGCGACTTCCTGGACGCGGAAATCGTCGGGGCGCGGGAGTATGACCTGCTGGTCCGCCCCGTCGAGGATGCCCGCGCCTGACCTGGTCCGGTCCTCTCTGTTCGCGCGGAGGTGCGAGCGCGAGTCGATTAAGCTCGCGTTCAGACGCCGGCACGGTGCGGCGGGGCCGCGGTGGAGCGGGGGCGTTGCGTGCGGCGGGCGCGCTGCCGCCCTCGGGAGGACGGAAAGCTCGACCTTGGGCGCCTTCAGACGCCACGCCGCAAGTCCCGCCACAGCCCGAGCGCGGACTCCCACATGGTATACTTCGTTGTTCGGAGCTTTGGTTGCAGGACCGAAGCGGGCGGCGTGCCCGCTTTTTCTGTTTCAGGACGCTGAAATGCGCGGCGGAGCCACCATTGTCGAGCACGTGAAAACGGCCGCGGCGCGGGTGGCGGAAAGCCATGGACTGGAACTGTTCGACGTGCAGTTCCGGCGCGAAGCGGCGGGCATGGTTCTACGGGTCCAGATCGATCGCCCTGGGCCGGCGGCGACGGCCGAGGAGAGCGTGAGCGTCGAGGACTGCGCTCACGTCAGCCGGGACCTGAGCGTCGTCCTCGACGTGGAAGACATCGTTCCGGGCGCCTACACCCTCGAGGTGTCGTCGCCCGGGCTCGACCGGCCGCTGCGCGGCCGTGCGGATTTCGACCGTTTCGCCGGTCGGCGCGCAAAGGTCGTGATGCGCGAATCGGTGGACGGACAGACGTTTTTCAAGGGACGGCTCGCCGGCGTGGAGTCCGATGCCGTGCTGATCGTCGGTGACGATGGCCGGCAGCACCGGGTGCCGCTGGGCATCGTCTCGCGCGCGAACCTGGAAGTGGAATTCTAGACATGGCAAATCCCCCGCTGCAGCAGTTCATCGAAGCCCTGTCGAAGGACAAGGGCGTGGCGCCGGAGTTCATCATCGCGGCGCTCCAGGACGCAATCGAGACCGCGGCCCGCAAGAAGTACAAGAACGAAAACATGCGCACCCGCTTCAACGAGGAGAAGTGGGAGATCGAACTGGTCGCCGTGAAGCGGATCGTGGAACAGGTGGCGGAGCCGGCGACCGAGATGTCGCTCGACGAGGCGCGGCAGCTGCTCGGCGAGGAAGCCGAGGTGGACATGGAGGTGGAGTTCCCCCGTGCCACCGAGGATCTCGGGCGGATCGCGGCGCAGACGGCGAAGCAGATCATGTCGCAGAAGGTCCGCGAGGCCGAGCGCGAGAACGTCTTTGCCGAGTTCAACCAGCAGATCGGCGAGGTCAAGAACGGGATCGTCAAGCGGTTCGAGAACGGGGACATCATCGTCGAGCTGGGTCGCTACGAGGCGGTGCTGCCGCGCAAGGAGCAGTCGCGCGCCGAGAACTACTCGCCGCAGGACCGGATGCGGGCGGTGATCAAGCGCGTGAACCGGAGCGCCAAGGGGCCGCAGATCGAGCTGTCCCGCACCGACCCTGCGCTGCTGATCAAGCTGTTCGAGCAGGAGGTGCCGGAGATCTACGACGGCACCGTGATGATCCGCGGCGCCGTCCGTGAAGCGGGTGATCGCGCCAAGGTCGCGGTGTATTCGAGGGAGCGGGACGTCGACCCGGTGGGCGCGTGCGTGGGCATGAAGGGGACCCGCGTGCAGGCCATCATCCGGGAACTGCGCGGCGAGAAGATCGACATCGTCGAGTGGTCCGAGGACCCCATCACCTTCGTGACCAACGCCCTGAGCCCGGCCAAGGTCCAGCGCGTGTCGATCGTCGAGGACACCGACAAGGTGATGGAGGTGATCGTCGAGGACAAGCAACTGTCGCTCGCGATCGGCAAGAAGGGCCAGAACGTGAGGCTGGCTGCCAAGCTGACCGGCTGGCGCATCGACATCAAGAGCGAGGAAGAGAAGCGCCGCGAGGTCGAGGCGCAGTTCGGCCAGCTCGAGGTCGGCGCGGTGGAAGGCGAAGGAGAGCCGGCGGCACCCGCCGGCGAGGACGGGGAAGCGGCCGTCACCGCGGAAGCCGCGGTGGATGCGGGCGAGACCGCGCAGGGCGGAAACGCCGACTAGCGCGGCGACTGCTTTTTGAGTTGAGGTAGACCGTTGGCAACTGTCCGGATTTACAAGGTTGCGGAGCTCCTCGGGACCACGAGCCAGGAAGTGACGGCGCTGCTGAAGCGCGACCACGGCATCGAGGTCAAGAGCGCGTCGAGCACGATCGAAGAGGTCGTCGCACGGCAGTTCGTCGAGCGACTGGCACGGCAGCGCAACATCACGCTGCCTTCAGGGGACATCTTCGCCGAGACGCCGGTCCAGAAGGGGAAGAAGCCGGCACTGGCGAAGAAGGCCGAGCCGGCCAAGCCGGCCGCCCCGGCGCTCCCGCCGCCGCGCCTTGTGAAGGTCGTCAGGCCCACGCCGTCGCCGGCCGCGCATCCTGAGCACGAGGCCGAGCCGCACGTCGAGGGAACCGAGCCGCGCGTGGCCCCAGCGGCGGCGGACGAAGCCGTGCACGAACCCGCCGAGCCAGTGGCCATGGAGGCCAGCTACGCGGCGGCGCCCGCAGAGGAGACACCGATCGCTGCCGCACCTGCGCCCGCAGTCACTGAGATGCCCCCGGCAGCCGTGCCGGCAGAACCGCCGCCGGTGCCGGAGGCGGTCTCGTCCGTAAAGGCTCCAGCCGCGATGCCAGCGGCCGAGGTCGCCGCGGCCGAACCACTGGTCACCGCGCCGGCCGAGGCTACGGCCGAACCGGCCGCCCCGGCAGCCGTCGAACCGGCGCAGCCGGTCGCTGCGGCACCCGCGCCGCCTGCTGCGCCCGCGATCGCCCCGAAGCCACCCACGGGTCGTGTCGTACCGCAGCGCATCCGGCTCCGGATCGAGGAGGAGCGACCGGCGATGACGCCGCCGCTGCCGACCAGCTCGACGCCCCGCGTCGTGCAGCGGCCAATCGTCCGCCAGCCCGAACGGCCCGCCGTCCCCGGCGCCGCACGTCCGGCCGGCGCCGGCGCGCCCGGATCGCCTGCCGGCGCACGCCCTGCGGGCGCCCCCGGGCAGGTCGCCCGGCCCGGCGCGCCGGGGCTGACCCCGCGTCCGGCGTATCCCGGTGCGACCGCGCGCCCAGGCACCCAGCCCCCCGGGGGACCGCGCCCGCTGCCGTCGCAGCCCGTGCGGCCGTCGCAGCCGGGCCAGGCGCCGCGCCCTGGGCAGTATCCGTCGCGTCCGGGCGGCCAGTATCCGCAGCGGCCCGGCATGCAGCAGCGCCCGCCCATGGGCGGCGGTCGCCCGTCCACGGGCGGGCCGCGGCGTGATCACCGGCCCTCCGCACCTTCGGCACCAGCGGCGCCTCCGCCGGTGACCAGGACGATCACCCTGGCTGAAGGCATGACGGTCAAGGACCTCGCGGACAAGCTGGACGTACGCGTGAAGGACGTCCTTGCCAAGCTGCTGATGAAGCGGCTCATGATGACCATCAACTCGACGCTGGACACGGACACCGCCACGATGCTCGCTCGCGAGTTCGGGGCCGACGTCCAGATGCGCAGCTTCGAGGAAGAGCTGATCCAGACCGACGCGGACGTCGCGAACACGGCCGACATCATCACGCGCGCCCCCGTGGTCACCGTGATGGGCCATGTCGATCACGGCAAGACGAGCCTGCTCGATGCCATTCGCGAAGCGCGCGTGGCCGAGCGTGAGGCGGGCGGCATCACGCAGCACATCGGGGCGTATCACGTCACGATCAACAACCGGAACATCGTGTTCCTCGACACGCCGGGCCATGAGGCATTCACGCTCATGCGCGCGCGCGGCGCCAAGGTCACCGACATCGTCGTGCTGGTCGTCGCGGCAGACGACGGCGTGATGCCGCAGACGCGGGAGGCCATCGACCACGCGAAGGCGGCGAACGTGCCGATCATCGTGGCGATCAACAAGATCGACAAGCCGGGCTCCCAGCCGGAGCGGGTGAAGCGCGAGTTGACCGAACTCGACCTGATGCCGGAGGAGTGGGGCGGCAAGACGGTCACCGTCGAGGTGTCGGCCAAGAAGAAGACCAACATCGACCTGCTACTCGAGATGATCCTGCTCGTCAGCGAGATCGGCGAGCTGAAGGCCAATCCGAAGCGGAACGCCTCGGGCACCGTGCTCGAAGCCAAACTCGACAAGGGCCGCGGGCCCGTGGCAACCGTCCTCGTCCAGGACGGCACACTCAACGTCGGCGACACCTTCATCGCGGGCCCGATCGTGGGTCGCGTGCGCGCACTCATCGACGACCGTGGACGCCCGACGAAACACGCAGGACCGTCGACACCGGTCGAAGTGCTCGGCCTGACCGGGCTGCCCCTGCCCGGCGACGTGTTCCAGGTGGCCGACGCCGCGAAGGCGCGCCAGATTGCCGCGTTCCGAGAGGAGCAGGCGAAGAACAAGGCGCTGGGCGCCAAGGGCGGCCGCCTGACGCTGGAGTCGCTGCAGGCACAGATCGCCGAAGGCGGCATGAAGGAACTGCCGATCATCATCAAGGCCGACGTGCAGGGCTCGGCCGAGGTGCTGGCCGACACGCTGCAGAAGCTGTCGGACGACAAGGTGAAGATTCGGATCATCCACTCCGGCGTCGGCGCGGTCACCGAATCCGACGTGCTGCTCGGTACCGCGTCGAAGGCCATCATCATCGCCTTCAACGTGCGTCCCGACCGCAACGCCGAGGACGTGGCGAACCGCGAAGGCGTGGACATCCGCCAGCATTCGATCATCTACAACGTCACCGACGAGATGAAGAAGGCGATGGTGGGGCTGCTCGAACCAACCTTCAAGGAGGTCCGGATCGGCGTTGCCGAGGTGCGGGACATCTTCAAGGTGCCGAAGTTCGGCACCATCGCCGGCTGCATGGTCACCGAGGGCCGCATCACGCGGTCCGGCGACACGCAGGCGCGCCTTCTTCGCGACAACGTGGTGCTCCACGAAGGCCGAATCGGCTCGCTCCGCCGCTTCAAGGACGATGTGAGCGAGGTGAAGAGCGGCTTCGAGTGCGGCATCGGCTTCGACAAGTTCAACGACCTGAAGATCGGCGACCTCATCGAGGTCTTCACGATGGAGCGCGTTGCGGTCACCGCGTAACGCGCACGTTCCCGCCGACCGCGTGGCGGCACATCGGGTGCCGCCACGTGGGTCCAGCAACCCGCACCTTCCTCAGCCTCGCCCATGATCGTTGCGCTGCTCAGCGTCGAGCTCTTCATTCCCGGAGCACAGTCGCTGAAGGAGAAGCGGATGGTGCTGCGTCGGATCAAGGACCGGGTGCGCCGGTTCAACGTGGCCGTGGCGGAGGTGGCACATCACGACCTGTGGCAGCGCGCCGGGCTGGCCATCGTCACGGTCAGCACGGACGAGTCGCACGCCAGCCGGGAGTTGTCGGCGGTGGTCGACGAGATCGAGCGTGTGGAACCGGGTCTCGTGACGCGGACCGAAACCGAGTTCCTGAGCTGACGCGCTCCCGCGGAGACGCCCCGCGCGGCGCCGGCGGCACGGCGATGGGGGCGCACCGGGGACCGTACACGCCGGGGCGCGCTCGATTCACTTGGGTGATTGAGGATTCCCGTTTAGCATCAGTCACATGTCGCAAGGCTCCCGTCCCGAGCGAGTTGCCGATCAGCTGCGGGGTGAACTCGCCCTCATGCTGTCGCGGGAAGTGCACGATCCCGGCGTCGGCTTCGTAACGCTGACGCGCGTGCAGGTCAGCCCCGATCTCCAGCAGGCGCGCATCATGTACACGGCGCTTGGCGACGAGAAGAGCCGGGCGAACACGGCCCGCGCCCTCGAGCGCGTCACGCCGTTCCTTCGGCGGCAGCTCGGGGCCCGTCTGCGGCTGAAACGGGCACCCGAACTGCGGTTCATCTACGACCAGTCGGTGGCCGGGCAGGACCGCATCGAACAGATCCTGCACGAGTTGCAGGCAGAGCCCCGGAGCGAAACGGAACACGATGAGTAACGACGTCCTCCAGCAGATCGTCGATGCCGTCCGCCAGCGGCAGCGTTTCGTTGTCTCCTCCCACGCCCGCCCTGACGGGGACTCCATCGGATCGCAGCTGGCATTCGCCTTCGCGTTGCAGGCACTCGGCAAGGACGTGACGATCGTCAACCGCGACCCTGCCACGCCGCCGCTGATGGCGTTCCCCGGCGTCGCCTCGATCATCGTCGCGCCCGAGGTCACCGGCGACTTCGACGCTGCCGTCATCATGGAGTGCGGCGACCTGGGTCGGCCCGGGGTTGCGGGCCTCGAGCGCTACTTCCTCATCAACATCGACCACCATCGCGGCAACACGGGATACGGGGCCATCAACTGGTACGACGAGAGCGCGGCGGCCTGCGGCGAGATGGTGTTCGACCTGGTGCAGGCCCTTGGCGTACCGATGAGCCGCGACATCGCCACGCACGTCTACCTGGCCATCCTCACCGACACCGGCTCGTTCCACTACTCCAGCATCTCGCCCCGCACGTTCGACATCTGCCGGCAGTTGCTGGAGGCCGGGGTCGACCCGGTGGCCGTCGCACGCAGCGTGTACGACAGCAACAACATGGGCCGGCTGAAGCTGTTCGGGTCGGTGCTGAGCGCCATGCAGATCGACCCGTCCGGTCGCATCGCCATCGTGTACCTGGATCACGAGATGGCGCGCGCCGCTGGCGGCACCTATGAGGACACGGAGGGCCTGATCAACCTGCCGCTCACGGTGAAGGAGATCCAGGCCGTGGTGTTCTTCAAGCAGAACGAGGGGGAGCAGTACCGCGTCAGCATGCGCTCGAAAGGCGAGATTGACATCAGCTCGATCGCCAAGGAGTTCGGCGGCGGCGGGCACCGCAATGCCGCCGGCTGCACGGTCACGGGACCGATCGACGCGCTGCAGAAGACGTTCCTCCTGAAGATCGAGCAGGCCATCGATGGACGGCCTGCTGATTGTTGACAAGCCGTCGGGCATCACGTCGCATGACGTCGTGGCGCGGGCCCGCCGCCTGCTGCGCGAGAGGCGCATCGGCCACACCGGGACGCTCGACCCGATGGCCACCGGCGTGCTGCCGCTGGTCGTTGGCAGGGCGACGCGTCTCGCCCGCTTCCTGAGCGCCGCCGACAAGCGCTACGCAGCGACGATTCGGCTCGGCGTGAGCACCGACACGTACGATGCGGCCGGCGCACCGGTTGGCCCCGCCTGCGAGGGGCCGTGGCCGGACCCTGACGCGGTGGACACTGCCCTCGCGGCGTTTCGCGGCACCTTCCTCCAGCAGCCACCCGCGTTCTCGGCCAAGAAGATCGCCGGCCAGCGCAGCTACGCGCTGGCGCGGCGGGACCGGCGCGACACGGCAGGCTGCGAGCCTGCCGCGCACGTGGCCTCGGCGCCCCAGCCCGAACCGGTCATGGTGACAGCCCGGGCGATCGACCTCCTGCGCGTCGAGGGGCCTACGGTGCACCTGGAGGTCACCTGCTCGGCCGGTTTCTACGTCCGTTCGCTGGCCCACGATCTCGGCGTCGCACTTCACACCGGCGCGCACCTCACCGCCCTGCGACGGACGATGAGCGCCGGTGTGCCGATCGAGAGTGCGGTGGCGCTGGCGGTCCTCGAGCAGGGCGGCATCGACACGGCGCTGGCGGCGCTCGTACCGCTCGATGCGATGCTGCCGGGCATGCCTGCCGTGCGCCTCACGCCCGAGGCAGTCAAGGGTGTCGCCTGCGGTCGCGATGTCGGTCCAGCCGACACGATCGAGGGCGCGATCTTCGGCCTGCCGGTCGTCCCGGGCGCGTGGCTGCGGCTGCTCGATCCGGCGGGACACCTGGTCGCCGTCGCCGAACCCTCGCGCACCCCAGGACTTTTGCACCCCGCTGTGGTCCTGATGTAACATGTTGATCTTGTTCGACTAACAGGTTTGCAGACATACGGCGCATCCGGTCCCGACAACGGCTCTGGCGCGCACGTGGAGGGAGACCCCGTGGCACTTTCGAAAGACCGCAAGAACGAGTTGATTGGCTCCTACAAGACGCACGAGGCGGATACCGGCTCTCCGGAGGTTCAGGTCGCGATCCTGAGCGAGCGGATCAACTACCTGACGGAGCACTTCAAGACCCACGCGAAGGATCACCACTCGCGGCGCGGGCTGCTGATGCTCGTCGGCCGCCGCCGCAGGCTGCTCGACTATCTCAAGTCGAAGGACGCGCAGCGGTACGCGGACCTGATCAAGCGGCTGAACATCCGCAAGTAGCCGCGGCCATCGTGTTTCCCCCATTCGAGTTTCCCTTTGTGAAGTGCGATCTATGACAACGCGCGAAGTTTCAGTCGGCCAGGGTTCCCTCAGATTCGAAACGGGCAAGCTGGCCAAGCAGGCCGGCGGCTCCGTGATCGTCAGGTCCGGTGACTCAGTGGTCCTGGTCACCGCGTGCCGCGCCAACAGCGCACGCGAGGGCATCGACTTCCTGCCCCTGACGGTGGATTACCGCGAATACACCTACGCATCGGGGCGCATCCCGGGCGGCTTCTTCAAGCGCGAGGGCAAGCCCTCCGAGAAGGAAGTCCTCACGAGCCGCGTCATCGACCGGCCGATCCGTCCGCTCTTCCCGTCCGGGTGGCGGTACGAGACGCAGATCATCGCGATGGTGCTCTCCGCCGACACCGAGAACGACACCGACGTCCTCGCCATCACCGGTGCGTCTGCCGCCCTTTCCCTCTCCGATATCCCGTTCACCAAGACGATTGCCGGCGTCCGCGTCGGCATGGTCGATGGGCAATACGTCATCAACCCGACGTTCGAGCAGCGGAAGGCCAGCCGGCTCGACCTCGTGGTCGCCGGCAGCAAGGACGGCCTGGTGATGGTCGAGGCCGGCGCGAAGGAAGTGACGGAGGACCAGGTCGTCGAGGCCCTCGAGGCAGCGCACGCGGCGATCAAGCAGATCGTGGCGACCATCGACGACATGGCCCGCGAAGCCGGCAAGCCAAAGCAGGCGGTGGTCAAGAAGGAGATCGGCCACGAGTTCTACCGCGAGGTCGAGGAGAAGGTGCTCGCCCCGCTCACCGAAGCCATGCGGATCCGCGGCAAGCTGGAGAACTACGACCGCGTCGATCAGGTGCTGGAAGAGTTCGTGGCCTCGATCCCCGAAGGGGAAATCCAGCGCAAGGTGGAGGCGAAGTCCATCTTCAAGGATCTCAAGGAGAAGGTGCTCTACAACGAGATCCTGAACCACGGTGTCCGGCTGGATGGCCGCAAGGTCGACGAGATCCGGCCGATCTGGGTCGAGACGAGCGTGCTGCCCCGCACGCACGGCTCGGCAGTGTTCACCCGCGGCGAGACGCAGGCGCTGGTCACCTGCACGCTCGGCACGGCCGAAGACGCGCAGAAAGTCGAGAGCTTCGAGGGCGAGCAGTGGAAGAGCTTCATGCTCCACTACAACTTCCCGCCCTTCTCGGTCGGCGAGGTGGCGTTCCTCCGCGGCCCCGGGCGTCGCGAGGTCGGTCACGGCGCGCTCGCCGAGCGCGCCCTGGCCCCGATGATCCCCGGTGAGGAGCAGTTCCCCTACACCATCCGCGTCGTCTCGGACATCCTCGAGTCCAATGGTTCGTCGTCCATGGCGTCGGTCTGCGGCGGTTCGCTGGCGATGATGGACGCGGGCGTGCCCCTGAAGGCCCCGGTGGCCGGCATCGCGATGGGCCTGGTGATGGATGAGAAGAGCGGCAAGTACGCCGTGCTCTCCGACATCGCCGGCGCGGAGGATCACTACGGCGACATGGACTTCAAGGTTGCCGGCACGACCGACGGCATCACGGCCCTGCAGATGGACATCAAGGTGGGCGGCATCACCACCGAGATCATGCGCAAGGCCCTCGACCAGGCTCGCCAGGGCCGCCTCTTCATCCTGGGCAAGATGACCGAGGCGCTCGGCGCGCACCGCTCCAACATCTCGGCGTTCGCGCCGCGCATCGTCACCATCAAGATTCCGGTCGACAAGATCCGCGACGTCATCGGGCCTGGCGGCAAGACAATCCGCAGCATCATCGAGCGGACCGGCGTGAAGATCGACGTCGAGGACGATGGGCGCGTGAACGTCGCCTCGGCCGACGGCGCGTCGGCGCAGAAGGCCATCTCGATCATCCAGGAACTGACCGCCACGCCGGAGCTGAACAAGACGTACCTCGGCAAGATTCAGCGCATCACCGACTTCGGTGCGTTCGTGGAGATCATGCCCGGCACCGATGGCCTGCTCCACGTCTCGGAGATCGCCAACCACCGCGTCAAGGACGTCCGGGACGAGCTGAAGGAAGGCGAACAGATCCTGGTCAAGGTGATCAACATCGACCCCACCGGAAAGATTCGACTCAGCCGGAAGGCGCTGCTCCAGGACGAAGGAACGGCCGGCGCCGCGCCGAAGGCCTAGCTGTAGTTGCTAAATAGGTTGTTCATCCGGAGCGCTCTGAAAAGAATGGTGTTAC
>CAYLTD010000029.1:0-58449 GCA_964386715.1 uncultured Bifidobacterium sp.
GTCTTGGGGTCGTAGTTCAGTTGGTTAGAACGCCGGCCTGTCACGCCGGAGGCCGCGGGTTCGAGTCCCGTCGACCCCGCCAGTCCCCACTCGCCTGACGCGAGCAGGATTGGCCCGCCAGGCTCCCGCCCGGGAGCCCGGTTTCCCCAAGCATCAGTCGCTGTCCGTCACCCCGCGAGCCGCAGACGGTTCGGCCGTGGTCACCACGATCGCGCGGCACGGACCCGTGCCGGTCGCGGCGTAGCCGTGTGGCGCGCCACTGGCGATGTGCAGCGAGTCCCCCTCCGACAGCTCGTAGGCGACACCATCCACCTGCACCGCGAGCGTTCCCGACAGGACATGGACGAACTCCGAGGCCTCGTGCCTGTGCAGGCGCGTCACCGCGCCCCGCGGCGCGAACTCCGCAAGGTAGGCGTTGAGGGCCCGGCCGGGAGCGCTGAAGTTCAGCGCCTCGAACTCGAAGGCGGCGTCGGTGACGCCCTGCGCCTCAGGGAAGCGGAGCCGCTCGTCGCGACGCACGAGCCACGCCTGCGGCGGGGTGCCCGTGAAGAAATCCTCGAGCCCGATCCCGAAAACGGCCGCAATCCGCAGCAGCGTCGGAAGCGTGGGTGTCACGCGGTCGCGCTCGAGTTTCGAGAGCAGGGCCGGCGAGAGCGCCGTGTGGCGGCCCAGTTCTTCGAGGCTGATCTTCCTCCGCAGTCGCAGGCGGCGCACCTTGGCGCCGATGCGGTAACGGTCGAGTCCGCCAGGCTCCGGGCGTCGCGGCATCGACGGTGCGCCTGTTCAAGTCGCGATCCAGATCAGTCGCGACGGCCCACCACGACCATCTGGCGGCTGGTCGCGCGCATCGGGCGCATGTGATAGCTGCCGAACCGCTGCTCGACGGTGAACCCGGTGAGCCGGAACAGCAGCTCGACCTCTCGGGGATGGTACACGTGACAGTCGAAGTCGCTCACGTACCGATCGACGCCGCTGCCCTCGGGAAACTTGTCGTACAGAAAGCGGATCGAGGCGCGCTGCTCGTGTGGCAGATACCGGGTGGTCTTGTACCGCAGGAGGCGCGCGCCGCTGGCCGGGTCCCGCGTGTCGATGTCCACTTCCAGGAGCGTCCGCGGCGGCGTCTGCATCGACTCGGCATACGCTGGGAGGTCCGGCATCGTGAGATCGGCCACGAATCGCCCGCCCGCCGCGAGGTTGCGCCGGGCGGTGCTCCATGTCGCGATCTGGTCGTCGAGCGACAGCAGGTGCGCCAATGACGAGCAGGGGGTGATGATCAGGTCGAACGGCTCGGGCGAGGCCCACTCCCGCATGTCGCCGGGCACGAAGGAGACGCACGCGCGCTCACGGTCAGTGAGTTCGTCGCGCTTGCGTTCCGCCTCGGTGCGCATCGTGTCGGCAAGCTCGAGCCCGACGATGGTGAAGCCCCCGTCGACAGCCGCGCGCGCGAGGGGAATGGTGACGCGGCCGCTGCCCGACGCCAGCTCCAGCACGCGTCGGGGCCGCAGCCGCTCGATCAGGCGGATGTAGAACCACACGTCCTCGTCATCACCCTCGTGCTCGAGGTCGTAATCCTGCGGGCGCTCGTAGATGGCTTCCATGGTTCGACGTGAATGCGAGCCCCGCGCCGGCCTCGCGCCTTAGCCGTATGTGGAGTGCCTCTCACGACAGGAGTACGCCCCGGCGTGTCGCCGGGTGAAAGGCAAAGCCGTTGCGCTCGGCGCGGCCGGTCGCGATCTTGAAAGGGACACGGGCGGAGGAAAAACAGACAATGGCAATCTCACCGATGTCCCGCGTCGATCACACCGAAGGCCAGGTCGCCAAGACGATTGAAGAGCAGACGGCAAAGCTGCCGTCCGACACGTTCCTGTGGGCAGCCGTGGCGTCGATGGCCACGTCGGCCACGTTCCACTTCATGGGTAACAAGCAGGCAAGCGTGTTCGTCGGCCAGTGGGCCCCGACGCTCCTGATCCTCGGGCTCTACAACAAGCTCGTGAAGCAGCTCGGGTCGGACTTCACCGACGCCCGTTCGCGCGCCTGACCATCGCGCGCCTCGACAGCGTGCGTGGCGACGCGGCCGGTGCCGCGCCGCCACGCGCCGGGTCTACCGCGTCCCACAGGTCGCGCTGAGCATCTCGATCTTCTCCACGTCCACCCGCCGCACCAGCACCCGCGTCTTGCTGTCGCCGTCCTGGCCCGGCGCGGTCGACACCGATGCGTTCGGCACCTGCGCCTTCATCGTGCGGCCGTCGGATTTCACGACCACTTCGGTCCACTCCTTCTTGCGGTTCACCTCGATCTGCGCGTCGTCCAGTTCGTCGTCGGGTTCCCCGGTGATGCGCACCGTGTGGCCGACGTGCTTCTTCAGGTCGTCGTCGCCATCGAGCCAGTAGAAGATCGACTCGAAGCCGCCACTCGTCCCGACGCTGGTGGGTTCGATGCGCTGGTCGGCCGACCGCTGCCAGGCCGGCTCACCTGGCGCGTTGCTCAGCATGTATCCGGCGCCGTCCCCCTCGCCCCGGACAAGGCAGCCGGTGAGCGTCACGGTGTCCGCGCTGCGCCCGGCCGAGATCGGCGCCACCATGGCGGCCGCGAGTGTCAGCACGCTCGTGAGCTTTGGTATGTGCATGGCGTTACCTCCTGGGTGGTGCATTGCAGGACGAACGCCAGCGCGGTAGAGCGGGAGGTGTTCAGGTTGTGGGAGGCTGCAGCCGAACGACCTCGGTCGTCGGGGAGTGCTCCTCGTAGGCGGTGCCGCGCGCATCGATGGTGTAGCGCGCGACCGCGTCGGCCAGCTCGTTGCCGTAGACGTCGAGCCGAGGGTGTTCGGGTTCGGCGTCGGGCTCGCGTTCGAGCGTCCACTCTGGCTGGCCGGGCACGAGCGGGATGGGCGAGCCGGAGCGTGACACAGCGGGCTCGCGCGTGAGCGGGGGCATCGCCGGGCGCGGGAGTGCCTGCAGCGTGTAGGCGGCGACGGCAGACAGTGTAACGGTGAACGCGATTGCGTGACAGCCAGGCACCGGAGTCCCCTCCGCGCGTCCGCTGCAACGGAAATGCCACGCATTTCGGGAAGCCCAGCTCTGGACTGACAGTTGCAGCACCCGCACGGCGTGACTTCGATCCGCGACCACCTGCAGCGCCTGATCCGCAAGCTCGACCGCGTGCGCACGCAGCACCCCAGCCTGGTGCGCCGCGTGATGCTGGGCTCGACGGCCGCCGTCGCGCTCGCGGTCGTGGCGACCCTCTGGCTCATGGCCGGCATGGTCCGCGGCCTGCCCGACGTCGAGGCCCTGCGGCGGATCGGCGAGATGGACCAGGCCACGGCGGTCTACGACCGTGCCGACCAGCTCGCGTTCACCATCTTCAAGGAACAGCGCATCGAGGTTCCGCTCGGACAGGTGTCGCCGCACCTCATCGCCGCAGTCCTCGCGATCGAGGATCAGCGCTTCTACACGCACCACGGCTTCGACGTGGTGCGGATCGGGTCGGCCGTCCTCGTGAACCTGCGGAGGGGCCGGCTCGCACAGGGCGGCAGCACCATCACCCAGCAACTCGCGCGGCAGAGCCTGCTCACCACCGACAAGACCATGCGCCGCAAGGTCCAGGAACTGGTGCTTGCCGGGCGGATCGAGCGCATGTACTCGAAGAACCAGATCCTCGAGATGTACCTGAACAAGGTGTATTTCGGCGATGGCCTGTACGGGGTGGAGGCCGCGTCCCGCGGCTTCTTCGGGAAGCACGCATCGGAGCTGGACGTGGCCGAAGCCGCGCTGCTCGCAGGCCTCGTCAAGTCACCGTCGTCGTATGCGCCCACGGTGAGCATGGACCGCGCGGTCGCGCGGCGCAACGTCGTCCTGCAGGCCATGCGGCAGTCCGGCGCCATCGACGAACCCACGTGGCGCGAGGCGCGCGCCAGCAAGCCCAGGCTCGAGGACGGCCTCAAGGCGGACGAGCCGCACGGGCAGTACTTCAAGGAACAGGTGCGCCGCGAACTCGTGGATCGCTTCGGGTGGCAGCGGGTGTACCAGGGTGGCCTTCGGGTGTACGCGACCATCGACATGCGGATGCAGGCCGCAGCCGACCAGGCGGTGCGCGAAGGACTGCAGGACCTCGACCAGCGCCGCGCCGCCGTGGCGAAACGGCAGGCCAAGGGCAAGGCGGCGCCGGCCAGCCCGGGTGAACCCCTGCAGGCGGCCGTCCTCGCAATGGACCCAGACACCGGGCACGTGCTGGCCATGACCGGCGGGCGCGACTTCGGCGCGAGTCACTTCAACCGGGCGGTGCAGGCGAAGCGCCAGCCGGGCTCGGCCTTCAAGCCGTTCGTGTTCGCGGCCGCGCTCGAAGCCGGGTTCACGCCCGCCACGCTCATCGAGAACCTGAACGCGCCGATTCCCACACTCGAAGGGGACTGGACCCCGGACGATGAGCATGGGTCGGAGGACGCGATGAGCCTGCGCGCGGCGTTGCGCACGTCGAGCAACCGGGCCGCCGTACGTCTGCTGCAGGATGTTGGCATCGCAAAGACGGTGCGTTATGCCAAGGCGCTCGGTGTCGGCGACGTGCCGAGCGTGCCGTCGCTGGCGCTCGGCTCCGGCGAGGTGACGCTGCAGGCGCTCACCGCCGCCTACGCGGCGTTCGCGCACGGCGGCGTCGTACCGAAGCCGGTGCTGATCCGGCGCGTCGAGGATCGCGACGGTCAGGTCCTGTATGCCGCCGACGAAGGCGGCACGCGCGCGATCAGCGAAGTCACCGCCTTCCTCATGGCCAACATGATGGCCGACGTGATCAACGCGGGAACCGCGGCGCGTGCGCGCGGCCTTGGCTTCACGCTGCCGGCCGCCGGAAAGACCGGCACGACCAACGACTACCACGATGCCTGGTTCGTCGGGTTCACCCCGTCGCTCGTGGCCGGTGTCTGGGTGGGGTTCGACCAGCCCCAGACCATCATTCCCGGCGGCTTCGCGTCGGACGTCGCGGTGCCGATCTGGGCCGACTTCATGAAGACGGCTACGCGCGGGAACAAGCCGGCGTGGCTGCGCGCGCCGGCGGGCGTCACCAGCGCGCAGGTCTGCCGCCTCTCGGGACAGCTCGCGGGCGAGGGCTGCGAGCACGTCGACGTGATCACGAAGGACGGGGCACTCGAACGACGTTCGATGGTGTACACGGAGTACTTCGCACGCGGAACCCAGCCCACCGAGACCTGCGAGCTGCACCGGTCGCGCGGCTTCTTCGGGACCCTGGCGTCGGTGTTCACCGACGGCGACAAGGCCCCGCCTCCGCGTGTGGACGACGTCCCGGCGCCCGCACCCACGTCGGGTACGGTGACGGCAGCGCCGGACGAGCCGCCCCGAGAGGCGCCGAAGAAGAAGAAGCGCGGCTTCTGGTCGCGCGTGTTCGGCGGCGGCGGCGATGAGGATCGGGACGAGGACCGGGATCAGGGAAAGCAGGAGGGTCGGGACCGCAGGAAGGAGCGGTGATACGATGCGGGACGCGAGTTCCCGCATGCCGTTCCGCGACATCATCGGCCACCGCACGCTCGTGACGCTGCTGTCGCGTGGCATCGCGCGGGCCGCGCTTCCGCCGAGCCTGATCCTGTCAGGGCCGGCAGGGATCGGGAAGCGGCTTGCCGCCACCGCAACCGCGCAGGCGTTGAACTGCCTCGAACCAATACTCTCCGACGTCGCCGGTACGCCCCTGCCGTTCGACGCGTGCGGCGCCTGTGCCGCGTGCTCGCGCATCACCCGCGGCGTCCACCCCGACATTGTCGTGCTCGAACCGAACGACAAGGGGAACATCAAGATCGATCCGGTGCGCGACCTGGTGGACCGTTCCGGCTATCGCCCATTCGAGGGACGGCGGCGCGTGTCGATCATCGACCAGGCGGACGGCCTCGAGCGCTCGGCGCAGAACGCCCTGCTCAAGGTGCTCGAGGAGCCGCCCTCCGGATCAGTCTTCATCCTCGTGACCGCGCATCCCGACCTCCTGCTGCCGACCGTACGGTCGAGGTGTCCGCAGCTGCGGTTCCGGCCACTCGCTGCGGGCGAGGTGGCCGAGGCGCTGCGGCGGCAGGGACGGCCGGACGCGGAGGCGCACGCCGTGGCGGCGCTGGCCGACGGCAGCATCGGCCGGGCGCTCGAGGCGAGCGCGGGCGACCTGGTGGAGGCGCGGGACGTGGCCCTGCGGGTGCTCGTCGACGCCGCCTCGTCGGCAGACCCACGGAGGCGGATGGATGCGGCGAAGGAACTGGTCGGGACGGGCAGCGGTGGTGCCAGCGATCGTGACCGGCTCGCCGTCCACCTGCGCGCCATGTCGTCGCTGCTGCGCGACGTCGAAGCGCTGGCCTGCCGCGTGGACCCCGCGGTGCTGGCCAACCCCGACATGCTCGGTCCCCTCGACCGGCTGCACGCCTTTGCCGGCGAACGAGGCCGTCAGGCATTCCAGGCCATCGACCGCGCGCTGACCGCGCTCGAGCGATATACCAACGCCAAGCTGGTCGCCGACTGGCTGGTACTGCAGCTGTGAGCGTGGGTGACGCGCAGGTCCGTCCGCTGCGGTTCCTGTCAGCCAAGCTGACGCCGGTGGGCCGCGCGCAGGTGTTCTCCGTGCAGGGCGAGCCGGAGGCGGCGCCGCGTCCCGGCGACACGGTCGTCGTGCCCGCCGAGCACGGACCCGCGCTGGCGACGGTCGTGCGCTCGATTCCGGAGATCGTCCGCAGGCGCACCGCGGCGGCGGACGACGCGGCGCGCCCGGCCCCGGTCATCCGCCTCGCCACGCACGAGGACATCGTGGCGCGCATGCGGCAGCAGCAGCGCGAGCGCGAGGCGCACCGCGTTGCGCTCGTCCGGATCCGCGAGCGCGGGCTCGCGATGAAGCTGTCGCGGGTCGAGCAGGCGTTCGATGGTTCGAGGCTCGTCTTCTATTTCACGGCCGAGGCGCGCGTCGACTTCCGGGAACTGGTGCGCGACCTGGCCGCCGAGTTCCGCACGCGCATCGAGATGCGCCAGATCGGGGTGCGTGACGAGGCGAAGGCACTCGGCGGGTACGGCGCCTGCGGGCGGCCGCTCTGCTGCACGACCTTCCTCACGTCGTTCGAGCCGGTCTCGATCAAGATGGCCAAGCAGCAGGAACTGAGCCTCAACCCCTCCAAGCTGTCGGGGCTCTGCGGCCGGCTCAAGTGCTGCCTGCGGTACGAATTGCCGAACGCGCGCGGCGAAGCGCACGCGGGTTGCGGCAGCACGGGGACGTGCGACAACCCGTCGGGGTGCGGGGCCGGCGGGTGCGGTTCGGGGTGCACATGCCACCACTGACGCGTCCCCGCGTCGCGCTGACCGTCGGCGACCCGGCCGGTATCGGTCCGGAGATCTCGGCCCGGGCGGCCGTGGACCCGCGCGTGCTCGCCGTGTGCGAACCCGTGGTGTACGCGCCCGACGGCGACGCGCCGTTCGCTCCCGGTGTGCTGGACGCCCGCGCCGGCCGGGCGGCGTACGACGTCCTGGTGCGCGCGGTGAGGGATGCCCAGGCCGGGCGCGTCGACGCGATCGCCACCGCCCCGGTGAACAAGGAGGCCTTCCGGCTCGCCGGCCTGCACTGGGCCGGGCACACCGACCTGCTTGCGCACCTGACCGGCGCAGCGCAGGTGGCCATGATGTTCGACTCGGACGTGCTGCGCGTGGTGCTCGCCACGGTGCACATCCCGCTGTCCGAGGTGCCGCGTGCGATCACCCGCGCGTCGATGGCGTCCACGATCCGGCTCGTGGCGCGGGAGCTGCCGCGGTTCGGCATCGCACGCCCGCGGATCGCGGTGGCCGGGCTGAACCCGCACGCCGGCGAACACGGGCTGTTCGGGAACGAGGAGGAGGCGGCGATCGCGCCCGCGGTGGCGGAGTGCCGCGCCGAGGGCATCGAGGTCACCGGTCCGCTGCCGGGTGACACCGTCTTCGTGCGCGCCACGCGCGGCGACTTCGACGTCGTGGTGGCGTGTTACCACGACCAGGGGCTCATCCCGGTGAAGCTCCTCGCGTTTGGGCAGGCGGTGAACGTGACGATTGGCCTGCCGATCATCCGCACGTCCGTGGATCACGGCACGGCGTTCGACATCGCAGGGCGCGGGGTGGCCGACCACGGCAGCATGGTGGCTGCGGTGCTGCTGGCCGCGCGGCTCGCCGCCGGGAGACAATAGGCGCACTGCGACACGGCGGCTCGCGGAGCCTCCGGGGTGCCGGCGCTGGTGCCGAACGATGGAGAAGACAGCACGCGAACTCGCGCAGGCCTACATCGCGGAGAACCGCAAGGCCTTCCACGACTACCACATCCTCGAGACCTACGAGGCCGGCATGGTCCTCCTCGGCACCGAGGTGAAGTCGATCCGCGAGGGTCGCGTGAACCTGCGCGACAGCTTTGCCCGGATCGAGAAGGGCGAGGTCTGGCTGTACAACGTGAACATCTCCGCCTACTCCCACCGCGGCTACGCCGACCACGAGCCGCTGCGGCAGCGCAAGCTGCTGCTCCGGCGTGACGAGATCCGGAAGCTGATCGGCAAGGCCAACGAGAAGGGCATGACGATCGTCCCGCTGCGGCTGTACTTCAAGGCGGGCCGCGTGAAGGCGGCCATCGGCCTGGCGAAGGGCAAGAAGGATTACGACAAGCGCGAGACGATCAAGCGGCGCGAGACCGAGCGCGAGACGCGGGCGGCCGTCAAGGCGCGCCGGTAGTACAATCCGCTCTCATGTCCACGACCGTCCGCGTGCCGCTGCTCGACCTCCAGGCGCAGTACGCGCCGATTCGCGACGAGGTGCTCACCGCGATCACCCGCGTCTGCGACAGCCAGCGGTTCATCATGGGCCCCGAGGTGGACGGCCTCGAGCGGGAACTCGCGGCGCTCATCGGCGTCGATCATGCGATTGGCGTCTCGTCGGGCACCGACGCCCTCCTGCTGGCGCTGATGGCGCTCGGGATCGGGCCCGGCGACGAGGTCATCACCAGCACGTACTCGTTCTTCGCCACGGCGGGCGCCGTCGTGCGCGTCGGTGCCAGGCCGGTCCTGGTGGACATCGACCCGGTCACCTTCAACGTCGACCCGGCGCAGGTCGAGGCCGTGCTGTCGCCGCGCACGAAGGCAATCATGCCCGTGCACCTGTTCGGCCTGTGCGCGGACATGGATCCGATCCTCGCCATCGCGGCGCGCGCCGGCGTTGCGGTGATCGAGGATGCGGCACAGGCGATCGGGTCGCAGTACAAAGGCCGGCCGGCCGGCGGCATGGGCGCGTTCGGGTGCTTCTCGTTCTTCCCGAGCAAGAACCTCGGTGCCTTCGGCGACGCCGGCCTGGTCACGACCAACGACGCCGCCCTGGCGAAGCGGGCGCGGCTGCTGCGGGTCCACGGCATGGAGCCGAAGTACTACCACCACCTCGTCGGCGCCAACTTCCGGATCGACGCCCTCCAGGCGGCGGTGCTGCGGGTGAAGGCGCCGCACCTCTCGGCGTGGACCGAGGCCCGGCGGCTGAACGCCTCGCGCTACGTGGCGCTCTTCCGCGAGGCCGGCCTGCTCGGCCGGGTGGTGCTCCCGACCGAGCCCGCGGGCCTGCGCCACATCTTCAACCAGTTCGTCATCCGCGTACCGGAGCGCGACGCCCTCAAGGCGGCCCTCGACGCGGCGGGCATCGGCAACGAGGTGTACTACCCGGTACCCTTCCACCTGCAGCCCTGCTTCGAGCCGCTCGGCTACGCCCGGGGGGCGTTCCCGCACGCGGAACGGGCCGCGCACGAGACGATCGCCATCCCGATCTACTCCGAGCTGTCGATCGAGCAGCAGCGCGCCGTGGTCGGCGCGGTGGCCGCCTTCGTCGGCGGCCGCCCGGCCGGGGCGCACGCCACCCGATGATTGCTCCCAGCCAGGAGGCCGCCGCCCCGCGCCGCGGCGCCTGGTACACCAGCCCGACCTCGCGCATCTTCCTCGGGCTGTTCCTCGGCATCCTCGCGGGCCACCTGTTCCCGTCGTTCGCCGTCGCCGTCCGCCCGCTCGCCGACGCCTTCCTGCGCATGATCAAGATGATCGTGGCGCCGCTGCTGTTCTCCACGCTGGTCATCGGCATCGCGGGCAGCGGCGACATGCGTTCGCTCGGGCGCATCGGGCTGAAGGCCATCGTGTACTTCGAGGTCGCCACCACGATCGCGCTGCTCATCGGGCTGGTCCTGGTGAACGTGGCGCAGCCGGGCGCCGGCCTCAGCGTGCCCATCGGCACCGACGCCAGCGGCATGGCCGCCATGCGCGCGAACCAGCAGGGCGCCTGGGATCTGCTCGTCCACATGTTCCCGACCTCGGTGGTCGATGCGATGGCGCGCGGCGACATCCTCCAGGTCGTCGTCTTCGCCACCTTCTTCGGGGTCGGGGTTGCGGCGCTCGGCGATCGCGGCCGGCCGCTGTACGACATGCTCGAGGCCACCGCCCTCGCCATGTTCAAGGTGACCGGCTACGTGATGATCTTCGCCCCGGTCGGCGTGTTCGCCGCAATCGGCGCAACCGTCGGCAGCAAGGGCATCGGCGTCCTCTTCACGCTCGGCAAGCTGATCGCCCTCATGTACCTCGGCTACCTGCTGTTCGTGGTGGTGGTCGTGATGGGGGTGTCGGCGCTCATCCGGGTGCCGTTCTTCGCGTTCGCGCGCGCGATCCGGGAACCGTTCCTGATCGCCTTCTCCACCGCGAGCTCCGAAGCGGCGCTGCCCAAGGCGCTCGAGGTGATGGAACGCTTCGGGGTGCCGCGGAGCATCGTCGCCTTCGTGCTGCCGACGGGATACAGCTTCAACCTCGATGGCACCACGCTCTACCTGTCGCTCGCGAGCGTGTTCGTCGCCCAGCTGGCAGGCGTGCCGCTGTCGGCCGGCCAGCAGCTGATGATGATGCTGACGCTCATGCTGGCCAGCAAGGGCGTCGCGGGGGTCCCGCGCGGGGCGCTGGTCGTCCTCACCGGCATGCTCACGCAGTTCGGCCTGCCGCTCGAAGGCGCCGCGATCCTGCTTGGCATCGACCAGGTGATGGACATGGGCCGCACGGCCGTCAACGTGATGGGGAACTGCATTGCCACCGCCGTCGTGGCCCGCTGGGAAGGCGTGTTCGACGATGAGCGGATGCGGGCGTTCGCGGGGGAGAGGACACCGGCCTGATGCGCGTGGCGGTGTTCGGCGCCCGCGGCCAGCTGGGCGGCGCCGTGGTGCACGAGTTCGGCCGCCACCACGACGTGGTGGCGTTCGACCGCAGCGCGGTCGACCTCACAGACGGCCCGGCCACCGTCGCGGCCCTCGTGAGCGCGCGGCCCGAGGTTGTCGTCAACTGCGCCGGCTACAACGACGTGGATGGGGCCGAGCGCCAGCCCGTCGCGGCGCTGCAGGCCAACGCCTTCGCCGTGCGCAGCCTTGCACGCGGCGCGCGCGAGGTGGGCGCCACGCTCGTCCAGTTCAGCTCGGACTTCGTCTTCGATGGGACTGCTTCCGCACCGATGACGGAGGAGGTCGCGCCGAACCCGCGCAGCACCTACGCCATGTCGAAGCTGCTCGGTGAATGGTTCGCGATGGACGCGCCCGCGGCCTACGTGCTGCGCGTCGAAAGCCTGTTCGGGGTCGGGCCCGGCGGCACGCCGAAGGGCAGCCTCGAGGGCATCGTCCGACAGGTGCGCGCCGGCCAGACGGCCCGCGTGTTCAGCGACCGTACGGTATCGCCCACCTATGTGGTGGACGCCGCCCGCGCGACCCGCGAACTGCTGGAACGCCGCAGCGCTCCCGGTGTCTATCACGTCGTGAACAGCGGAGCGGCCACGTGGGAGACCGTTGCGCGCGAAGCGGCGCGGCTGCTCGGCGTCGAGCCGCGCCTCGAGCCCGTGCGCGCGGCCGACGTCGTGCTGCCGGCTCAGCGTCCGCTCTACTGCGCCCTGTCGAATGCCAGGCTGGCGGCGGCCGGCATCACCATGCCGACGTGGCAGGAGGCGTTGGGGAAGTATCTGGGAGTGTAGGGAAGCCGCGGATCCGGGCCGCGTTCCCTCCGCTGCCGTCTCCTCAGCGCCACAGGTGATGGCTTGCCCGACGGGGAGGTGGGTGACCTCATCGATGCCTCGCACCACTTGACGTCGGTCACTGTCGCTCGCCGACGATCTCCGCCACCAGCGCCCCCACCGCGAGGCTGGACGTCAGGCCGGGGGAGTCGATGCCCGACGCCTGCACCACGGCCGGGTTGACGCGATCGCGGCGGATCAGGAAGTCGGCGAAGGATTCGCTCGGCGGGTGCAGCTTGGCGCGAATCCCGCTGCCCGACAGCCGCAGGTCGTGCAGCTCGACGCCGCGCAGCAGCCGGCGCGCCGGTTCGAGGAACGCTTCCACGGGCAGGCGGTCGGTCTCGTAGTCGTCCTTGCGCGCCTGGTAGCGGATGGTGGGGCCCAGCCACACGGCGCCGCCCATCGTGCGCACCAGGTGCACGCCGAGGCCGTGGCCCGACGTGTGCGGCAGCGGATAGACCAGGCCGTTCACGAGGTGCCGCCTGGCCGGGGTGAGCTCGACGTACTCGCCGCGGCACGGATAGATGGTGAACGTCTCGCCGCCAAGCATCTGCGACACCTCGTCGGCGAACAGCCCCGCGGCGTTGACCACCTGCCGCGCGACGATCGTCTCGTGCGGCGTACGCAGCGCGATCCCCTCGCCGTGCGGGTCGGCGCCCGTGAGCGGCGAGCCCCGCAGGAACATCACGCCGGCCTCCTCTCCCGCACGCAGCAGTGCCCGCACGTAGGCTTCGGCCTCGACGATGCCCGAACCGGGCGACCAGAGGGCGGCCACGCCCTGCGCATGGGGCTCGCGCGCGGCGATGAACGCGGGGTCCACCACCTCCAGCCCCTCGACCCCGTTGGTGGTGCCGTTGTCGCGCAGCCGGTGCAGCGTCGCAACCTCGTCCTGGTCGGTGGCGACAATGAGCTTGCCGCACCGCGTGTGAGGCACACCGTGCGTGGCGCAGAACTCGTAGAGGCGATGGCGGCCCTCGACGCAGAGGCGCGCCTTGAGGCTGCCGGGCGGGTAGTAGATCCCGGCGTGGATCACCCCGCTGTTGTGCGTGCTGGTGTCGAGGCCCGCCCGCGGGTGGCGCTCCAGCAGGCACGTCGCATGTCCGCTCGCCGCGACGGCGCGTGCTGCCGCCAGTCCTGTCACGCCCGCGCCAATGACTGCCACGTCAACCACTTCCACCGCAATCCCCCTCCGGATCGCATCGTACACCGTGGTACAATCCGGGGGTTTTTCTGCCACGGTTTCTCCGGAGTTCTGCATGGCCAAGCGCGCGCTCATCACCGGCATCACGGGACAGGACGGCTCGTACCTCGCCGAACTGCTGCTCGACAAGGGGTACGAGGTATTCGGGATTGCCCGCCGGCTGAGTGCGCCCAACAACTGGCGCATCGAGCACCTGATGGACCGCATCACGGTGCTGCCGGGCGATCTGCTCGACCAGTTGTCGCTGCTCAACGTGATCGACCAGGTGCGGCCGCAGGAGATCTACAACCTCGCCGCCATGTCGTTCGTGCCGGCCTCGTGGGACCAGCCGATGCTGACGGGCGAGTTCAACTCGCAGGGCGTCACGCGCATGCTCGACGCGATCCGCCGCGTCGACCCGAGCATCCGCTTCTACCAGGCGTCGTCGAGCGAGATGTACGGCAAGGTGCGCGAGGTGCCGCAGACCGAACTCACGCCCTTCTACCCGCGCAGCCCGTACGGCGTGTCGAAGGTATTCGGCCACTACATCACGGTGAACTACCGCGAGAGCTACAACCTCTTCGCGGTCTCGGGGATTCTCTTCAACCACGAGTCGCCGCGCCGGGGCCTGGAGTTCGTCACGCGCAAGGTGACGGACGGCGTGGCGCGCATCAAGCTCGGGCTCAAGGACAAGCTCTCCATCGGGAACCTCGATGCGCACCGCGACTGGGGCTTCTCGGGCGACTACGTCTACGCGATGTGGCTCATGCTGCAGCAGGACACGCCGGACGATTACGTGATCTCCACCGGCATCGCGCACTCGGTGAAGGAACTGATCGAGATCGCGTTCGGGCGCGTCGACCTCGACTGGCAGCAGTACGTCTACCAGGACCCGGCGCTCCTCAGGCCCGCCGAGGTGGACCACCTCCTCGGCGACTGCACGAAGGCCAAGACGGTCCTGAAGTGGGAGCCGAAGGTCGACTTCAAGCAGCTGGTCGAGATGATGGTCGACGCCGACCTTGCACGCCTGAGCACGTCGCTGCCCGCCGGTGCGGGACGCCAGGCGCCGCGCTGATGCCGGTCGACACGCTCAAGGCGCGCATTCGCGAGCGCCAGGCCCGCATCGGGATCATCGGCCTCGGCTACGTCGGGCTTCCGCTGGCCGTGGAGTTCGCGCGCGCGGGCTTCCACGTCACGGGCTTCGACGTCGACGAGTCCAAGAACACGCACATCAACGCCGGGCACAGCTACATCCCCGACGTGCCGTCGGCGGAGCTGGCGGAGGTCGTCACCTCCGGGCACCTGCGCGCCACCTCGGACATGAGCGCGCTGGGCGACATGGACGTCGTGGACATCTGCGTGCCCACGCCGCTGCGCAAGACGAAGGACCCCGACCTGAGCTACGTCGTGAAGGCGGTCGAGGCCACCGCCCGGACCCTGCACGCGGGGCAGCTGGTCATCCTCGAGTCCACCACCTACCCGGGCACCACCGACGAGGTCGTGCAGCCGATGCTCGAGGCCGGCGGGCTGAAGGCGGGCGAGGATTTCCTGCTGGCGTTCTCGCCGGAGCGCGTCGATCCCGGCAACGCGCAGTACACCACGCGCCAGATCCCCAAGGTCGTGGGCGGCCACGGTGCACAGAGCACCGAGGCGGCGTGCGCACTCTACGGCACGGTCGTCGCCAGCGTGGTGCCGGTCAGTTCCACGCGCGTCGCCGAGATGGTGAAGCTGCTCGAGAACACCTTCCGGGCCGTCAACATCGGCCTGGTGAACGAGATCGCGCTGATGAGCCACAAGATGGACATCAACGTGTGGGAGGTGATCGACGCGGCGAAGACCAAGCCGTTCGGCTTCATGCCCTTCTACCCGGGGCCGGGCCTCGGCGGCCACTGCATCCCGATCGATCCGTTCTACCTCTCGTGGAAGGCGCGCCAGAGCGGGTTCGAGTGCCGCTTCATCGAGCTGGCGGGCCAGGTGAACGGATCGATGCCGGAGCACGTGGTCCAGCGCGTCGCCGACGCGCTCAACACGGCAAGGAAACCCATCAACGGGTCGCGCATCCACCTGTTCGGCGTCGCCTACAAGCGCGACGTGAACGACGTGCGCGAGTCGCCGGCGCTCGACGTGATCGAGCTGCTGGTGCGCCGGGGCGCCACGGTCAGCTACACCGACCCGTGGATTCCCGAACTGGAAGAGGGGCATCACCACATGACGTCGGTGGACTTCGATCAGGCGGTCGGCGCCGGGTGCGACTGTGCGGTGATCACGACCGACCACACCGCGTTCGACTGGTCCCGCATCGCGGCGCTGCCGCTCGTGGTCGACACGCGGAACGCGCTCAAGGGCTTCACGGCGCCGACCATCCACCGGTTGTAGCCCGGCGCGGGCGCCGGCTCCAGACACCATGGCCAAGAACTTCGCGATCACCGGCGTGGCCGGCTTCGTCGCCCCGAGGCACCTGACGGCCATCTGCGCCACGGGCAACCGCATCGTGGCGGCCACCGATCCGCACGACGCCGTCGGGGTCCTCGATCGGTACGCCTTCGACGTGCGCTTCTTCACGGAGTTCGAGCGGTTCGACCGCCACCTGGAGAAGCTGCGGCGCGGGCCAGAGGGCGACCGCGTGCACTACGTCAGCGTCTGCTCCCCCAACTACCTGCACGACGCGCACGTGCGCCTCGCGCTGCGCGTGGGCGCCGACGCCATCTGCGAGAAGCCGCTGGTGATCAACCCGTGGAACCTCGACGCGCTGCAGGAGCTCGAGCGCGAGACGGGCGGACGCGTCTACACCGTGCTGCAGCTGCGCGTCCACCCGGCGCTGCAGGCGCTGCGCGAGCGGCTGCTGGCGCAGCAGGGCCGGCGCCACCGCGTCACGCTCCGCTACGTGACCTCGCGCGGACTCTGGTACTACACCTCGTGGAAGGGCTCGGCCGAGCGTTCGGGCGGGCTCGTCATGAACATCGGCATCCACTTCTTCGACCTGCTGCTGTGGCTGTTCGGCGAGGCGCGCGAGAGCGTGGTCACCCTGCGCGAGGAGCGGCGCGCCGCCGGGCGGCTCGACCTCGCGCGCGCCGATGTCGAGTGGTTCCTCTCGGCCGACCCGGCCGACCTGCCGTTCGTCCCCGAGCCGGGCAAGCGGACCACGTTCCGGTCGATCGCGGTGGACGGCGAGGAGATCGAGTTCACCGAGGGGTTCACCGACCTGCACACCCGCATCTACGAACAGGTCCTCGCGGGCGGCGGCTTCGGCATCGATGATGCGCGCCCTTCGATCGAGCTGGCGTATCGCATCCGCACCTGTCCGGTGGACGCGGCCGCGCCGGCCGCCCACACCCGCTGAGCGATGGCGGACTACACCGTCCACCCGTCCAGCTACGTCGACGAGCCGGCATCGATCGGCGAAGGCACACGAATCTGGCACTTCTGCCACGTCATGAGCGGCGCCGTCATCGGCCGCCGGTGCAACATCGGGCAGAACGTGGTGATCTCGCCGGGTGTCGTGATCGGCGACAACGTCAAGATCCAGAACAACGTGTCGGTCTACACGGGCGTCACGCTGGCCGACGATGTGTTCTGCGGGCCGTCGATGGTGTTCACGAACGTGGTGAACCCGCGCAGCCACGTCTCGCGCAAGGACGAGTACCGTGACACGCCGGTGGGGCGTGGCGCCACGCTCGGCGCCAACTGCACGGTGGTCTGCGGGCATGCGATCGGCGAGTATGCGTTCGTGGCCGCCGGGGCGGTGGTCACGAGGGACGTGCCCGCGTTCGCGCTCGTGGTCGGCAACCCGGCGCGCGTGCGCGGCTGGATGTGCCGCTGCGGGGTGAAGCTGGCCGACGGCGCGGCGCCGCCCGAGCGGGCGGCCTGCGGCGCGTGCGGCTCCGGCTACCACGTCGACGCGTCGGGCGCGCTGGTCCTGGACGCCGGTGCGCGGCGGTGAGCGCCGCCCGATGACGAGGGGCGCGATGAAGGCTGCACGATGAAGGCGGCACGATGAAGGTCGTCACCGTGCTGGGTGCACGGCCGCAATTCATCAAGGCCGCGCCCGTCTGCCATGTACTGCGCGACCGCGGGCACCGCGAGCTGATCGTGCACACCGGCCAGCACTACGATCGGCGGATGTCCGAGGTGTTCTTCGAGGAGCTGGACATCCCTGAGCCGGCCGTCAACCTCGGGGTCGGCTCGGGCAGCCACGGCCGGCAGACGGCGCAGATGCTGGGCGGCATCGAGGACATCCTCGTCGCGGAGCGGCCCGACTGGGTGCTGGTCTACGGCGACACGAACTCCACGCTCGCCGGCGCGCTCGCCGCGTGCAAGCTCCACATCCCCATCGCGCACGTGGAAGCCGGCCTGCGCTCGTTCAACCGCACGATGCCCGAGGAGCACAACCGCGTCCTCGTGGACCACTGCGCCGACCTGCTGTTCTGCCCGACGCCCACCGCCGTGGCGCACCTCGCGCACGAGGGCATCACGTCGGGCGTGCACCTGGTCGGGGACACGATGTTCGACGCCGTCCTGCAGTTCGCCGAACGTGCCGAACAGCGGACGCGCATCCTCGCCGACATGGGGCTCGCGCCGGGCGAGTTCCTGCTGGCCACCCTGCATCGGCCCTACAACACGGACGATCCGGACCGGCTGGCGCGGCTCGTCCGCGTCTTCGACCGGCTGCCCTGGCGCGTGGTCTTTCCGGTACATCCACGGACGCGCGCGCGCATCGAGGCGCTCGGGCTCCGGCCGACGCACGTGGAGCTGGTGGAGCCGGTCAGCTACCTCGAAATGCTCGTGCTCGAGAAGCACGCCCGGCTGGTGCTGACCGACTCGGGCGGCGTGCAGAAGGAAGCCTTCTTCTTCGGGGTGCCGTGCCTGACGCTCAGGCCCGAAACCGAGTGGGTGGAAACCGTGCAGGCCGGCATGAACATCGTGGTGGACGCGGACGATGCCCGAATCGAGCGGCTCGTGCGCGAGCACGCGTGGCCGGCCGGTGCGGCGATCGGGCTGGAGCCCGGGGCGCCGGGCCGGATCGTCGAGGTGCTCGGGCGGACGGCTGGCGGGTGACGGCCACGCTGACGGCTTCCGCGCAGGCACCTGGTGGCGTGAGCCGGCGCGTGGGCGCCGCTGGCGGCGGGCCGCCAACGGAAACGGGCGCCCGGCTGTAATGCTCCGTGACATCCGTGTCGCCCGACGGCTGGAGGGTCCGGATGGTGCCCCCGCGCCGCATCGGACGGACACTGGCAGATTGTCGGGAACCAGTGCGGTACAATGACGCCGCACCCGGGACGTCATCACACTGTCAGCCTCGCGAACCGCGTGTCACCGACCGCGCTTATGAGCAGTGGACCCGACGAGTACCTGCCGCTGAGCCGACCTGCCATTGGTGATGCCGAGATCGCCGAGGTCGTCGACACCTTGCGGTCGGACTGGCTGACCACGGGCCCCAAGACGAAGCGCTTCGAACGGCAGTTCGCGGAGTACGTCGGCGCCGAGCACGCGGTGGCGGTGAACTCGTGTACCGCGGGGCTGCACCTGGCCCTCGTCGCGTCGGAGGTGGGCGAGGGCGACGAGGTGATCGTGCCGTCGCTGACCTTCTGCGCGACGGCGAACGTGGTGCTGCACCAGCGGGCGACGCCGGTCTTCGTGGAGATCGACGAGCGCAGCTGCACGATCGACCCGTCCGCGGTCGAGGCCGCCATCACGCCGCGCACCAAAGCCGTGATTCCGGTGGACTACGGCGGACAGGTGTGCGACATGCCGCGCATCAACGCGATCGCCGCCGCGCACGGCCTCACCGTGGTCGAGGACGCGGCGCACGCGGTGGGCGCGGCGCTCGATGGCGTGCGGGTGGGCAACCTGAGTCGCCTGACGTCGTTCAGCTTCTACGCGACGAAGAACCTGACGACGGGCGAAGGCGGCATGGTGACGACCAACGACGCGTCACTGGCGGACCGGATCCGGGTGCTCGCGCTGCACGGCATTTCGGCCGACGCGTGGAAGCGCTACTCGAAGGAAGGTTCGTGGTACTACGAGGTGCTGTGGCCCGGGTTCAAGTACAACATGACCGATCTCGAGGCGTCCCTTGGCATGCACCAGCTGCGCCGGCTGGACGGGTTCATCGAGCGGCGAACCGCGCTCGCGGCCCGCTACACGGCCGCGTTCGCCGATGTGCCCGAGATCGTCACGCCCGTGGTGCGGCCCGGCGTGCACCATGCGTGGCATCTCTATCCGATCCGGCTGCGGAGCGAGGCGCTGCGGATCGATCGGTCGCGCTTCACCGCGGCGCTGGCGGAGCGGGGCATCGGGACGTCGGTCCACTTCATTCCCGTGCACCTGCACCCCTTCTACCGCGGGCGCTTCGGCTGCCAGCCGGGCGACCTGCCGGTGACCGAGCGCGTGTATCGCGACCTCGTGTCCCTTCCGCTGTTCCCGTTGATGCGCGACAGCGACGTGGACCGCGTCGTCGACGCCGTGCGGGCGATCCTGGCGGAGCATCGCGCGTGATGGCGGCGGTGGGAGCGTGATGCCCGTGTCGCGCATCCTGTTCCTCACCGGGGGCAACCCCGACGCCGCGTTCGTGCAGGCCGACCTGCAGATCCTGCGGCAGGGGAACGAGGTCGAGCTGATCGAGACCGGCGGCCGCCCCGCCGGCCGTGTGGCGGCGCTCGTGCGCGCCTGCGGCCAGGTCATGCTCGGGCGCACCGACCTCGTCTACGTCTGGTTCGCCGGCGTGAGCTACGCACCCGCCGTGGCGCTGGCCTGCCGCATCGCCGCCGTGCCGATGGTGCTCGTCACGGGCGGGGCCGACGTGGCCAACTGCCCGGAGGTCGACTTCGGCGACGCGCGCATCTGGTGGCGGCGCGTGCTCGTGCGCTTCGCGCTGGAGCACGCGTCGGTGGTCCTTGCCTTCTCGGGGTCCGCGCAGCGCGAAATCGCGCGATTCGCCGCGCCGCCCCACATCGAGGTGAACGCGCCCGCGATCCAGTTCGACGGTCCGACACCCGGCATCGCGGCAGGCGGGCGTGAGGACATGGTCCTCACGGTGTCGTCGATCAACGCCCTGTCCGTCAGGCAGAAGGGGCTCGACACGTTCGTGCGTGCCGCGGCTGCGTTGCCGTCCACCCGCTTCGTGCTGATCGGCCGCCACAGCGACGCCGCTGCGGTGGCGTCGCTCCGGCGCATGGCGCCGCCCAACGTGGAGTTCCCGGGCACGGTGCGTGCCGAGGACCTGCAGCAGTACTACGCGCGGGCGCGCGTGTACGCGCAGCTCTCCGCGCACGAGGGCTTCGGGCTCGCCGCGGCGGAGGCCCGGGCGGCCGGCTGCCGCGTGGTGGCGACCGACCGCGGGTCGCTGCCGGAGGTGCTCGGCGCCGCGGCGTCCTACGTGCCGTTCGGCGATGTCACGGCAGCCGTCGAGGCGATCGCGCGCGCACTCGGCGACCGCAGCCCGCTGCCCGACGTGAGCGCCGACTTCCAGCAGCGCTTCGGCCGCGCGGCCCGGCACGCATCGCTCCGCGACCTGGTGGCGCGGCTCGCAGGCCCCAATCGGGCGGACGTCGCACGGCCCGAGGCCGTCGGCTCCGCCTCGCGTCGATGAGCACAGGTCCGATCCCATGAAGGCAGTCATCCTGGCCGGGGGCGTGGGCACGCGCCTCATGGAGGAAACCCAGCTGCGGCCCAAGCCGATGGTCGAGATCGGGGGACGCCCGGTTCTCTGGCACATCATGAAGATCTACTCGGCGCACGGCATCAACGACTTCGTGATCTGTCTCGGCTACAAGGGTTATGTCATCAAGGAGTACTTCGCCAACTACTTCCTGCACCTCTCGGACGTCACCTTCGACACGTTGAACAACCGGCTCGAAGTGCACCGCCACGACGTCGAGCCGTGGCGCGTGACGCTCGTGGACACCGGCGAGGCGTCGATGACGGGCGGACGCCTGCGCCGCGCACGTCCCTACATCGGGGACGAACCCTTCTGCATGACCTACGGCGACGGCGTCGGCGACGTCGACATCACGGCGCTGCGGGCATTCCACGAGCGCGAGGGCCGGCTGGCGACCCTCACTGCGACGCAGCCGCCCGCGAGGTTCGGCGCCCTGCGGCTCGACGGCACGCGAGTCGTCGAGTTCCAGGAGAAGGTGCTGGGCGACGGCGGCTGGATCAACGGCGGCTTCTTCGTGCTCTCGCCGAAGGTGCTCGACTACATCGACGGCGACGACTGCGTGTGGGAGCGCGAGCCGCTGGAGCGTCTCGCGCGCGAATCACAGCTTTCCGCGTACCTCCACCACGGTTTCTGGCACCCCATGGACGTGATGCGGGACCGCACGTATCTCGAAGGGCTGTGGACCTCGGGGCGTGCGCCGTGGAAGGTGTGGCGGTGACGCCGTCCTTCTGGCGCGGGCGCCGCGTCTTTTTGACCGGCCACACGGGCTTCAAGGGCAGCTGGCTGGCCCTCTGGCTGCAGGCGTGCGGCGCGGAGCTGACCGGCTATGCGCTCGCGCCGCCGACGAGCCCGAGCCTGTTCGAGCAGGCCGGCGTCGCCGCGGGCATGGACAGCCGCCTCGGCGATATCCGCGACCTCGACGCACTGACGGCGGCCCTGCAGGCCTCGCGGCCCGACGTGGTGATCCACATGGCCGCTCAGCCGCTCGTCCGCCGCTCGTATCAGGATCCGCTCGAGACCTTCTCCACCAACGTCATGGGCACGGCGCACGTGCTCGAGGCGGTCCGTGCGACGCCCGGTGTCGGTGCGGTGCTCGTCGTGACCAGCGACAAGTGCTACCGGAACGACGGCCGGACCCGGGGATACGTCGAGGAGGACGCGCTCGGCGGGAGCGATCCGTATTCGGCGAGCAAGGCCGCCTGCGAAATCGTGGTCGGTTCGTACCTGGCGACGGACTGGCTGGGTGCGGGCGGGCCCGCGCTCGCATCCGCGCGTGCGGGCAACGTGATCGGCGGCGGCGACTGGGCGGTGGACCGCCTCGTGCCGGACGTGATGCGCGCCGCGCTCGGCGGCCTCCCGCTCGTGGTCCGCTACCCGGAGGCGGTGCGGCCCTGGCAGCACGTGCTCGACTGCCTGCACGGATACGTGCTCCTGTGCGAGCGCTTGATCGAGACCCCTGCCGACGCCAGGGGCGCGTGGAACTTCGGGCCCGACCCCGGCGGGGCCCAGACCGTGGGTGAACTGCTGAATCGCCTCGCCAGCCGCTGGGGCGAACCGCTGCACGTGGAGCGCCCCGCGACCGCCCAGCCACCCGAGGCCCGGTACCTGCACCTCGACAGCACGAAGGCACGCCGGGCGCTCGGATGGGCGCCCCGCTTCGCGTTCGACGATACGCTCGACTCGATCGTGGCGTGGTACCGCGCCTGCCAGCGAGGGGGCGACGTGGCGGCGCTCAGCCGCCAGCAGATCCAGGAGTTCCAGGACAGGACATGAGTCAGCCCCAGCGTTGCCGCGCCTGCGGCAGCACGTCGCTCCACACGGTCGTCGATCTCGGCGCATCGCCCCTCTCGAATGCCTATCTGTCGGCGGACGCGCTTGCCGGGCCGGAGGTGTTCTACCCGCTGCACGCGAAAGTGTGCGAGGCCTGCTTCCTCGTGCAGTTGCCGGAGCTGGTCGCGCCGAGCGAGATCTTCACCGACTACGCGTACTTCTCGTCGTACTCATCGAGCTGGTCCGCGCATGCCGCCCAGTATGCGGAACTGATGGTGGCCGAGCTCTCGCTCGGACCGTCGCACACGGTCGTCGAGGTCGCGAGCAACGACGGGTACCTGCTGCGCCATTTCCACGACCGGGGCATCCGCGTGCTGGGTATCGAGCCGGCCCGGAACGTGGCCGACGTCGCCCGCGCCGCCGGCATCGACACGCTGTCGGAGTTCTTCGGCCGCGGCCTGGCCGAGCGGCTCGTCTCGGAGGGAGTACGGGCGGACCTGCTCGCGGGTAACAACGTGCTCGCGCACGTACCCGATCTCCACGACTTCGTCGCGGGTCTCTCCGTCCTGCTCGCGCCGCGCGGGACCCTCACGATGGAGTTCCCGCACCTGCTGCGGCTGCTCGAGCGTAACCAGTTCGACACCATCTATCACGAACACTTCTCCTACCTGTCCGTGCGGGTCGTGGAGCGGCTGTTCGCGCGACACGGCCTGGCGCTCGTGCACGTCGAGGAACTGCCGACCCACGGCGGCTCGGTGCGTGTCGTGGCTGCGCACGCCGCGGAGGGGAGAGCGCGGGGGGACAGCGTCGACCGCGTCCTCCAGCTCGAGGACGCGGCAGGGTTGTCGAACCTCGGCACCTATCTGGCGTTCGGCGCCCGCGTGCAGCAGACCAAGCGGCGGCTGCTGGCCTTCCTCATCGAGCAGCACGAGCGCGGCCGCCGGGTGGCCGGCTACGGTGCGCCCGCCAAGGCCAACACGCTGCTGAACTACTGCGGCATCCGGTCCGACCTGATCGAGTACACGGTGGATCTCAGCCCGCACAAGCAGGGCCGCTTCCTGCCCGGCACGCGCATCCCCGTGCACGCACCCTCCCGGCTGGCGGAAACCCGGCCGGACGTCATCGTCATCCTGCCGTGGAACCTGCGCGACGAGATTGCCGCGTCGCTCGCGCACACGCGTGCGTGGGGCGCGCAGCTCGTCGTGCCGATTCCGACCGTGGACGTGGTCGCATGACGTTCGCCGAGACACCTGTCCCGGGGGCGTTCGTCATCGACATCGAGCCGGTAGCCGACGAGCGCGGCTACTTCGCACGAACGTGGTGCGAAGAGGAGTTCGGACATCGTGGGCTGGTCGCGCGCTTCGTGCAGCACAACCTGTCGCACAACACGCTGCGCGGCACGCTGCGGGGCCTGCATTACCAGTCGGCACCCCACGGCGAAGTGAAGGTCGTCTCGTGCATCCGCGGCGCCGCCTTCGACGTGCTCGTGGACCTCCGGCCCTCGTCGCCCGCGTTCGGACGCTGGCACGCCGTGGAACTGCGGGCCCAGACGCACCGGGCGGTGTACATTCCCGACGGGGTCGCCCATGGCTTCCAGACGCTCGAAGACGAGACGACCCTGCACTACCTGATGTCCGCCTTCTACCGGGCCGACGCCGCGCGCGGCGTGCGATGGGACGATCCGGCGCTGGGCATCCAGTGGCCGCTGCCCGTCACCCGCATGTCCGAGCGGGATCGCCAGCTGCCCGCCTTCACCCGATGAGCGGACAGTCGGGCTCCCGTGGGCGCCTGCTCCTGACGGGGGCACGAGGGTTTGTCGGACGCCGCGTGCTGGAGCATGCCGCCGCCCGCTTCGACGTGCACGCGGTCTCGAGCGCACACGCGGTCACCTCCGGCATGGCGACGTGGCACCAGGCAGACCTGCTCGACCAGCGCGCCGTCGAGTCGCTCGTACACGCCGTGCGTCCCTCGCACGTGCTGCACCTGGCCTGGTACACGGAGCACGGGCTGTACTGGAACGCACCGCAGAATCTGGCGTGGACCGCTGCGACGCTCACGCTGATCGAGGCGTTCAGCCGAGCCGGCGGATCGCGATTCGTCGGCGTGGGCACGTGCGCCGAGTACGCAGCCGACGCCGGCACGGCGATCGAGGGAATCACGCCCGAACGTCCCTGGACCCTGTACGGCGAATGCAAGCTCGCGCTCGCGCGCATCCTTGCCGACTTCTCGGCGCGTCAGCACTTCGGCAGCGCCTGGGCCCGGCTCTTCTACCTGTTCGGTCCGGGTGAGTCGCCTCAACGGTTCGTGCCGTCTCTCGTGCGCAGCCTGGCCCGCAACGAGGACGCCGTCTGTCGTCATCCCGCGCTGGTGCGCGACTACCTGTACGTCGACGATGCGGCCGCGGCACTGGTGGCGCTGGTGGCCAGCGAAACCACCGGCACGGTGAATATCGGCTCGGGCGCCCCGGTCGCGCTTGGCGACCTGGCCCGCCTGGTCGCCGATCGGGCGGGGCAGCCGGGCCGCGTGCGCGTGGACCCGCCCGTGGCTCCCGCTGCGGAACCGCTCGTCGTCGCCGCCGATGTCACGAGGCTGACGCGCGACGTGGGGTGGCGACCCACGTGGTCGCTTGCGACCGCGGTGGACGAGACGATCGCCTGGTGGGCGGCGAACTCCGTGCGATAATTCCGGGTTCACGACACCGCCCGCCACACTGCCATGAAGATCACGATCGACGACCAGACGAGGACGCTCACGACCGACATCGACGGCGAGGTGCGCACCGTGCCGCTCTACAGCCGCGAGGGGTTCGAGCGGCTGTCGGAACTCTGGCTCAAGGTGGGTTGGAACGAGAAGTACACCTACACGTTCTCGTGGTTCGGGCGCCCCGTGATCCAGCTGCCCGACGACATGCTGCGGACGCAGGAAGTGATCTACGCCACCAGGCCCGACGTCATCGTGGAAACCGGCGTGGCGCATGGCGGGTCGCTGGTGTTCTACGCCTCGCTGTTCCAGGCCATGGGCCGCGGGCGTGTCATCGGCGTCGAGCTCGACCTCCGTCCTCACAACCGCGCTGCGATCGCCGCCCACGAACTCGCGCACCGCATCACGATCGTCGACGGGAGTTCGATTGCGCCCGACACGGTGGCCCGGGTGAGGCAGCTCATCGCGCCCGGCGACCGCGTGATGGTGATTCTCGACTCCAACCACTCCAAGGCGCACGTCGCCTCCGAACTCGAGGCATACGCGCCGCTCGTCAGCGAGGGGTGCTACCTCGTCGCCACCGACGGCGTGATGCGTGAGGTGGCCGACGTGCCGCGGGGCAGGCCCGACTGGTCGTGGGACAACCCGTCGGCGGCAGCGGAGGAGTTCGCCGTGGCGCACCCCGAGTTCGAGCTGCATCAGCCCGCCTGGCCGTTCTCCGAGTCGGCACTCGAGCGGAACGTCACGCACTGGCCCTCCGCGTGGCTGCGACGCCGGGCACGCGGCTGACCGACGCGCCGGGCGGGGCGACCGCGTCGAGGCGCGCGGCCGGCGCCGTCTCCCTGCCCATGAGTCTGGCCGCGCACGCGGGCGGCCGTGTCCTCGCCGCGGTCCTCACGCTGCTGCTGGCCCCTGTCTACGCGCGCCTCCTCGGGCTCGAGTCGTACGGCCTGGTGGGGGTGTTCGCGGCCCTGCAGGGGCTCTTCGCCCTGTTCGACATGGGGCTGGGCACGGCGCTGAACCGGGAGCTGTCACTCGCCGACACCGAGGGCGCTGCCAACCGCGCCTCGATCGTGCGAACCTTCGAAACGGTGTACGTGGCCATCGGCGTGCTCGTGGGCGCCGCCACGGCCGTCGCGGCGCCGTGGCTGCAGGCCTCGTGGGTGTCGAGCCAGACGCTGGCGCCGGCCACCGTGACGAGCGCGCTGCTGCTCATGGCGCTCGCCTTCGTGCTGCAGTGGCCCAGCAGCCTGTACTTCGGCGGCCTGCTCGGCCTGCAGCAGCACGTGCTGGCGAACGCGATTCAGGTGGGAGGCACGCTGCTGCGCGTCGTGGGGGCGGCCGCCGTGCTGCTCGCGTGGCCATCCATCCTTGCGTTCTTCGCGTGGAACGCGGCCGCGGCCGCGCTGCAGACCCTGGCGTTGCGCGCCGCGCTGACGCAGCGGGTCGGCGGCGATGAGCCCGCACGGCTCGACCTTGGCATCGTGTCACGGTCGTGGCGGCTGGCTGCCGGGCTCACAGGCATCGCGGTGACCTCGGCCCTGCTCACCCAGATCGACAAGGTCCTGCTCTCGGGCCTGCTCCCGCTCGACGCGTTCGGCCGCTACGCGCTGGCGACGACGGCAGCCAACGGCCTGTACAACCTGGCCGCGCCGGTCTTCGCGGTGGCATTCCCCGCCCTGACACGGCGATTCGCCGAGGGCCGCGAGCGTGACGCCGCCGAGTTCTACCACCTCGCGTCGCAGCTCATGGTCGTGGCCGTGATCCCGGCCGCGGTCGTGCTCGTCGTGTTCTCGCACGAGGTGCTGCTGGCGTGGACGGGCGACCCGGCGATGGCCGGCGCGATGAGCACGACCGTGGCGCTGCTCGCGGCCGGCACCGCCCTGAACGGCCTGATGATGGTGCCCTACGCCCTCCAGGTGGCCGCGGGCTGGACGGTGCTGGCGTTGTCGAGCAACGTGGTGGCGATTCTCCTGCTCCCGCCGGTCATCTACGCCGCAACGCACGCATACGGGACGTCGGGCGCCGCCGCGTGCTGGCTGGCGCTCAATGCCGGTTACCTGTTGATCCAGCCGGCCGTGCTGCACCGCCGCTTCTTCCGGGGCGACCTCCCGCGCTGGTACACCGCCGACATCGGCGCGCCCCTGCTGGCGGTGGGGGCAGCGGCAGCGGTGCTCCGCTGGGGGCTGCCCGGGCTGCCCTCCCGGCTCGCGGCGGTGACGGCGCTGGCCGGCATCGGGGTGGTGCTGCTGCTGGTCGGCCTGGCCGCCGCCCCCGACGTCCGTCGGCGCCTGTGGCGATACCTGCGATACCGCGAACCGATGCTGATGTGAACAGGCCCGTGTCTCCACTTCCACTCGTCAGCGTCGGCATGCCGGTGTACAACGCGCAGTCCACGATCGACAGCGCGCTGACGGCGATCCGTCGGCAGTCGCACCCGCACCTGCAGGTCATCGTCAGCGACAATGCGTCGACCGACGGCACGGTTGCGGCCTGCCGTGCTCATGTCGCGGCCGATCCACGCGTGCTCCTGATCGAGCAGCCGCGCAACGTCGGTGCGCCTGCGAACTTCTGTGATGTGCTGCGTCGGGCAACCGGCCCGTACTTCATGTGGGCCGCAGCCGACGACACGTGGGCGCCGAGCTTCATCGAACGGAACCTGATGGCGCTCGAGGCCGAGCCCCGGCTCGTCGCGAGCGTGTCGCGCGTGCGTTTCATGGACGACACCGGGCGCGAGGACGATCTCGGCACGCGGCCGTTCACGGGTGACGTGGCCACGAACGTGGCGTCGTTCCTGAGTCGCCCCGGGCCCAACTCGCGCTTCTACGGGCTCTTCCGGCGTGAAGTGCTCGTGGCCTGCCTCATCGAGCAGGGGTGCCTCGCGTGGGACTGGGCGATCATGGCCCGCACCCTCACCTACGGGTGGCACGGCCGGGTGGACGAGGTGCTGCTGTTCCGAGGCGTACGAGGCGAGTCGCAGCAACTCCTCCCGGTTATCGAACGATATAACCAGGGCGTCGGCCGTCTCGTGCCGCTGCTCGCGTTCACGCGCCACGTGCTCGCCGAACCGCGCGTCCCGCGCACCGCCGGCGTCCTGCTCGCGCTTGCCAAGCAGAATGCCGCCTATCTCTACGCCGCAACCCGTGCGCGGTTGCGCTGACGAGTGTCGACTCGTGCAGTACAATCGGCGGAGCCTTGACCAGCCGTGAGTTCTACACCTGATGTGCGGCATCGTCGGTGAGTGGCGGTTCGATGGCCGCGCCGTCAATCGCGCCCGCCTCGAACAGGCCACCTCGCTCATCTCGCACCGCGGTCCCGACGATGAAGGCTACCTGCTTGCAGCGCCCGATCATGGGTGCGCGCTGCCGCGCTCGGGGCGCGACAGCGTGCTGCGCCACCTGCCACCGATCGCGGCGCCGGACGGGCTGACCGAGCAGGCGCCGCCCACGGTCGGGTTCGGCTTCCGCAGGCTGGCCATCATCGATCTGTCCGAGGCCGGGCACCAGCCCATGGCGTCGGTGGACGGCCGCAGCTGGATCGTCTTCAACGGCGAAATCTACAACCACGTCGAGCTGCGCGAGGAGCTGGCCTCGAAGGGGCACGCCTTCCGCGGCCACTGCGATACCGAGGTGATCCTCGCCGCGTATGCCGAGTGGGGACCCGAGTGCCTTGCCCGCTTCAACGGCATGTGGGCGTTCGCGCTGCTCGACCTGCCTCGCCGGCGGCTGTTCGCGGCGCGCGATCGCTTCGGCATCAAGCCGTTCTATTACCGCGTCACGCCGGAGGCCTTCCAGTTCGGCTCGGAAATCAAGGCGGTCCGCGCGTTCAGTGATGCGCCCGCCGAGGTGAACGATCGCGTCGTCGCGGACTTCCTGATCGGCGGCTTCGTGGACTGTGGGCCCGAGACGTTCTACCGAGACGTCACCCAGCTTCCGCCGGCGCACTACCTGATGATCGACGGTGGCCAGGTGACGCTGTCGCGGTACTGGCAGCTCGATCTCGACGGGCAGGAGGATTCGCGCCCGTACGACGTGCTGGCGCGCGACCTGCGCGACCTCTTCGCCGACGTGATCCGGCTGCACCTGCGCAGCGACGTGCCGGTCGGCACGTGCCTGAGCGGCGGAATCGACAGCTCGGTGATCGCCTGCCTGACGCGAGCCCAGCTCGGACCGCACGGACACCAGGAGACGTTCTCCGCCTACTTCGACAACCCGGTATTCGACGAGCGCCCGTATATCAGGCAGGTCGTCGAACGGACGGGCGCGCGCGCGAACTACGTCTCGCCGTCCCCCGAGCAGCTGCTGGCGGATCTGCCCCGCCTGCTGGCTCACCAGGACGAACCCTTTGCCACGACCAGCATCTACGCCCAGTGGACGGTGATGGGACTGGCGCGCTCGCGCGGCGTGAAGGTGCTGCTCGACGGGCAGGGCGGCGATGAGCTGTTCGCCGGCTACCACACCTACTACGGCGCCTGGTTCGCAGACCTCCTGAGGCGCGGCCGCCTTGGTGTGCTTGCGCGGGAAGCGCTCGCATACCGGCGCATGCACCGCGCGCCCATGCACGACCTGCTGTTCCGCACCGTCGAGGGGCTGGCGAGCCGTTCGCTCTCGACGATGGCCCGCCGCGTGCTGCAGGGCGAGACCGTCGGCGTCAGCCGCGATCTTCCGCGCGCCTCCAGGCACCCGGGCGGGGGCGCAGGCGGGCGCGGGCTCAGAGCGCGCCTCCACGAACTGCTCACCAGCGCCAGCCTGCCGGGTCTGCTGCGATACGAGGACCGCGACTCGATGGCCTTCTCGATCGAAGCGCGCGTGCCATTCCTCGACGTGCGGCTGGTGGAGTTCGCCTTTCGGCTGCCCGGCGTGACCAAGATCCGCGACGGGTGGACGAAGGCAATCCTGCGCGACGGCCTCAGCGAGGACATCCCGGTGGGTGTCGCGCGGCGCACGGACAAGATGGGGTTCCTGACGCCGGAAGCGGAGTGGCTGCGGGGGCCGCTGGCCGCCTGGGCTCGGGAAATGGTGTTCTCGCCCGAGTTCAGCAGCCGCCCGTATTTCGACGTGCCCGCGGCCCACGCCTACTTCGAGCGGTTCATGGCCGGCGAGGAGCATCGCAGCGGCCCTGTCTGGCGGTGGATCGTCCTCGACGCCTGGATCCGGCAGCAGGTCGAAGGCGCCGCGATCCCGGTGGCGTGATGCGGGTGGCCATCTGCACGTACTGGTACCCGCCGGCCCGGACGATCGCCTCGCTGCGCATGGTGAAGTTCGGCAAGTTCCTCCCCGAGTTCGGGTGGGAACCGATCGTGTTCACCATCGCCCCGGTCACGAACCGCTACACCTCGGCCGGGGCACTGGACGACGAGCTGCCGCCCGCGCAGGTGCACCGGGTGCCCGACCCGTCGGTGCACGTCTGGGTCGACCGGCTCGGTGCCCGCCTGCGAGGCACTGCCTCGGCCGCCCGGCCCGCGGCCGAAGGGCGCGAGCGAAGCGGAAGCCTCGCCTCGATGGCGTACCGCGTGTACCGCGACGCCGTGTGTGTGCCCGATGAGACGTGGCCGTGGCTCGCGCACTTCGGGGCCATCCGCCGGATTGCCGCCGACGCGGGCATCGACCTGGTGTTCAGCTCGTCGCCGCCGGCGACGGCGCACCTGCTGGCCCAACGCCTCGCCGCCGCGCTGGGGAAGCCCTGGGTGGCCGACCTTCGCGACCCCTGGGCCGAGATGCACACGCTGCCGCGCACCGAACTCCGGCGCCGCTTCGATGTGTGGCTCGAGCGCCGCACGCTGCGCCGGGCTTCGGCCATCACGACGGTGTCCGGTACCATGGCGCGGCGGTTCGCGGAGCAGTACCGCGCGCCGGTACACGTGATCATGAACGGATACGACCCGGCGGACGTGCCAGCGGACGCCGCCGTGGAGCCCGACTCGGAGCGGCTATCGCTCGTCTACACGGGGATGCTGTACGAGGGACGACGGACGCCGCTGATGGTGTTCCGTGCGCTGCGCGCGCTGGCGGCACGGGGACGGGTGGACCTGTCACGGGTGGTGGTGAAGCTGTACGGCCGCAACATGGCCATCGCCGAGCGCGAACTGGCCGGGTTTCCCGACCTGCACTCGTCGGTCGAGATCGGCGGCGAGGTGAGCTACAAGGAGGCGCTGCTGCTGCAGCGCGCGGCCACCGTGCTCCTGCTGCTCGAGTGGCCCGATCCCCGCGCCGTGGGCGTCGTCACCGGCAAGATCTTCGAGTACGTCGCGGCGGAGCGACCCATCATTGCGATCGCGCCGCACGGCGGAGAGATCGAGGAGGTGCTGCGCACGACCGGGAGCGGGCACGTGGCACAGACGCAGGACGAGCTCGAGCGTGTGATTGCCGACGCGTACACCCGGTTCCTGGCGCACGGGCCCGAACGGCTCGCACCGGCCGAGGCCACGCTCGAATCGTTCAGCCGCAGGGCGATGTCGCAGCGGCTGGCGTCCGTCTTCGATCAGGTTGTCGCCGGAGAGGGCCGGCCGTGACGGTGGGAACGCTTCGGAACGCGCCGCTCTGGGACCGCCTCGCGATGCTCGGGCTGCTGGCGAGCGCGATTGCGATGCCGATCACCCGCAGCATCACGCTGCCCATCGTCGGGCCGCGGCTGACGATGTTCGAGGTCGTGGCGCTGCCGACTATCGCGTCCTGGGTCCTCGCGCGCGCCGCCTCCGCGTCGTGGAGGACGGTGCCGATCGTGCGGGGCTTCGATCTCCCGCTGGCCCTGTTCCTCGGGCTCGGCACGGTGTCGGGCCTGACGGTGCTGCGGACGCTCGGTCCTCCGGCCATGGTGACCTTCGTCACCGAGTGGTTCATCTTCGTCTACCTCGCCCTGCTGTTCGTCGCCGCCCGTGACATCCTGGTCCGCTACGCCTTCGTGCCGTCGCTCCTGCAGGCGTGGGCAGTCGCGGCGATCGTGGTGGGGGTGGTGGGACTCTTCGGGATCGGCGAGATGCTCCAGTGCGTGCCGCCGATGTCGAGCCTCGTCTACGGCCGTGGGCGCCTGCTCGCGACGTTCCGCAATCCGAACCAGCTTGCGGCCTACATGGTGCCGACCACGATGCTGCTCGCTGGCGTGTGTGCGTCGGCCACGACCGGGCGGCTGCGGTGGCTGGCGATCGGGGGCGGCGTGCTCAGCACGCTCGTCCTGTTCTTCTCCGCGTCGCGCGGCGGCGGCGTGGCGGTGATCGGCGGAGCGGTGCTGCTGGCCCTGCTCATGCCAACCTCGTCGCGCGTTCGGTGGACCGTGCTCTGCGGCGTGGGCCTGTTCACGGGGCTCGCGCTCGCTGCGCTGCAGGTCTCCAACGCGGGGAACAGCTGCTTCGCCTACATCGGCGGCACGCTGCCGACGATGACGACGAGGCTCGGGGCCTCGCTGTCGGGCGCCAGGCAGCTGGCCCAGCTGCAGCCCCGCTCGTCCGATGCCCTTGACGGCGCGCCTGCCGCGCGCAGCCGCGGCAGCAGAGGGGGCACACGGTCCAGCGGAAACGTGCGGAGGCGTGGAACCGACTCGCCACCGCGTGACACCGCGGTTCCCGTGGGTGTCACGGCTGTATATATTCCGGCGCTGGACGTCACGATCCCGCTGGCGGGCGACACGGCCACCAGCATGGCGTTCCGCGCCGTGATGGCCGAAATCGCCTGGAAACTCGCGCTGCAGCATCCGCTCACGGGCGTCGGCATCGGGACGATGCACCTGCAGGTGTGGGAGCTCTCGGGCCACAAGGCCGACCTCGACGCGCACAACATGGCGATGACGGTGCTGGCCGAAACCGGCTTCATCGGGCTGGCGCTGTTCGCCTGGTGCATCGCGTGGACGGCCTGGCAGGCGTTCCGTGCGTTCCGGGCGCAGCGCGACGGCCTTCGCGCGTTCCGGGCCGGCCTGCTCGTCGCGCTGCTGGCATTCCTGCTCATGACCATCACGTTCGACGGCCAGCGGCAGCGCGTCTTCTGGCTGCTGCTGGCGGTGATGCACGCGGAGGTGCTGACCGGCTCCGCCGCCCGGCGGGACGCACGCTGACATGTGCGGCCTGACCGGCAGCTGGGAGTGGGGCGCACCGCGCGACAGGCGCCGCGCCGCCGCAATCGCCGACATGACCGCGTCGCTGCGCCATCGCGGGCCCGACGACGACGGGGTGTTCGTGGATGAGGGCGCGGGGCTCGCGTTCGGTTTCCGCCGCCTCTCGATCATCGACCTGTCTCCGGCCGGCCACCAGCCGATGACCTCCGCCTCGGGCCGGTTCGTCATCACCTACAACGGCGAGATCTACAACCATCGCGAACTGCGGGCCGAACTGGACGACGTGGCCTGGCAGGGCGCCTCGGACACCGAGGTGCTGCTCGAGGCGTGTGCGCGCTGGGGCGTGGACCGCACCGTGCGGCGGCTGATCGGCATGTTCGCGATCGCGGTGTGGGACCGCGAAGAACGGCAGCTCACGCTGGTGCGCGACCGGCTCGGGATCAAGCCCCTGTACTACGCAGCGAGTGTTGACGGCGTAGCCTGGGGCTCGGAGCTGAAGGCGCTCCGTGCGGGCACCGGCTTCGACGCACCGATCGACGACGACGCGCTGCAGCTGTACTTCCGGCTGGGATACGTGCCGGCCCCGCACACGATCTACCGGGGCGTGCGAAAGCTGGAGCCGGGCTGCCACGTCACGTTCCGCGCCGGCGCGGCACCGCAGGTCGTGCGCTACTGGAGCGCCGCCGAGGCCGCGAGGGCAGGCGCCGCGGACCCGCTGGCCCTTGGCGACCGGGAGGCGGTGGAGGCGCTCGATTCGCTGCTCGGCGATGCAGTGTCGCGGCGCATGATTGCCGACGTCCCGCTCGGGGCGTTCCTGTCGGGCGGGGTGGACTCGTCGTCGGTCGTGGCGCTGATGCAGGCGCATTCCAGCCGCCCGGTCCGTACCTTCAGCATCGGATTTGCCGAGGACGAGTACAACGAGGCGCCGTTCGCACGGGAGGTGGCGCGCCACCTCGGCACCGAGCACACCGAGCTGTACGTGTCGCCCGGGGAAGCACGGAGCGTCATCCCGATGCTGCCCGACATCTACGACGAGCCGTTCGCCGACTCCTCCCAGATCCCGACTTTTCTCGTGTCGCGGCTCGCGCGCCGCGACGTCGCGGTGGCGCTCTCGGGTGACGGGGGAGACGAGGTCTTCGGCGGCTACAACCGCCACGTCTGGCTGGAGCGGCTCTGGCGGCGCGTCTCGTCGATTCCGCTGCCGGCGCGGCGCGTCGCCGCGGCGGCCATCGGTGCGGTTCCTGGCGGTGTCTGGGACACGGCGTACCGCGCGGCCTCGCCCCTGATTGGCGGGGGGAGCCGAATCGCGCTGCCCGCCGACAAGATCCGGAAGTTCGCCCGCGTGCTCGGCGCTGCCGACCCTGACGCCGCCTACCTGCAGCTCGTCTCGCAGTGGCCCGATCCCCGCGCGCTGCTCACCGGCTCACGCGCGCAGGTGCTGCCCGCATATCAGCGCGACCCCGCGCTCGGCACGACCGAGGCGGTCATGCTGCTCGACCAGCTGACGTACCTCGCGGAAGACATCCTCGCGAAGGTGGACCGCGCCAGCATGGCCGTGAGCCTCGAGGTCCGCGTGCCCCTCATCGATCACCGGGTGGTCGAGTGGGCCTGGCGGCTGCCGCGTCACATGCGCCACCGGGACGGCACGTCGAAGTGGCTGCTGCGGCAGGTGCTCTACCGGCACGTGCCGCCTTCGCTCATCGAGCGGCCGAAGTTCGGGTTCGGCGTGCCGGTCGGCCGGTGGCTGCGCGAGGACCTGCGCGAGTGGGCGGAGGCGCTGCTCGCACCGCAGGCGCTCGCGGCCGCGGGCTGCCTCAACGTGCCGATGATCCGGCGCACGTGGGAGGAGCACCGCGACGGCCGCCGCGACTGGCAGCACCGACTGTGGACGGTCCTGATGTTCCAGGCGTGGCGCGAGCGGTGGGGCGCACGCGCATGACGGCGAGGCCGCTGCGGGTGGCGCACATCACCACCATCGACCTCTCGCTCCGCTACCTGCTCCTGAACCAGCTCCGCTTCCTGCAGGCGCGGGGCTACGAGGTGACCGGCATCTCGGCGCCCGGCCCGGACGTGCACGCCATCGAGGCCGCAGGCATCCGGCACATCGCCGTGCCGATGACCCGCAGGATGACGCCCGTGGCGGACGCGGTGTCGCTGCTGCGGCTCCTGCGCGTCCTTCGCCGCGAGCGTTTCGACATCGTGCACACCCACAATCCGAAGCCGGGGCTCATCGGCCAGATCGCCGCGCGGCTGGCGGGCGTGCCCATCGTCGTCAACACGATCCACGGGTTGTACTTCCACGAGCGGTCGCCGTGGCTCCGGCGGGCGGTGTTCTCCACCCTCGAACGGGTGGCGGCGCGCTGTTCCGATCGCATCCTGTCGCAGAGCCGCGAGGACGTGGACACCATGCTCGCCACGGGGGTCTGCGCGCCCGCCCTCATCCGGCACCTTGGCAACGGCATCGAGGTGGCGCGCTTCCGGCCCGGCGCCGTTCCGCGAGACGACGTGCGGCGCCTGCGAGCCGAGTTCGATCTCGGCGATGGTCCCGTGGTCGGGTTCGTCGGCCGGCTCGTGGCGGAGAAGGGTGTGCCTGAACTGCTCGAGGCGGCCGGCGTGGTCCGCCGCCGGTTCCCGGCCGTGCGGTTCCTGATCGTCGGCCCGCTGGACGAGTCGAAGGCCGACGCGATCACGCCCGCCGACGCGACCACGGCCGGCGTGGCGGACGTCTGCCGGTTCGTCGGGATGCGCAACGACATGCCCGCCATGTATGCCCTCATGGATGTGTTCGTGCTGCCGTCCCACCGCGAGGGGGTACCGCGGTCACCCATGGAGGCGTCGGCGGCCGGCAGGCCCTGCATCGTCACGGATGTCCGGGGCTGCCGGGAAGTGGTGCAGCACGAGCGCACCGGGCTCGTGGTGCCGGTGCAGCAGCCGCGGGCCCTCGCCGACGCGGTCATCCGGCTGCTCGCGAACCCGGTGGAGGCCGCGTCGTGGGGAGCGGCGGCCGAGGTCCTGGCGGTGGAGCAGTTCGACGAGCAGCGGGTGTTCGCCACGGTGGCCGAGGAATACGAGGCGCTGCGGCTGCGGCTCCTGCCGCAGGTGCCGGGCGTCCGGCCGGTCACGGAGGCCGGGGCGCGGTGAGCCTCTACAGGCGCTGGGGCAAGCGAACCTTCGACGTGGCCGCGGCGGCCGCGGCGCTGGTGCTGCTCTGGCCCGCAATCGCGCTCGTCGCGCTGCTGATCCGGTGGTTCCTCGGCACGCCCGTGATGTTCCGGCAGGTGCGGCCGGGCCTCGGCGGCCGGCCGTTCACGCTCGTGAAGTTCCGCACGCTGGCCGACCGCCGCGATGCCGACGGGCACCTGCTGCCCGACGGGGACCGGATGACGGCGTTCGGGCGGCTGCTGCGCGCGACCAGCCTCGACGAACTCCCGCAGCTGGTGAACGTGCTGCGCGGTGACATGAGCCTCGTGGGCCCGCGGCCGCTGCTGATGCAGTACCTGCCGCGGTACTCCGCCACCCAGATGCGGCGCCACGAGGTCCGTCCCGGCGTGACGGGATGGGCGCAGGTGCACGGACGCAACGCGCTCACCTGGGATGAGAAGTTCCGTCATGACGTGTGGTACGTCGATCACGTATCCTTTGCGCTCGACCTGTCCATCCTGGTGCGCAGCGTGTGGGTGGTGGTGCGGGGAAGCGGAATAGCCCAGCAGGGGCGCGCCACCGCGGACGAATTCATGGGGGACGGCCAGTCGTGAGGGTTATCATTGTGGGCGCCGGCGGGCATGGAGCCGTCGTGGCCGATGTGCTGGCTGCGATGCGGCGGGCCGGCGCCGACGTCCAGCCGGCGGGATTCGTGGACGATCGCCTCCCCGCAGGTTCCACGGCGCACGGGCTGCCGGTGTTCGGGCACTCCTCGACCCTGTCTTCGGTTCCGCACGACGCCATCGTGATCGCCCTGGGAGACAACAGGACGCGTGCGTCGCTCTACGCGGCGTGGAGCGCGGCTGGCGAACGCCTCGTGTCGGCCGTCCATCCGTCGGCCGTCATCGCGCCCGACACGGCCGTGGGGCCAGGGTCGATGATCTGCGCAGGCGTCGTGGTGAACCCCGGGACCGTCATCGGCCCCAATGCCATCGTGAATACCGCGTCGAGCCTCGACCATCACAACCAGATCGGCGCGCACGTGCACGTGGCGCCCGGGGTCCATACGGGCGGTGACGTCGCGATCGGCGAGGGCACGCTCGTGGGCCTCGGGGCGATCGTGCTGCCCCGGCGCACGGTCGGCGCGTGGGCGGTCGTCGGCGCAGGTGCGGTGGTGGTGCGAGACGTGGTACCGGGCACGACGGTGGTCGGGGTGCCCGCGACAGAGGTGACGAAGTGACGCGTGAGACAGTTGTGGGTGTGCCGATGTCCTCTCCGGACATCACCGAGCGCGAGCGCGCGGCCGTGGCCAGCGTGCTCGCGACGCCGACCCTCAGCATCGGCCCGCAGGTCGTGGCCTTCGAGGAGGCGGTCGCCCGCCTGGTCGGGTCGCGCCATGCCGTGGCGATGTCGAGCGGCACCGCCGGCCTTCATTGCGCGGTGATCGGCGCCGGCGTGGACGATGGGTCGCTCGTGCTCACGAGCCCGTTCTCGTTCGTGGCGTCGGCCAACGTGATCCTCTACGAGCGCGCCGTGCCCGTCTTCGCCGACGTGGACCCGGCAACGGGCAATCTCGACCCCGTGCTGGCCTGCGAGGCGATCGACGACCTGGCCCACGGTGGCGGGCGTGCGGAGCGGTGGCTGCCGCCCTCGCTGCGCGGCGGCCGCGTCGGACCGCTCAAGGCGGTGCTGCCCGTGCACGCGTTCGGACAACCGGCTGATCTCGACCCGGTGCTGGCGGCCTGCGCCGGGCGCGGACTGCCCCTCATCGAGGATGCCTGCGAGGCCATCGGCGCGACGTACAACGGGCGCCAGGCCGGCACGATGGGCCACTCGGGCGTGTTCGCGTTCTACCCGAACAAGCAGATTACGACCGGCGAGGGCGGGCTGCTCGTCACCGACGACGATGAGCTCGCGGTGCTGGCGCGCTCGCTGCGCAACCAGGGGCGCGACGACACCGGCGGGTGGCTGCACCACGTGCGGCTCGGCTACAACTACCGCATGGACGAGATGAGCGCCGCGCTCGGCCTCGTGCAGGTCGGGCGGCTGGACGAGATTCTCGCGAAGCGCGCGCAGGTGGCCCGCTGGTACACCGAGCGGCTGGCCGACGTCGAGGCGATCGAGGTGCCGCAGGTGGCGGCGTCCACGTCTCGGATGTCGTGGTTCGTCTACGTCATCCGCACCCGCCGCGCCGCGGACCGCAACCGCGTTGTCGAGCAACTGAGAGCGGAGGGCATCCCCTCGCGGCCCTACTTCTCGCCGATCCACCTGCAGCCGTTCTACCGGGAGCGGTTCGGGTACGCGGAGGGCGCCTACCCGGTGTGCGAAGACTGGGGCGCGCGCGCCATCGCGGTGCCGTTCTCCGGCGTGATGACGCCGGACCAGGTCGACATCGTCTGCGGTGCGCTCCGCCGCGCGCTCGGCAAGGACTGACCCGTGCTGGCCACCCTGATCCGGCTGCGGCGCCCGATCGTGGTGGCCGTGCACGCCGGACTCATCGTGGCCGCGAACTACGCGGCATTCTGGCTGCGGTTCGACGGCGAGATCCCTCCCGGACAGTGGGCCAACCTCGTCCGCCTGCTGCCGCTGCTGCTGGCGGTGCGGATGCTGACGTTCGTCCCGTTCCGCCTCTACGAAGGGCTGTGGCGGTACACCAGTCTGTGGGACGTCGTGAACATTGCCGCGGCCGTCGGGATCAGCTCCGCCGTGTTCGTCGGTGTCGCGCGCGGGGTGCTCGGCCTGGTCACCTATCCGCGGTCGGTCTTCCTGATCGATCCGCTCCTGCTCGTCTGCGGCCTCACGGCCGTCCGGCTCCTGCGGCGGGTGTACCGCGACCTGCGGTGGGCGCGGGGCGGGCACCGGGTGCTCATCTTCGGGGCCGGCGACGCCGGCGAGATGCTCGTCCGCGACATGAAGAACAACCCGTTCTACGGCTACCAGCCGATCGGGTTCGTGGACGATGACATCGTGAAGGTGGGGCAGCGCATCCACGGCGTGCGGGTGCTCGGCACGCGCGCCGCGCTCAAGCGCATCATCGAGGACTACCGGCCCGACGAGGCGATCATCGCGATGCCCCGCATGAGCCCGGCCGAGGTGCGCCAGGTCGTGGCGTCCCTGGAGCACTTCCACCTGCCCATCAAGACGCTCCCGAGCCTGAGCGACGTGCTGAGCGGACGCGTCACCGTGAGCGCGGTGCGCAACCTGTCGGTGGAGGACCTGCTTGCCCGTCCGGCTGTGGGACTGCCCTCCGAGGGCGCGCGGGCGCTGGTGGCAGGCCGTCGCGTGCTCGTGACGGGAGCGGGCGGATCGATCGGGTCGGAGCTGTGCCGTCAGGTGGCGGCGCTCGGCCCGTCGCAGCTGGCGATGCTGGACCAGTACGAGAACGGGCTCTTCGCCGTGGATCTCGAGATCGCGGACCGCTGGCCGTCGATTCCCCGGGCTCTCGTGGTGGCGAGCGTCACCGACGCCGATCGCATCGATGGGGTGATGCGGCGCCTGCGTCCGGAGATCGTGTTCCATGCCGCGGCGCACAAGCACGTGCCGCTGATGGAGGCGAATCGCTGCGAGGCGGTGAAGAACAACGTGGTCGGCACGCGCACGGTCGCCGAGGCCGCGGAACGCCACGGGGCCGCAAGGTTCGTGCTCATCTCCACCGACAAGGCGGTCAACCCGGTCAGCGTCATGGGCGCCACCAAGAAGGTGGCCGAGCGCGTCGTGCAGCACCTGGCGGTGCGCGGGCGGACCCTGTTCGTCGCGGTCCGGTTCGGCAACGTGCTGAACAGCAACGGCAGCGTCGTGCCGATGTTCCTCGAGCAGATCCGGCGCGGCGGCCCGGTCACCGTCACCCACCCGGAGATCCGGCGCTTCTTCATGCTGATTCCCGAAGCGGTGCAGCTCGTGCTGAATGCCGCCACGCTGGGCACCAGCGGCGCCATCTACACGCTGGAAATGGGCGAGCAGGTCAACATCGCCGACATGGCGCGCAACCTGATCCGGCTGTGCGGGTTCATCCCGGACGAGGAAATCGCGGTGACCTTCACCGGGCTCCGGCCGGGCGAGAAACTGTACGAGGAACTGGTCGGCAGCGACGAAAGCGCCACGCCCTCGCCGGTTGAAAAGGTCCAGCGCATCGTGGCGACCCGGCCGCCAGACGAAGAGGAGTTCGAGCACGATCTGCAGCGGCTCGAGTCCTCGGCCTTCCGGGGCGACGAGCACACGGTGATCGCCATGCTGCGGCAGATGATTCCCACCTTCACGCCGATGTCGGCCGACGGGCTCGCGCCCGATCGTGCCGACGCGGCGGCCATCGCCCCGGCCGGTTCGCCCCGATGACCGTCGTCTGGGTGCTGCTGCCGGCCTACAACGAAGCCGACAGCCTGCCGCGCCTGCTGCCGAAGTTCGGCTCACTCACGTCGCACGGCTTCGACGTCCGCGTCGTCGTCGTGGACGATGGGAGCCGCGACGAGACGGCCGACGTGCTCGCCGCCTATGGGGGGCCGCTGCCGCTCCACGTGGTGCGCCACAGCATCAACCGCGGGCTCGGTGAGACCGAGCGCGATGGCTTCGAGTTCATCGCGGCCCACGCGGCAGACGACGACCTCATCGTGCGGCTCGACTGCGACGACACGCACGAGCCGCGTTACGTCGTCGCGATCGTGGAGAAACTCCGGGAGGGGTACGACGTCGTGTCGGCGTCGCGCTTCCGGCCGGGCGGAGGGCAGGTAGGCGTCGATCGCTACCGTGCCACGATCAGCCTGCTCGCCAACCTCTTCATGGGGCTGGTGTTCCGCATTCCCGGGCTGCGCGACTGCTCGTGCGGCTTCCGCGGATACCGTGCGTCAGTCATCAAGCGTGCCGTTGCGGTGTTCGGCAACAACTTCATCCAGCTGAAGGGCCTGGGCTTCACCTCGACGCTCGAGGTGATCGTCAAGCTGCGCCTGCTCGGGTGCCGGTTCGCCGAGGTGCCGTTCACGCTGCGGTACGACCAGAAGGCGAGCAGCAGCAAGATGGTGGCAAGCGTCACGACGCTCGGCTACATCATCATGGCGGTGCTCTACCACTGGCCGTTCGGCGGCTGGCGGTCCCAGTGGAAGGCGCGCCTGGGCGCCGACAGCGGGAGGGCCGGAAGGCCCGGTCTGCCCGAGCGGATCGGCTTCTGACATGTGCGGCATCGCCGGCATCGTGCTCGCCGACGCGGCGCGTCCACTGGACGGGGCGAGGCTCGAGGCCATGTGCGTGGCCCAGCGGCACCGCGGGCCTGACGCCCAGGGAATCTGGGTGGACGGCGCGGCCGGCCTGGCGCATCGGCGGCTCTCGATCTTCGACTGCACGCCCGCCGGCAACCAGCCCATGGCGTGGGCGGACGGGGCCCTGCGCATCACGTTCAACGGCGCGATCTACAACTTTCCCGAACTCCGGCGCGACCTCGAGTCCGCCGGCCGGCGCTTCCACTCGCACACCGACACCGAGGTGATCCTCGCGGCGTTCGAGCGATGGGGCGAGGCGTGCGTCGATCGCTTCAACGGCATGTTCGCGTTCGCCATCTGGGACGCACGGCGGCGCCGACTGTTCGCGGCGCGCGACCGCTTCGGCATCAAGCCGTTCTACTTCGCGCAGGCGCCCGACGGCTTCGTGTTCGCGTCCGAGGTCAAGGCGCTCTTCGCGTCCGGGCTGGTCGCACCGGCGATGGACGCCGAAGGCGTTGCCGAGTACCTGACGCTGCAGTTCTGCCTCGGCGACCGCACCATGTTCCGGGGCGTGCGGAAGCTGGAGCCGGGAACCACCCTGACGCTGGACGCGGACGGCACACTGTGCGTACGCCGCTACTGGTCGCTCGACTTCACCATCCGCGAACGTCCGTCAGAGGCGGCCTGCCGCGAGGAGCTGGTCGATCTGCTGCGGGACGCCGTGCGCCTCCAGCTCAGGGCCGACGTGCCGGTCGGCTCCCACCTGAGCGGCGGGCTCGATTCCTCGCTCGTCGCGTCGCTGGCGGCGGCCGAACGCGGCGAGGCAGGGCTGCACACGTTCAGCGCAGGGTTTCGTGACGGGCCGGCCTTCGACGAGACGCGGTACGCCAGAGCGGTGTCTGCGGACATCGGCAGCCGGCACGAGGAAGTGTTCCCCGACGCGCCCGCGTTCGTAGAGCTGTTGCCGCGCCTGCTGTATCACCTGGACGAGCCGGTGGCCGGCCCCGGCGCCTTTCCCCAGTGGGCCGTGTCGCAGCTGGCGGCGCGGGACGTTCGGGTCGTGCTCGGCGGGCAGGGCGGCGACGAGCTGTTCGGCGGTTACACGCGCTACCTGGTCGCCTATCTCGAGGCGTGCATCAAGGGCGCGATCGACGGCACGCACGAGCGCGGCCAGTTCGTGGTCACCTTCGAGTCGATCGTGCCGAACCTGAGCCAGCTGCGCGGGTACGAGCCGCTGCTGACGCACTTCTGGCGCGAGGGGCTGTTCGAACCGGCGGACCGCCGCTACTTCCGGCTCGTCGATCGCGGCTCCTCGTCGCGCGCGTGCGTGCGGCCCGAGGTGGCGTCAGGTCCGGCCGGCTATTCGGTGTGGGAGCGGTTTGCCGAGGTCTTCAACGCGGGCGACTGCGGATCCCTCATCAACCGGATGACGCACTTCGACCAGCAGACGCTGCTCCCGTCGCTCCTGCAGGTGGAAGACCGCGTGAGCATGGCGGCGTCACTCGAGAGCCGCGTGCCGCTGCTCGATCACCGCATCGCCGAGATGGCCGTATCGCTGCCGCCGTCGATGAAATACGCCGGCGGGCGTTCCAAGCACATCCTGCGCGAGGCGGCCGCGGGCATCGTCCCGCCCGTGGTGCTCGCACGCACCGACAAGATGGGCTTTCCCGTCCCGCTGAAACGGTGGACGGCACAGGCCCCCGTGCGGGATTTCGTCCATGACGTCCTCCTCGGGTCCGCCGCACGGACACGCGGCGTGATCGACACCGCGCGCGTGGAGACGCTGCTGGCAGGCGGCACCCTGCCCGAACGCGACCTCTGGGGCCTGCTCTGCCTGGAGCTGTGGCAGCAGGTCTGTATCGATGGCCACGTCCCGCTTACGCCAGCTGGTTGACGCCGCGGCCGTCGGGCTGCTGCACCAGGTCGATCGCGACCCGTACTCCCGCCTGCGCGGGTGCTGCGATCGGCGCTTCTGGGCGTGGAAGCTGCTGGACTTCCCGGATGCCACGCTCCAGCGGGCCGTTCAGCCGCTCGCGACGGCGCTGCGGGACCGGTCGGGCGCGTTCCCGATCCCCGATGCGTCGGTCCAGGAGACGATCGTCTCCGCGCTGCTGTTCGCGGGTGCGATTCAGCACGCCGACGGGTCGTTCGACCAGGCGTATCCGCACGAACACAGCGTCGGCGCCACCGCGTTCCTGCTCGACTCGATGCTGGCGGCGTACGACGTGGTGGCGCCCGCGTGCGACGCCGTCACCCGGGGCCGCCTGCTCGCGACGTTCGAGCGGGCCTCGGGCTTCCTGCTCCGGCACGACGAGACGCACGGCGTGATCGCCAATCACGTCGCCGGCAGCGTCCTCGCGCTGCTGAGGGCCGAGGCGCTGTTCGAGCGGGCCGAGTACGGCGCGCGCGCCGACGCCCTGCTGCGGACGGTGCTCGACAGCCAGTCGCCCGAAGGCTGGTTTCCCGAATACGGCGGCTGCGATCCGGGATACCAGACGCTCTGCGTCTACTACCTGGCGCAGGTCCTCGTGCGACGGCCGTCGCGCGCCCTGTCGGAGGCCCTCGCGCGCAGCGTCGCGTTCCTGTCGCACTTCGTCCATCCGGACGGCACCTTCGGCGGGGTGTACGGCAGCCGTCGCACCGCCGTCTACTACGCCGGGGGGATCGCGCTGCTGGCGCGCGAGCACCCGATCGCTGCTCGCATGACGACCGTGATGCTCGCCTCCGCCGACGCCCGCCGCCTGCTGGGCCCGACCGATCCCGACATCGGCAACACGGTGCCCGTGCTTGCGAATTACCAACTGGCGCTCGCATCGGAAGTACCCGCGGTAAGTGCCGCTGACGTGCCCCTGCCGTGCGAGGAGGGACGGTCCGTGGATTTCCCGCAGGCGGGCCTCTACCTGCGCGGGACGTCGCGCACGTGGCTGATTGTCGGGGCCTCGAACGGCGGCACCGTCGCGGTCTTCGACCGCGACACGAAGGCACGCATCCACGACGATGGCGGCTGGGTGGCAGAAGGCGGGCAGGAGCGGCGATGGACCGCGCAGGTCACCACGCGGGCCCCGCAGGTCCGGCTGGGCGTGGACGCGATCACGGTGACCGGGCGGTTCCACGAGATGTCGCAGCGGGTGCCGGGCGTCCTGGCATTCGTCATCCTGCGGTTGGCGAGTGTCGTCCTGCGCTGGCCGGCCATCGGCGAGCCGGTGAAGCGACGGCTCGTCCGGATGCTGCTCGAACCAGCGGCGGCGGCCGACGCCTGGGTGGATCGAACAGTACGGGTGAGCGACGCCGGCGTCACCGTGGAGGACACGCTGCGCGGCAGCGGTGCCTTCTGGCGACGGCTGACCGTGCTGCGGTGCGGGCTCCCGTTCAATGCGATACACATGGCGTCGGCCGGGTACGTCGTGCCCGGCTCGCAGGCGCCCGCCCCGGTGCTCGCCCCGCTCGACCGGCTGGTGAGCGAAGGCACGTACAATGTCACCTCGTTCTCGACACACCATGAACGGCTCATCTGAGTTGCCGCCCCCCTCCGGCCGCGGGGAACGGTTCGGCCTCGCCCTGCTCGTGGCCGTGCAGGTGGCGGTGCTTTCGCTGGCGCTGACGGCGGCCTACACCGAGCCGGCGGCGTACGGCCGGTCGTGCGTGAACGCGACGATCGCGCGGAACTTCTACCAGCAGGGCATGCGGTTCCTGTATCCCCAGCTCGATTACGGCCCGCTTCCGGGCTATGCGGCGCTGGAGTTTCCGCTCATTCCGTACCTGGCCGCGGCGGTGTACTGGCTCACCGGCGTACAGGAGTGGGTTGGACGTGGCCTGGCCGCCGTGTTCGGCGTCGGCACGGCTCTCGCCGTCTGGGGCATCGCGCGCGAGCTGGCCTTGAAGCCGGCGGCACGGCTGGTGGCGGTCGGCCTCGTGGTGATCTCGCCGACCTTCATGTTCTTCTCCCGGGTGTTCCAGTCGGATTCCGCCATGGTCTGCGCATGCACGGCCACCGCCTGGCTGCTGCTGCGCGCGCGGCGCGAGAGGGGCGGCGGCCCCTTCGCGGCGGCGTGTGTGGCGTGCGCGGTCGGCATGCTGCTCAAACCGAGCAGCCTCGTCCTGCTACCTGCGCTGATGTCGATTCCGCTCGTCGACCGTCGCCGCGGCATCCGTCGCGCCCTCGTGGTGGCGTGTGCCGCCGTCATCCCGGTGGCGGTGTTCTACCTGTTCGCCCGCACCATCAACTCGTATCCCGAAACGGTGGGCATCGATGCCGTCGTGCGGCGGGCGTCGCTCGCGCGGATGCTGCAGTTCACCTACAACGTCCAGATCGCCAAGGACATCGTCCAGAGCGTCACGCCGGTCGGCGTGGTCGCGATGCTCGTCGGCCTGCCGCTCGCCGTTCGCCGGCGAGACACCTGGTTCGTGCCCCTGTGGGCGCTCGGTGCCGCGGGCCTTGACGTGCTGTTCAACGAGGCCCTGTCGCATCACGAGTACTACCAGATCATCTGGGTGCCGTTGGCGGCGCTGTGCGGCGGCGTGGTGATCTCGTGGCTGATCGAGGCGTCTGCGCTGCCGGCGACGGTCCGGCTGGCCGCGCTCGCGGCCGTCGCGCTCCTGGCGGTCGGCAGCGGTGTGCTGTCGTGGCGGTTCATCGCCTTCCGGCTGCAGTTCCCCGAGTCGGCGGCCCAGCGCCTCGTCGCGGCGCGTTTCGTCCGCGACCACACGCCGCCCGGCGCGCTCGTCGCGGTGGAGGACATCGACCTCCTCTACTACGCCGAGCGGCGGGGCTGGCCGTACGGGACCGACACCGGCGAGGCGATCTCACGGGCGCAGCTGGAGTCGCTGCCGCCACGCGGCCTCGCATATGTCGCCGTGCTCGATCCGGCCACTCGCCTGTCCGACGATGCGCGTAGGTTCCTGGCGGAGCAGGGCGCGCTCGTGGCGGCCGGGCCGGCCGTTGGTGTCTGGCGCCTTGCGCAGGACTGAGGCGTGACGGAATCGTTGGACGCCCACGCGCCGGCCAATCGGCTGACGCGCCAGCTCGTGATCGTCTCCCTGCTGGCGGCACTCGTGGCGGGCCGCCAGTTCATGCAGCCGCGGACCGCCTGGCTCATGGCGGCCGCGTTCTTCGTCACCGCGGTGGTGTCGCTGCGCTCGGCGCGGGCGGCCGCGGCCCTCGTGCTCGGCACCGCGCTCGTCGCACCAGCGCTGATCGTGCTGGCCAACGGCTTCTACTACGGTCCCGAGGCCTACGTGTGGCTCGCGGCCCTCGCGGCCCTCGTCACGGTGGGCGCCTGGCGCGAGCCGTGGGCCCTGCCGCCGGCGCTGAGGCTGCCGCTCGTGACCTGGGCGCTGGTCGTGGCCTGCACCTGGCCCGTGGTGGTGTTCCGCGAGGCGAACTTCTCCCCGGCGCTCATGGACGCGGACCGGCGGTTCGCGGGCGCGCTGTGGATTGCCGCGAGCTGGATTGCGACGGTGGCATCGGGCCACATGGCCGGCATCCTGTGGATGGACTGGCTGTTCCGCCACGTGAAGGACCGCGCGGCCTTCGTGCGGATCGTCGCGGCGCCCCTGAGCGTCAGCTGGCTGCTCACCATCGCGCTGGGCATGTACCAGGCGGTGGTGGACATCACGTTCCTCAACGGCGGCGCGCACCTGGGACTCGGCCGTGCGTCGGGCGGGTTGATGGACGCAAACCCCTTCGGCGTCATCGTGGCGCTCTGGGGGCCCGTGCTCTACGTGCTGTTGAGCACGCACGGCGGCAGCCGCGGACGGCTTGCCGGGATGACGGCGCTCGCGCTGTCGTGGTACGGCATGTGGGTGTCCGGCTCGCGTGGCGCGTTCGGCGCGGCCGTGATCGGCGTGCTGGTCGTGGTGGTCGCCGAGGCCGCTGCGTCCCGTCGCCAGCGCAACTGGACGCTGGGCTCGCTCGGAGCGGCGGCGGTGATGGCGGCGCTGCTCGTGCGCCTCGCGCCACCCGAGAACTCGCCGATCAAGCGATTCGGGCCGCTCGTCAACGGCATCACCACGCTGCCCCTCGGCGCCTTCCTGGCCGACCGGTGGGACCCGTACTTCTACGGCCGCACCGCGTGGCGCATGGTGGCGGACTCGCCGCTGTTCGGGATCGGCGTGGGCAGCTTCAACAGCTTCGTGCCCGGCTACTCACGACACCTGGGCCACCCCGCGCTGCTCGTGGACAACGCGCAGAACTGGTTCCGCCACCAGTTCACCGAGTTCGGGCTGATCGGCAGCCTGGGGTGGGCAGGCTGGGTGGCATGCGCGGCCGCGCTGCTGGGGTCCACGGCTCGCGACATGCGCACCGCGCGCATCGCCCGGGGCGCGCTGCTCGCGACCGCGGCGGTCTCGCTGATCGGGATGCCGGGGCAGAACCTCGCCTTCATCCTGGCATTCTGGACCCTCGCCTACTTCCTCGTGCTGCAGGTCGAGCCACGCTGGCCGCCGTGGTTCGCCCGCCTCGGTCGCGCTCGCCTCCTGCCGGTCGCGATCGCGCTCGCATGCGCGGCCGGCACGGCGGAGGTCGGCTGGCGCCGGTTCATGCCCGTGCAGCGCGCCGCGTTCTTCGGGGACGACTACGCGCAGGGCGTGGCCAATGCCGCCGGCGAGGGCAGCACGGGCCGGTTCGGCGTGCCGGGCCGCAGGGCCCTGATGGTCGTGAAGCCCACGTCGAGGCTGGTGCGAATCTCCGTCCGATCGGACTCGCCGGTGCACGCCCGAGTGTCGGTCGCACGGCGATCCGTGCTCGACGCGGAGGTCGGCCCCGACGGTCGCGACGGCTACGTCACCGTGGCGGGCTCGGAACCGGGTGTGGTGATCGACGTCTCGCTCGACCAGGTACCCGCGTCGGCACCCGCGGTGGTCACGTGGGAGTTCCTGCCCGAGCCGGCGCGGTAGCGCGGCACACAGCCGCGGCCCCACGGGAAGCTCGTCCGCCACGGACAGCCGCGCACGGGAGAACCGCGCACCGAACCGCAGCCGCGGATCGAGGATCAGCGCCAGCGTCGCCGGCCGAGCGCCGCACGGGAGAACCGTCCCGCGGCTGGATCCCGGGGGATCCTACTCCCGCCGAGGCGGGGAGCCCCACCGGCGCGCCCGCGAAGGCCGGCGGTGTGCGTGGACGTGCCGTCAGCCGCGTGTTATCGGGTGCGGCGTTGGTCGAGCCCCTCCGCATACAGCCGTTCCAGCGTGTCGAGCAGGGCCGTCGCCGTGAAGCGCGTCGCCGCCGAGGCCCGCGCCGAGGCCCCGAGCCGAGCGCGCAGTTCTGCGTCACGTGCGAGCCTGCCCAGCGCGCGCCCGAAGGCGACGGCGTCCCGATACGGCACGAGCAGCCCCGTGCCGTCGGCCTCGATCACGTCCGGTACGCCGCCAACCGCGGTCGCCACGACCGCCCGAGCCGCGGCCATGGCTTCGATGATCGACACCGGCGTGCCCTCGTTGCGTGAACTGAGCGCGACGACGTCGACGCCCGCGTAGAAGCGGGGCAGGTCCTCCACCCAGCCGAGGAAATGCACGTGGCCTCCGAGGCCCCGCGCGGCCGCCTCCGATTCCAGTGCTGCGCGAGCCGGGCCGTCGCCGGCGAGTGCGAGCCGCAGCGGATGACCGGCCGCACGTGCGCGTGACACGCCCTCGAGCAGCAGCGACAGGTCCTTGATGGGCACCATGCGACCGGCCCAGCCAACCACGACGTCTTCGGGCGCGGCCGCGACCGCGTCGCGCAGGCCCCGGTCCACGCCCGCGAGGGCGAGCAGCGGCGCGAGGTCGAGCCCCAGTGGGACGACCGACACGCGCGCGGGGGCGGCGATCCGGAAGCGCGCCGTGAGGTCCGACTGCTGCGACGGCGAAATGGCGACGATGCGATCGGTGAGACGGGCAAGCAGGCGCTCGGCGGCGCGCACGGCGGCATTGCCGGCCGGCCCGAAGTAGCCCTCGAGCACGTGGCCGTGAAACGTGTGCACGACGAGCGCACGGCGCGCGCCCGGCCGTGTCGCGTTGTACACAGCGGCCGCGACCCGGCCGATGGCGCCGGCCTTCGCCGTGTGCGTATGGACGACGTCCGGCTGTTCGCGCCAGAGCAGGCGCAGCACCTGAAGGAACGCGCGCAGGTCCTGCACCGCGCCGATGCGGCGACCGAGGTGCGGCGAGCGCAGCACGCGGGCCCGGCCTGAGGGCACGTGCGCGAACTCCGCCTCGCCCTCGTCCACGACACCGTGCACCAGGAGGGTGTGATGGCCGCGCGCGGCAAGCCCCTCGTTCAGGATCGTGACGTGTCGGGCGGGACCGCCGACGTTGAGCCGTGCGATCAGGCGGAGGATGTGCAAGGGCGGGCACGCACCCCGGTGTACGGAGGCGTCAAGTTCCTGTAATGTATCACGTGTCCCTGTGCTGATCCGGCTCGCGAGCTACTTCCTCGTGGCACTCGCGGCGTCACTCGTGCTCGTCCCGCTGTGCCGCCACGCGGCCCTCGTTGCGGGGATCGCGGCCCAGACGCATCGCGATCGCTGGCACGGCCGCCCCACGCCACTTCTCGGCGGCGTGGCCATCGCCGTGACGGTGCTGGCGCTGCACGTGGCGTATCTCGGCTGGGCGCAGTTGCCCGTGCTGCTGGTGGCGGCAGCCGCCATGTTCGTGCTGGGCCTCGTGGACGACCTCGTCACGCTGTCGCCGGCCACGAAGCTGGTGACGCAGATCGCCATCGCCTCGCTGCTCGTCGCCACCGGTTCGCGGCTGTCCTGGGCGTCGTCGCCGCCGGTCGACGCGCTGCTGACCGTGTTCTGGATCGTCGGCATCACCAACGCGTTCAATCTGCTGGACAACATGGACGGGCTCTGCGCCGGTACCGGGCTGGTGGCCGGAGGCGGCGTGCTCGCGACGATGGTGATGAACGGCGCGTCGGCCGCCGAGACCGGGCACCTCGTGCTGCTGCTCGGCGCGCTGGCTGGTTTCCTCGTCTACAACTTCCACCCGGCCTCGATCTTCATGGGCGACAGCGGCAGCCTGTTCATCGGGCTCAATCTGGCCCTGCTCGCCGTCGACTCGCTCTCGGCGTCGCACGCGCGCTCCGGGCTGCTGTCGGTGATGCTGCCGCCGACCCTGCTGCTGCTGGTGCCGATCTTCGACACGTCGCTGGTCACGGTCTCGCGCATCCTGTCCGGACGCAGCGCCGCCCAGGGTGGACGCGACCACGCCTCGCACCGCCTCGTGGCCATCGGCTGGTCGGAGCGCGGGGCCGTCGTCTCGTTGTGGGTGCTCTCCGCGCTCGGTGGCCTGCTCGCGCTGGCGGTGCGGCACATCGGCGACGATCGGTCCAGCCTCGCGGCGGCCATCTTCGTCTGCGCCGTCGCCGTCCTGGCCATCTACCTCGCGCAGGTGCACGTCTATGACGAGCAGACGGCGCTCGATCGGCGCGGGGCGGTCACGGCGCTCGGCGTGTCCGTGCTGCGCCGGCGCCGCGTGGCCCAGGTGCTGGTGGACCTGTGCCTGGTCTCCGCGGCCTACTACGCCGCCTACGCGTTCAGGCTGGGCCAGGTAACCGGCAGCCAGCTCACCGCGCTGGCGCAGTCGGTGCCGATCGTGATGGGCGTCCAGATCGTCTGTCTGGCGCTGGCGGGCGGGTACGGCCATCGCTGGCGCGCGTTTGCGCTGCCCGGCGTGCTGGCGCTGGCACGCGGCGTCGGCCTGGGCACGCTGGTCAACGTCAGCCTGCTGCTCTACGTCTACCGTTTCGCCGAGTACTCACGCGCCGTGTTCCTGATCTACCCGGTGGTGTTGATGGCGATGCTCGTCGGCGTCCGCGGGGCGTTCCGGCTGATCGGCGACGCCGCCCGCCGCCACCATCCGCTCGCCGCGTCCGAGCCGTCCCGCGCTGCCGCGCGAGCGGACGCCGCCGACGTGCACCACGCCGGCCGCTGAGGGCAGGACCGCCGCGCACGCGGCCCCCGGCGCTGCGCCTAGCGTCCGACCATGCCTTCGACCGGACTGCTCGCCGTCGCATACGCCTTGCGAGGGATCCGGCCGGACAGGTAGGCGAACCGGCCCGCCCGGACGGCCAGCTTCATCGCTTCGGCCATCCCGATCGGGTCGAGCGCACCGGCGATGGCGGTGTTCATCAGCACGCCGTCGGCGCCCAGTTCCATGGCGAGCGCCGCATCAGACGCCGTGCCCACGCCGGCGTCCACGATGAGCGGCACCGTGATGAACTCGCGGATGATCCGGATGTTGTTCGGGTTCTGGATGCCGAGGCCCGAGCCGATCGGCGCGCCCAGCGGCATCACCGCCGCCGCGCCGGCGTCCTGCAGCTTGCGACACACCACCAGGTCGTCGCTCGTGTAGGGCAGCACCACGAAGCCTTCCTTCACCAGCACGCGGGTTGCCTCGATGAGCGCGGCGTTGTCGGGGAAGAGCGTGCGCTCGTCGCCGATCACCTCGAGCTTCACCCAGTTCGACAGGCCGGCCTCGCGTCCGAGCCTCGCGGTGCGCACCGCTTCGTCGGCCGTGTAGCAGCCCGCGGTGTTCGGCAGCAGGAAGATCTTCGAGGTGTCGATGTAGTCGAGCAGCGATTCCTGCGACCGGTCCGACAGGTTCACACGCCGCACGGCCACGGTGACCATGTCGGCCCCCGACGCCGCGTGCGCCTTCGCCATCACCGCGTGCGACGAGTACTTGCCCGTGCCGACGATGAGGCGGGACGAGAAGCTGCGGTCGGCGATGACGAGGTTGTCCATCCCTGAATTCTAGCGCACGCCATCCGCGGTTCTCGCGAACACGCAGACCTCGCCGAAGCGGTAGAGCCGCTGCAGTCCGCCGGCCGCCATGCGCCCGCACTCATCGTCGCCCATGCCCACGGCATGCGTGACGCCGTACGCGCGCGCCAGGGTGTTGAACGGTTCGACGCGGCCTGCCGTGATGTCGGCGAGCATGGCGTCGCGCGCGGCGATTCGCGCGGTTGCGTCCACGTACGGATTCGACCAGTTGGCGGTGACGCCCACCACCTTGCGACCGGCGGGTCCGATCACCTCGAGTGACAGGCCGCGCGAGCCGAGCACGACGGCCGTGTCGGGTGTGGACTTGTGGAGGAAGGCGCCCGCCGCGAGCAGGTCGGGGCTCCTGGCCGCCGCGACGCTCCGGCCGTACACGAAGTCGAACCGGCTGCGGTATCGCGGCGCCCACCACGCGGCGCATCCCACCACGGCAGCCAGTACCCCGAGGCGCAGCGGCTGCGGCGCGCGCACGAGCAGCCATCCTCCGGACGCGGCCGCCAGCAGCGTGGCCGCGGCCATGGCGTACCGCCAGAAGTGGAACGTCGGCACGAGCGGAGGCATCGACGGCACCGCGTCGCGCAGCAGTGCGAGCGCCAGCAGGGCGCTCGCGACGACCACCCACCCGCGGACCACGCGGTCGCGCACAATTGCCAGCCCTGCCGCCCCGGCGGCAAGCAGCGGCGCGTGCGCTAGCAGCGTCGCTGGAAAGCCGGACAGCGTGAGGGGCGGCCACGACCAGGCGAGCGGCACGGGGTTCACGACGTGGAGCCGGTAGTGCACGAGGATGGACCACGCGAAGGGGCTGGCCACGAGCAGCGCGACGCTTCCCGCGATCGCCACGTGTCGCGGACGCAGAACCAGGAGCGCGACGCCGCCGAGGACCAGGGCCGGGCCGGTGTGCGCAAGGAACGTCAGGCCAGCCGTCGCGCCGGCGAGCGCGGCCGCGCCCGCGGTGCCCAGGCGCGCCGCACGCCGCAGGGCCAGGATGCCGAGATAGAAGAGCCCCTGGGCGAAGGTGGCGACGAAGAGCCACGGCGAATACGTGGCACAGGTCAGCGACGGTTCCGTGCGGCAGTTCACGAACAGCAGGAGCGCCACGGCGAGAAAGGCGGTCTCGTGGCCGGCCACGCGCACACAGAGCAGCCAGAGGGTGAGTGGGCCCAGCAGGTTGAGCCACGGCCCTGCGTGCACGTGCAGCAGCCCGGGGCCGAGGCCGGTCAGCCACGACAGTGTCGCCAGCAGCCACGGCACGAGCGGGTTGTACCAGACCCACTCTCCGGCGTAGTACGGGTCGGCAAGCGGGTGGCCGTCGCGTGCCGTCTGGGCCTGGGCGATGTCGCGGAAGTGATCGCCGTCGTAGGGCCACGCCAGCCCCTCGACCGTTGCGAGGGCAACCGACAGCGCGAGCGCGATGAGGAGGGCGGCGCCCAGGTCCCACGCGCGCCGCTCCCAGGCCGGCGACATCTCCGGCTGGCTACGACGGCGAGCCGCCGCCCACGAAGTTGACGATCTCGATCTGATCGCCTTCCCGGATGGTGGTCGTGTCGTAGGTCGCGCGCCGCAGCACCACGAGGTTGTATTCCACGGCGACGCGTCGGCTGTCGATGTCGAGCTGCGTGAGCAGCTGGCTCACCGTCAGGGGAGACGCCAGCTCGAAAGGTTCGCCGTTGAGCGTGATGGTCACGGTGCGCTATCTCGCGGCGGCTGCGTGTTCGACGCTGCGCAGCGCCAGCCCGAAGGAGCCGACGGGGAGGTCGGCCTCGAGCCGCAGCGGCAGGCGCCTCGCATCCGTCGAGATCCACGCGCCGACGTTCTGTCCGATTGGCTGCTGCAGGGCGTCGACGACCGACACGCGGATGTTCCAGGCCGGCAGCTCGCCGAGGGGCACCTTCATGGGTTCGGGGCCCGTCACCTGGAACGTGGCGGTGTACAGCGCCCCATCGTCGGCCACCGGGATCGAGAAGCGCTCGCCGGCCTTCAGCGCGCGACCCCGCAGCATGTAGAGCGCCGCGAGCCCGTCCTGCACGTCGTGCGGCACAGGGAACTCGTCGGTCAGGACCGTCGTCGTGCGGACTTCGTATCGCGCCTTGCGCGACGGCCGGTTGAACAGCGTGGTCGTGTCGCGCACGCGCCCGGCTTCCTCGGCATGGAGCGAGGTGCGCTGCGCCAGGCCCGTGTAGCTGTCGAGCAGCGAGTCCATCTTGTAGAACACCGAGTAGAAACGGGCGATGAGCGGAATCGGGCGGCCCTCCGCGACGAGGTACCACGCGGTGGAGCCTGACGAGGGCCGCTTCTCGACGACGCGGCTCGTGGCGGTGCCCGCAGTGAGGTACCGCGACCAGGCGACGTCGTAGGTCAGTGTCTCACCCGCCCTGAACGGCATCGCCAGCTCGGCTCGCGGCCGGGCTGGGGCCTTCGGCGGGGCGGCCGGGGCGCGCGGCGCACGTGGGGCGGACGACGGGGGCCGCTGGGACGTGCGAGCCTGTCCCGGGCCGGCCAGGGTCGTGACCATCACCCCGAGCGCGAGCACCAGGCAGGAAATGGCGCGCATCCGGCTATTCTAAGGTGATACCCCTTATGACGCACACGATGCAGACTGGCCCGGCTGCGCCGCTGGGCATTTCCGGATATACCTTTGCCGACCTGCACGAGCCCGACCGGCTCGCGTCCCTGTACGAACGCTTCTGCGAAGAGGTGCAGGCGGCCGACCCTCAGTTCTGGCAGGAATGGGACGCCTACCGATCCGCGCCTGATGCGCCCCGTCCGCCCATTGCGATCTCCCGCCTGCTGACCACGATGGCACCGTACGTCAGCCGCTTCGTGGCGCGGTTGTTCGACATTGGCGACGCCACCGCCGCGATGCGGGCCGCGACGCACGACCAGGACGACCTGTTCCGCTTCAAGGTGGACTTCGTCCGGCGCCGCGCGCTGCCGCTCACGAAGGGCGGCGCCCATGTCGAGGTGACGGCGGCCGACGAGGCGGCGCTGGCCCGCCTGGTGGGCGACGGCCTGCTCGGCCGCGACGCGGAGCTGGCGATCGCCCGGGCCGGGTGCGCGCTCCTCGATCGCGAGAAGACCGACAAGGACGCCGTCGCGGCGGATGTCGAGGCGCTCAAGCGCTGGTGCGCCGCGCGCGTGCACGATCCGGCGTATGCCTCGTGGGTGATCTTCCGGTTCCCCGAAACGATCGAACCCTGGTCGCTCGTGGCGGTCGAGCGGCCGAGCGCCGCGCTCCCCGAGCAGATGATCGGCCCCGCGGAACTGCTGCGCCGCCGCGACGGGTTCAAGCTCACCGATCCCCGGTTCCGGGCGCGCGAGGTGCTGAGCGAGATCCACTACTGCGTGCTGTGCCACGAGCGCGACAAGGATTCCTGCTCGAAGGGGTTCCGCGAGCCCGCGAAGGGCAACGTCGATCACGCGCCGAAAGTGGCGGTGAACGCCCTGGGCATCGAGCTCAACGGCTGCCCGCTCGACGAGAAGATCTCCGAGATGCACATGCTGCGCAAGGACGGCGATGCGATCGGCGCCCTTGCGCTCGTGACGGTGGACAACCCGATGTGCCCCGGCACCGGCCACCGGATCTGCAACGACTGCATGAAAGGGTGCATCTACCAGAAGCAGGACCCGGTGGACATCCCGCAGATCGAGACGGGTGTGCTCACCGACGTCCTCGGCCTGCCGTGGGGCGTGGAGATCTACGGGCTCCTGACCCGATGGAATCCCCTGAACGTGCGGCGTCCTTACGCGCTGCCGTACAACGGCCGCAACATCCTCGTCGTGGGCCTCGGCCCTGCGGGCTACACGCTGTCGCACTACCTCGTGAACGAGGGGTTCGGCGTGGTCGGGATCGACGGGTTGAAGATCGAGCCGCTGCCGGAAGACCTCACCGGCACCGATACGCAGGCGCCCCGGGCCATTCGCGACTGGGGCGAGGTGTACCGCGCCCTCGACGAGCGGGTCCTCGAGGGATTCGGAGGCGTGTCCGAGTACGGGATCACGGTGCGGTGGGACAAGAACTTCCTGACGCTGCTGCACCTGACGCTGGCGCGCCGGCGGGCCATGCGCATCTACGGGGGCGTGCGGTTCGGCGGCACGCTGCCGATCGAGGAGGCGTGGACCTACGGGTTCGATCATGTGGCGATCGCCGCGGGCGCCGGGCGCCCGACGATCATCGACATGAAGAACAACCTGATCCGGGGCATCCGCAAGGCGAGCGACTTCCTGATGGCGCTGCAGCTCACCGGGGCCTTCAAGCCGACGGCGCTGCCGAACCTCCAGGTCCGCCTGCCGGCCGTGGTGATCGGCGGCGGCCTCACCGCCATCGATACCGCGACCGAGCTCGCGGCCTACTACCCGATCCAGGTGGAGAAGGCGCTCGGCCAGTACGAGGCGCTGGTCGAGGCCCGTGGCGAAGCCGACGTGCGGCGTCAGTACGACGCCGAAGAGCTGATGGTGCTCGACGAGTTCTGCGCCCACGGTCGGCAGGTGCGCGCCGAGCGTGCACGGGCCGCGCAGGCGGGCGAGTTGCCGAACTTCATCGATCTGGTGCGCTCGTGGGGCGGCGTCACGCTCGCGTACCGCAAGCGCATGGTGGACTCCCCGGCCTACCGGCTGAATCACGAGGAAGTGATCAAGGCGCTCGAGGAAGGCATCGCCTTCGCCGAGAACCTCAACCCGGTCGAAGCGGTGCCCGACGAGTTCGGGGCCGTGCAGGCGATGATCTTCACGCGCGAGGGCCGGAGCCAGGCGGGTGCGGGCGATGCCGGCGCGCCGCCGGATCAGGGGCCAGGCACGGTGACGCTGCCGGCCCGCACCGTGCTCGTGGCCGCTGGCACCTCGCCCAACGTGACCTACGAGAAGGAGGCGCCGAACACCTTCGCGCTCGACAGCAGGAAGAAGTTCTTCCAGCCGCACCGAGTGGAGCGCGGCGGTGACGGGCAGGTCCAGCTGGTGCCGGACCCCGACGGGTTCTTCACGTCGTACAACCACGAAGGCCGGCTGGTCTCGTACTACGGCGACAACCACCCGCGTTTCGCGGGCAACGTGGTCAAGGCCATGGCGTCGGCGAAGAACGGGTATCCGAAGGTGACGGCGCTGTTCGCCGACGAGTTGAGGCGTGTCGACCCCGCGGCGCAACCCGCGCGCGACGCGGCGTGGCGCCGGCTGTGCGATCGACTCGACGAGGAGTTCACCGCGCGAGTGGAAGAAGTCGTTCGCCTCACGGACACCATCGTCGAGGTGATCGTGCGCGCGCCCGCGGCCGCACGGCACTTCCACCCGGGCCAGTTCTACCGGCTCCAGAACTTCGAATCGCGCGCACCGCGGGTGCTCGTGAACGGCCGGCCGACCCCGCTGCTGACCGAGGCGCTGGCGCTCACTGGCGCGTGGGTCGACCCGGACCGCGGCCTGTTGTCCATGATCACGCTCGAGATGGGCGCGTCCAGCCGGCTGGTGGCCTATCTGAAGCCCGGCGAGCCGGTGGTGGTGATGGGACCGACCGGCGCGCCCACCGAGATCCCGGAGGGCCAGCACGTGCTGCTGCTCGGCGGCGGCCTCGGCAATGCCGTGCAGTTCTCGATTGCGAAGGCGCTCCGCGCGCGCGGCAACCGGATCCTCTATTTCGCCGGCTACAAGCGGGGCGAGGACCTGTTCAAGCGTGAGGACATCGAGGCATCGACCGACCAGGTGATCTGGAGCACGGATGCCGGCGTAGCGATCGAACCCGGTCGGCCGCAGGACGCGCACTTCCGCGGCAACATCGTGCAGGCGATGCTGGCCTACCAGTCGGGTCAGCTCGGCAGCCAGCTCGTGCCGCTCGAGACCGTGGACCGGATCATCGTCATCGGATCCGACCGGATGATGGCGGCCGTGAAGGCGGCGCGGCACGGCGTGCTCGCGCCGTACCTGAAGCCGGATCACGTGGGCATCGGCAGCATCAACTCGCCGATGCAGTGCATGATGAAGGAGGTCTGCGCGC
>CAYLTD010000030.1:0-57408 GCA_964386715.1 uncultured Bifidobacterium sp.
CGTCTACGGCGCGGGCCTCAACGAATTTCCACCACGTCCGGGGACTCTAACCTCCGATCATCAACCCCACGAGTGTCTTGCCGCTTCCCGTTGGCAGTTGGAGCGCGACGTCTGGGGCGTCCAGAGCCGTTCCGGCGTAGCTCCGCATGATCTCGCCCTGGTGCAGTAACGGTCCCGCGATCTTGCGGCGGGGTAGGTCTAGGAGGAGCTTCTCAGGGCTGTCGGGAGCTTGCGCCGGAGGTGGCGTCTTCTTGAAGGCCATATCTGAAGTGCGGAACGGAGCTGCGCTGACCGGCTATCCGGCCGACGCGGCGTGTTGTGGCGACTCTCAGGTCATCATCCTATCCATTTGGAGGCCGTTGAGCGCGACGGATCGTAGGGTGTCGACTGTGGTGTTAGGAGAATGACCGTAACAGGCCTGCTAGGTGGAGCGTGGATGCCCTGGCGAAAGGGTCCAAACCGCCCCCAAACCGCCCCCAACTCGAGACGGGTTCGGTGATGCGTAATTTGCTGTCTGGCTAAACTGCTGGAAGGGAAGAACTTGAGTGGTGGGCGCTATAGGACTCGAACCTATGACCTCGTGCGTGTGAAGCACGCGCTCTAACCAACTGAGCTAAGCGCCCGACGGGAACATCCTGCGCGCGTGCCGCCGACGTGCTGCACGCGGTCCGTGGCCGGAACAGTCTCCGATTCTACACCACCCGGCCGCCGCGCTCCCAGCACCGTTGTGCGTGAGGCCCCGTCCCGGGAACTCGGGCCGGCGTCGCAGCGCACGGTCCGTGTCGCTGATCCATCGTAGCCAACGCCTGCGCGCCGACGGCCCGTCACGGCCGCTCGAGCGTCAGACGCCGCGTCAGCCTCTCGGTGCCAGCGCGGATCGAGTTCGGCGCAGGCCCGTACAACAGCCGGTTCCCCTCGAACCGGTAGAACCGCGTTTGCGACGTCCCGACGTAGTCCGGACGCCACGCCGCGGTCACCTTCATCGTCGTCGTTCCCGCCGCATCGTCGAAGGTGCACGGCCCCGTATAGGCGATGTAGGAACTGAGGAGGGAAGCCGTCATCCGGTCGCCGGGCGACGCGCCGGGCGACCCGTCGCCAGCCCCGGAGCCGGTGGAGAAGTCGGGGACATCGCTCGACATGATCTGCACGTAGCACGAGCCGCCCTGCACGACGATCGTGCCGACGGGATGACGGCCCCAGGGATAACGCGCGACCGTTCCGTCGTCCCGCAGATCCTCGGCCGCCACGAGTCGCCATCGACCCTCGAGCGTTTCAGCCGATGCGGACCCGCCGAGCGTAATCGTCAGCGCCGCCGACACGAGAGAGACCTTCATGCAGCCTCCAACCCGCCATCACCCTGAGGACCAAGGCCTGAAAGCCGAGCACTGAGTGAGGACTGAGCGGTGAGCAGTGAGAACTGAGGCCTGAGCCCTGACCACCGAGCCCTGAGCACCGAGCCCCTGAGCACCGAGCCCTGACTTACTTCCGTCCCTCCGGCAGCCGCCGCTCGCCCGACCCGTCGTACACGTGATCCTTCGGGTCGATCTGCCGCATCGGCGCCTCGCGCATCCGTTCTTCGTGCGCGTGCGCGATCAGGCCGGGCAGGCGCGAGATGAGGAAGATGGCGTTCCCCAGCTCGTACGAGAACCCGAGGTCCGCCGCGATCGCGCCGATCGCCCCGTCCACGTTGGCGGGCAGCAGCCGCCCGAACTGCTCCTGCCGCGCCGCCAGCGCCCGTTCGATGGCGCGCAGCATCCGCACGTGCTCGCCCTCGAGCTCCAGCTCCATCGCCAGCTGGAAGAGCCGCGGCGCGCGCGGATCCTGTGTGTGCAGCCGGTGCCCGAAGCCCGGCGGAGGGGTGGTCCCCTTGGCGAGGCATTCGACGACGAGCTGCTCGGCGGCATCGTGGATCGACTCGCCGCTGCGCACCAGCGACAGGCCCTGGTCGAGGAACCGCATGCAGGTCTCGATGTCGCCGCCGTGGTAGGGCCCGAAGGCCAGGATGCCGGCCGCGACCGAATCCTTCAACGGGGCACCACTGGCCGCCACGTTGCGCGCCGCGAGCGTCGAGGGGGGCGTCACGCCGTGGTCGATCACCGACACCAGGATGGCGTCGAGCATCCGCCCGATCGTTCGCGTGGGCAGTTCGCCCATGAGCAGCAGGTACACGGCATCGGAGAACGACAGCCGGCCCATCAGCTCGTCGAGGTGATAGCCGCGCATCATGATCGCGTCGGGCGCGATCGCGGTGAGCCGCGTGTGCCAGTGGCTGCCGGCGCCGCGCGGGTGAGTGCGGCGATCCTCAGGCGTGTGTTTCGCGTGACGCTCCGACACCGGGCACCTCCAGTCCGGAAGACTTACAGCGTGCCGTAGAGTCGATCGCCGAAGTCGCCGAGCCCCGGCACGATGTACTTGTGCTCGTTCAGCCGCTCATCGACGGCCGGCGTGAAGATCGACACGTCCGGGTGGTGCTGCGCCACGGTCGCGAGCCCTTCCGGCGCAGCCACGATGCAGACGATGCGGATGTCGCGGGCGCCCGCCTCGCGCAGGGTGTCGAGCGCCGACACCGAACTGCCGCCGGTGGCGAGCATCGGGTCGATCAGCAGCACGTAGCTGCGGTCGAGCCCGGGCGGGAAGCGCGAGTAGTAGCGTGAGGCCACCGCGGTCGCCTCGTCGCGCTTGAGCCCGATGTGGCCGACGCGTGCCTGCGGCACGAGATCCAGCACGGCGTCCAGCATGCCCATCCCCGCCCGCAGCACCGGCACCACCACGATGTCCGGCGAGATGCGGCGACCCTGGGCGGGGCCGATGGGGGTCTCCACCGTCACCGGCGTGCTCGGCGCGCCCCGCAGGGCCTCGGCCGCGAGCAGCACGCTGATGCGCGTGGCGGCGCGCCGGAACTGGTCGGGCGGCGTGCGCTTGTCCCGCAGCGCAACGAGTGCGTCGTGCACCAGCGGGTGTTCGACGATGTGGACCGGCACGGTCCCACACTATACAATTTCTGCCGGCATGCGTGCACACCTCGCGCTCGTCCTCGCGCTCGCGGCCGCGTCGATCGTGGCCTCGGCACAGGGCGGCCGGCGCGCCGTGTCGCTCGTCATCGTCGGCGGGACGGTGCTGACGCAGGACGACATGCGCCAGGTGCTGTCGCCCGGAGCGATTGCCGTCAACGGCACGGACATCGTGGACGTGGGCACGCCCGAGGCGATCCTCTCGCGCTACCAGGCCGCGGACACGATCCAGGCACGCGACCAGGTCGTGCTCCCGGGCCTCGTCAACACCCACACCCACGCGCCCATGGTGCTGTACCGCGGCCTCGCGGACGACCTCGCGCTCATGGACTGGCTGCAGAAGTACATCTTCCCCGCGGAGGCGAAGACGGTGTCGCCCGAGTTCGTGCGCACCGGCACGCGCCTCGCCGCCCTCGAGATGATCCAGTCGGGCACCACCACCTACACCGACATGTATTACTTCGAGGAGGAGATCGCGAAGGCCACGAGCCAGGCCGGCCTGCGTGGCGTGCTCGGCCAGACGGTCATCCAGTTTCCGGTGGCCGACGCGAAGACGCCGGCGGAGGGGCTGGCCCGCGCCGAGGCGTTCATCAGTGCGTTCAAGAACGACCCCCTCATCGTGCCGGCCGTCGCCCCGCACGCGATGTACACGAACGACCGGCAGACGCTCGTCGCCAGCGCCGAACTCGGGCGTCGGTATGGCGTGCCGGTGCTCATCCACCTGGCCGAGACGCAGGATGAAGTCCGGACGGCGAGCGACCAGTTCCACGCCACGCCGACCGGCTACCTCGAGTCGATCGGCTTCTGGGGGCCGCGGACGATCGCGGCGCACGGCGTCTGGGTGTCAGACGACGACATTGCGATCCTCGCGGGCCACCGAGTGGGCGTGTCCCACAACCCGGAGAGCAACATGAAGCTGGCGAGCGGTACCGCGCCGGTGCGGAAGTACCTCGCGGCCGGCGTGCCGCTGGCGCTTGGCACCGACGGCGCCGCCAGCAACAACGATCTCGACATGTTCGAAGCGATGCGCCAGGCTTCGTTCCTCGCAAAACTCGCCACCGGCGATCCGACCGCCGTGCCCGCACAGGCCGCGCTCGACCTGGCCACCATCGGGGGCGCACGCGTGCTCGGCCTCGACCGGCAGATCGGGTCCATCGAGCCCGGAAAGCGGGCCGACCTCATCACCGTGTCGATGTCCTCGGCCCGCCAGGTGCCGATGTACGACGCCGTCTCGCACCTCGTGTACACCACCCGCGGCGACGACGTGCGGACGTCCGTGGTGAACGGCAGGGTGCTGATGCGCGATCGGCGGGTGCTGACGCTCAACGAGGCGCAGGTGCTCGCCGAGGCGCGCGCCGTCGCACAGAAGGTGAAGGACGCGGTCCAGTGAGCGCCGTGCCCTCCCGCGGAGCGGGGCCTGTCGGGCGGCGCCGCCTGCTAGGTCTGGATCAGGCCGATGTACGGCAGGTTACGGAAGCGCTCCGCGTAGTCGAGCCCGTATCCCACCACGAAGTGGTCCTCCACCTCGAAGCCGATGTACTCGACCGGCACGCTGACCTTGCGCCGCGACGGCTTGCTCAGCAGGCACGCCGTCCTCAGCACGCGGGGATTGCGCGCGCGCAGGATCTCCTGCAGATAGGTGAGCGTCAGCCCGGTGTCCACGATGTCCTCGACGATGAGCACGTCGCGCCCGTCGAGCGCCGTGTCGAGATCCTTCACGAGCCGCACCTCGCCCGACGTGGTGGTGCCGCTGGCGTAGCTGGACACCGCCATGAAGTCGAGCGACACCGCGCCCTCCATGTGCCGCACCAGGTCCGACATGAACATGAAGGCCCCCTTCAGCACAGCGACCACGTGCAGCTGGCCGGTGTAGTCGCGGCGGATCTGCTGCGCCATCTCGCGCACGCGCGCCTGGATCTGGTCCGCGCTGATCAACACGCTGGTCGGTTCGAGGTCGCTCATAGGCCGGAAATGATACCGCGGGGCTCGCGATGAAGCGATTCGACATCATCACCGAGGCCGACGCGCGTGTCATCCCGGCGGGCGACACCGTGGCCCTGGCCAGGGGCGGACACGTCACCCCGCTGGCCCAGGACACGCTGCGCGCACGGCGGATCACGGTCGTCGCCGACAACGTGGTGCCGCCGGACGTCGCGTCGCTGGCGCCGAGAGCGGAGATCCGCACTGTCGCCATCGGCAGCGATCACTCAGGCGTGGCCCTGCGGCGGGCGCTGGTCGCCCACCTCCGCAGCCGCGGCCTGGCCGTGCACGACGTGGGCACGGAGTCGACCGGGCCGGTGGACTATCCGGACATCGCCGAGGCGGTGGCGCGGCCGGTCGCGCGTGGCGAGGCGGATGCGGGTATCGTGATCGACGGCGCCGGCATCGGCTCGGCCATTGCCGCCAACAAGATCGCCGGGGTGCGCGCCGTGATGGCGACCTCCGAACTGGTTGCGCGATACTCCCGCGAGCACAATGGGACCAACGTGCTGAGCCTCGGGGCGACGCTGCTGACCGTGGACGAGGCGAAGACGATCGTGACCACCTGGATCTCGACGGCCATGCGCGAGCCGCGCTACATGCGGCGCCTGGCGAAGATCCGCGACCTCGAGGAGCGCGGCTGACGTGACCCGGGACGAACTCCAGCGGCTGATTGCCTTGATCGTGCAGGAGCTGTCGGCCGCACAGGCTGCGCGGCCGGCGCGCTGCGCGTGCCACGCCGTCAACAGCGACTGCTGCCCCGACCGGCTGCAGGGGGTGATCGATGCGGGCGCGTCGCGCGTGGGCGTGCTCGCGGCGGGAGGCGCGCCGTCCGGCGTGGCCGGCATGATCGATCACACGCTGCTCAAGCCCGACGCGACACGGCAGGACATCGAGACCCTCTGCCGCGAGGCCGCGCAGTTCGCGTTCGCGACGGTGTGCGTGAACCCCGCCTGGGTGGCCACCGCCGCGCGGCTGCTCGCGAACACGCCGGTGGGCGTCTGCTCGGTGGTGGGGTTCCCGCTCGGCGCGACCACGGCTGACGTGAAGGCCTACGAGACGCGCCGCGCCATCTTCGACGGCGCCCGCGAGATCGACATGGTGATCAACGTCGGCGCCCTGAAGTCGGGCGACCTTCGGACGGTCGAGCGCGACATCGAGGCGGTGGCTTCCACGTGCCGGGAGTGCGGCGCCCTGAGCAAGGTGATCATCGAGGCCGCGCTGCTCACCGACGACGAGAAGGTCACTGCCTGCACGCTGTCCAAGGCGGCCGGCGCCGATTACGTGAAGACCTCCACCGGCTTCGGGCCCGGCGGCGCCACGGCAGCCGACGTCGCCCTGATGCGCCGCGTCGTCGGCGCCGAGATGGGCGTCAAGGCCGCCGGCGGCGTGCGCGACCTGGACGGGTTGAAGGCCATGGTGGCGGCGGGCGCCACGCGGGTCGGCGCGAGCGCCGGCGTCAAGATCGTGCAGCAGGCGCGCGGCGAGACGCCGACCGCGTCCACGAGCGGGTACTGACGTGCTGCACGCCAGTTCGCCCCTCGCGCGTGTCGGCCGCTACCTCCTCGCTGCCGCCATCGTCGCGGTGGCGGCGGAACTGCTGTTCGCGCTGCCCGCGATCAGCCCTGGCGCGGCCGCGCCGATCCTCCTGCTCAACGTGCTGCTGATCGCTCGCAGCATGGGCACCGGTCCCGCCCTCGTCGCCTCCATCTGCTCCACGATCGCCTTCTCGTTCTACTTCCTGCAGCCGGTCGGCATGATGATCCGCGACCTGAACGACTGGGTCGCCTTCGGGGCCTTCAGCCTTACGGCCATCATCGTGGGCGAACTCGCCGCGCGGGCCGAGCGGCGACAGATCGAGGCCGAGCAGGGACGGCGCGAGATCGAGCAGCTGTACGACCAGCTCGGGGCCGCGTTCGAGCGGGCCAGCGAGGCGGAAGCGGCGCGCCGCAACGAGCAGCTCAAGTCGGCGCTGCTCGACGCCCTGACGCACAATCTGCGCACCCCGCTGACGGCGATCAAGGCGTCGGTCACCGCCATCCTCAGCGCCGAAGCGGGCAGCGGGCAGGGAAACCTGCCGGAGGAGGGCCGCCGTGAACTGCTGCGCGTGATCGACGAGGAGTCCGATCGGCTCAACCGGTTCATCGAGGCGCTCACCGTGGCGGACCGGCCCGAGCCGTCAACGGCGAGCACCACGCTGGCGGTGAGCGTCGAGCAGGTGGTGCGCGACGCCGTGGCGCGCGCCGAGACCATGTCGCGCCGGCACACCGTGAAGGTGCGGATCGAACCGGGACTGCCGCCGCTGGCCATCGACCGCTCGGCGGTCGTCGAGGTGCTGTACATCCTGCTCGACAACGCGAGCAAGTACGCGCCGGCGGGTACGCAGATCCGGGTGTACGCCGCCGCTGCCGACGATGAGCGGCAGGCGCGGTTGACCGTCGAGGACGAAGGCCCGGGCATCCCGCCGGAGATGCGGGAGGACGTCTTCAAGAAGTTCTTCAAGATTCCGGGGCGGCAGTCCATCGACCCGCGCCGGCCCAGCATCGGGCTGGGGTTGCCCATCGCCAAGCGGCTGGTCGAGTCGCAGGCGGGGCGGATCGTCATCGAGACCCCGGCGTCGGGCCGGGGCACCAGCATCAGCGTCACCCTGCCTTTCGCGGTGACGGACGCCGCGCCGGAGCGCGCTGGAGCGACCGCCGCGGCCACGGCAGCCGTGCGGCCATAGGAGACCCACATGGATCGCGCAGAAACGTCCCGCGTGCTCGTGGTCGACGACGAGCCGCAGATCACCCGCGTGCTGAAGACCGTGCTGTCCAGCCAGGGCTACGAGGTGCGTACGGCACCCGAGGGCGAGTCGGCGCTCGCCGCCTTCCGGGAGTGGACACCCGACCTGGTGATCACGGATCTGGCAATGCCCCACATGGACGGCGTCGAACTGTGCCGCCGCATCCGCGAGCACTCGGCCACCCCGATCATCGTGCTGTCGGTCCGCGGCGAGGAGAAGACGAAGGTGGACGCGCTCGACTCCGGCGCCGACGACTACGTGACCAAGCCCTTCGGCACCGAGGAACTGATGGCCCGCGTGCGCGTGGCGCTGCGGCGGCAGCACAGCCCGTCGGCGATCGAGGAGGAGGGCGGCTCCTTCGAAGCGGGCGACTTTCGCATCGACCTCGATGCCCGCCGCGTCCACACCCACGGGAAGGAGGTCCGGCTCACGCCCAAGGAGTTCGACCTCTTCGTCTACATGGCCCGGCACCCGAACCGCGTGCTCTCGCACGCGGCGCTGCTCGAAGCGGTATGGGGGCAGGCCTTCCAGGAACAGCCGGAATACCTGCGCGTCTTCATGGGCCAGCTGCGCAAGAAACTCGAGCCCGATCCGTCGGCCCCCCGCTACCTCGTCACTGAACCGTGGGTGGGGTATCGCTTCAACCCGAAAGGCTGACACCGGCGGATGCAGAAGTGCCAGAATGCTGGCATGCAGCGGCGCACGCACGAGCAGGCCAGGTCTGGTCCGACGCGTCGTGCGTGGCTTCGCCTGTGCCTGCCGGCACTGGTGGCGGCGCTCCTCGCCCTCCCGGCTTTCGCTGCTGCCCAGCCTGACGCCTCGCTCACCGGCGAGTGGGTGCTCGACTCGAAGGCCAGCGAGTTCCCGCGCGAGATCGGGTTCAGTGGCGACTTCGCGCCGCTCCCGCGCCCCGGCGACCCCCCGAACAGCCGTCGTAGCGCGATTCCCCGTGCACTTCGGCCGGAAGGCGAGAGCTACGACGTCGCCCAGCGCCGCGACCTGCTGACCGCCGAGGTGCGAACCCCACCCCAGCGGCTCACGATCATCGACACTCCAGGCGCGGTCACCATCACGGACGAGAACGGCACGTCGCGCACGCTGCGGCCGGACGCCGACGGCGCGGCCGTCCAGATCAGCGGCGTCTCCGTGCTGACGGCGGTGCGCCGCGAGGCAGGTGCGCTTACCGTCCTCTATGCGGTCGCCGACCTCCGCCAGATCCGCTATAGCTATACCCGCGTCGCCAACCCCGCCCGCCTCGTCGTCGATGTGCAGTTCCTCGACCGCGGCATCACCACGGCCGAGGTCCGTCGGATCTACGCGCCGACGAGCGAGCCCGCGTCGGGTCTCCTCGCGTCTCGGGGCGCGGGCGGCGACGGCCGCGGGGCGCCTCCGGCGGTGATGCCTCGGGCCGGCTCGGAGTTCCGGGGGCTCTCGCGGCTCGGCATCATGATCGAGGAACTCAGCGCGCAGGCAACCGGCTGCGGCCTCACGGCGCAGGCGCTTCAGGACTCGGTGGCCAGGCCCTTCACCGCCGCCGGCGTCCGCATCGCGCGCAACGCCGACGAGGACACCTACCTCCACCTCACGCTGATGACGTCGACGCTGCCCAACGGCATGTGCATCACGCGGTGGGACTGGTCGATCTATTCGACGACGGACGCCACCCTGTCCTACCAGCGGACGCCGATGCTCGCGCAGGTCGTCCTGGCCCACAAGGGAGGGCTGAGCGGCAGCCTCCCGGCGACGCATGCCGACGACATCACGCGCAGCATGGCCGACGGCCTGGCCCAGATGGCCGGCATCATCCGCGACGCCAACAAGTAGGGCGATCGTCGCCCATCGTCACCATCCCCGAGGGGGGACCATGTCCTGCTCGCGTCTGCTCGTTGCCCTCGCCCTGCTCCCGCTGACGCTGTTCCCGGGGTTCGCACCGCCCTCCGCCGCGCAGGAAACCACGCTGACGGTCGTGAGCGCGCAACCCGATGGGGAAGTGGCCTCGTTGCAGCAGGCGGCCGAAATCCGCGTCCGGTTCTCGGAGCCGATGGTGGCGCTCGGCCGCATTCCCGAGGAGGTCGTCGCCCCGTACTTCTCGGTGCGGCCCGCCATTCAGGGCACGTTCCGGTGGGCGGGGCCCACCACGCTGGTGTTCCGGCCGGACCCGCGCACCCCGCTGCCGTACGCCACGCGCTACCAGGTGACGATCGCCGCCACGGCCACCGCCGTATCCGGGCGTCGGCTGGCACAGGGCTATTCGTTCACCTTCACGACCCCGACCGTGCGGTTGCTCGAGACGACCTGGTACCGGCGCGACGGCCGCTTCGACCGCCAAGTGGTAATCGCCCTGCGCTTCAACCAGCCGGTGCGTCCGGCCGACGTGCTGCCGCGGGTTGCCGCCCGATACGAGCCGCACGAGTGGACCGCGCCGGTGCTGGCGCCGGCCGAACGCGTGCGCATGGGTGCGGAGGCCGCACGCTTCGACGCGAAGGTTGCTGCGTCGCGTGCGACGGCTGCCTCGAGCGACGCGATTCCGCTGGCGCTGGCCGCGACCTGGGACCGCGAGCGGTTCCCCCCGTCGCCGGACCTCGTGGTGCTCGAAACGAGCACGCCGCCGCGGGTGGACGGCTGGGTGCAGCTGACGCTTGACGGCCGGGTTGCCGGGGCACAGGGGGCCGCCACGCCGGGACGCCCGCAGGCGTACACCATGCCGCTCGAGCCCGCCCTGTTCGTGGACGCGTTCTCCTGCCAGGCGCGGTGCGACGGGGACAGCTACAACTCGGCGTCGCTGCGCGCCGACGTGCGGCTCGACGAACTGCGTCGGCGTGTCTCGGTGCGCGATGTCACGGGAGGTGGCGCGGGCGTGGCCCTTCGGCCGCTCGCGCAGCCGCGCCAGACCTACCGCAGCGACCGCGAGACGGTTGCCGGCTTCACGGCTGAGGATCTCGGCTACGAGCGCCAGACGCCCGCACGCACCTGGGCGTACACGGTGGACGCGTCGCTCACCGCGGCTGACGGCCAGACGCTCGGCTACGGCTGGACGGGCCTCGTCGAGAACTGGCACGACCGCGCCTTCGTGAGCTTCGGGGACGGACACGGTGTGTGGGAAGCGGGCGCCGGTCCGCTGCCATTCTTTGCGCGCAACTTCACCAGCGCCAGGCAGTGGCTGCAGGCGCTCACGCCCGAGCGCCTCATGCCGACGATTCTCGCACTGCAGAACGGCGGCTTCCGCAGCACGCCGCCGGGCGCCGGGACGGCACGCAACCTGCCGGTGCAGGCCGATCAGATCCAGTCGCATGGGCTGAACCTGTCCGGGGCCCTGGGGACCCGCGGTACCGGGCTGGTGTGGGCCGCCATCCGTCCTGGCACGCCAATCGGCCAGGCGCGGGCGCTCGTCGAGGAGGAGGACGGTCGTCCGCGGCCGATTGCCACCGTGGTGCAGGTCACCAACCTGGGCATCACGGTGAAGGACAGCCCGCAGAACACGCTGGTGTTCGTCACGCGGCTCGACACCGGCGAGCCGGTGGCGGAGGCGGAGGTGGCGATCGTGCGCCTCGACAACTCCACGGCGTGGCGCGGCCGCACCAACCGCGACGGCCTGGTGGTGGGGCCGGCCCTCACCCTGCGCAACGCGCAGCAGTCGTGGGAGTTCAGCTTCCTCGTCACCGCGGCCAAGGACGGCGACATCGCCTACGTGGGCAGCGACTGGAACGAGGGGATCGAGCCCTACACGTTCGGGTTTCCGTACAACCTCGACGAAGCGCAGCCGATCCTGCGGGGCACGGTGTTCAGCGACCGGGGCGTGTACCGCCTGGGCGAGGAGGTGCACGTCAAGGCGATCCTTCGGCAGGACACACCCAGGGGCATCGAACTCATTCCCGCCGGCACTCCGCTCCACGTCGTGATGCGTGACGCGCGCGACAGGGTCGTCGATCGCCGCACCGTCACCATCAATGCGTGGAGCACGGCCGAATGGGCCACCACGCTGCCCACGAGCACGGCGCTTGGCAACTACCAGGTGTCGGTGAGCCTGGACACGGGCGCGCTCGAACCGCGGGGCCCCGCACGTCGGGACAATGACGAGCCGGACGGCCTGCCAGCCTATCGGCGCATCGTCTCGGGCGGCTTCCTCGTCGCGGCCTATCGCCGGCCTGACTTCCGCGTGGACACCAGCCTGGGCGGCGGGCCCACGACGGCGGGCGCCACGCTTCGAGGCGTCGTGTCGGCCCGCTACCTGTTCGGCGCGGCCATGCAGAAGCGTCCGGTCGGCTGGCGATACTCGCGCGAGCCGGTGTTCGACGCACCGCCAGCAGTGCGGAACCGGTACCCGGCCGCGCGCTACGTGTTCGTCGGCTGCTGCGACGGCGAGCGGCCGCCCTCGGATGGCGGGCCACTCGAGGCGCGCACCGGCACGCTGAACGAGCAGGGCCAGCTTGCGCTCGACCTGCCGACGCAGCCCAGTGACGGGTACCCTTATCAGTACACCCTCGAAGGCGACGTCGAGGACGTGTCGCGTCAGCGTCTCGCCGGACGCGCCAGCGTCGTCGTCCACCCGGCGCCGTGGTACATCGGCCTGCGGCGGCCGTCGATGTTCGTCGCGCAGGCGGACGGGCTCAGCACCGAGGTGATCGCGGCGTCACCCGACGGCGCCCCCGTGCCAGGCGTGAAGGTGAGCGTGTCGCTCGTGGAGGTGCAGTACCACAGCGTGCGCCGCGCGGAGGGGAACGGCTTCTATACCTGGGATACCGAACGACGAGAACGTTCCGTCGGCACCTACACGGTGACCACCGCAACCGCGCCGGTGCCGCTCGCGATTCCACTCGATGCCGGTGGGGCGTTCGTCCTGCGCGCCACCGCCGAGGATGGCGAACGCAAGGCCATCACGGAGATGAACTTCTATGCGGTGGGTGCCGGGTATACCGCATGGGAGCGGTACGACCACAACCGCATCGAGCTGGTTCCCGAACAGACCACCTACAAGCCCGGTGATACCGCACGGCTCATGGTGAAGTCGCCGTGGGAGCAGGCCACGGGTCTGCTCACGGTCGAACGGGAAGGCATCCGGACGCAGTCCACCTTCCGCCTCACCTCCACGCAGCAGACGGTCTCGGTGCCGATCGGCGCCAGCGACATCCCGAACGTGTTCGTCTCCGTGCTGCTCGTGAAGGGCCGGTCGGCCGCGGGGGCTGACCCGGCGGACACGAGCGATCCGGGCAAGCCCGCGTTCCGGCTTGGATACACGAACATCGCCGTCGAGGATACGGCGAAGCGGCTGACCGTCGGTGTAAGAGCCAACCGCGACGAGTTCCGGCCGGCCGGGTCCGCAAAGGTCGACGTGACGGTCGCGGACAGCCGGGGCGGGGGGACGGCGAGCGAGGTGACGCTCTGGGCCGTGGACTACGGCGTGCTGTCGTTGACCGGCTACCGGACACCCGACGTGCTGCGCTCGGTGTACGTCGAGAAGGCCCTGCAGGTGATGACCAGTGACAACCGGCAGCGGATCGTCAGCCGCCGCGTGCTGACGCCGAAGGGGGAGACCGACGGCGGCGACGGCGGCGGCGCGGGCGGGGCGAACCAGGCGCGCACCGACTTCCGCGCGCTCGCCTTCTGGCTCGGGTCGGTCACGACAGATGCACGCGGCCGCGCGAGCGCGACCGTGACGCTGCCCGAGTCGCTCACCACCTATCGCATCATGGCCGTCGCCGGAGACCGCGCGTCGCGCTTCGGCGCGGGGGACAGCGACATTCGCATCAACAAGCCGGTCGTGCTCAAGCCGGCCTTTCCGCGGTTCCTGACACGGGGCGACACGGCGCACTTCGGGGCGGTGGTCACCAGCCAGCTCCGGCGAGCGGGCACCGCGGTCGTCACGATGCGCAGCCTCGACCCCGGCGTCATCGACATCGTGGGCGGCACACGCCGACAGGTCCAGGTGGCGGCGGGCGGTTCGGTCGAAGTGCGGTTCGACGCGATCGCGCGCGGCGTGGGCCGCGGGCGTGTCCAGATCGGCGTTCGCCTCAACGGCGAGGACGATGCCTTCGAGGAGAGCATCCCGGTGCAGGTGGCGATCGCGCCCGAGACGGTGGCGGCGTTCGGCGAAGCGGCGCCTGAGGCGCGCGTGCCGCTCGAACTGCCGGCCGGCGTGGTGCCCGGGCTGGGTGGCCTGCGGCTCGAGGTCGCCTCCACGGCGCTCGTGGGGTTGCAGGAGGGGGCAGGCTATGTCGTCGACTACCCGTACGGATGCGCGGAACAGCGCGCGTCCCGCCTGCTCGTCATGGCGACGGCGTCGGACCTCGGCGGGGCCTTCAGCCTGCCGGGCATCGACGCCCGGAGCCTGAAGGCACGGACGCAGACGGAGGTGAACGCCCTCGCCGCCTTCCAGTGTCCGTCGGGTGGATACGCGTTCTGGGCGGGCGACTGCCGGTCGGTGACGCCGTACGTCACCAGCTATGTGCTGGACGTGGCCCAGACCGCGGCCGGCCTCGGCTACGACGTGGACGCGGAGGCGCTGACCCGCGCGTACGACTATCTCGAACGCGAACTGGCTGCGCCGCTTCCCACCAACGACGGGTGGTGGCCCGCCTTCACCGCCTGGGAGGCGTTCGCGGTGAAGGTGCTGGCCGTCGGAGGCCGGAACCAGGACTCGCACCTCACGCGGCTCTACGGGTATCGCGACCGGATGCCGGTGTTTGCGCTCACGTATCTGCTGGATGCCATGGCGGCACGTCGCGAAGCGGGCGCCCGCCCCGCCGAGCTGCGGCGCCGGATCGAGAACGCCATCCAGGCCGAGGCCGGCACGGCGCACGTGGAGGAACTGAGCGACCCGTATCTGCTGTTCTTCTGGAACTCGAACGTCCGCAGCACGGCGCTCGCGCTGGGCAGCAAGGTGCGGTCGTCGGCGCCACTGGCCGAGGTCTCGGGACTCGTGCGATGGCTCGTCCAGGCGCGGCGTAACGGCAGGTGGGGCAACACGCAGGAGAACGCGCTGGCGATCCGCGCGCTCGTCGACTACTACCGGCGCTACGAGTCGGTCACACCCGACTTCACCGCGGTCGTGTCGCTGGGCACGCGCGAGATCCTGCGCGAAGCGTTCGCGGGCCGCACCACGACGTCCGCGGTTCGGGAGGTTCCCCTCGCGCAGCTGGGGCCCGCACCTGCCGAACTCTCGGTTCGACGCGAAGGGACCGGCACGGCCTTCTACAGCGCGCGCCTCTCCTACGTGCCCGAGAGCGCCACGCTGGCCGCCCTCGAGAGCGGATTCAGGGTCGAACGCTCCTACGCGGTGGTCCGCGAATCCGGTGATGCCGCCCCAGGCACGACATTCGCCGCGGGCGACCTGATTCGCGTGACACTGTCACTCGACCTGCCGACCGAGCGTCGTTACGTGGCGGTCACCGACCCGGTCGCCGCGGGTTTCGAGCCAGTCGAGTCGTGGTTCGCCACGACGGCCACCGACCTTGCGCGCGCGAACGCCGAGCAGGGTGATTCGGACGAGGACTCCTGGGATCGCGTCTGGCGGCGCGGCACGTTCGACCACGTCGAGCGTCACGACGATCGGGTCGATCTCTTCGCGACGCGCCTCGCCCCAGGGCACCACGAATTCTCCTACGTCGTCCGGGCCACCACCTCCGGCGTGTTCGCGGCAGCGCCGACGCGCGTCGAGGAGATGTACGCCCCGGAAGTGTTCGGGCGGGGCGCAGCCGAGCGCGTGGAGGTCGCGCGATGACCGTGCGCCTTCGTCCGGGCCTGACGGCTGCAGTGTGCCTGCTGCTCGGGGCGGCCGCGTGGCTGCGCCTCGGCCCTCTGCCGCCAGGCCTGCTCGACTTCACCCATGCCGAGTCCACCCGCATCGAGGACCGCCACGGCGAGTTGCTCTACGAGGCACGCAACGCCGACGGAGGCAGGACGTCCTGGCTCGAGCCGGGCGACGTGCCGCGCACGCTCGCGGAGGCGACGATCGCCGCCGAGGATCGTCGGTTCCACGGGCACATCGGCGTGGACCCGGTTGCCGTCCTTCGCGCGGTCGCGCACAACGTCCGGCAGCGTCGGGTGGTGGAGGGCGGCTCGACGATCACGCAGCAGGTGGTGAAGCTGCTGCTGGCGCGCCGTGCTCCGTCCGCGCGTCGCGGGCCAGGCGGGAAGGTGCGTGAGGCGCTGCTGGCGTTGCGCCTCGAGCACAGGCTGAGCAAGGCCGAGATCCTGACGCTGTACCTGAACCTCGCCCCGTACGGCAACCAGCTGACCGGTGCGAACCGGGCGAGCGAAGCCTACTTCGGGCACGACGCGTCCCTGCTGACCGCCGCGCAGGCTGCGTTCCTCGCTTCGCTGCCGCAGCGTCCGACCGGGTACAACCCATACCGCGACTTGACGCGCGCACGACGCCGCCAGGCGCGTGTCATCGCACGCATGGGACTCGACGGCGCGTTGACGCCCGACGAGGTGCGCACCGCGCTGGCCGAGCGGCTGCGCGTCGAGCCGCCGACCTCCGCGTTCATCGCCCCGCATTTCGTGGAACGGGTGCTCGCCGGGGCGGGCGCGGCGCGTCCGCCCCGCATTACCACGACCCTCGATGCCGCCCTCCAGCGGGACGTACGGGGGATCATCGACGCCGCGCGGCCGACGCTGTCACGCTACGGCGCGCACAACGTGGCCGTGGCCGTGATGGACAACCGCACCGGCGGCTGGCTGGCGTGGGAGGGCAGCGGCGGTTATGACGACCGGGTGCACGGCGGCCGGATCGACGGCGTGGTGACCCCCCGCCAGCCCGGTTCGGCGCTCAAGCCATTCACGTACGCGCTGGCGTTCGAGGAAGGGGATTCACCGGCGACGGTGCTGCCCGACGTCCCGTCGTTCTTCCAGACCGTCGAAGCGGGTGTGGTCTACGGTCCGCGCAATTACGACAACCGCTTTCGCGGCCCGATGCGCGCGCGCCGTGCGCTGGCCGGGTCCGAGAACGTGCCGGCCGTCGTGCTCGCCTCGCGCCTGGGTGTCGCCAACCTGCTCCGGTTCCTGCGCAGCGCGGGCCTGACCACGTTCGACCAGACCGCGTCGTACTACGGCGTCGGGCTGACGCTCGGCAACGCCGAGGTGCGACTCGACGAGATGGTCGCCGCCTATGCGGCGTTCGCGCGCGGAGGCACCTTCCTGCCGCCGCGTTTCGTTGCCGGCGCGCCGTCGGTGGCCCCACGCACGCTCGTCTCGCCGCGCACGGCGTTCTGGATCACCGACGTGCTGTCGGACGCCGACGCGAGGGCCTTCGCGTTCGGGCGCGGCGGCAGCCTCGAGTTCCCATTCGAGGTGGCCGCCAAGACCGGCACGTCGCAGGCGTATCACGACAACTGGGCCATCGGCTACACGCGCGCGGTGACGGTCGGCGTCTGGGTGGGCAACTTCGACCGGACGCCGCTGGTGGGCTCCTCCGGTGTGATGGGGGCCGGCCCCATCTTCCACGCTGTGATGCTCGCGGCGGCGAACCGGGCGGGCGAGGCGCTGCCCGACCCGATCGACGCGGCCACGTCGGCGACGCCCGTGCGTACGTCACGGCAGACCATCTGCGCCTTGTCCGGCCTCCCCGCGGGTCCCGACTGCCCGAACCAGGAGGAGGAGTGGGTACCCGACGATGGTCCGCGAGCGGCCTGCGACTGGCACCGCCGCACGCCACGCGGCATCGTCGTGGACTGGCCGTCGGCGTTCCAGGGGTGGGCCGCCAGCGCGCGGCTCGTGGGCGCCGTGGTTGCGCCCGTTCGCGCCACGAGCGTGGCCGCCGCGGGCGGCTCGTCCGGAGAACAAGGCGCCGGACAGGGCCGCGCTCATCTCGCCGCGGCGCCCGTCCCCTCCCGTGTGACGGGCCGGCCTGGGACGCTGCAGGTGCTGAACCCGCCCGACGGCGCCGTCTACCTGATCGACCCGACACTGCGTCCGGAGTTCCAGACGCTCGCGTTGCGCGGCGCGGCAGCCGGCAGCGCGACGATCGAGTGGCGGGTCGACGATCGGCGCGTCGGAGCGGCGTCGCCGGGCGCCTCGGTGGACTGGCCGCTCGTGCCGGGTCGTCACCGCGTGAGCGCACACGTGGCGGATGGCCGAGCGGCCTCCGTCGACATCGTGGTGAGGTGAACGTGCTGCGCGCGCTGGTGCTGGTGCCGCTGGCGTGGGCGGTCGCTCAGGGCACGCACGAGCGTGCCGCGATCAGCGTACACGTGGAGGTCCGCGGCGGTACCTGCCGTCCACAGCCGACGGTCTTCTGGCTGACGGGGGACGGCCGCGAGGTGGGCGCGACGCCCGTCCCCGCGGATGGCGCTTCGATGGACGCGCGCGTCATCGGCGCCGCCGCGCCGCCATCGTTCCTCCTGGCCGAGTGCCGCGGATACTACGCCGCCGGAGTGCCGGCGCCCGGCGCAGCGTCCGTGCACGTGGCGCTCGACCGGGCCATTCCGCCGCGCCAGCGACGCCACCGCGACGGGGTGCATGTGCTGGTGCAGGATGGTGAACGGGGCACGCCGGTGGCCGGCGCACTGGTGATGTGGGTGCGGGCGGCGCAGCCTGGACGCGCCGCATCGGTCTCCGGCAGGACTGCGACGGGGGCCGTGCCCGCGGACAGGGGAGGCACGGGGCGAGCGGTGAGCGATGGAGTGGCGACCGACAGGTCGGGACGCGCCGTGCTGCCGTTGCCCGTGCCCGGCGCGGATCCGGACGGTGGGCAAGGAACCCCGACGCTGGTGCTGGTCCGTCCGGCTGACCCGCGCCTTCAGGTGACGGCGCAGCGCTACCGCGCCGGGCTCGACGACTACACGCTCATCGTACGAGGACCGTCGCCGCGCTGACCTGTGGGTTCGCTCAGCCCCGCTCGTACGGGGATGTTGCCGCCGGTGCTCCCCGGAGCGCGTCGACTTCCTCGGCTGTCAGGTGCCGCCAGGTGCCGATGGGCAGGGGGCCGATGCGCAGCGTGCCAATCTGCACCCGCACCAGCTTCAGCACCACGGCGTCGAGCGCCTCGACCATCCGACGGACCTGGCGATTGCGGCCCTCGGTGATGGTGATTTCGAAGTGCGTGTACTTGCCGGAATCGCGCAGGCGCACGACCGAGGCCGGCCGCGTCGGGCCATCGCTGAGCTCCACGCCGTCCCGGAGCAGCTGCAACTGCTCCTCCGACAGCCGCTTCGACGCTTTCACGAGGTAGGTCTTCGGGACGTGGGAGTCCGGATTGGTGATGCGTTCCGCCAGCTGCGTGTCGTTCGTGAGGAGCAGCAGGCCGGACGTGTCGAGGTCGAGACGCCCGACGGGGGAGACGAAGGTCTTCACGCCGGCCAGCAGGTCGTAGACCGTGGGGCGGCCGTCGGGGTCCTTGTAGGTGGTGATGTAGCCGGTCGGCTTGTACAGCAGGATGTAGACGCGCTCGGCGACGGCAAGCGGGCGGCCGTCGAACTTGACGCGGTCGCGCTGCATGTCCACCCAGGCGTCCGGGTGCTGCACCACCTTGCCGTTGACCTGGACCCGGCCCTGGTGAATCCACCGCCTCGCCTCGGTTCGCGAGCCGAGGCCGGCCTTCGACAGCACCCGCTCCAGCGTCTTGAGCGGGCGCCTGCTTTTCGCGTCCACCCCTATATTGTGTGCGGCGGGAGGGCCAGGGCGCCACCCTGGCCACCCGAAGACCCCGTGTTGAGGCTACGATCGGCTCATGATGCTCCGTCCCTTCAGGCATGCCACCCGGATGGCCACGCTGGCGGCCTGCGTGCTGCTGGCCTCGCTCGCCCACGCACAGTCGCCGCCGGGCCGCGACACCTCGCCCGAATCGGTGGCGGCCTACGGCCTCTCGCAGCAGATGCCGGTGGACCCCGAGGTGCTCGTGGGCGGCTTGGAGAACGGGCTGCGGTTCTACGTCCGGCCGAACCCGAGACCGGCACGGCAGGCCGAGCTGCGCCTGGTCGTGAAGGCCGGCTCCGTGCTCGAGGACCCGGACCAGCTCGGGCTCGCGCACTTCGTCGAGCACATGCAGTTCGAGGGGACGAAGAACTTCCCGGGGCAGGGCATCATCGAGTTCCTGGGCTCGCTCGGCCTGAGTATCGGCGCCGACGCGAACGCCGCCACGAGCTTCGACGAGACGTCCTACACGCTGCGGGTGCCGACCGACGTGCCCGGTGCGCTGGAGCGCTCGCTGCAGGTGCTCTCCGACTGGGCGGGCGGCGCCACCTTCGATCCGGCTGCGATCGAGCGGCAGCGCGGCATCGTGCTCTCCGAGTGGCGTATGCGCCTTGGCGCCGCCGAGCGCACGCAGGACAAGGTCCGCCGCGTCCAGCTGCAAGGGTCGCGTTATGCGGACCGGTCGCCCATCGGCTCGCCCGAGGTCATCGAGAAGGCGACGCGCGAGCAGATCCTGCGCTTCTACCGCGACTGGTATCGCCCCAACCTAATGGCGGTCATCGTCGTCGGCGACGTGGACCGCAACGCGGTGGCGACGCTGGTGCGCCGTTATTTCGGAGGGCTGGCCAACCCGGTGCCCGAACGGCCAAGGCCGGTCTTCGATGTCCCCGAGCACGCCGACACCCGCTATGCCGTCATCACCGACAAGGAAGCCACGGCCACGGCCGTCGTGGTGAACAACCTGCGTCCGGCGCGCAGTCAGGGCACGGTGGGCGGATACCGCGACATCATGCGCGACCAGCTGTTTGCCGCGATGCTCGACGCGCGGCTCGACGAGCTGACGCAGAGCGAGACGCCGCCGTTCCTGAACGCCGCGGCCGGGCGGGCCCTCTTCTCCGCGCCGAAGACCCGCGATGAAGCGGCCCTGCAGGCGGTGGTCGCCAACGATGGTGTTGCGCGCGGCCTCGATGCGCTGCTGACCGAACTCCAGCGCGTCATCCGCTTCGGGTTCACCGCGTCCGAACTCGAGCGCGTCAAGCGCGCCGACCTCGCCGGCTTCGAGCGTGTCGTCATCGAGAGCCCCGACCGCGAGTCGTCCAGCCGGGCGGACGAGTACACGCGCAACTTCATGCAGGCCGAGGCGCTGCCGACCATCTGGCAGGAGTTCGCCTTCCACAAGCGATTCATCCCGGAAATCACCCTCGAGGAGGTGAACGCCCTCGCGCGCGACTGGTTCCCGGAGCAGAACCGGCTGGTGGTGGTGATTGCGCCCGAGGCCAGCACGGTCCCGGATCAGGCGCAGCTGGCGGCCGTCATACGGACCGCGGCCGACAAGCGGCTCGACCCGTACGTGGACGCGGCCGCGGCGGTCGCACTGATGGACACGCGGCCCACCCCCGGCCGCATCGTGAACAGCGTCGCGCGTGGCCCCGGAATCACCGAGTGGACGCTCTCGAACGGCGCCACCGTCGTGCTGCAGCCCACGACGCTGCGCACCGACCAGATCCTCTTCCGGGCCGTTGCCCCGGGCGGGACATCGCTCGCCAGCGATGCCGGGTTCATCCAGGCACGCGTCGCCGACGACGTCATCGCGGCTGGTGGCGTGGGCAAGTTCACCTCCGTGATGCTGGACAAGATGCTCACCGGGCGCGCCGTGGCGGTCAGCCCGTTCATCGGCGAGATCACGCAGGGGCTCGGCGGCGGCAGCGCGCCGAAGGATCTCGAGACGATGTTCCAGCTGATCTACCTGCGCTTCACCGGTCCCAGGGCTGACCCAACGGCCTTCGGGGCCATGCGTGCGCAGGCGCAGGCGCTGCTCCCGAACCAGACCGCCAGTCCCGAGTTCGCCTTCAACCAGACCCTCAGCGAGGTGCTGAGCGGCGGACACCCGCGCCGACAGCCCGAGACGCCCGCAACGGTGGCGCAGTGGGACCTCGACGGGGCATTCCGCTTTTACAAGGCCAGGTTCGCCGACGCCAGGAACTTCACCTTCGTGTTCGTCGGCAGCTTCACGCCCGAGGACCTCAAGCCGCTCGTCGAGACCTACATCGCCAGCCTGCCCGCGGCCACCGGACCACGGGAGACGTGGCGCGACGTCGGCATCACGCCGCCGCGCGGCGTCATCGAGCGTACGGTTCGCAAGGGCATCGCCCCGCGGGCCGAGGTCTCGATCGTCTTCACCGGCGCGTTTCCCTACGACGACGGCAGCAAGCTCGCGCTCCGGACGATGACGATGCTGCTGCAGTCGCGCCTGAGCGAGGCGATCCGTGAGCAGCTCGGAGGGACATATGCCATCGCCGTGGACGCCGACACGGCGAAGTTCCCCCGACCGGAGTACCGCATTCGCATCAACTGGACGTGCGACCCGGCCCGCGTGGACAGCCTGGTCTCGCGCGTCTTCGAAGAGATCGCCGCGCTGAAGGCGACGCTGCTGACGCCGGATCGGGTGGCCCGCGTGCGCGACATCCTCGCCAAGGAGCTCGAGGACGACAGCCGGGAGAACCGGTGGGTGCTGAACCAGCTGGTGCGCCGTTACGAGGACAGGGAGGTGGACCTGGTCGGCGCCAACCCGCTGCGGGAGATCGCGGCGCTGAACGGCTACGCGATCCAGATGGCCGCGCAGGCCTACCTCGACACGCAGAACTACGTGAAGGTGGTGCTCCTGCCCGAATCCGCCCGCTGATCCGACCACGGGCCGAACATCCTGCGCATGAACGGGCTATGGACCAGGCCTGGTGCTCGGGTTCGGCGGCGCGCTGTCGGCGCGTTGGCGGCGTTCAAGTCCTGAGCACGTCCGCGCGTGCGTTTCGCCGGGGCGGAGCGCACGCCCGGTGGTATCCTCCCCGGACCAGCCCAGGAGGAACCCGTGTCACATCGTTCGTACCGGCTCCCCGCTGCCAGCGCGCTGCTCCTGGTGGCGCTGCCGCTTGCCATCAGCCCGCTGGCACAGGCACCCGCGGCACAGGCGCACCGCGCCGCACCGGCGGCCCCGGCCGCCCCGGCGGCACGGGCCGCGCGCGACCTCGCTCAGGTGGCGCCCGAAGCGGTGGGCCTTTCGACCGAGCGTGTGCGGCGGATTGACGCCGCGATGAAACGGCTGGTGGACGAGCAGCAGGTGGCCGGCCTGGTGACGCTGCTGGCACGGCACGGCAAGGTGGCGCACCTGAATGCCGTGGGGCGCCTGGCCGCTTCCGGCGCCGACCCGGTCCGCCCCGATTCGATCTTCCGCATCGCCTCGATGACCAAGCCGGTGATCGGCGTGGCGATGATGATGCTGCACGAAGAGGGCAAGTGGCGGCTGGACGACTCGATCACCCGCTTCATCCCGGAATTCCGCAGCCTCAAGGTCTACACCGGGCGTAACGACGACGGGACGCCGAAGCTCGAGGACGCGCAGCGGCCGTTCACGATGCGTGAGCTCATGACGCACACCGGCGGGCTCGGCTACGTCCTCAACGCGAACAACCCGGTGGACCGGATGATCATCGAGGCCCGCCTCCTGAACTCTGCCCAGCCGTTGCGCACGATGGTTGACGGGCTGGCGAAGATGCCGCTGCTCGCGCAGCCTGGCACCCGCTGGTACTACAGCATCGGCGTGGACGTGCAGGGTTACCTGGTGGAGCAGATGTCGGGCATGCCGCTCGGCGACTTCCTGAAGGCGCGGATCTTCGATCCCCTCGGAATGAAGGACACCGGCTTCTTCGTGCCCGCGGAGAAGCTGGCGCGGATGGCGCGCGTCCACACGGGTGGTGGAGCAACGCTGGCGGTGGATCAGGGACGCGGCGATCCCACGGTGGTGCCCAAGGGGCCATCCGGCGGAGGCGGGCTGTTCTCCACGGCGCTCGACTATGCGCGCTTCACCGACATGCTGCTCCAGGGCGGCCAGTTCGGCGGGCAACGGCTGCTCTCGCCCCGCACCGTGGAGATGATGCGCACGAACCACGTGAACCCCGACGCGCTGAAGACCATGGCGCCGGGCACCGGCTGGGGGATGGACGTCCAGGTGGTGATGGACGCGGCGGCCGCCGGCGATTCGGTTCCCGACGGCACCTTCGGCTGGTGGGGCATTCTCGGCACGTGGTTCTGGATCGACCCGGTCAACGACCTGGCGTTCGTCGGCATGGTCCAGCACCAGGACACAAGGGTCACCAGGCCGATCCACGGCCTCACGCGCAGTCTCGCCTACGCCGCGCTGGCGGAGTAGGCAGAGGAGGCGGAGTCGGCGGAGCAGGGCGGCTGGCCCGGCGTCAGCCGCCGCAGCGCGCCGGCCGAACGGTGATGAGCTGCGCCGTGTTCACCCAGGTGGACTCGCGCGCAGCCGACGCACTGCCCGCGTCCACCTCCGCGCGGATCCAGCCGTTCTCGAGGATGTCGAGCACCTTCCACTGCGGAGCCCCGGCGATCGGGAAGGTGAACCGGTAGCACTGGTTCACTTCGAGAAACGGGTGATTCCCGGCCTGCCGGCCGGACTGCGCGCCGAGGTCGAGCGCGACGCCCCCCACCATTCCGGCGAGCATCACGCCGCCCAGAACTCCCGTTCGTGCCGTCCGTGTCATGCCGTCCTCCCTGGTGTCGATTGGTCTGCGCGCTACCCGAGCACGCGGGGCTCGTCGCCCGGATACGCATCGTCCCGCTTTTGCGGATGCCGCGCCCTTCTCGCCCTGCGCGCAGCGCGGCTACGCGCGGGGCACCACTGTTGTCACACGGGGCGGACGATCCGCAGGTACGCGCGCCAGGGACCGACCGCGTCGGTGTACTGGCGGCCCATCACGCGGGCGATCTGCGTGAGGTGATCGAGATCGTGGACGACCCACGTGGCCAGCAGCTGTCCGAGCGTGACAACACCAAAGTCCGGGTGACGCCCCCGGCGAACGAGGTCGGCCGGTGCCAGCGCGAGCGCGTCGAGCTGCCGGAGGCTGTCGCCGCGCAGCGTACGGAACGTGTCGAGCAGATCGGCCAGGCTCAATCCCTTCGAGGCCTCGAAGTGCGCGAACCGGTTGAAGGGAGGGAATGGCTGTGCCTCCCCGTGTTCGAGCAGGTGCCGGACACGCGGCATCCAGTCGGTTCGTTCGCCGTGCACCAGGTGGCCGAGGACGTCGTAGGCGGACCACGTGTCGGGCCCTTCCGTGCAGGTCGTCCAGGCAGGGGGCAGGTCGCGCAGCAGGGTGTCGAGCACCACAGGGGTGCGGGCGAGCAGCGGGCGAGCGCTGGACAGGTCGAATGTCATCGATGCACCGTTCGCATGCGGGTCAGGCCGCCATCGTACTCGACTTGACCCGGCCTGGCGGAACACCGCCAGACCATCGTTCGTCTACTACTCGCAACCCATGCGTCCAGTGCTCACGCAGCGACACGGCCATCCACGCTGATGCTGCGGCTCTCTTCCATCGCGAAGACCTATCCCGACGGGACGCGCGCCCTGCAGGACATCACCCTCGAGGTGCCGACCGGCATGTTCGGTCTCCTGGGGCCGAACGGAGCGGGCAAGTCCTCGCTGATGCGGACCATCGCCACCCTCCAGCCGCCAGACACCGGCACCATCATCTTCGACGGCATCGACGTCCTGCGCGATCGGGTGGCCCTGCGCCGGGTGCTGGGCTATCTGCCTCAGGAGTTCGGCGCCTACCCGAGGACGTCGGCCGAGGCGATGCTGCGTCACTTCGCCGCCCTGAAGGGCCTTCACGGTCCGGTGCAGCGCGACGTCGTCGAGCGCGTGCTCGTGAAGACGAACCTGTGGGAAGCGCGTTCTCGAAGCGTGGACACCTTCTCCGGCGGAATGAAGCGGCGGTTCGGCATCGCGCAGGCTCTGCTCGGCTCACCCCGGCTCCTGATCGTGGACGAGCCGACGGCCGGGCTCGATCCGGCCGAACGCCGGCGGTTCCAGAACCTGCTGGCCGAAGTCGGCGAGTCGATCGTCGTCATCCTGTCGACGCACATCGTCGAGGACGTGGCCGAATTGTGCCCGCGGCTCGCGATCATGGGCGCGGGACGCATCCTTCAGTGCGGCCGACCGGGTGAGCTGATGGCGGCGCTCGATGGGCGCCTGTGGTCGGGCATCGTTGGGCGCGACGAGGTCGCGGCCGTGCAGCGCGAACAGGTCGTGCTCTCCACCCGGCTCAAGGCGGGGCGGACCGAGGTGCGCGTCCTGGCCGACACCGCACCTCCCGGCATGGGGGCGGCGCCGCCGACGCTGGAGGACGTGTACTTTGCGGCACTGCGCCAACACGGCGTGCGGGCAGCCGGCGACTGACCGATGCGCGCGTTTGTCGACGTCCTGAACTTCGAGCTGCGGCGACACGCCCGATCGCCGCTGCTGCAGGGTGTCGTCGGCCTCTTTTTCCTGCTCCACCTGCTGACGCTGTCGCAGGTCGGCGTGCACCTGTCGGACAACGAACGCATTGCGGTCAACAGCGCGTACCTGATCTTCAGGACGGTGATCGTGCTCGGCGTATTCGGCCTGCTGCCGGTCATGCCGTTCGTCGTCGGTGCCGCCACGCGCGACCACGACTGCGGGACGGCCGAACTGGTATACGCGACGCCGATTGGTGCGCGTCCGCTGCTGCTGGGCCGCTTCGCAGCGGGCGTGACCGCTGCGCTCGTGGCGGGCCTGGCCGGTACCCTGGGCATGGTCGCCGGCACGTTCGCACCGTGGGTTCCGGCCGACCGGGCGGTGCCGTTCGACGTGACGCCTTACCTGGTGAGCTTCCTGGTCATCGCCGCGCCCAACCTGCTGGTGGTGTCGGCGCTCGGATTCGCCGTCGCCGCCCGATTCCGTTCTGCAACGATGGCGTTTGTTGCGTCTGCCGGGATCGTGGTCGCCGCGCTCGTGGTGAACAACGCGGCAGGGGCGGATGCGCCGGCGTGGCTGTCGCTGCTCGAGCCTTTCGGTGCGCTGTCAATCGACATGGCCACGCGCTACTGGAGTGTCGGCGAGCTGAACACGCGGCTGCCGCTTCCGAACCTGCTGGCCAACCGCGCCGTCTGGCTCGGCGTTGCGGCCATCGCGTTCGCGGGAGCGGTGTGGCGTGTCCGGCTCGAACTGCCGGCTGGTCGGGCCATCGCACGGCGCGCAGACAGGGGCGCCGGACCTGATCATACGGGTGAGCACGACGAGAGGCTGGTGGTGGGCCGCTTCGATGCCGCCGCGGCCCTTGCGCAGTTGTGGTCGCAACTGCGGGTCGACCTGCGAGCCGTGTTCCTCAGTCCGTTGAGCGCGATCGTCCTGGTGCTCACCGTCCTCTCGACAGTCAGTGAGGTCCAGAGCCTGCGCGAGCCGATTTCCGGCCGTCCGCCGCACCTGCAGACCGCCCTGATGCTGGGGTTCCTCCGCTACGGGTTGTTCCAGTTCGTGCTCATGCTCGTCATTTTCTACGCCGGGATCCTGGTGCACCGCGAGCGGGATTCAGGCGTGCACGAGATCGTGGGGTCGTCCCCGTACCCGGACTGGCTCCTCGTGCTGTCCAAGACGCTGGCGCTGTGCCTTGCGGTGTCGGCGCTCCTGCTCGCGTCGGTGATGACCTGCGTGTCGATACAGCTGGCCAGCGGGCACTGGCCGCTCGACCTTCAGGCTTATGCCGAGGGGGTGTTCGTCTACAACGGCGCCTACTTCTGGATGCTGTGCGTGCTGGCGGTGGTCGTGCAGGTCCTGAGCCCTGGCAAGTGGGTCGGCATGATGCTGACGGCCACGCTCTGCACGGCGCTCCTGTCGCTCGAGGCGCTTGGTTTCGAGGACCTCCTGTACGGCTTCAGGATCCCGTACGTCGTGTACTCGGACATGAACGGGTTCGGCCACTTCCGGGGACCGACGCTGACCGTCGTGGCGTACTGGGCTGCGTTCTGCGTGATGGTGTTGATCGTCGCCCACCTGTTCTGCCCGCGCGGACTGGCCTGGCCGCTCGCACAGCGGGTGCGGGAGGCCGCGTACCGCGCGACGCCTCCGGTACGAACCGCGGCCGGCGTGGCCGGCGTGGCGTTCCTGTCTCTCGGCGGGTGGCTCTTCTACAACACGCACGTGCTCAACGCGTACGAAACGGCTGCTTCCCGGCTGGAGGAAGCGGCCCGGTGGGAGCTGCGCTACGGCCGGTACCGCAACCTGCCAGGTCCGTCCCTGAGCGCCGTCACGTTGACTGCGGACCTCTACCCGGAGGAGCGGCGCCTCGAGACTGGCGGCCGGGCGGTACTGCGCAACAACCGGGACGCGCCCTTGACCGAGATGGTCATCTCCTCCGATCCGCGTCTGCGGCTCCACAGCCTGCGCGTGTCCGGCGCACGTGTTGCCGAGCAGGACGAGGCGCTCGGGTTCTATCGGTACGCGCTCGATCCACCGCTCGTGCCCGGCGCCACGCTGGAGATGGAGTGGCGTGGCACTCGCGTGAACCGCGGCTTCGTGAACGCGGGCGCCGACAACGAGGTCGTCGAGAACGGCACCTACGTCGAGATCGCCGGGATGATGCCGTGGCCCGCATACGACGAGACGCGCGAGCTGACACGGAACGAGGACCGCCGCCGGCTGGGCCTGCCCGAAGCGGCACCGCTGCCATCGCTGGGCGACCCCGCCTACCTGCGGACGGTGGGGCACGGCGTTGACGGTCCCGCGGATCTCCGCGCCACGCTCAGCACGGCTCCCGACCAGCTGGCGGTGGCGCCCGGGGTTTTGACGCGGGAGTGGCAGGAAGGCGGCCGACGGTACTTCGAGTACGCCATGGAGCGCCCGGTGTGGCCGATCCTGTCGATCTCGTCGGCGCGATACGCGGTGGCGCGCGACGCATGGGACGGGGTGTCGCTGGAGGTCTATCACCATCCCGGACACCCGTGGAACGTGCCGGTCATGCTGCAGACCGCAAAGCAGGCGATGTCGTACTTCAGCCGCGAGTTCGCACCCTATCCACTGTCGCACTTCCGGATCCTCGAGTTCCCCCGGTATCGGACGTCGGCCCAGGCGCTGCCCGGCACCGTGCCCTACTCGGAAGCCGTGGGCTTTCTCACCGATCTGCGGGGCTGGGCGTCGCTGGACTACACGACCATTCACGAACTCGCGCACCACTGGTGGGGAGGCATGGCCTACGGCGCCTTCATGCAGGGCCGGCAGATGTTGAACGAGACACTGGCGCAGTACTCGACCCTGATGGTGTTCAGGGAGTTCGAGGATCACCGGTGGCTGCGGCGCCTGCTGGGAATGACTCACGACAACTACCTGAACGGCCGCGGTCGCGAGACGAAAGCGGAGCAGCCGCTGATGCGCACCGACGACCAGGGCAACGTCTCGTACAACAAGGGCGCGCTGGTGATGTTCGCGCTGCAGGAACTGCTGGGGCCCGAGCGGATGCACGCGGCGCTGCGGGCGTACCTCGACCGCTTTGCGTTCAGGCCGCCGCCCTTTCCGACCTCGCGCGACCTCGTGGACGAAATTCGCCGGGTCGCCGGCCCCGAGCACCAGGCCCTCATCACGGACCTGTTCGAGAAGGTGGTGCTGTACGATCTGCGGCTCGAGTCTGCGGTGGCGCGAGCCGTGGATGGCGGGTACGAGGTGCAGGTGGACGTACGGGCGGGGAAGGCAGAATCCAACGGCCTGGGCATCGATACGGAAGCCCCACTCGCGGCGCCCTTCGAGATCGTGATCCTCCCGGAGGGCGACGAGGACCCGGTCGACCGGACGCCCCTCTACCAGTCCTGGCACGTGCTGCACACCGGGACGCAACGCCTCACCGTGCGCGTGCCCGGCCGACCCGCCTTCGCCGGTGTCGATCCCTACCACCTGATGATCGACCGCGTGCCTGGCGACAACCTGCTGCCGGTTCGACTCAGCCGGTCGAACTGAACGAGCGTCTGCAGCCGAGGGGCAGACCGATCCCGACGGTCACCGCAGCCCAAGCGGACCCGCGAGGGCCGTTTCGAGCCGCTGGCGTTCGGCGGGCGTGGAGGCGGCAATGAGCAGGCGACGCAGGGCACGTTCGTGCGCCACGCGCGCCGCTTCGGTAGCGGTCGTGGGCACGTCGGGCCGCACACCGGCGCCCTCCCAGTTCCGCCCGCTCGGGATGGTCCGGAGCGTGCCGTTCGGAATCACGATCTCGAAGAGGGCGTTGATCGGGTATGGGCGCCCGGGGTTCGCGGCGCCCGCCGTCGGCTCGCCAATCACCTCCGCGCGGCCACGGTCCTGGAGCAGGAAGGCGAACCCTTCGCCGGCCGAGAAGCTTCGCGTGGATGTGAGGACGTACACCGGGCGCCGACCGTCGTGGGCCGCGACGGCCCGAGTGGCGTAGCGCACGGTCGGCCCGGAGCGCGGGACGATCTCGTACAACGGGACATCCGCCCCGTCGAACAGGTAACTCGCGAGGTGTGCCACGCTGTCGGGTGAACCGCCGCCGTTCTCGCGGACATCGACGATCAGGCCATCCGCGTTGGCGAGCAGCTGCATCGCGGCCGCGATCTCCCGGTCCGACTCCTCGGGCCGCCAGAACGCGCGGATGTCCAGGTAGCCGACGTTGCCGACGAGGATTTCGACGCGCCGGATCCCTCCGTTGTCGCGCCGTGCGGCATCGCGGCGAGACGGGGCAGGGGTGCCCGCAGGCGACGGCTCGGGTCGTGTGACCAGGACGGCGAGGTGTTTGTCGCCCGAGAACGTCGCGAGATCCGTAGTCATCCGGCTGGCCAGCGCGGCGGGGTCGTCAAGCGCGTCGTAGGCGCCCGACGCGTGTGCCGCCCGCAGCATGGCGCCGACGCGTTCACCGTCCTCGGCCGTCCGATACTCGCGCGCGAGCATCTGCGCTGCCGTCTCGACGGTGTTGCGGATCAGGGCGGGCTCCAGCCGACGGACCGCGGGGGCGGTGTTTCGCTGCTGTCCGTTCACGGCAATCGACGTCAGCGCGGCAAGGCCGAAGACGGCCGAGGCCGCGCGCGCACCTGCGCGAATGCCCATCGGCGCGATTGTCTGCACGACCCCGGCATCGGTCAAGCCCGGCGCATCAGTGAGGCCTGCTCGTCATGTCAAGGTCGGGGAGGCGCGAACCGCGGTGGCGAGCGCCTCCCGTGCCTAAGGGGTCGGCAGCTTCAGCAGGATTGACCGGATCGCGTCCTCGTACGCTGCGGACTCCCGGGGCGCGTCGAGTGTGGCGTCCTCGCCCAGTTCCTTGGCGAGCCTCCCCGTATCGATCAGCTCGTCGCGCTCGAAGATGACCAGCGCGAGCGCGGCCCTGATGTAGTTCAACTCTTCCGGCGTCACCTCGATGTGCACAACGGTCCTCGGTGGCGTGACAGTGGGCTGCGGGTGGGCGCGGCGCCGGCAGCCTCCGGCCCGCGCCCATCAGGATGCTAGTCGAGCAGAAGACGGAGGCCGATGAAGAGCCGCAGGTCGTTCTCGCCGGTGTCGCCGTCCTCATCCTCGTCGAGGAACACGCGCCGGTAGTCGGCCTGTCCGACCAGGCCCCAGCCGTCACCGGCGTTGACGTAGACGCCGGCCCCCGGCTGAATCATGAACCGCGTTGCCGACGCGCTGTCGTCGTCGAAGCTCGCGCGCGCATGCACGCCGCCGACCAGCACCTGCGCGAAGGGCCAGACCGGGCCGTCCGGCCGTGCCGTGAACCGGGGGCCGATGCCGAGGTTCCACGCATTGAACGTGACGTCGTCTTCCGAGTCGCGTGCCCAGCCGACCTCGCCGACCAGGCCCACGTTTGCGGAGAAGTTATAGCTGCCGTCCACGTTCAGGCCGAAAGGGAAGGTCTGGTCGGGAACACGGAGCCACTGGTAGCCGAGCGTGGTCTCCCACGTGGGGTAGGCGAGGGGCACCGTGCCGTCCACCGCGGATGGCGGCTGGGCCGTGCCCGCCGGGGCCTGGGCCGTGCCCGCCTGGGGCTGGGCCGTTCCGGCTTGCGGCTGTGCCGAAGCCGAGGCTGCGCTGAAGAGCAGCGCGCACAGGAACACACCTGTGATTCGAACGTGTGTCATCGTCTCTGTTCACTCCTTTGCCGCTCAAGCGGCGCACGGAATGAGAGCAGCATTGATGCCGACTTCGCGGCGCAATGGTCCTTCGCCGCGCCAGCCGAGGTGATCGGCGCGATGGCGTGAACGCCGCAGAGGTCAGGCGTCGTTCACGGTGCGCACGGGCAGCGCGACGCTGAAGCTGGTGCCGAGCCCTTCGCCCTCGCTGCTCACCCTGATGGTCCCGCCGTGCAGCTCCACGAGGTGGCGCGTGATGTTCAGCCCGAGGCCCAGGCCGCCATGCTCGCGCGTGCTGCCGCCCTGCGCCTGACGAAACCGCTCGAACACGTGCGGCAGGAACGCCGGCGAGATGCCGATCCCGGTGTCGGTCACGGTGACGATCGCCTCGGCCTGTCTGGTCTCGACCCTCACGTCGACCCGTCCACCGCGCGACGTGAACTTCACCGCGTTCGTGAGGAGGTTCCAGAACACCTGCCCGAGGCGTTCGGGGTCTCCGGACACGGGGACATGCGTGCCGTGGACCGACAGCGAAACGCCTCGTGCCGCGGCCGTGCCCGACACGGTGGCGACCGCGTCCTGGATCACCGCGAGGAGATCGATGTCCCTGAACTGAAGGCGCATCTTGCCCGAGATGATGCGGGAGATGTCCAGCAGGTCGTCCACGATCTGCGAGAGCGCTGTCGCGTTGCGGCGGATGGCCTTGACGGCGTGTGGCTGACGGTCCTGAGCCACCGCACCCGATTCCAGCATCTGGGCGTATCCGAGGACGGCGTTCAGGGGCGTGCGGAGCTCGTGCGAAAGGGTCGCGAGGAACTGATCCTTGAGGCGATTCGCGTTCTGGAGGTCCACGTACAGCGCCGCGTTCTGCAGGGTGATCGATGCCCAGGACGCGATCCCGATGGCCAGCCGTTCGTGGTGCAGCGTGAAGCGGTCCACCTGCTCATGGCCGAAGAACAGGCCGCCGAGGACCTCGCCGCCCGCGCTTCGCACCGGGACGGCCAGATAGCTCCGCACCGGCAGGTGTCCGGCCGGCATGCCGAAGTAGGGACCGTTGTGGCCGTAACGGGGATCCTTCGTGATGTCGCCGCTTCGGACCACCCCCTCGCCCCGGAACGTCGGACCGAAGACGGCGGTGTTGCGCGGCATCGGGAATCCCTCGAACGCACTGCGGTCGACGCCCGACAGCGTGTAGAGCGTATACGACTCGCCCTCCTCGCTGACCAAGTTGTAGAAGAAGGCACCAAACCGGGCGCCGGTCAGCTCGGTGGCGGCATCGGTCACCGCCTGGACCACCTTCTCGCGGTCGAGCGTCGACGCTGCCGCGTGCCCGACCTCGTTCAGGCGTTCGGTCAGCTCGGCTGTTTCCGTGGCGGCGCGCAGCAGGCGCGCGCGTTCGCTCTCGATGCGCCGGCGGTCGGAAATGTCGCGCGCGATCTTCGAGGCCCCGACGATCCGTCCCTCGTCGTCGCGGACGGGTGAGACGGTCAGCGAAACCGGCACCAGCGTGCCATCCTTGCGCACGCGTTCTGTGTCGAAGTGGTCCACGCGCTGGCCGGAGCGGATGTTAGCGAGCACGAAGTCTTCCTCCGCCTGCCGCTCTGCCGGAATGATGCGACGAATCGACTGGCCGATCATCTCGGCCGCCGTGTAGCCGAACAGGTGCTCGGCCGCGCGGTTCCAGGACTGGACGATGCCGTTCAGGTCCTTGCTGACGATGGCGTCATCGCTGGACTCCACGATCGCGGCGAGTCGCCAGCGCGCACGCCGCTCCGCGTCGCCCCGCAGCGTGACGAGCCGGACGGTGCCGAAGGTACCTGCGTCAGCCGACAGCAGACGCGCTGAGATGTGTACGGGCACGCGCGTGCCGTCCGTGCGCAGGACCTCCGATTCCAGGTTGCGGACGAAGTGTTCGCGATCGAGCCGCTGGCGGAGGCGGTGTTCATCCTGCACCAGCTCGACTGGATAGGTGGCCAGAATCGAATGGCCCACGACTGCCTGACGCGGGAGGCCGTACAGGCGCTCGGCCGCCAGGTTCCATCCTGTTACGAGACCCGCCGCGTCCGTGACGATCAGGGCGTCGTCCGTCAGTTCGCCAAAGAACTCGAGATCGCCTCCGAGTGGAGGCGCGGACTTCGACGCGATCATCACCGAGGATTGTAGGCGCGCGCTTCCTCGCGGGAAAGCTCAGCGGGGCATGGGTTCAGCCGAGCCACACGCGTGCGTTGCGGAACAGGCGCAGCCACCCGCCATCTTCGCCCCACGCCGGCGGCGCCCACGAATTCTGCACCGTGCGGAACACCCGTTCAGGGTGCGGCATCGTGATCGTGACCCGCCCGTCGTTCGAGCAGACAGCCGCGATCGCGGCTGTGGAGCCGTTCGGGTTCGAGGGGTAGACCTGCGTGGCGCGCCCGCGCGTGTCCACGTACCGCAGCGCGACACCCTGATGCGCTTCGAGACGGGCGAGCACATCGTCGCCCCGGAACTCAGCCTGCCCTTCGCCGTGCGCCACCGCGATCGGCAGCACCGAACCCACCATGCCTGCGAGGAGCACCGAGGGGCCGGGCTCGACACGCACCAGCGCCACGCGGGCCTCGTACTGCTCGGAGAGGTTGCGCACGAACTTCGGCCAGTGCGCCGCCCCCGGGATGATGTCGCGCAGATTCGCCACCATCTGGCAGCCGTTGCAGCTCCCGAGTGTGAAGGTGTCGGTTCGTGCGAAGAACGCCTCGAACTGTTCGCGCGCCCGCGTATTGAACAGAATCGTCTTTGCCCAGCCCTCGCCGGCTCCGAGGACATCGCCGTAGGAGAACCCGCCGCAGGCCACGAGCCCCTTGAATCCGGCCAGGTCCACCCGGCCGTGCAGGATGTCACTCATGTGCACGTCGAAGGCATCGAAGCCGGCACGGTCGAAGCCTGCGGCCATTTCGTACTGGCTGTTCACGCCCTGTTCCCGCAGGATGGCCACTCGCGGCCGTGCGCCGGTGTTCAGGTACGGGGCGGCCACGTCGTCACCCGGGTCGTAGGTGAGGGCCGCCGACAGGCCCGGATCGTCGACGTCGAGGATGGCGTCGTACTCCTCGCGCGCGCACGCCGGGTTGTCGCGCAGGCTCTGCATCGTGTGGCTCAACTCCGCCCACGTGCGATGCAGTTCGACTCGGGATCCCAGGTAGCAGTCGGCGCCGCCGCCCGTGACGCGGAATGTGTCGCCGCTGGTCGCGCGTCCGATCGAGTGCGTGAGAGGCCCGAGGCCGGCGGCCTCCAGCCGCGCTCGCACTTCCGCTTCGTCCTGCCTCCGCACCTGGACGACTGCGCCGAGTTCCTCGCTGAACAGCGCCGCCAGCGGGTCGGCGCCCAGGGTAGTGATGTCGATGTCCACCCCGCAGTGTCCGGCGAAGGCCATCTCGGCCACGGTCGCGAACAGCCCGCCGTCCGATCGATCGTGATAGGCGAGCAGCAGGCCGTCGTTCAGGCACGACTGCACCGCCTCGAAGAACGCCGCAAGGAGGGACGGATCGTCAAGGTCAGGCACCGTCTCGCCGATCTGACCCCAGGCCTGGGCGAGCGCCGAGCCGCCCAGACGGCTCCTGCCGGCGCCCAGATCGATGAGGAGCAGCGCGCCGTCGATGTCGGGGCGCAGCTGTGGAGTCACCGACTGGCGCACGTCGGTCACCGGTGCGAAGGCGGAGACGATGAGCGAAAGCGGTGCGGTGACCGCCTTGGAGAGGCCGTTGTCGCTCCACCGTGTGTGCATCGACAGCGAGTCCTTCCCCACGGGGATGACGATGCCCAGGGCGGGGCAGAGGTCGAGCGCGACCGCGCGCACGGTGTCGAACAGCGCCTGATCCTGCCCGGGCTGGTCGGCGGCCGCCATCCAGTTCGCGGAGAGCTTCACGTCGCGCAGCGACCCGATGCGAGCGCTCGCGATGTTCGTGATCGCCTCGGCCACCGCCATCCGCCCGGACGCCGGCGCGTCCACCTGCGCCAGCGGCGTGCGCTCGCCCATGGCCATCGCCTCACCGGCGTACCCGTGGTAGCTGGTCAGCGTGACGGCGGCGTCGGCAACCGGCACCTGCCATGGGCCAACCATCTGGTCGCGGTGGATGAGCCCGGTGACGGTGCGATCCCCGATCGTCACGAGAAAGCCCTTGCCGGCGACCGACGGCATCCGCAGCACCCGCGCGGCGGCCTCGGCCACCGTGACGCCCTGCAGGACCAGCGCGCGGCCGTGGGTCGCCTGCCGTTCGAAGGCACGGCGCATGCGGGGGGGCTTGCCGAAGAGCACCGAGAGCGGCAGGTCGATCGGCGCCCCGCCGAGCAGCGAGTCGTCGACGTGCAGCGTCGGTTCGGCGGTCGCTTCGCCGACCACCGCGAAAGGGCAACGCTCGCGCTCGCAGATCGCCGCGAACGTCGCGAGGTCGTCCGGCGCAATCGCGAGGACGTAGCGTTCCTGTGCTTCGTTGCACCAGATCTCGAGCGGCGACAGGCCCGCGTCCGCGCTCGGGATCCGGCGGAGGTCGATACGTGCACCCCGGCCGCCGTCCTTGACCAGTTCGGGCAAGGCATTGGAGAGGCCGCCGGCACCGACGTCGTGGATGAAGCGGATGGGATTGGCGTCACCGAGCTGCCAGCAGCGGTCGATGACCTCCTGGCAGCGATGCTCCATCTCGGCGTTGTCCCGCTGGACCGAGGCGAAGTCGAGGTCTGCGTCACTGGCCCCCGACGTCATCGATGATGCAGCGCCGCCGCCGAGGCCGATGAGCATCGCCGGGCCGCCGAGCACGACCAGCCGGCTTCCCGCCGGCATGTCGCGCTTGTGCACGTGCGCGTCCCGGATGTTGCCCAGGCCGCCCGCGATCATGATCGGCTTGTGATACCCCCACACCCTGTCTCCATCCGGCTGTTCGAGGGTGCGGAAGTAGCCACAGATCGCAGGCCTCCCGAACTCGTTGTTGAAGGCAGCCGCGCCAATGGGACCATCGATCATGATCTGCAGGGGGGAGGCGATCCGCTCGGGCCTCCCGTAGCGGTGCTCCCACGGCTGCTCGAGCCCGGGGACCCGCAGGTTGGAGACGCTGAAGCCGACGAGGCCCGCCTTGGGCCGGGCGCCGCAGCCGACAGCCCCTTCGTCCCGGATCTCGCCGCCCGACCCCGTAGAGGCACCCGGGTACGGCGCGATGGCGGTGGGGTGATTGTGCGTCTCCACCTTCATCATGATGTGCACCGGCTCGTCGTGGAAGGCGAAACGGCCGGTGTCCGGGTCGGGGAAGAAGCGCCGGGCCGTGTGCCCGCGGATCACGGCGGCATTGTCCGCGTAGGCACTGAGCACGTCCTCGTCGGCCGCACGCTCGTAGGTGTGCCGGATCATGCCGAAGAGGCTTTTCGCCTGCGCCTCGCCGTCGACGGTCCACGCCGCGTTGAAGATCTTGTGCCGGCAGTGTTCGCTGTTCGCCTGCGCGAACATCATCAGTTCCGCGTCGGTCGGGTTGCGGCCCAGCGCCGCAAACGCCTCGCAGAGATAGTCGATCTCGTCGGCGGCCAGCGCGAAGCCGCGCTCCCGGTTCGCCTCGTCGAGTGCGGCGCGCCCGCGTCCGAGCACGTCCACCGTCACGAGCGGCCTCGGTGCGCCCTGCTCGAAGAGCGCCGCGGCATCATCGAGGCTGGAGTACACGCTCTCGATCATCCGGTCGTGCAGGTGCGAGGCAATGGCGCGGCGGGCGTCCGCCGGCACCCCGCCAGTCACGGCCACGAAGTAGGCGACGCCGCGCTCGACGCGACGCACGCCGGTCAGGCCGGCGTTCCGCACGATGTCGGTGGCCTTGCTGGACCAGGGCGACACGGTGCCGGGGCGCGGCACCACGAGGAACAGCTCGCCCCGTTCGTCGACGGGAGCGCGACGCGGTCCGTATGCCAGCAGCTGTCCCAGGCGGGCGGTGGCAGGCGCGTCGAGTGGAGCGACCAGATCGACGAAGTGCACGAACCGCGCACCAAGGGACTGCAGATCCCCTACTTCGCCGCGCAGCCTTGTATGCAGGCGTTGAAGCCGAAAGGGTGAGTGCGCGGCAGCGCCGGGAAGTATGAGCATGCGGGATCAGGATGGGTCGGGCCCGGCCACGGCCGATCGGCCGAGGTCGGGCGGCGACCCGCGTTGGGGTTCTACTGAGTGTGCCAGACGCGGTGAAGGAGGCGCAAACCCTCCGAGCCGCGGCTGCCGTCTCGGCCACGCCCGTTCGGCCTCGACTCACGCGGAAGAATGTTGTGTAATGTCGGGCGATCGGGTCGCAATCACCGCGTGCGACAGACGTGTAACGACCAGGCCGCGGTGCGAACCACTTCCTGAAAGGTTGTGACGGTGACAATGGCTACGAACCATGGCTCTCCAGAGGATGTTGCCCGCGCAATTGCGGACCGGCACGCCGAGGCGGTCGAATTCCCCGCGATGAAGTTTGCCGACGATGCGCCGGTCGGACTGATCGCGCAGCGGATGGTCGATGGGAAGTACGACAAGGCGTTCCTCGTCAGCGAAATCGAGCGCTTCACCGGTGTGAAGGTCGAGTTTCCGGAGAAGCCGGGCAAGGTGCTCGCGGTCATCCCGCAGCATGGCTACTGGGCGTCGGAGCTGACGCTGACCGATCAGGCGTTCCGCACTGCCGGCTACGACGTGGACTACGTCACGCCGCGCGGTGAACGTCCCTTCCCTTACGGTGTCAGCCTCGACACGACCTTCCGCGATCAGGCCTGGAACGCGGCGCAGGTCTCGCCCGGTGAGTCTGCGCTCGGCACCCGCTACAACGATCGGACGACCACAGAGGGACAGCGGCTGAACGCCCCGCGCAACCTGCACACGTGGCTGCCGCCGACCCCGCGGCCGCAGCACGGCGAAGGCGCGCGCGAGCCGTACCGGAAGGCGCTGCTCGCAGGGCTGCAGGAGGCCACGCAGTACTCGGCGCTCTTCATCGTCGGCGGCGCGGGTGCCTACATGGACCTGGGCGGCAACACGTCGGTGCGTCCGCTGATCGAGCTGTTCGCCGCGCTGAACCGACCGGTCGTGGCCATCTGCTACGGCGTGGAGGTGCTGATTCAGGCGACCGACCCCAAGACCAAGGTCCCGCTCGTCTGGGGCCGCTACGTCACCGGTCACTCCGAGCAGGACGATTACACCGACGGCACTACTGACGTGCCGGTCGAGGGCGGCTACGGCCCCAACTACGGGTCGGCCACGATCACGCTCGAGCAGATGATCAAGCAGTACACCGGCCCGCAGGGAGGCTTCCTGTCGAAGAACGGCAGCCCGTACATGGCCGTCGTGGACGCGCCGTTCATCACCGCGCGCACGACGCCGGACGGATACCCTGCCGCGCTGCTCGCGCTGGCCATGCTGCACGGGGCCGGCCGCCTGCCGGCTCGGTATGTCGTGGACGGAGACGGCCGGGGCCACGAGCCGGCGGTCTCCGAACTCCGCCGTCTTGGCGTCGCCGCCGGCGTCTAGTCGCACCGCTCGCTCTCGGGGGATCGCGCACCGCACGGTGCGCGGTCCCGCTCGTTCCCGCCTGCGTCCGCCCGTCTCAGGTTCCCGTCCCGCTGACGCTGACAAGCTCGTAACGGTCGCGCACGGCCGCAACGATCTCCTGCACCGTGTCCGGCGCACGGCGTCCGCGATGGGCGGCCTCGAGCGCGTGCACGGTGGCCGCCAGGCAGTAGTCGCCGAAGACGTCGTTGATCCAGCGCGAGAAGTCGCCGCGAGCCAGGTATCCTTCGAGGTCTCCCACGGGCATCGCCTCGAGGGCTGCGACGAACTGGCGCAGGGTCTGCGCGCGGCGGGCGGCCTGTCCTGCTCGCGGGCCGAACACGAAGGCGCGCTGGTCGGACACGGGAACGTCGACGTACTTCTCGCGATGGCGCACGTGCGGCGTGATTCGGGGCGCCATCGTGAACACGCGGATGTCCCCGCCAGCCTCTTCCGTCAGGGGGAGGGCTGCCGCCTGCCCGGCGCGGAGGTGCGCCAGTATCCCCCAGCCTTCCGGTCCGACCTGCTGGCAGGTGGGGCACCACTGGCGCAGCGCTTCGACCTCGGCCGGGTTCGACTCCCGAGTGACGATCATGACCTCTGTGGCTGCCAGCAGGTCCTTCGGCAGTCGTGACGCCCAGTAGGTGACGACCATGTAGCCGTTGCGCTCGAAGTCGAGCAGGTGCCGGGCGCTGGCATCCTGCAGGAAGTAATGCGCTTCGTCGAGCAGGATGCGGTGCGGCAGCCCGGTCTCGCGCCGGATCCGGTTCAGCGCGGGCAGCACGCCCCGGATGTACTCGATCTTCTCGTCCTGCGCGCGATGGGACAGGTCGATGACGACGCTGCGGTCCGGGTACCGCAGGGCCCGCATGAGGTCGCGGAGCGAAGGCGGCGGGTCCTCACCACCGAGTACGGTCACCCCTGGAAGCGCCTCGAGCGACCGGTAGTCGCCTTCGGCGTCGATCGCACACACGCAGTAGCCGTGGCGGATCAGCTGCTCGCAGAGCAGCCCCGCAATCCACGACTTGCCGGACCGCGCGTCTCCCGCGACGAGGATGTTGCGTCCGCGCACCGCCAGCGAGAACTCGCGCCCGTCGTCGGAGCATCCGAGGAGGAGGCGCCGTCGCGCTCGTGGCACCGGTGGAAGCTGCCCCGTGGCGGCGACAGCCTGCACGAACGAGGCGACGTCCGGTGGACCGGAGCCGGGCACCACCAGGTCCGCCACGGCGCGCAGCGCCGGAGACCCCCACTCGACCGCCGCGCCGACCTCTGCCAGCCGCAGCAGCTCGTGATCGTTTTCGGCGTCGCCGATGGCGAGCGTGTTGCGCGCCGAGAGCCGGAGTGTGTCGAGCGCGGCGCGCAGTCCGGTCGCCTTGCTGACGCCCTGAGGCAGCACCATGACGCGTCCGCTGTTGAACAGCAGGACGAGCGGCACCTCCAGGGTGCGGATGATGCCGAGCAACTGGGGAGCATCGACGGCGCCGGCGTCCACCAGCGACTCGCCGATGCCCACGTGCAGGCCGCGCCGCTGGACTTCCGCCGCGAATACCGGCGAGAGGGGTGGTGCGAGCAGGGACGTGTGGCCGCTGTCCGGGAAGTGCAGCACCGCACCGTTTTCTGCGATGACGCCGTCGGCAAAGCGCAGGTCGCCGGCGACCCGGCGGAGTTCCGACAGCCGCCGGCCCGTGACCACGATCACGGTGATCCCGCGCGCGCGGGCCGCGCCGATGGACGCGCGCACCGACGGATCGAGGGCGTCGTGCCTGGCGATGGTGCCGTCGTAGTCGAGCGCGATCACCGACAGCTTCACGGCGGCTCCTTTCAGGCAGGCCGCCCCGCCGGAGAGCGCGCCGGTGCGACGGCGGCGCCCGGGGGGCGCACGACTGCGCGCCGACGCCGGCGACGGACCCTGCCCGTCGACGATGGTGAGGTCGAATGCCAACGGGATGAGCAAACGCCGTACCCCGGCCATCTCGCGCGGAATGTGGTGTGCGCCCCTCCTGCGCCGCGCAGGCAGCAGCGCTCGCGGCGGTATTCCGTGGCCACTCTCGCCGCTGCTTCCGGAAAGCCGCCGGGGTCAGGCGGGCGTTCACCGCGGCGGTGAGTGGGCAGGCGTGTTGGGGGAAACCCCTACCTGGGGTCGAGAGCCGGCGGATGGTGGTGCGCTGCCGGCGCGCGCACCATAGCGTGCTCAGGAACCCCGCACGATGAACCCCGACCGACCCTTGCCGCTCCTGCCCGACGTTGACCTATTTCGCCGCATTCGGTCCGAGTACCAGGAAGTCCCGGGCCTCTCGCTCACCCTGCCGCAGGCCCGCCGGTTCTGGGGGCTGGACGTCCAGACGTGCAAGGCGGTCTTCGAGACCCTCGTGGATGTCGGTTTCCTGCGGCGCACGCCCGCAGGGTTGTACGTGCGCGGGCAGGACGCCTAGGCGCCGCGGCGCCCTGGTGACCCACAGGCCTGAAGTCCATCACGAGCAGTCCGCTGCTCGTTCGAGCAGTTGTGAGGGCTGCGTGTTCGACATCCGACGCATTCTGTGCCCGACCGACCTGTCAGAGACATCGCAGACCGTGCTGGCGCACGCGGTCGCCGTCGGCCGCTGGTACGAGTCGGAGATCGCGGCTCTCCATGTGGAAGATCCGCTGGCCGGCCAGCCGGCAGTGCCGTCCATCGCTGCGATGCGTGAACTACACGACGGCAACAGGTACCAGCTCCGCCTGGAGCGGCTGCGCGGCTGGCTCGAACCGGCGCGCTCGCCGGGCTGCGAACGCACGCAATCGTCGACCAGGGCAGCCCGGCACCCTGCATCATCGACCACACCCGCACGCTGCCCGCCGACTTGATGGTCATCGGCCGGGACGGTGCGCTGGAATCCGAGCCGGCCTCGTCGTTCATCAACCGCATCCTGCGGGGGGCGGGCTGCCCCGTCATGACGGTGCCCACGGGCGTCAGCCCGAGTCACGGACAGACGACCGAGGAGGTGCTCTGTCCCATCGACTTCGGGCAGCCGTTCATGCCGGCCGTGCAACTGGCGCTGTCCATTGCGGACGCGTCAGGAGCGAACCTCGCGTTCCTGCACCTGCACGATGACGGGTCTGCAGACGGGACCGCGCGCCAGGCCGACGCCATCCTTCACACGGCGGAACGTGTGCGCGCCGACTTGATCGTCATGGCCACGCGCGCTCGCCTCGCCACCGACTCACCAGGGCCCGACTCCTCCGCGCGCCGCGTCATCGACGGTGCCCTGTGCCCGGTGGTGGTCGTCCGGCGGTAGGCACGGGCGCCGACACAAACAGGCCCACCCCCGAGTCCGCGGCACTGCCGCAGTGCTGACAGTGAGGTGCGGGGCATCAGCGCGCCACCCGCCTGTGTATAATGAGACTCAGTCTCATAAACTGCAGGTTCAAGGGCATCATGAACACAGAGAAGGAAATCGGTCGCGACACCGGCGCGTGGCCGGGTGCGAGCCCGTCACAGGACGGGCAGGACGCGACGTGTCCATGCGAGTCGGTGTGGCAGTGCATGCGGGGGCGGACGCGGCTCAACTGCGAACTCCAGGCCGGCGGCGACTGCTATCGCTTGAACCTGATGCGCAACAGCCGGGTATACGGCACCTATCAGTTCGCCGCCCGGGACGCGGCCCTCTCCTTCGCAACACGCCTGCGGGCCACCTTCGAGGGCAACGGGTGGAGCGGGGCAGAGTCCGGATCGCAGATTGCGTGACCGGAGTCCTGCTGCTACAAAGTGGTAGCGCGTTCGCGATCTGATCGAAGGAGGTCCGATGCGGGGTGATGCTCAGGTGATTGCGCGCCTCAACCAGGCGCTTCAAGAAGAACTGACGGCCATCAACCAGTATTTCGTGCATGCGGAGATGCTGCACAACTGGGGGTATCACAAGCTCGGGGCGTACATCAGGAAACAGTCGATCGACGAGATGAAGCACGCCGAGCGGCTGCTCGAGCGGATCCTGTTCCTGGACGGCACGCCGATCATGCAGCCCATGGCGCTCACCATCGGCGCCGACGTGCGCGCGCAGTTTCGCAACGATCTCGATCTCGAACTGAAGGCCGTCGTCGCCTACAACGACAACATCCGGGCCGCCGCCGAAGCCGCGGACAACGTGACGCGCGATCTGTTCTCGGACCTCCTGCGCGACGAGGAGGGGCACGTCGATTTCCTGGAGACACAGCTGGCGCTCATGGAGCAGATCGGGCTCGAGAACTACCTCGCGCAGCAGATGGGCGACCTGGGCGAACAGCACTGAGCCGACGCCGCCGCGCAGCGGACTCCGGGTAGAATGCGCGGCATGAACCCAGCCGACATCCTCCGCGCCCACGCCGTCCGCGCGCCCGAGTCCGCCGCGCTGCTGTGCGGCGAGCGCACCCTTTCCTACGCGGAACTCGACCGAACCACGGACACGCTCGCATCGTGGCTGCTGGGAGAGGGCCTCGCGCCGGGTGATCGGGTGGCCATCCAGTGGCCGAATGCGATCGAACTCGTCCAGGTCTTCTTCGCAGCGTTCAAGGCCGGCATCACGGCCGTCCCCATCAACCTTCGGCTGAAGCCCAACGAGGTGGCCTGGCTGATGCAGGACGCCTCGCCGTCGCTGTGTTTCGCGCACCCGGCCATGGCGGACGCGGTGCGCCAGACCGGCGTACGCACGCTTGACGCACTGCCGCCCCTCGACCGAGTGCCCAGCGACGCCCGGACCCTCGCGCCCGTCGCTCCGGAGACGCCCGGCCTCATCATGTACACCTCGGGCAGCACCGGCCGTCCCAAGGGCGCCATCCTGACGCAGCGGGCCATTGCGGCCACCGGCGAGATCTGCGCGGCAATTGTCAAAGGCTTCGGCGCCGACCTGCGGGCGCGCGGCCTGCTGATGACGCCGCTGATGCACTCGAGCGGCCTGTTCGTGCTCCTCAGCTCGCTCCAGCGTGGAGAGCCGTGTGTCCTGCTGCCGACCTTCGATCCCGGGGCCGTCCTTGATGCGGTGGAACGACATCAGTGCACCACCACGCTGTCGCTGCCCGCGATGATGCAGTTCGTCCTCGAGGAGCAGGCCCGGAAGCCGCGACGGGTCGACTCGCTCCGGGTGATCTTCGCCGGTGGGGACAGTGTCCCGATTCCGCTGCAGGAGCGCGCCCGGGCGCTGCTCGGCTGTGTGATGGTGGAGGCGCTGGCCCAGACGGAGACGGGCCCCTCCATCTGCAATCCTGCGGAGTCGCCGAAGCTGGGCTCGCTCGGGCTCGTCGATCCGGGCGTCGAGGTGCGCCTGGTGGACGTGATGACGCGGCAACCGGTGCCGGTCGACACGCCCGGGGAGCTGCTCGTGAAGAGTGCGGCGGTGTGTTCCGGCTACTGGCGGAACCCGTCCGCAACGGCGGAGGCGTTCGACGATGGCTGGTTCCGTACCGGCGATCTCGTCAGCCGCGACAAGGACGGGTTCTACTGGTTCCGCGGACGGCTGAAGGAGATCATCATCCGAGGCGGGTCGAACATCTCGCCCCAGGAGGTCGAGGAAGCGCTCTATTCACACCCCGCCGTGCTCGAAGCGGGCGTTGTCGGCATCCCGCACGAGGTCTGGGGCGAGGTGGTGGTGGCGGTTGTCGCCCTCCGGGAAGGGCACACCGCCACGGAAGCCGAACTGCGCGAGCACGCCCGCCAGACGCTGGCCGACTACAAGGTGCCGGAGCGTATCTCGATCGTGTCGGCGCTGCCGAAGGGCATCACCGGCAAGGTGCACCGCAGGGTGCTGCGCGAACAGCTGATGGCGGCCCCGCACTGAGCCGCCATCCGCCTTCGGACAGGCGCGTTGGAGAGTGCGCGCACCAGCTCACTGCAGCTGTTTCCGGCCGTCTCGCGAGAACCCATACGGGATGACGCTGTCCGCTCGCACCGGCACCGAGGCCGTGGTGGCGGTCATGACGACCGGCGAGCCGCTCGTGTATTCGTAGAGCGAGCAGCCGTAGTACCGCGCGTCGCGTACGGCGGGATCCATCGCGCCTGTCACGACCAGCAACTGTCCGAGCCTCTCGGTGCGCGCGCCCGTCGAGGAGACGTGCGTCCAGAGACGAACCTCCTCGCTGCGGCTCGATCGATTCTTCACCTTGAACCAGCAGTTGCCCTCGGCCTTGCCGGCAAGCTGATCGTCGACCGGTTGGGTCGCCTGGATCGTCGCGGCCGGCGCCGAGCGGGACAGCCCCGACCCGCACGCCGCGGCCGTCACACTCGCCAGCCCGACAAGCGCCCCGAGCCTCAGTGCGTTGAGCGTCTGCTTCGCCACGGCCTCTCCTCCTCCCGTACGTTCGCGTCACGTAAAGCTGATCTCGTGCCAGCGCGAAGAGCTTGAATCCAGACGCCATTTCTCGATTTCGTTCCGCGCCGTCATCATCACGCTGCAGGGCGGAGGGCAGCGCCACACCGTCCGACCCAGCCACTTCCGACGCGGCACTGCCGTCGGAGGCGCAATACATAGAATTACTATGTATAATGCTGCAATGTATGACGCCCCGCCTCCCATAGTCGACGCCTCCGCGCCAGCACTCGAGCTTCGCATCCGCAACGTCTCCAAGACCTACCCGAACGGCGTCCGCGCGCTCAAGGACGTCAACCTCGCCATCCCCGCAGGCATGTTCGGACTGCTCGGGCCGAATGGGTCCGGCAAGTCGACGCTCATGCGTACGCTCGCGACGCTCCAGGAACCCGACACGGGCAGCATTCATCTGGGCCCTCCGACGTCGCACCAGGGCTCCCTGGCCGCCGCGGCGTCCACCCTCGACGTGCTGGCCGACAAGGAGGCCGTGCGCGAGTCCCTCGGCTACCTGCCTCAGGAGTTCGGTCTCTATCCGGGTACGACCGCGGAGCGATTGCTCCATCACTTTGCCGTCCTGAAGGGGATTGCCGGCCGACGATCCCGCAGTGACCTGGTGGAGGCCCTGCTGCGCCGCACGAACCTGTGGGAGGTGCGGCATCAGCGGCTCGGAGGCTACTCGGGGGGCATGAAGCAGCGCTTCGGCGTCGCGCTCGCCCTGCTGGGAAGCCCGAGGCTGCTGATCGTGGACGAACCCACCGCGGGGCTCGACCCGGCGGAGCGTGTCCGCCTGCTGAATCTCCTGAGCGAACTGGGCGAGAGCAGCGTCGTCATCCTTTCGACGCACATCGTCGAGGACGTGTCGGAACTGTGCACCCGGATGGCGATCATCGATTGCGGCGAGATCCTGCTGGAGGCCGAGCCGACGCACGCCGTGCACGCTCTGCGCGGGCGCGTCTGGCGGCGGGTCGTCTCCAACCGCGAACTCGCCACCGTGCAGCGCCAGCACACCGTCATCTCCACCAGGCTCCTCGGCGGACGCACCCTCGTGCACGTGCTGAGCAACACACCGCCCGGGACCGGCTACGCAGAGGCGGAGCCCGACTTGAAAGACGTGTACTTCAGCGTGATGGCTGGACGCGCGGGCCGGACGGTCACGCCATGAAGATCATCGGCATCCTCCGGTTCGAGTTCGACTACCAGAGGCGTCGGCCGTACACGTGGCTGTGCGCGGCGGCGCTGGTTCTCGTGTCGTTCCTTTTCGTCCGGCAGAACTACCTTGCCGACGCACTCTATGCCGACTTCTTCGTGAACTCACCGTTCGTCATTGCGTCGGTCACGGTATTCGGCAGCATGTTCTGGTTCCTGACCGGCGCGCTGACCGCCGGCGAACTGGCCGCCCGGGACGTGGATGCGCGGATGCACCCGCTCACCTACACCGCTCCGCTCACCACGGTCGAGTACCTGGGCGGCAGGTTCCTCGCCGCCCTCCTGCTCAACGTCCTCACCATCATGGCCGTGCCTCTGAGCGTGCTGCTCGCGGTCTATGCGCCCGGAATTGCCGACCAGGCGGTTGGGCCGTTCCGGCCTGCCGCCTACCTGACGGCGCTCGCCTACATCGCCCTGCCCAACGTGTTCGTCAGCACCGCGATTCAGTTCTCGTTCGCAGCACTGGCGCGGCGCCCGATCGCGGCCTTCATGGGCAGCCTGCTGATCTTCTTCATCGCGTACGGCGGAATGATCGCGGTCGGTCTCTTCGGCGGTGGTCAGGACGTCGCGACGCTCCTCGACGTGTTCGGGCATGTCTTCATCACCTCCGATCTCGTCCTGAACTGGACTCCCATCGAGAAGAGCACCCGCCTCATCGAGTTGCGCGGCACCCCGCTCATCGCGAGCCGGCTGCTCTGGCTCGGAATCGCCTCGAGCGCCCTGGCGTTCACCTACGCGCGATTCCGCTTCGCCGAGTGCGCCCCGTGGGGGACTGGTCTGGGTTCGCGCCTGTCGATTGGCTGGCGCCCCCGTCCCCGGCCAATCGAACCGGCTTCGCCGCCGCGCGACGATGCCGCGATGCCGCGCGTGGATCCGTCGTTCGGACCCGCCGTCCGTGCGGCGCAGACGCTGACGATCGCGTGGACGTCGGGCCGAGCCGTTCTTCTGGGCTGGAGCGGCCTGCCGTTGCAGTTCCTGCTCGCGGCGCTTGTGGTGGTAGTGCTGCCACAGAACCTGCAGAACATGGGGACGCCGTTGCTGCCCCGCACCGAGTACCTGCTGACGTTCCTCACCGCTCCCCTGACGAGTGCGTTCACGCCGTGGGTCGTCACACCGCTGCTGATCATCCTGTATGCCGGTGAACTCGTCTGGCGCGAACGGAACGCAGGCCTCGGCGAGCTGACGGATTCCGCGCCCATCCCCGAGTGGGCGTTGTTCCTCGGCAGGTTCATCGGGCTCACCGCGGGTCTCGCGGCGTGGACGCTCCTGCTCGCGGCCGCCGGCGTGCTCGTGCAGGTTCGCACGGGCTACGACAGGCACGAACTCGGCCTGTTCCTCGAGGTACTGCTTGGCCTGCAGCTTCCCGAATACCTGCTCTTCGCGGTGCTTGCGCTGGTGGTGCAGGGATTGGTGGCGCACAGGTACGTCGGCCACCTGCTGGCACTGGTGTCGTATGCGTTCATCCTGTTCGCTGCGGGATTGGGCATCGAGCATCACATGCTGGTGTTCGGGTCGGCCCCACGGTGGTACTACTCGGATATCCGCGGCTTCGGGCCGTCGCTCGGCCCGTGGCGCTGGTTCATGGCCTATTGGACCGCCTGGGCGCTCCTGCTCGCGGTGGCGGCACAGCTGTTCTGGGTACGTGGAACCGACACGGGCACACGTAGCCGATTGAGGTTGGCCCGTCTTCGCGGCACGGCCGCCACCGCGTGGGCCGGGGCGGTGGCGCTTCTGCTCATCGCGGGGCTCGGCGGCTTCGTCTTCTACAACACCAACGTGCTGAACACGTATCGGAGCCGGGCCGATGCCGTCCGGCTGCGCGCCGACTACGAACGGCACTACAGCCGCTACGCGGAGGTTCCGCAGCCGGCGATGACCGCGACCGTGCTGCACGTGGAGCTGTTCCCGCGCCGCCAGGCGGTGGACATCCGCGGGAGCTACGTGCTCGTCAATCGGACGGCGCGCGCCATCCGGACCATCCATCTGGCCACCGCCCCAACCGTGGACACCGGCCCCATCGTCTTCAAGCCGGACGCCCGCGAGGTCGTCGTCGACCGCGAACGTGGCCACCGGATCTACGACCTCCTGCGCCCGCTCCAGCCAGGAGAGTCGGTCGAACTGCAGTTCGCCGTGCATGCGGCGCCGGGAGGCTTCCGTCATGACGGCGTCAACCCGTTCATGTCGGCGAACGGGACATTCTTCAGAAACCGCGACCTGCTGCCGGTCATCGGTTATCAGGCGAGTCGGGAGCTGATGGAGCCGGCACAGCGGCGGAATCATGGCTTGGCGGCAAGGCCGTTGTTCCCGGTGCTGGACGATGCCGAAGCCGACGCTGGTGGCAGCGGCGTGCAGGACTTCACGGGAGCCGACCGGATCGCATTCGAGGCAACCATCGGGACGGATGCGGATCAGGTTGCCGTCGCGCCGGGAACGCTGAGGGCCACGTGGTCGAGCGGGGGAGAGGGGACATCCGGCGGCATCCGGCGTCGATACTTCCGGTACACGACGGATAGCCCCGTCGGGAACGAATACCGCTTCTTCTCCGCGGCCTACGCCGTGCACCGAGAGCGATGGAAGGACATCGAGGTCGAGGTCTATCACCATCCTCAGCACACGGCCATCCTCGACCGCATGCTCCGGAGCGTGCGGCACTCGCTGGAGTACTACACGCGCGAGTTCGGTCCCTACCAGTTTCCGTACATCAGGCTGGTCGAGAATCCCGGCCGCGGCATCGGCGCTCATGCGGACGCGGGCACGGTCGACTACACCGAGGGGTTCTCGCGGTTCAATCCCGACGGCGACGAGCGCGGCCTGGATCTGCCGTTTGCCGTGATGGCGCACGAAATCGCGCACCAATGGTGGGGTGCCCAGCTGCCGTATGCCTTCATGGAGGGAGCGCCGCTGCTCATCGAGAGCGCGGCGTGGTACTCCGCGATGAACGTCGTCGAGGCCGCGTACGGACGCGAGCACCTGGAGCGGCTCAGGAGGTTCTTCCGGCAGCCGACGCCGATTCCGGCTATCCGCCAGTCGGTACCCCTGCTGCGTGCCATGGATCCGTACGCGGCATACCGGAAGGGGCCGTTTGCGCTCTACGCGATGCGCGAGCACATCGGGGCAGCACGCGTGAACCTGGCGTTCAGACGCCTGCTCGAGCGGCACCGCTCATTGGATGTGCCTCCGGCGACGTCGCTCGAGCTGTATCGAGAGCTCCAGGCGGTGACCCCGCCGTCGTCGCAGCCGCTGCTGCACGACCTCTTTGCGGCCAACACCTATTGGGATCTGCGCACCGTGCAGGCAACCGCGACGAAGACAAGCGAAGCGACGTGGCAGGTGACGCTTCAGCTGAGCGCACGAAAGGTCACCGTCGACCCGTCCGGCGTCGAAACCGACGTGCCGATGGACGAGCCCGTGCAGGTTGGCGTCTTCGCACGGGGCGTCGAGGGCCCTGACTACGGCAAGACGCTCTACCTGGAGCCTCACCGCATCCGTTCCGGCGACCAGACGATCAGGCTGACCGTGCCCGGCGTGCCGGCGGACGCCGGCATCGATCCGTTCCACCTGCTCATCGAGATGGAGCGGTTCGACAACGTCGAGAAGGTCGAGCTGGCGGAAGTTACAGCACGATGACCGCGTGTTCGTTGCGCCGTGATGCGCGTCCTGCACCCTTGGTAGTGGAGGTCCCATTTATGCGCATCACCGCTCAGGCGACTCCGGATCCGACGACGCCCGCGAAGCCGCGATGTGAGGTGTGCGGCGGAGACATGCAGTTCATGCAGCGAGCCAGCCGCGAGCGACCCACCGACTACTACCAGTGTGCGACATGTCTGCGGATGTGGTGCGTGAGCACCGAGTTGTCTGCTCACTGGCGCCGCGCTGGGCTGTGAGGAGGGCGGGCGACCTCGGGACCCGCAGCACCACGCGCCGCACGAGCAGCCGGTGTAGGCCCGTCCGGTGCGCCGCGGCCCGGCGGGCGCTGATCGTCGCCCCGCCCCGTTGCAGCCCGTTCATGTGAGCGCCACGGCGTTGTTACGCCCGCGCGGTACAACCGACCACGCGGTCCATCGCGGACCGTATGGAGACTGGTGAATCACATGATGCACGCACGTTGGATGGCGGCCGCCCTGTGCGGCTGCGCGCTGCTCGCGGCATGGCCCGCGACCGCGCAGTCGATCCGTTTCGAGAAGGTCTGGACGCACGCACACACGACCCCCAGGCAGGTGTCTGAGATACCGGCCTACGACCAGAGGACGCGGACGGTGTGGGTGGCCGGGGTGGTCGGCGTGGACGTCCTCGACTCGGCGACGGGCATCCTGATCGAGCACATCGACGTCACGGGCTACGGCGCCGTGAACAGCGTGGCCGTGCACGACGGACTGGCCGCAGTGGCCGTGGAAGCGGCCCCCGACCGTCGCCAGCCGGGACGCGTGCTGTTCTTCGACACCAGGACCAGGGCGCTCGCCGCGGGCGTCAACCAGGTGGCCGTGGGCGCCCTGCCGGACATGCTCACCTTCACGCCCGACGGCGCGAAGCTGCTGGTGGCCAACGAGGGGACGCCAAACGCCGTGGCCGACACGCCGTATGTAGCGCCCGATCCCCTGGGCAGCGTGAGCGTCATCGATCTCGCGACCCGTTCGGTCATCGCCACCGCCACCCTCGAAGGCGTTCCGCAGTACGGGACCAGCGTGCGGACCAACGCCGGCATGGATTTCGAGCCTGAGTACATCGCCGTCGAGGCGAACGGGCGCCGCGCGTTCGTGACGCTGCAGGAGGGGAACGCGCTGGGCGTCCTCGACCTCGAACTCAACGCGTTCACGGCGATCGTCGGTTTGGGAAGCAAGGACTTCTCGGTAGCGGGCAACGAGATCGACACCGTCGACAACGACGGGCGCATCGTCTTCCGGTCGGTGGCGGCAAAGGGGCTCTACATGCCCGATGCGATCGCCTCCTACAAATACCGCGGACAGACGTTCCTTGTGACTGCCAACGAGGGGGACTACCGGGAGGACAACGCAGACCGGTCCGCTGCCAGTGCGTTCGGCGCGGTGTCGCCCCTCAGCCGTCTGAGGGTGCTGAACACGGACTCGTCCACCGGCACGATCGTCACCGCCGGCGCGCGTTCGTTCTCGATCTGGAGCGACACCGGCTCCCAGGTTTACGACAGCGGCAACACCCTGGAGACCGAGGCTGCGCTGCGCAACATCTACGACGATGGGCGCAGCCGTGACAAGGGCGTGGAACCGGAGGGCGTGACGCTGCTGAAGGTGGGGGCGCGCGACTACGCGTTCGTCGGGCTGGAGCGGACGATTCACAGCGCCGTTGCGGTGTTCGACATCTCGGATCCGTACAACGTCCGGTTCGTGGACATGATCGTGACGCCGGGCGACCGGGCGCCCGAAGGACTCACGGTGTTCGCCGAGCGCGGCCAGTACTACCTCGCCATTGCGAACGAGGCCGTTGGGGCGGGTGCGTCGGCCACGCACACGACGCTGTACCGGGTCGTGCTCCGGTAGGAAAAGTCTGGGCGTCGGCGCGAAACCATACATTTAATTGCTCAGCTGTCGTCGCCGGCCCCGACCGTAAGGCTGAGGTCACGCAGCAGTGCAAGCCTGCTCCGAGCGTCGCGCCGGACCGATATACACGGCTGATGGAGCCCTTCCGTCAGGCCGCTTCCGCTCGACACTCGCACAGTGGCTCCGCCCGTCTCGTCGGCCGGCTGGAGCGCCTGCCGGTCATGCTCCGGCTGTTCACCACGACGGTCATCGCGCTCATCGCCATCACGGCGGTGGGCGCGGCCGGGCTGTTCTCGGTGACGCGTGAGCGTGTCGTGCTGGAGCGGATCGCTCAGCTCGATGTCACGCATCAGCGTTTCCGGGGCGCGATGCTCGAATGTACGGCGGCGCGCGCGCAGGTATGGGTGGTCCTCTCGAGAGGGCCCGAAGCCCGCGATGCGAAAGGCGCGCTGCTGGAGCACGTGGAGTCGTGCCGCCGCGACCTCCTCGGTTCGCTCGCGGCGACGACGCTTCCTGACGACTTCCGCCAGGCCGTGGCCGAGTTCCGGCCCGTGCTCACCGAGTACCTCGATCGCGCGACGGCGATTGGCTGGCTCGAGTCCGCGACGCCTGAAGCTGGTGAAGTGCACCGCGCCGCGTTCGAGCGAGCCTACGCGTCGCTGGTGCCGGCGCGCCAGCGCCTCGACGCCATCTTCGAGCAACGCGCCACCATGGCCCGCGAGGCGGCGAGCCGGCTGTCGGTGTCTGCGCTGCGCCAGCTCGTGGCCGCCTGGCTGCTCGCGCTGGTGGTCGTCGCTGTGGCCGGGCGTGTCGCGGCGGTTTCCATCACCAGGGGCCTGCGCCGGGTCCGGCAGGCCGCGCTCGCCATCGCCGACGGCGACCTGACGATCCGCTGCGCAACACCTGTAGCCGACGATGTCGGCACAGTGGCGGGCGCGGTGAACCGCATGGCCGACGCGCTGCAGGCGATGATCGCGCGCCTCCAGCAGGAACAGGAGCAGGACGCGTTCAGCAGGCAGCTGGCGGAAGTGCTGGACATGGCCGACACCGAGGCCGAGACGCACACCGTCGTGGCGCGCGGGATGCAGTCGGTGAGCCAGGACATGCCCATGGAACTGCTGGTGGCCGACTCCAGTCGCGCGCACCTGGAGCAGGCCACCGTCCACCCCGCCCTTGGGGCTCCCGGATGCCCCGTGGCATCGCCGTACGGCTGCATGGCCGTCAGGCGCGGGAACCCGGTCGTGTTCGAGTCGAGCGACGCCCTGAACGCGTGCGTGCACCTGCGCGAGCGGTCGGGCGGGGCCGTGTCTGCGGTGTGCGTGCCCCTCAACTTCATGGGCCGTGCGCTGGGCGTCCTGCACGCGACCGGCGCACCGGGGCGGGCGCCCAGCCAGCGCGTCGTCGGGCAGCTCACGACGCTCGGCTTTCTCTCCGGCAGCCGGATCGGCACCGTGCGGGCATTCGAACGCACCCAGCTGCAGGCCAGCACCGACAGCCTGACGGGGCTGCTCAACCGTCGTTCACTCGAAGCACGCGTGCACCGGATGCCGGCGGGGACGCCGTACGCGGTGGCGGTGGCGGACCTCGACGGGTTCAAGCGGCTGAACGACACGTTCGGTCATGACACGGGCGACCGGGTGCTGCGCCTGTTTGCCGACCTGCTTCGCCGTCTGGTGCCGGCGGGGCAGCACGCCTCCCGCTGGGGCGGCGAGGAGTTCGTGATCGTGATTGTCGGTCGTGACGTGTCCGCCGCATTCGAGCTGGCCGAACGCGTGCGGCACGAACTCCCGTCCGTGTGCGAACTGAACCATCTGCCCCAGGTGACGGTCAGCGTTGGTGTCGCCGACCACACGATGGGCGCGACGTTCGAGGACGTGGTGCGCGTTGGAGACGATGCGCTGTATCGCTCCAAGGAGGGCGGCCGGAATCGGACCAGTGTCGGCCGTCCGCTCGAAGTCGGCAGCGCCGTTCCGCGGCGCGACCCCGATCAGAGTGCCGCGATTGAGGTCGCGGAGTTCACGAACGAGATGGGCGACCGTGGACTGTCTGCTGCGCAGCTGATCTAGCCCACCTCCCACGCTTCGCCGACGACAGGGCTCGCCATCGCGACATACGCGTAGACATAGAGTAGCGTCGTCGGTCCCCACGGCCAGATCAGCCCCGACGCCGGAGTCTGGTCCTGGATGTCGAACGCATGCCACAGCTCCAGCGTGGTACCGCGCTGGAGGGAGAGCAGGCGATGCAGCCTGGTCTCGGTCGGCATGCAGTCTCCTACACCGGCACAACCGCTCGAGCCTGTCACCGCCATCGTCGATGCGTTCGCATCGCACGACATCGTGGCACTCGGCGAAGGCGACCACGGGAACGCTGAGGCGTACGCCTTCAGGCTGGCACTCATAGGCGACCCGCGTTTTGCCGACGCCGTGAATGACATCGTCGTTGAGACGGGTAACGCCCGGTACCAGGCGCTCGTAGACGCATACGTAGGTGGCCAGCCCGTGCCCCGCGCCGAGCTTGAATCCGTGCGGCTCGCTACGACGCAAGACCCGGCCGCGACGAGGTCGCCAGTGTACGAAGGCCTCATCTCCGGCGTTCGCGCCATCAACCAGATGCTTCCCGTATCGAAGCGATTGCGTGTGTTGCTGGCGGATCCGCCTGGGCAATGGAGCAAGGTGTCGATGGCTGAGCGACGGCGCGTGGATCGCGACACTTTTGCCGCCGCGATGATTCGTCGCGAGGTCGTCGGTCGGCGGAGGCGGGCGCTGCTGGTGTACGGAGATGGACATCTCGCCCATCGAAGGCGCTCCTCCGTGGTCAGTCAGCTCGAGGCGACGGGTATTCGAGTCTTCAGCATCTGGACGACCACCAGGAGAGCTCTCCTCCCCTGGCAGCCCGACGTGCTGTCGTGGACGGTGCCGTCGTTCGCCCTCGTTCGGGGAACGATGCTCGGTCCTGCGGAGGTGCCCATGTGATTTCCTGAGAAGCTTGAAGACCAATTCGACGCCGTATTGACTGTCGATCAGTTTACGAGGGCGAGCGGTGGCGCGACGGGGCCCTAGCCGCCCATGGCGGAAGGGCGAAGTCACAGTCGAGAAGAAGGCCTCCATGACCGCAGTAGCAGCAGTTGCCACCGCCCGGGCGGAGGCACCGCGCGTCTGACCAGCGCTATCGCCAGCGGCATCCAGGTGGAGGACGTCGACGCTGTCGGCGGTGCCCTTGGCCCGTCGTGCGGCGGGCAAGTGGAGAAATTCGGGCAACGCAGTCGAGCGTCGCTGGGAGTAACTGACTTGAACTGGTCTATTGGAGCGGGCTACGGGAATCGAACCCGTCTAGCTGGCTTGGGAAGCCAGAGCATTACCACTATGCTAAGCCCGCGATGCGGAAGGCGGGCGGCCGCCACGTCTCGGCGACCGCCCGGGGAATTCTAGCAGACGTCAGCGCATCTGCACCACACCCGGTCCCGCGGCCGGATGTGGCGTGGGGTTACGACCGGATCAGCGCCACCACCTCGTCGCGCTTCCGCTCCATCAGCGCAGGCGTCTCGGCTTCCAGGTTCAGCCGCAACAGCGGCTCCGTGTTCGACGCGCGGACGTTGAAGTGCCAGTCCGGGTACTCCACCGAGATCCCGTCGAGCGTGTACTGCTGGCCGTCGGCATACGTCGCCGCGATCTGATCGAGCTTGGCCGGCACCTCCGCCATGCTCCCGAGCTTGGTGTTGATCTCGCCGGAGATGAAGTACTTCGCGCGCAGCGGCTCGAGCAGGTCACGCAGGCTCTGGCCCTTCTTCGACATCAACTCGAGGATGAGCAGCGCCGGGATGAAGCCGTTGTCGGCGTAGAAGTTGTCCCGGAAGTAGTAGTGCCCGGTCACCTCGCCCCCGAAGATCGCGTTGGTCTCGCGCATCCGCCGCTTGAAGAACGCGTGGCCCACGCGGTTCATCAGCGACGTCCCGCCGTACTTCGCCACCACGTCCCGCACCGCGTAGCTCGCGCGCAGGTCGTAGATGACGGTGGCGTTCGGGTGCTTCAGCAGGAACGCCTCCGCGAGGAGCGCCGTGATGAAGTCGCCCGAGATGAACTCGCCGCTGCCGTCGATGAAGAAGCACCGGTCCGCGTCGCCGTCCCACGCGATGCCGATGTCCCCCTTCTCCGCGATCACCCGCTCGGTGATGTCCACGCGGTTCTCCTCGATGAGCGGGTTGGCCTCGTGGTTGGGGAAGCGGCCGTCGATCTCGAAGCAGAGCCTCGTCGTCTTGCAGGGAAGCCGCTCGAAGAGCTGTGGCGCCACCAGCCCCCCCATGCCGCTGCCCGCGTCGAGCACCGCATTGAACGGCTTGATCACCGAGGGGTCGATGAAGCTCATGACGTGGTCGACGTACGCGTCGAGGATGCTCGACGTCGCCACGCGACCAGGCGTGGAGGCCGGCGCCGGAATCGCGCCCGCCTTGATCATCTCCCGGATGTCGGAGATGCCTTCCTCGCCCGACAGCGGGAACGCCTCGCGGCGCACCATCTTCATCCCGTTGTACTGCTTCGGGTTGTGCGAGGCCGTCACCATGACGCCGCCGTCATGCCCGTCGCGCGCCACCGCGAAGTAGAGCATGTCGGTGGCGATCATGCCGTAGTCCACCACGTCGCAGCCCTGCGACGTCGCGCCCTCGATGAACGCCGCGGCGACGGCGGGCGACGACAGACGCATGTCGCGGCCGACCGCAATGCGCCTGGCCTTCAGGTAGGCGACGAAGGCCGCGCCGATCGCGCGGGCGGCGTCCTCGTTCACCTGGTCCGGGTAGGTGCCCCGGACGTCGTAGGCCTTGAAGATGTCGGGATTGATCGCGGTTGCCATGAGACGCTCCTGCACTGACCGTGAGCCATTGGCAATCAGCGCGTGGCGATTGCCAACGGTCACGCTCTCTAGAGTCGTGAAAAGTCCGTGAGCACCGACTTGTCGCCGAGCACGACACCGTCTTCCACCGTCGCACTCCGGCCGATGTGGCAGTGACGGCCGAGGATCGACTGCGTCACCACCGCCTCCTGGCTGACCCGTGTGCCGGCCCAGAGAATCGACCGCTCGACCGCCGCGTGCTCCTCGATGTGACACTGCCGGCCGACCACGCTGTAGGGACCGATGCGCGCGCCGGCCTTCACCACCGTGCCGTCGTCGATGAAGCACGGCCCCTGGACGATCGCGCCTTCCTCGATCCGGGCTCCGGGTGACACCCAGGCGGCACCCGGGTTGCCCGCAAAGGGTGCAGCCTGGCAGCGGCCGTCCATGATGTCGCGGTGCACCTGCGTGTACTTCTCGGGCGTGCCGATGT
>CAYLTD010000031.1:0-55758 GCA_964386715.1 uncultured Bifidobacterium sp.
AGGGCCCTGAACTTCGGGCTTCAGGCTTCAGGCCGGCCCGACCGCCCCGCGCCCCTCCCGCCCCTCCCGCCCTACCCGACCCACCCGACCTTCCTGACCCACCCGCCCCACCCGCCCTACCCGACCTACCCGACCTACCCGACCTACCCGACCTACCCGACCCACCCGCCCCACCCGACCCACCCGCCCCCTAGCGCAGATAGGCAATGAGCGCGACGAGCGTCAGGGGGCTCAGCAGCGTCGAGGCCACGACGACGCTGGTGGCGAACCCGGCATCGAGGTCGAACTCGAGCGCCAGCACCGTCGTGACGACCGCCGCCGGCATCGACGCCTCCGCGATCGCCGCCTGCCGCGCCGCACCCGCCAGGCCCAGCAGGTCCGACATCAGGAAGGCGAGCAGCGGCGAGACCACCAGCGAGAGGGTGACGGCCGTCGCCACGACCGAGGGGCGCGCGGGCCAGGTCGCGCGTTCGAGCTGCGCGCCCAGCACGAGCAGCATCACGGGAATCGCCGCGTCACTCAGCAGCGACACCGGCCGCATCACCGCCACCGGCACCGACACCCCCGCCGCGAGCACGATCACCGCCGCCGCCGCCCCGTAGACCGCGGGCACCCGCACCAGGCCGCCGAGCGCCCGGCGAACGCTGCCCTGTCCGCTCGACGCGATGAAGACGCCGAGTGTGTACACGAGGATCGCGCTCGTCACGAAGTACACGCTCGCGAAGGCCAGCGCCTGTTCGCCAAAGGCGAAGAGCACGACCGGCAGGGCGTAGTTCCCGCTGTTCGAGAACATGACCACCAGGAGGAAGGACGTCAGCCCGCGCCTGTCCAGCCGCAGCGGCACCGTGGCGAGCCGTGCGGCCGCGCCGATGCCGGCGGTCATCACGAGGCAGAACGCAACCACGCGCCACGACTGCGCGACGCTCACCCTGGACGAGACGAGCTGATCGAACAGCAGACAGGGCGACAGGGCGTGGAACGACACCGTCGACAGGGTCTTGACGCTCGCACCGGCGACCCGCGCCAGGAGGAACCCAACGGCCGCCACGATGAAGATCGGCAGGATGTCCTGCGTGAAGATCGAGGCGAACAGCGTCACGGGGTGCTGCGCCGCGGCCGGCCGTCAGGCGGCGATCCGGACGACGAAGCGTCCGCGTGCCTCGCCGGCAAGCAGCGTCTCGAACGCCCGCGGCAGATCGTTCAGCCCGATCTCGGTCGTTGTCTGCTCGAGGTGCGGCGGCTTGAGGTCGGTGGCCAGCCGGCGCCACGCCGCCTGCCGTTCGGGCATCGGGCACATGGCGGAATCGATGCCCAGCAGCCGGACGCCGCGCAGGATGAAGGGCAGGACGGTCGTGTGCAGGTCGGTTCCCGCGGTGAGCCCGGAACTGGCAATCACGCCGCGGTACGCCATGGTGCGCGTCAGCCAGGCCAGCACCGGGCCGCCCACCGCGTCCACGGCGCCGGCCCACGTGGCCTTCTCGAGCGGCCGCGTACCCATCTGGAGGTCTGAGCGCAGCAGCACCTCGCCCGCGCCGAGCGTGCGAAGCAGCGGACCCTGGTCGGCCTTGCCCGTCAGGGCCGTGACGGCGTAGCCGCGGGCGGCCAGGCACTGCACGGCCAGGCATCCGACGCCGCCCGTGGCGCCGGTCACAATCACTGGCCCGCTGCCTGGCTCGAGGCCGTTGCGCTCCATCTCGACGATCGACAGCGCCGCGGTGAGGCCGGCGGTGCCGATGGCCATGGACTCCCGCAGGGTCAGCCCATCGGGCAGCGGAATCACCCACGCGGCGGGCACACGCGCGACCTCCGAGTAGCCGCCGTCGTGCGCCACGCCAAGCTCATAGCTCGTGGCGATGACGCGCTGGCCCTGCGAGAACCGCGGGTCGGCGCTCGAGTCGACCGTGCCGGCGAGGTCGATCCCGCCGGTGAGCGGGAAGCGGCGCAGGATCCTGCCCGTCCCGGTCGCGGCGAGCGCGTCCTTGTAGTTGACGCTGGACCACTCGACGCGGACGACTACCTCGCCCGGGGTCATCTCGTCGAGCGAGGTGGGCACGATCCGGTTCGTGATGCGGCCGTCGTCGCTGAAGATCCGCAGTGCGCGAAAGGTGCCCGTCATCGCGTGCCCGTCCGCGCAGCCGCCGCCTACTTCTGCTTCTCGGACGCCCGCGCACCGCGCAGCACGTTCTCGAGCGCGTGGTTGCCCTCGTGGCACGCGTACTCGTAGATCATCTCGTCGGACTTGACCCACGGATACTCGCCGGTCCAGGGGCGCTCCCACGTGTCGGGGTCCTCGATGGTGAAGCGGTAGAGGATCGTCTTGTCGTCGACCTTGGTGAAGCGTTCGACGACGTGGAGCTTGTCGCTCGAGCCCTGGTACTGCGTCTTGTCCGTGAAGTTCGTGGTATCGACCACGAGCGTGTTGCCCTCCCACCGGCCGATCGAGTCGCCGTTCCAGCGCCGGACCGACGGGGGCAGGTGCTGCGCGCTCATCCGGATGACGCGCGCGTCGTGCACCATCTCGTTCAGGATCATGATCGTGTCGGGTGTCTGCACGATCTGTTTCAGGTTGTTGTAGAAGTAGTTCGGCAGCGTCGGGGGGCCGGACGTGGAGCCGAACCCGAGGAGGCAGCGCTCGGCAAGGGGGCGCGCCTCGGGATTGTCGAACGCGGAGGGCGGGCCGGCGCTCGCCGAGGATTCGTCGGCACCCGGCGCCACGGCGCGCAGCGCGTACTGCCGGTTGCGCTCGCGCGCGCCCGGCTTCATCGGCGGCACCCGGCCATCGGGCGGGTCGACGATGATGGAGGTCCGGTACTCGCCGTTGATCTTGATGACGGTGGACCCCATCGCCACCCAGAACTGGTTGTACCCTCCCACGACGCCGCCGCCCCCGCGCCAGAGCTGCTCCAGGTACGACTTGGTCGGGGAGGTGTCGCCGCCGACCGGCGGCGCGGCGCGATTCGGGTCGTCGGGCGCGGCGGCGGCTTCCTGGCGCCTGGCCTCGTACTCCTCCATCGCCTTCGCTTCGTCAGCGGTGAGTACCGCCCGTCCCTTGAACTCCGCCGGTCGTTCGAGCGGCGTCATCGTCGCGACGTCGTAGGTGCCGTTGAGGTCCGGCACGCGCTGTCCGCTCACCGGTTCGGCCATCACGAACGGCAGCGACAGGGCTGCCACGACAGCGACGCCGCCGGCGCTCCAGATTCGGTTTCGCATGCGTACTCCCATGGAGCCCTGATTCTACGGCGAACGACGGCCGTTGCGCTCACGGCCGGGCTGGCGGCCCAAAAGCTTCGAGAAATTGGATTACAGGCAGCGGCTTTTTCACGGCTTCGAGGATTCCTGCGGTGCGGCTCCCGTGATCCGGTTGATACTTTTTTGTTGCGTTGTGGGACATGGATGGGTTGGTCCGCTGGTGCTACGTCGGCACGGGCGGGCCGGCTGCTCCCGCAGCGCGGTTCGGCGGCGATGACGCGGTGTCATCCCCGGGAGGTCTGTGGAATGAGGATAGGTTCGATCAGGAATGCGTTCCTGGCGCTGGCGGCCGTGTGCCTCCTGCCCATGGCGGCGCAGGCACAGAGTGCCTTCACAGGTGTCGTGCGCGATACGTCGGGAGCCGTGCTCCCGGGCGTGACGGTGGAAGCCGCGAGCGACGCGCTGATTGAGAAAACCCGCACGGTGATCACGGACGAGAACGGCGGCTACCGCCTTGTCGATCTGCGGCCCGGCACGTATACGCTGACGTTCTCGCTCGAAGGATTCTCGACCGTCAAGCGTGAAGCCATCGAACTCAGTTCGGACTTCACGATGACGATCAACGCCGACATGCGCGTGGGCGCGCTCGAAGAGACGCTGACGGTCACCGGCGCCGCCCCCACCGTGGACGTCCAGAGCACCACGAAGTCCCAGGTGCTCAACCGCGAGGCGCTCGACGCCATCCCCACGGGCCGCACGATCCAGGGCATGGGGCAGCTCATCACGGGCGTCAACCTGAACCAGCCTGACGTCGGCGGCAGCCGCGCGATGCAGCAGACCTACATGTCCGCGCACGGCTCGGGCGCGTCACAGACCACCGTGCAGGTGGACGGCCTGCTGGTGAACGGCCTCGACGTGGACGGCGCCGTGCAGAACTACTTCAACAGCTCGATGTCGCAGGAGATGGTCTACACCACGTCCGGCGCGGGCGCTGACGTGGCCGGCGGCGGCATCCGCCTGAACCAGATTCCGCGCGACGGCGGCAACACGCTGAATGGCAGTATCTTCCTCGGCTACCAGAACGAGAACTTCCAGGGCGACAACGTCACGCAGTCGCTGCGCAACCGCGGGTTGCGCTCCACCGACGGCATCGCGAAGCTGTACAACATCGAAGGGGCGGTCGGCGGCCCGATCAAGAAGGACAAGGTGTGGTACTTCGTGTCGGCGCGCGACTTCGTGCTGCACACGCTGCCGGCCGACACGTTCGTGGGCCTGGCGGGTACGGGCGGCCTGAACCGCGCCCCGACGCCCGGCACCGAGCGCGGCGTTGACGAGCAGGACATCAAGTCGGTGCAGGCGCGCGTGGTCTGGCAGATGAGCCAGAAGAACAAGTTCGCCGTCTACAACGACCGCATCGTGAAGAACCGCGGCGCGGCGATGACCGCGGGCATCGACCCGGCCACCGCCTCGATCGTGTGGGACTCGCCCATCTACACCGTGGGCATCGTGAAGTTCACGTCGGCGATCTCGAGCCGGCTGCTCTTCGAGACCGGGTTCTCGACCAACTACGAGCGCTACGGCAACAAGTACCAGCCCGGCATCGCGCAGGACCGGGGGACGGCGGCGTGGTTCAACACGATCAACCGCCAGGACCAGGCGCTCAGCACCTCGTGGGGCGCGGGTTCGGTCCAGAGCGGCTTCCTGCCCGACCGCTACGCGCTGATGGCCTCGATGTCCTACGTGACCGGCTCGCACAACGTGAAGGTCGGCATCCAGGACACGTTCGGGCGCTTCCGCTACTGGCGCAACGCGAACGGTGACATCCGCGCCATCTTCCAGAATGGCGCGCCGTTCCAGGCGACGATCCTGAACACGCCGCTCGACTACCAGGACAACCTGGACGCCGACCTCGGCATCTACGGGCAGGACTCGTGGACGGTCAAGCGCCTCACCGTGAACTACGGCGCCCGCTGGGAGTACTTCGCCTCCAGCGTGAACGAAGCCGTGTCGCCGGCCGGTCGGTTCGTGAGCGAGCGGCGCTTCGACCGCATCGAGATGCCGACCTGGAAGACGATCGCCCCGCGCGTGGGCCTCGTGTACGACCTGTTCGGGAACCAGAAGACCGCGCTGAAGTTCTCGCTCGGCAAGTTCATGCAGGCCGGCACCACCGGGTTCGCGAGCTCCTACAACCCGCTGGCGCTCCAGACGCAGAACGTGGCCTGGACGGACCTGAACGGCGACCTCACGCCGCAGGGCGAGCGCGGCTGTGTGTACCTGCAGGCGGGCTGCGAGGTGAACCTGGCGCAGCTGCCGGCCGGCTTCGGCGTGCAGAACCTCGGACGCTTCGATCCGAACATCTCGCGCATGTACAACGTCGAGACCGCCGTCAGCATCCAGCACGAGCTGCTGCCGCGCGTGTCGGTGACGGCCGGGTGGTACAACCGCAAGTTCTACAACCTGCGCCGCCGCACGAACGTGCTGCGCACCTTCGCCGACTACAACCCGTTCACGGTGTACAGCCCGCTGGACGGTTCGCCGATCACCTACTACACCGTGAAGCCCGAGAAGCTCTCGGCGGTGTCGAACGTGGACGAGGATGCGCCGGACCGGTCGATGAACTACAACGGGTTCGAGTACAACTTCAACGTGCGGCTGCAGCGCGGCATCACGCTGTTCGGCGGCGGCATGAGCGAGCGGATCCTCGCCAACGTGTGTGACGAGATCGCCGATCCCAACCGCCTGCTGTACTGCGACCAGTCCCAGAGCGGCCTGCCCTGGCGGACGCAGTTCAAGCTCGCCGGCACGATCCCGGTGGCCTACGGCTTCAACGTCGGCCTGTCGTTCCAGAGCCTGCCGGGGTACCTGAATGGCACGTCGGCGCAGTACGCGCTCACCGGCGTGTCGGGCCCGAGCGGCATCACGACGAACAATCCGCCCAACGGCGCCGGCTCGGTGTGGCAGATCACCCGCGCCACGCGGTATGCCGCGGGCATGCCCTGCGTGACGCAGGGCACCTGCCAGGCAGGGCAGCTCGTCAACGCGAACATCAGCGAAGCCGCGCTCCAGGTGCCGCTGGTGCCGCCGATGACCGAATACGGCGACCGCATCAATCAGCTCGACATCAACGTGACGAGGACGCTGAAGTTCGGCCGGATGACCATCCAGCCGAAGCTCGACATCTTCAACGCGCTGAACGTCGCGCCGGTCTTCGCGGTGCGCAGCATGCTGTTCGGCACGCCCGCCTACCTGCAGCCGTCGTCGGTGCTCAACCCGCGCACGATGCAGATCGGCGCGGTCGTCCGCTTCTGAGTCGAACGCGCGCCTGACGGTGCGCGGTCCCGACCGGGACTGCGGACCTGACGCGCCTGCGACATCGCAGACACACAAAGGGCCGGCTCCTTCGGGAGTCGGCCCTTTTGTGTGTGTGGGTGCGTGCACGTGCCCTCGTGGGGCAAGGCTGGGCGTCGGGTGCGGCTATCCGTTGCGGTCGCTGTTCACGCGCGGTGAACGTTCCCGCAACTCGTCGATCCGCTTCGAGGCTTCTGCCTTCGTGAGGTCCTCCCGGACATCCTCGCCGATGTCGCGGCTGAGCGTCTCGAGGTACGAGCGCTGGGCCGCGGTCATCGGTTCATCCCCCGATTTCCACTCGTCCGGATCGCGCACCGGCTCCATGGGCTGGTCGAGGGGTTGCTGCTGCGTCTGCTTCGTGGTCATGCACGAAGAAACAGCAAACGAGCCGCCAGTTCCGCAACCGCGCGCACGACGGCCAGAGCACGGCGGCCAGAGCACGACGCCCGAAGCACGACGGCCGAAGCACGACGCGCTCCGCGTGTACCGCACCGGCTCAGGCCTTCCGGTCTGGCCGCGGGACGTGCCCTCGGCTCCTCGACATGGGCGATGGGGGGTGCTGGCTGGGATGCGATGAGGGCTGCCTGGGAAAAGAAAAGGCCGGCGTTTCCGCCGGCCTTTCCCACGCATCTGGGAGCGTCTATCGACTGCTCCCGGTGGTGTCTGCCATGCATGCACCTCCCGGCCGCGACCAAGTATGGGGTGTCTCCGGAAGCGGAGACGGGGTCGCTAATGAGCCTTTTGTTTGCGCCGTGACGCACGCGCCATCGACGGTGAATTCAGACTAACACGCCGGCCGCAGGATTGCACCTCGACCGAACGGCCGGGCACGCGGCGGCGGGCGCACCGTTTGCGTAATACGACGCCGCGCAGCGGTGATGCGCGCGGAGCAACGTATGACTGACATCCGGTTCCAGAGTTTCGAGGACGGCGAACTGGCCGACATCTGGTACGCCCTCGGTGGCGCGGCCACCCGCCACCCCGATCACTTCAAGCCGCTCATGGACTCGGTAGCAACCGAACTCATCGATCGCCGCGGCGTGGGCCTCAACCCCTGGCTCGAGGAGCGGTTCCGTCCGTTCCGCCTTGCCGACTCGCGCGACGATGCATCAGCCAACCTGTCGATTTCGCCGGAAGCCCGCTCCGGGAACGAGGCCACCCGTGGATAACCCCTACACCCCGGCGCCCACCCAGATGCCAACGAATGTGGCCGAGCGAGCCTCTGCGTCGGGCAGCGAGCCCGCGAGCGACCACCCTCCCGCGTCACCACGCGAGCCCGTGCCCGACTGGGTGGGCAGCATGGACCTGCCGGGCATGGACGGCGACGGCCTGCCGGACTGAGCCGGTCGCCTGCCGCCGTGTGCGCGGAGGGCGGTGTCGGCGTCGGGTCGGCCTTCGAGCAGCGGCGCCAGGACGCGCCGTCCGCCCCAGCCGCCCTCGCCGGGCCCCCCAGCTTGCTAGAATCGACGCGTGAACAGAAGAGTCTTCACGCTGCTCTCTGCGGCCGTCGCGACGCTCGCGTGTGCGGGGGAGCCCCGGCGCGACACGCCCGCATCCACCTCGCCCGCCACGGCGCCGCCCGCGACCACCTCACCGGCGACCTCCTCGAGCCAGCGCCCGCCCGAGGTGCACACGACCGCGGAGGCGGCCGCGCGAGATGCAAGCACCGACCTGACACGGGTTCCGCTCAGCGCCGCGGACTATCGCCTGTACGCGAACATCATGGGCGGCGCGGGCGCCCTCGGGTTATCCCTGACCGACGAGGATCGCGCGTTGCTCGAATGGCTGAGGAAGGTCGACGCAGGCACGGTGAAGGCGGGTGCTGCCGACCAGTCGAAGCTCGCCCGCGCGCGTGCCCTCCAGAACAAGGACGACGAGCTGGCGAGGATGCAGGGGATCGACGGGCGCTACCAGGAGGTCAAGGCGCGCATCGAATCGCTCATCGGTCCCCGGGCGAAGCCGCCGGCCGGGGATGACGGGCTGGCCCGCGAGAACCTGCGATTCCTCGAAGCGTATCGCGCGGAGATTCAACGCCTGCAGGGGCGCGTGCGCGACCCGCTCTCGCGCGAGCGGCAGCCGACTCCGTAGGGTGCCCGCTACTCGTCGCCGTTGGGGCGGCGCGCTGCCTTGACGTCGCTGCGCTTCTTCTTGGCGTCGATGCGGCGTTCGCGTGACGCGGCGCTGGGGCGCGTCGCTCGACGCGTGCGTGGGCGCCGTGCTGCCCGGGCGAGCAGTGCCGCCAGGCGCTCGCGTGCGGCCTCCCGGTTCTGGGCCTGCGTGCGGTGTTCCCGGCTGTCGATGAGCAGCACGTTGCCTGCCACCAGGCGGCTTCCCGCCAGAGTGACGAGCCGGGCCTTCATGTCATCAGCCAGCGGCGCCTGATCGATGTCGAGCCGCAACTCGACGGCCGTCGCGACCTTGTTGACGTTCTGGCCGCCGGGCCCCGAGGCTCGCACGAAGCGCTCGGTGAGGCACCGCCCGTCGATGCCCCAGTGGTCGAGAGACGGGATCTCGGTCATCTCTCAAGCGTAACAGCGGTCGCGGCGCCCGCGCCCGACGCTGGGTGAAAGGCGTCCCCATGCCCCTGCGACACGGACAGGGTCAGCACACCGGCATCGCCTGGACAGGCCACCACGCCCCACGTCTCGGGGAACCGGGTCAGGAGGGCCAGCCCGTCATGCGCACCGAGGACGAAGACGGCCCGGGCCAGGGCCTCGGCCAGCGCACCGTCCCGCGACACGACCGACACACTCAGGCACCGATGATGGACGGGCTGCAGTGTGCGCGGATCGATCTCGTGCAGTCTCAGGCGTCGCGGTGCGCCAGGCGTCCTGATGCCGGCGGCGACCGTGGCAACAGCCCCGGGCCGACGACGAGCGCGCCCAGGAGCGCACCGGGCTGCCGCGCGTCGACAATCCCCACTGACCACGCCTGCTTGCCCGGCGGCATAGCGTCGTCTGGATGAGCTGGCAGCAAGCGCTGTGCGGGGGCGATGGCCGCAGTGTTTGTGTGCCCCGTGCGGCGTGTCGTGCACAGCGGGCAGGCGATGGCCTACCATCGCTACAGTGCGTTTCTTTATTCCGTGTAAGGACTTCATTCGAAGGAGCCAGAATGCCCCGCGCGTATACGACCCTCGGTACTGCCCTTGCCGCACTGCTGCTGTCGACGAACCTCACGGCGCAGAAGACCACGCCGATGAAGAGCGGTTCGGGCGGCAGCGCCCACGTGCGGACTGAATGGACCATCGACGGAGCGACCATCTCGATCGAGTACGGTCGTCCGGCGCTGAAGGGACGCGCCGAGGCGCTGATGATGCCTCCCGGACAGGTGTGGCGGACGGGTGCGGACGAGCAGACGACGCTCAGGACGGACAAGCCGCTGAAGCTGGGGACACTGACCGTGCCCGCGGGCACCTACGGCCTGCACACCATCCCGAACGCCGGTGAGTGGCAGCTCATCGTCAGCAAGCGCGCGAGCGGCTGGGGCATTCCGTATCCCGCCGGGCAGGATCTCGGACGCACGCCGATGAAGGTCGGGCGGACCAGCGCGCCGGTGGAAATGCTGACGATCGCGATCGACGACACCGCCACCGGAGCCACCCTGCGCGTCGAGTGGGGCAGCGTGTCGGCCAGCGTGCCGTTTACGGTGGGCTAGGGCGGCGTGGGGCAGCGGCCCTGAACAGCAGGTCCGCTGCCTGCAGCACCAGGCGGCGAAGCGTGGGCGGGTAGTCCTTCGGCCTCGACTCCAGGAATGAGCGGACCTCCGCCGCCGCGTCCACCGACGCGTGGCCACCGAGCGTCGCGTCCGACCACCGCCTGGGCAGGAAGATGTCGCCGGTGCGGCTGACGTCCTCGAGCAGATCCAGGCCGGGCCGGATCAGCCGCACCGCGTGCGGGCCACGGAGCGGGTGGTGCAGCCAGCGCAGGCCCTCGACCACCCACGGCTCCCGGCGTCGGTTCGCCGGGACCTTCAGCCGTTCGAAGAAGGCCTCGCGCTGCGCCGCGTCGGGCGAGGCGGCCGGAGCGATGAAGCGAAGCGCCTCGCGCTGCTCGTCTGACGCGAGGCGTCGCTCCAGCGCGGCGAGGCGCGCGTCCGCGCCCGGCCAGTCGCGAACGGCGAGTTCGAGCGCGATGGCCGTGCGATGGGTATCGCCGAGCGGCAGCCCGTCAACGGCTGTCTCGTCGTCGGACAGCGCCGCCAGCCACCCGAGCCCGTCGCGTGTGGTGGCGAGGACGCGGAACGCGGCGAAGGCGGTGGCCTTGTCGATCGGGTCCCGTACGGCGTCGAGCAGTCCACGAACGACACGCTCCACGCCGGCGGCGCGCGCCGTCCGCTGGTCATGGGGCAGCAGGATCCAGAACGTCCGCTCGAGGGTGACGAGGATCCGCTGGCGGTTGAGGGCCACCTCCTCCCGGGGGATCGCGGCCAGCGCCAGATCCAGCAGCGCGTCCGGAGCCGCCCGTCCGCCGAGTACCTCGTCCCAGAGCGTGAGCCACGCGCTGGCGCGTGTGAGCGGATCGCGGACCTGCGGCAGGTGCTGCAGGAGCCATGCACGGCTGGGTGGGTCGAGCCTGCACTCGCCGTAACCGAGCCCGCGGCCATTCGCCAGGATGAAGTCGGGGGCGGCCCGCCCGGCTGCGTCGCGCACCGGCGTCGATCCTTGCCAGGCGACCGGGAGATTGACCTCCGCGCCCGCCGTGCCAAGCGTGACGACCAGATGCTGCGGCCAGGTCGTGCCTGCCGCGGGTGCCTCCTGCTGACGGAGGTCGAGCGCCGACACGGTGCCGTCGGTAAGGTGCAGCGCGGCCTCGATTACCGGGCGGCCCGCGGTCTCGATCCAGTCGCGGCTCCAGGCTCCGAGATCGAGGGGCGTCCGCTTCTGCAGGATCTCGAGCAGGTCCGGCCAGCTGGCGGCGCAGAACGCGAACCGCCGCAGGTACTCGCGCAGCCCGTCGCGGAGCGCGTCAGCCCCGAGAGACAGCTCCAGCTGGCGCATCACGATCGGCGACTTGAGGTAGATGATCGGGCCGTAGAGCGAGGGTGCATCCAGCAGGTTGCCGAGCGCCTGGCGGATCGGGTGCGTGCCCGCCGTACGGTCCACGTCATACGCTGCCGGGTAGTGGGCCTGCAGGAAGGGGAGGTCCTGATCGACCTCGGGAAAGGCAGACGCCACGATCCGCGCCGCCATGAAGTTCGCGAACACCTCCTTCAGCCACACGTCGTCGAACCATCGCATCGTGACGAGGTTGCCGAACCACATGTGAGCCGTCTCGTGCGCGATCAGGTGTGCACGCGCGATGAGCTGCGGCCGCGTCGCGGACACGTCCAGCAGCAGGCTCGCGGCGTTGTAGTAGATCGCGCCGGGATGCTCCATGCCGCCAAACTGCAGGCTCGGGACGAGGAGGATGTCGAACTTGGTGAAGGGATAGGGCACGCGGGTGTAGCTCTCGAGCCACTCGAGTGCTGCGACGTGCTGGTCCACGATCGCGCGGCGGTTGCGCGCCACGAGGTCGTCGTCTTCCTCGCGGTGAAACATCCGGATCACGCGGCCCGCCCGGAAGGCCGTTTCGACGCTGAAGCGGCCGGCGGCGAACGCCACGAGGTAGGTGGGGAGCGGGTCGGTGTCTTCGAACGAGACCACGAGCGTGGTGGCGTCGCGAGCGCGCTCGATGCGGCGCGATCGCTCCGGCGCGTTCGCAACCGCGTCCCAGTCGCCCGGCATGGACAGCGTCAGCGCATACCCCGCCTTGAGATCCGGCTGATCGAAACAGGGGAACGCTTCGTGCGCGCGGGCCGGCACGAACAGCGTGTAGAGGTACCCGTCACGCCGGTGTATCGGGCCATCGCCGGCCACGAACTCCACGTCGATGTGGTTGGCGCCCACCTGGAGCGCGGCCGCAGCGATGACGATGTGTCCGTGGAGAACGACGGGCGTGATCGCACGCTCGTTGACCTGGAGGTGACGGATCGTGTCAGGGCCGCCGGCGAAGTCGAGCACGAGCGGCTCGTCCAGCGACGCGAGCGAGAAGGTGAGCGTGGCCCGGCCCTCGATGGCCGTGCGCGGGTCGGGGGCGAGATCGAAGGCGAGGCTGTAGTGGAGACGGCTGATCCGGGCCGAACGTGACGCCGCGAGTCGATCGCTGATGCCCGGCTCAACATCCATGGGTCACACGCGGTCCGCCCGGTTGCGTCAGGTCCGGGTGTACGGCTCCGGGAGGCGGCCGCCGGCGTGCCGGACGCCCCAGTCCACCATGGCCCGCATGATGGGACGAAGGTCTTCGCCCTTCGCCGTCAGCACGTACTCGACCCGCGGCGGATGCTCGCTGTAGCGCCGGCTCTCGAGGATGCCGGCCCGGACGAGCCGCTTGAGGCGGTCGGCCAGCGTATTGGTCGGGATGCCCTCGGGCGACTCGAGGAACTCCGCGTAGCGGCGCTTGCCGCGCATCAGGTCGCGCACCACCAGCAGGGACCAGCGGTCCCCCAGCACGTCGAGCGTGCGCGAGACCGGGCAGGCCGATCGTTTCGGTCGTGCGGGGCGTCCGGGCTGGCGAGCCGCCGGCATGGGGGCACAGTCTATCAGGATCCAGATAGGTGCGGCTGTTCGCACCTGAAGTCACTTGCAAAACGCAATTGACTCTTCATACGATGCCGAGCCATGCACATCGGATCCTGGGGACGCACCACTGGTGCCGCGTTGCTCGTCCTGCTGTCGGCCGCCGCCGCGCGCGCGCAGTCGCACGTCAGCGCGACACCCTCGTCGGGCGAGGCGCCGGCCCCGATCCCGCCGGCCGTCATGACGCGTGACGGCGACGGCCGCGTCACCATCCGCGCGGTCCGGGTCGCGGCGGCGTTGCGCATCGACGGCCGCCTCGACGAGGGCGCTTACGAGAGCACCGAAGCCATTGGCGGCTTCCTCCAGCAGGAACCCTACGAGGGACAGCCCGCGACCGAGCGCACCGAGGCCTGGGTGTTCTTCGACGACAACAACATCTACGTCTCGGCCCGGTGCTGGGACACGCATCCCGAGCGGATGGTGGCCAACGAGATGCGCCGGGACACGAACCAGCTCCGGCAGAACGACACCTTCGCGGTGCTGTTCGACACCTACCACGATCGACGCAACGGCTACCTCTTCTATGCGAACCCGATCGGCGGCTTCGCCGACAGCCAGATCACCAACGAGAACCCGCCCAACGTCGACTGGAACACGATCTGGAGCGTCAAGACCGGCCGGTTCAGCGGCGGCTGGACGATCGAGATGGCCATCCCGTTCCGCTCGCTCCGGTACGGGCCGGGCCGCGACCAGACGTGGGGCATCAACCTGCGGCGCGTGGTGCGGTGGAAGAACGAGTGGTCGCACATCACGCAGATCCCGCGCGCGCTCACGACGTTCCGCGGCATCCTCAAGATTTCGTCGGCCGCGACCCTGGTGGGGCTGCAGGTCCCGCAGAACCGCCGCAACATCGAGATCAAACCCTACGACATCACGAGCGTGTCCACCGACAACACCGCGCGGCCATCGATCACCAACGACCTCGCCAACCGCGTGGGGGGCGACGGCAAGTGGGCCGTCACGCCGAACCTCACCGCCGACTTCACCGTACGTACCGACTTCGCGCAGGTGGAGGTGGACGAGCAGCAGGTGAACCTCACGCGGTTCAACCTGTTCTTCCCCGAGAAGCGCGACTTCTTCCTCGAAGGCCAGGGCATCTTCGCGTTCGCCGGCCGGCAGAGTTCCGGCCTGAACGCCGGCGCTGGTGACACGCCCTACCTGTTCTTCAGCCGGCGCATCGGCCTTGACGCCGGGCGGTCGATTCCGATGCGGGCGGGCGCGCGGCTCACCGGCAAGGCAGGCAAGTACTCGGTCGGGGCGCTGAATGCGCAGACCGGATCGGACCCGGCCGTGAACGTGAACAGCGCGAACTTCACCGTCCTGCGCCTCTCGCGCGACGTCCTGCGACGCAGCACGGTCGGCGCCATGATGACGCACCGCTCGTCACTGGTCGGCCGGACGGGTGACAACGACGGCTACGGCGTGGACGGCACGTTCTCCTTCTACCAGAACGTGCGCATGGACACGTTCCTGGCGCGGACACGGACCGACGGCCGCTCCGGGGACGACACCAGCTACCGCGGGTTCTTCGACTACAACGCCGACCGCTATGGCGTCCAGGTGGAGCGGCTGGAAGTGGGGCGCAACTTCAACCCGGAGGTCGGATTCGTGCGCCGCCTCGACATGCGCCGGAACTTCGCGCTGGCGCGCTTCAGCCCGCGGCCCCGGCGCATCCCCCACGTGCGCCGCATTTCCTTCCAGGGGAGCGTCAACTACACCACGAACACCACGAACCGGCTCGATACCCGGGAACTGGTGGCGCAGGTGGCCACCGAGTTCACGAACAGCGACATCTTCATCGTCAGCTACGTGCCGCACTTCGAGCGCCTCGTCGCACCGTTCCCCATCGCGACAGGCGTGCGGATCCCGGTAGGCGGGTACAACTACGAGAGCGCCCAGCTGCAGTACCAGGCCGGCCAGCAGCGGCGGATCTCGGGCACGGTGACGTTCGAGACGGGCACTTTCTACAACGGCACGAAGACGTCGCTCGCGGCGAGCGGCGGCCGCGTGCAGGTGACGCCGCAGGTGTCGCTGGAACCCAGCGCCTCGGTGGACTGGGTGGATCTGCCGGCGGGGGCGTTCACCGCACGCGTGGTCCGCAACCGCGCCACCTACACGATCACGCCGCGCGTGTACGTCTCGGGCATCGTGCAGTACAACTCGTCAAACGCCTCCGTGGGCTCGAACCTGCGGTTCCGCTGGGAGTACCGACCCGGCAGCGAAGTCTTCGTCGTCTACACCGACGACTACGACACGCTCGCGCGGCCTGGCGTGACGCCGCTGCGGAACCGCGCGTTCGTGGTGAAGGTGAACCGCCTGCTGCGGCCGTGATGACGTGCCGGCAGGGCGGCGGATGGCGGGAACGGCGCCGGCACGGGAGGCCGGCGCCGTCGTCCTGCGAAGCGGACGTCCGCGGAGCTACTCGGCTTCCGCTGGCGTGAGCGCGTACGCCGGCACCATGCCCGGCGTGGCGGTGCGGCCGGGCTCGACGCTGCTGCCGCCCACTTCCACGTAGGCGTCTTCGCCGTGCATGGACAGATCGAGGCCCGTCGTCTCCTCGGTCTCCGAGGCGCGGAGCGGCGTCACCAGGCCCACCAGCTTCAGCAGGATGAAGCTGGCGACCGCGCTGAAAGCCATCGCCACCAGCACGGCGATCACCTGGGTCACCACCTGGCCGGGATTCCCGAACAGCAGGCCGTCGGCCACGCCGTTCATGGCCTTCTGGGCGAAGACCCCCGTGAGAACCGCGCCGACGGTGCCGCCCACGCCGTGCGCCGCCACGACGTCGAGCGAATCGTCCAGGCTGGTCTTCGCCCGCCACAGGATGCAGAAGTAGCTGGGGATCGCCGCAACGGCGCCGAGGGCGATCGCGCTCATCGGTCCGACGAAGCCCGCCGCAGGCGTGATGGCCACGAGGCCGACCACGATGGCTGTCGCGGCGCCGACGGCCGTCGTCTTCTGCAGGCGGACCATGTCGATGAGCGCCCACACCATCAGGGTGCCGGCCGGCGCGAGCATGGTCGTCGTGAACGCCAGGGCCGCGATGCCGTTGGCCGCCAGCGCGCTGCCGGCGTTGAACCCGAACCAGCCGAACCACAGGAGCCCCGTGCCGAGCAGGGTGAACGGCACGTTGTGCGGGGCCAGGGCTACCTTTTTGTAGTCCCGCCGCGGACCGATGACAATTGCGGCGACCAGCGCCGCCGACGCCGCGTTGACGTGCACGACCGTGCCGCCGGCGAAGTCGAGCGCGCCCATGTCCGCGAGGAAGCCGCCACCCCACACCCAGTGCGCCACCGGCGCGTAGACGAACAGGGCCCAGAGGCTGATGAACGCCAGGTAGGCGGGGAAGCGCATGCGCTCGACGATGGCGCCGGAGATGAGCGCCGCCGTGATGATGCAGAAGGTCCCCTGGTAGCACATGAACAGCAGGTGCGGGATCGTGCCCTTGGCATCGAGGCCGACGCCGCGCATCAGCGCATTCGAGGCATCGCCGATGTAGTTGCTGCCCTCGGTGAAGGCCAGCGAATACCCGATGACGGCCCAGAGCACGCCGACGAAGCCGAGCGAGATGAAACTCATCATCATCGTGTTCAGGGCGTTCTTCGACCGCACCAGCCCTCCGTAGAAGAAGGCCAGCGCCGGTGTCATCAGCAGCACCAGCGCGGTCGCAACGAGCATCCAGGACGTATCTGCAGCATTCATGGAAGGCACCTCACTCGGAAAGAAAGTCGACTGCCCCGTAGGCCGACCGCACCGGCGTCCCTGGGAAGGCCGAGCGCGGGTTCGTGACGGGAGACGCCCCGTCCTGCTGCAAGAACACGTGCAGGATCGGTGCGCCCGCGGTGCCAGGCCGAACGCGCCGTTTTCCGGCAGAATTCCGACACTTTCGGCGCTTTCAGAGCGCCCTGGTCAAGGTCGGCTCGGGCGACAATTGTGTCTGTCGGCCGAGGACGGGCCCACAAGGCTGTCGGCAGGCCGCCCTGGGCGACGCGTTGAAGCTCTGCCGCAATGACGAACGTGGCGATCGTGTCAGTGCCGTCAGCTGTGAGATAGTGCCGTGATGCGCGTCGAGGACAATGAGCTCCGCGTGAAGCGAGATACTCAAGCTCTGCTGGCCGCAGCCGCGATCGTCGGCGTCATGTCCCTCCGGTTTCTCGTCGGGCCCTTCCCCCTGCAGGGCCTGCTCTATGTAGCCGTTGTCGCCGTCGCCGCCTGGCGGGGCGGTGTGGCCACCGGCGTCGTGGCCACGCTGATGGGGGCCGTCGCGGCGCACGCGCAGCGCTTCATGCTCGAACCCGCACTGCTGACGGAACCGTCGCGGCTGTTCACCTCCCAGTACTTCACCGGCTACGGGATGTACGTGCTGCTGTGCGGCCTGGCTGTGCTGGTGGGACGGCGCCACCGGGCCACGGTCACGCTGCTCGATACCACCCGCGAGCAGAAGGCGCGCGACGAGATCGCGCATCGTCACCAACTGGAGGAGGCGCTTGCTCGCGAGCAGCAGGCGCGTATCGAGGCCGAGGAGGCCAACCGCCGGGGCGAGCGGCTGGTCGACCAGCTCGCACGCGAACTGCAACGTGCCCGCGAGCTGGCCTCCATCGTGGAGTCCACCGACGATGCGATCCTCTCCACCGACCTGGAGAGCCGCATCACGTCGTGGAACCGGGCGGCCGAGCGTCTGTTCGGGTTCACCGCCGCCGAAGCCCTCGGTCGGCCGATCTACGTGCTCATTCCGGACGAGCGGCAGCAGGAAGAGCAGGAGGTGCTGGAGAGGGTGCGCCGCGGCGACAACGTCGTGCACTTCGAGACCAGACGCCGGCACCGCGACGGCGCCGAGTTCGATGTCTCGCTGACCGTCTCGCCTATCCGGGACGAGCAGGGGCAGGTCGTCGGCATCTCCAAGATCGCGCGGGACATCACGGCGCGCCGCGCGACCGAGGCGGAGGTCGCGGGCCTGCAGTCGAGGCTGGTGGCCCTCGCCGCGGCATCGAGCCTCCTGCTGCGATCGCCCCGCGTGGACGACATGCTGCCGGCGGTCCTGTCGGTGGCGCGCGATCTGCTGCCGGCTGACGGCTACGCCGTTTGGCGCAAGGACGCGTCGAACGAGGAGTGGCGGATCGCCGCGCACGAAGGGCTTTCGCCCGCCTTCGCGGACGACATCATCGGGTGGGGCGACCTGCCGGGCGGCCCGGAGCCCGTCGCCTTCGACGACGCCGGCGAGGCCGTCCTGTCGGCGCGCCAGGCCGCCTACGCGCGCGAGGGCATCCGCTCGCTGCTGCTCGTGCCTCTGGTGATGCACGGTCGGACCACCGGCACCACGGTCTTCTATCACCGGACGCCGCACCGCTTCTCGCCGAGCGAGCTGGAGGCGGCGCGGGCGTTCGGCAACGTCGTGTCCGCGGCGCTCACCGCCGCCGAACTGTACGAGGAACAGCAGCGGAGCCGGATGGACTCCGACTTCCTCGCGGAGGCGGGACGGCTGCTCGCCAACTCGCTGGACTACTCGGCCAGCCTGCGCCAGGTGGCGGGGCTCGCGGTGCCCTTCTTCGCCGACTTCTGCGCCGTCGACCTGCTGGACGGGCGTGGCGAGCTCTCGAGGTTGTGCGTGGCTCACGCGGATCCGGCCCGCGTCGCGGTGGCCCAGGCGTTTCGACAGCGCTACCCGGAGAATCCCAGGTCCGAGACGAGCGTCGCCCATGCGATCCGGACACGTACCCCACTCATGGTCGAGTGGCTGCCCGACGAGGCGTTCGACCGGCGGGCAATCGACGCGGAGCACCGCCAGGCGCTGGCCGAGCTCGACGTGCGCTCGTTCATGATCGTGCCGCTGGTCGCGCGCGACAAGGGGCTCGGCGCGTTCACGTTCGCGTTGGGCGCCTCGCGGCATCGCTATACGAAGCTGCACCTGCGGCTCGCGAGCGCGGTGGCGGCGCGGGCGGCCCTCGCGGTCGACAACGCCCGCGCCTACGAAGAAGCCACCCGCGCGAACCGCCTCAAGGACGAGTTCCTGGCCACGCTGTCGCACGAGCTGCGCACGCCGCTCAACGCCGTCGTCGGGTATGCGCGCATGGCCAGCGGCGGGGTGCTCGAAGGGCCACGGCTGGCCCGCGCGCTCGACACCATCGACCGCAATGCGACGACGCTGACCCGCCTCGTCGAGGACGTGCTCGACATGTCCCGCTTCGTCAGCGGCAAGGTGCAGCTCGAACTGCGGCCGGTGGACCTCGGCGTGGTGGTCGATCAGGCGATGCTGTCCATCCGCCCGGCAGCACAGGCCAAGGGCGTGCACCTCGAGACGCGCCTGACAGCCGGGGCGCTGCGGGTGTCAGGCGACCCGGATCGCCTGCAGCAGGTGCTGTGGAACCTCTTGTCGAACGCCGTCAAGTTCACGCCGGCCGGCGGCACCGTGGCGCTCGAACTGAGCCGCCAGGGCGACGCGGCCAGCGTGGCCGTGCGTGACTCGGGATGCGGCATCAGCCCTGCGTTCCTGCCGTACGTCTTCGAGCGCTTCCGCCAGGGCGATGCGCGCTTCTCGCGCGAGCACGGCGGCCTTGGGCTCGGACTCGCCATCGCTCGGGACCTCGTGCAGCTGCACGGGGGGACGATCGAGGCGCACAGCGACGGTCTCGGGCACGGTGCCGCCTTCCGGGTGAGGCTTCCGGTGCTGGCCGAGGGCGGCGAAGTGAGTACCGGCCATGCTCCGTCGGCTGGAACGGAAACGGCAGCCGTTTCCTAGGGGCTGCCAGGCGCGCGGGCGAGCTTCACGCGGTTGCGCCCTTCGCGCTTCGCCTCGTAGAGCGCCACGTCGGCATGCCCGATGAGCGCCTCGACCGAGTCGCAGGGCAGGGCCGCGATGCCCGCACTGATTGTGACGCCGATGGTCTGTTCGTGGTAGACGATCGGCGTCTGCGCGATCTCCGCCCGGAGCCGTTCGACGGCCTTGGCGGCCAGCAAGATCGGAGTGTCGGGGAAGACCAGCAGGAACTCCTCGCCCCCGAATCGGCCGATGTACTCGCCCGTGCGCATCTGTTCCCGCAGGATGCGTGCGACGTGCTCGAGCACCGCGTCGCCGGCCGGATGTCCCCACGTGTCGTTGACGGTCTTGAAGAAGTCGATGTCGAACATCGCGAGCGACAGCGGTTCGTGCGCGGCGCGCGCGCGGCGGAACTCCGCGGCGGCGGCGTCGAGGATCGTGGCGCGGTTGGGGAGGCCGGTGAGCGCGTCGGTGTGCGCCAGCACCGTCAACTCCTCCTGCGCGAGCACGAGCTGGGCGTTGAAGGCGGCCAGGCGTTCGGCCTCGAGTTCGCGGTCGGTCACGTCCGTGCACACGGCCACGACGGTGTTCTCGTCGAGCGCGAAAATGCCCATTTCCAGCCGCCGGTCTGGCGTCCGCACCCTGTGCGTGCGGGACGACACGAAGCCGGCGATCGCGTCCTGGCTCGCCTGCAGCAGGTCTTCGTCGGGCTGGCCGTGCCCCCAGAGGTCGGAGGCCAGGCGCCCGACGGCGGAATCGTATGCGTCGCCGAGTGCCTCACGGCCCAGAGCGTTCGCCTCGATGAACATCCAGTCGACGACGCGCCCCGCGTCGTTCTTGACCACCTCGAAAACCTGGAGGTTCTGGGTCAGGTGCTCGAACAGCGCGCGGAATCGACGCTCGGTGAGGGCGAGGGCCGACTCCAGTTCCGCGATCACCAGGTCGCGCTGAGCGGTCGCTGCCTCTCGAGGCGGCTGGTGGCTGGCGGAAGTGGCGAGTCGTTCAGGCGATGAGGGCATGGACCGGTAACCGAGCGGCCAGACATGGCCGAGCTGTAGCAGTAATCGACGTTCGAGTCATATTCTTGATGCCAGTGGCTGCATAAGGTAGCCCTCTTCTTGATGAGCTGGTGCGTATAATCCGGGGGCCGTCCGCGTCAGGCGGCACTCACAGGGGGCATGCATGGCCAGGAGCAAACCGGCACGACACACCACGACCCGCGGCGGCCGCAAGGCAGCCGGCACGGGTGGCGCGGCACGGCGGACGCGGAAGACCGGCACGACCGCACCGGGCGACCGCACCCCTCCCGCCGCACCGACGCCGCGGGCCGCCAAAACGGCTCGCCGTGCGTCGGGCCGCAAGGCGACGCGGGCCCAAGCGCCGCGAGGCGCCGGGCAGCCGCCGCGCCGCACGGCCGCCCTCTTTGCACCCCTGCCAGGCAGCGATGCGCGAGTGGTGGGCGGCGTGCAGCTCGATGTCGTCAGGGCGGGGGCCGCGCGCGTCAAGCGGGAAATCTACCCGCCCGGATACCGGTGGTCGCGGCACATGAAGCCGATCACGGGCACCGATCTGTGCATGCATGCGCACGTCGGCTTCCTTGCGCACGGCGAGATCCACATCGAGTACGCGGATGGCTGCATCATCGAGCATCGAGCGCCGCAGGTCGTGGCCATCGAGCCTGGGCATGACGGCTGGGTGGTCGGCGGCGAGCCAGTGGTCCTGATCGAGTTCGACTTCGAGCGCGACACGATTGCCCGGTTGGGCATGCCCGCTGCGCATCGCCACGACTGAGCGCACGCGACTGAAGTACAGTCGGGAGATGCGCCGGGCCCGCGCCCGGTTGCCTTTCCTGAGGAATTCGTCATGACCGCGTCGGCATCGGAGCCCGTCTACGCCACGTCCGGGCTCGTACGACTGACGAAGCCACAACTCGTCGGGACACTCACCGGGCTGCTGCTGGCGGCCCTGCTCGCAGCCATCGACCAGACGATCGTCGGCACTGCGGAACCGCGCATCATCGCGCAGCTGAACGGGTTCGATCGATACCCCTGGGTGGCGACCGCGTACATGCTGTCGTCCACGGTGTCGGTGCCGATCTTCGCCAGCCTGTCGGATCGGCTCGGTCGCAAGCCGTTCTTCCTCGGCGGCGCCATTCTGTTCGTGCTCGCGTCCGCGCTCTGCGGCGCGGCGGGGGAACTGACCTTCCTGCCGATCGACGGCATGGGCCAGCTGATTCTCTTCCGCGGCCTGCAGGGCGTCGGGGCGGGCATGGTCATGGGACTGCTCTTCACGATCGTGGGCGACATCTTTGCCCCGGCGGAACGGGGCCGCTACCAGGGACTGTTCGCGGCGCTCTGGGGCGTTGCGTCGATCTTCGGCCCGACCCTCGGCGGATGGCTGACGGATCAGTGGTCGTGGCGGGCGTGCTTCTACGTGAACCTGCCGGTCGGAGCGGTGGCGGTGGCCGCAATCTACTTCGAGTTTCCACACCTCAAGCCGCGGGGCACCCGGCGTCAGCTGGACTGGGCCGGTTTCGCGACGCTGATCGGATGTGTGGTACCGCTGCTGCTCGGACTCACGTGGGCGACCCAGTACGGCTGGACCTCCACGCGGGTCACGTCACTGTTCGTCCTGTCGGCTGCCATGCTCGTGGCGCTGCTGGTCGCCGAAAGCCGCGCGGCCGAACCGATCATCCCGCTCTCGCTCTTCCGGCACCCGATCGTCGCGGTCTGCTCGACCGCCGCGTTCATCCTGGGCATGGGCATGTTCGGCGTGATCATCTACCTGCCGCTGTTCATGCAGGGCGTGCTGGGCGTGTCGGCGACGCAGTCGGGCAACCTGCTCACGCCCCTCATGATGGGCGCGGTGGTCGGGAGCATCGTGAGCGGCCAGGGAGTCTCGCGCACCGGCGAGTACAAGGTGCTGGCCGTGGCCGGGTCGATCGCGATTGCGGCGGGCATGGTCCTGTTCGCGCGCATGGATGCGGCCACGTCGCGCAGCTACGTGGTCTGGTCGATGGTGGTGGCCGGTCTGGGCATGGGGCTCCTCCAGCCGGTCTACACCATCGCCGTGCAGAACGTCGCGCCGCGTCACCTCATGGGTGCCGCCACGTCGTCCACCATCTTCTTCCGGTCAATCGGGAGCACCGTGGGCGTGGCCGCATTCGGGTCGGTCATGCTGACGCACTACCACAAAGAGTTCGAGGCCTCCGTTCCGCCCGGTGTGCCCGCGCAGGCGCTCACGGTATTCGAGAACCCGCTGCTCCTCGGCCAGGCGCGTCCGCAGCTCGAAGCGGCCTTCGGCCGGTCCCCGCAGGGACTGGCGGTGCTGCAGACGCTGATGGCGAACGTGAAGACGGCCTTGGCGCACGGCCTCCAGCAGATCTTCTTCTGGGCGGCCGTCGTGATGTGCGCGAGCGTCGTCCTCCACCTGTTCCTGCGCCGCGTGCCGCTCCGCACACAGATGGGCGCGTCGGACCAGTCCGCCGCCGCGATGCACTGACCCCGGCGGTGGCCCCGGCAGGCGTGGCTACGCCTGCCCGCTTCCTGCCCCCCGCGATTCGACACGGCCGAGCTGCCAGGCCCGGCCCCGCCTCCGTCTAATCGCGCATGGACGTACGCGCCGCCCCCGAACCGGCCCAGCCCCCGGGCCAGAAGCCGGCTACCCCTGTAACCTCCCGCGGCTGGCCCGGTAATCCTTCTCAGAACGTGACGGACGAAGCCTTGATGCAGTCGGTACGGGACGGGCAGGTGGGCCGGCTGGGCGACCTGTTCGACCGTTATCACCGACCGGTGTTCCAGTTCCTCGCTCGGACGACGGGCGACCCGGCAGCGGCGGAGGACCTCGTGCAGGAAGTCTTCATGCGGATCCTCAAGTACCGCCACACCTTCGACGGCGCGAACCGGTTCGAGACGTGGCTGTTCCGGATCGCCCGGAACGTCCGCGCCGACCACTACGGCAAACGGGCACCGGCCTCCACCGGTCTCGAGGAAGCCGAAGGGATTCGCGGCGACGACCCGGGGCCGGCTGCGCTGCTGGAACGAGCCGTGGACCTGCGGCAGTTGCAGGAGGCGCTGCACCTGCTGGACGACGAGCCGCGCGATCTCCTCGTGCTGGCCCGGTATCACGCGATGCCGTACGACCGCATCGCCGAACTGCTGGGCATCGAGGTTGGCGCGGTGAAGGTGCGCGTGCACCGTGCGATGAAACAGCTGCGCGCCGCGTTCTTCAAGCTCGAGGGAGCACCATGCACTGTGAAGAAGTAAGGGCGTTGTGGGCCGACTATCTGGCGGGGTCACTGGCCGAAGCCGCGCGCCGCGCCGTCCGCGAGCACGTCGAGGGCTGCGACCGGTGCCGCGTCGAGTTCGGCGGCGAGGAGGCGCTGTGGCGTGCGATGGAGGGGCCGCCGCTGCCGGTCCCGACCGACCGTATGCGCGCCAGGCTGATGGTGGCCGTGGAGCAGGCGGAGGCAGCCAGGACCTCAGCCGTGCAGGATGCTGCGCCTGCCGGGGAACCGGGGCGGGTGCTCGCCATGCGGCCCCGCTTCCGGACCAGCGGGCCGCTGGCCCGTCTCGCGGCGGCGGCCTCGTTGCTCCTGGTCGGCGTGTTGATCGGCCGGAACTCCGTGCAGTGGTCGGCGCCACTCCCGCCGGCCGCACCACCGGCAACGGCGACCGAGATCGCCGATGTGCGAGCGGAACTGCGCGACATGCGGCAGATGCTGACCCTGTCGCTGCTCCAGCAGCAGTCGGCGGCTGAGCGCCTGCGCGGGGTCAGCGCATCGGCGCAGCTCGAGCAGCCCGGCAACGAGGTGGTGGCGGCCCTGCTCGATACCCTGCTGCACGACCCGAACGAGAACGTGCGCCTTGCGGCAGTGGACGCGCTGCGCCGTTTCAGCGACCGCGAGGACGTGCGACGCGGCACGGGCCGGGCGGTGACCGACTCGGCGGCGCCCCTGCTGCAGATCGCCGTCATCGACTTCATGGTGGAAACGCGCGATCCGCAGGCTGCTTCGATGCTCCAGCGCCTGTCACAGGACCGCTCGGTTGATGAACTGGTTCGTGGACGGGCGGCGCTCGGGCTCGAGCGGCTGTCGTCCTGAGGAGGGTCCATGCAGGTCTACACGCATGTCTTCACGCTGCTGGTCGCCGCACTCGCCAGCCTCGTCCCCGGTCTCGGGTCCTGGGCGACACGCAGCGTCACGGAGCCGTTCGGCTCCTCGATGGAGGGGCAGGCCGAGGCCACGGTCCGCCGCACGGTCGCCTGGGCCAGCGGTGCCGGAACCGCGAGGGTGCTCGAGCTCAGCAATCTCAACGGCTCGATCTTCATCGTGGCGGAGGACCGCGCCGACGTCGCGGTAACCGCCAGGCGAACGGTCGAGCGCATGGGCCGCGAGCCAGTGCCCCAGGTGGACGTGCGGCCGGTGGACGCGAAAGTGCTCGTCTGCGCCGACAGCACGCGCTGCGGGTGCCGGCTCGGGAGCGGGCCGCAATCCGATTGGCGGTCGAAAGACGACTCGACCGTGGTGCGTGTGGACTTCGAGGTCCGCGTGCCGCGCGCGGTCACCCTCGATGTCTGCGCGGTGAACACGCGTCTGGTCCGGGTCGAAGGCACGTCGGGACCCTACTCGATTCACAACGTGAACGGGGACGTCCGGTTGGCGCGGGTGGGCGGCCACGGTGACGTGCGCACGGTGAACGGCAACGTGGAGGCCACCTTCCTTCGTGTTCCCGACGGTCCCGGGCGGTTCTCGTCGGTCAACGGCGACCTCGACGTCACGATGCCGGCGTCACTGGCCGCGGATGTCCGCATGCACACGATGCACGGCGACCTGTACACCGGGTTCGACACGACGCCGATGCCCCGGCGGGCTGCGACGACAACGCGTCGCGGCGGCTCGACGATCTATCGCCAGGACGGGCACGCCTCGATGCGCATCGGTGCCGGCGGCCATGAGCTGGTATTCGAAACATTCAATGGCGACGTGCGGCTCCGCCGCCAGTAGCGATCACGGACGGCGGGCGAAGACGCTGTCGGGAGAAAGAACATGACCAGGTATATGTGGATCTGCGGTGTCGTGACCAGCGTGCTGCTCGCGCTGGGGCCCGGGGCCAGCGCGCAGACGACCGGCGACAATCGGGTGACGGTCCCCCTCAGCGACCCCTCGCGCCCGGCTTCGGTCCGCGTGCGGCTGCTGACAGGCAGCATCACGGTCCGTCCCGGCAGCGGCCGGGACATCCTCGTCACCAGCGGTCCGGGCGCCGAGACCGACGACGACCGCCGCGACCGCGCGAGGGAGCGGGAGAAGGAAAAAGAGAAGGAGAAGGACAGGGACGAGCCATCGACCGAGGGGTTGCGCCGCCTCACGCAGCCGCGAGGCGTGGAGATCCGCGAGGAGAACAACGTCGTGTCGGTAACGGCGTCCGCGATGAGCGGTCGCACGAACGTGACACTCGAAGTGCCTCCCGCGACGAGCCTGGTCCTGCGTACCGTGAACGGTGGCGAGACGGTGGTCGAACGCATCACTGGCACCGTGGAGGTGAACAGCGTGAACGGCTCCATCCGCCTGACGGATCTCGGCGGGGCGGTCGTGGCGAACACGACGAACGGCCGCATCGTCGCCACGCTGCGCGCCGTGCCGGCGAATACCCCCATGTCGTTCACGTCGTTCAATGGCAGCGTCGATGTGACCCTGCCCGGCTCGGCCAAGGCGAACCTCAAGCTCCGCAGCGACCGCGGCGACGTCTACACCGACTTCGACGTGCAGACGCGCCAGGCCCCGGAGACCCGTGGCGATGCCCGGTCGGATCGCAATCGCGATCGTGAGCGCGACCGTGGCGACGACTCCCGCGGGCGTCCGGCCTTCCGGATGGAAGTGGACCGGTCCATCTACGGCGCCGTCAACGGCGGCGGCCCGGATATCGAGCTCCGCACGTTCAACGGCAACGTCTACCTCCGCAAGGCAAAGTAGCCCACTCCGACAACTGGGAGGCTCGGATGCGACGACGGCTTGCGCGTCGGCTCGGGAGGAGTGTGTGCGCGATCCTCCTCGGAGGGCTGATCCTGGCTCGCCCAGCGAGCGCTCACGACGGGCAGGCGCGCGGACACGAGCCGCACGGCGTGGTCTCGGCGGTGCGGACGGCGCGGCCCCCGTCGCTCGACGGGCGTCTCACGGAGGAGACCTGGTCGATCGCCCCGCCCACCGGGGGATTCACCCAGACTGATCCCGACGAGGGACAGCCTGCGACCGAGACCACGGAAGTGCGTGTCCTCTTCGATGACGATGCCCTGTATGTCGGTGTGCGGATGTTCGACACCGACCCGTCAGGCATCGTGAAGCGTCTGGCGAAGCGCGACGAGGACCCCGATGCCGACCGCGTCACGATCTACCTCGATCCGATGCACGACCACCTCACCGGCGCCTTCTTCCGCGTGAGCGCCTCCGGTGTGCAGAAGGACGCCGCTCTCTTCAACGACTCGTGGGACGACCCGTCGTGGGACGCCGTGTGGCAGAGCGCCGTCGGCACGGACCTGCAGGGGTGGACGGTCGAGCTCCGGATCCCGCTGTCCCAGCTCCGGTTCCAGCACCTCGATCGGGCGACGTGGGGCATCAACGTCGCACGATACGTACAGCGCAAGAACGAGACGACCTGGCTCGAGTTCCCCGCGAAGGCGCAGAACGGCGTCGCGTCGCGCATGGCACATCTGACGGGACTCGACGGCATTGCGACCAGGCGGCACACGCAGCTGCTGCCCTACGCCGCCGGCCGAGCCGAGTTCATCGGCGCCGGATCGGGCAACCCCTTCAACGACGGCGCACGGCAGTTCGCGAGCGGCGGCCTCGATGCGAAGTGGGGACTGAGCAGCAGCGTGACGTTCGATCTGAGCATGAACCCCGACTTCGGCCAGGTCGAAGTCGATCCCGCCGTCGTGAACCTGACGGCGTTCGAAGTGTTCTTCGAGGAACGCCGGCCGTTCTTCCTCGAGGGCGCGCAGATCTTCCAGAACGTGGGGCGCGGGGGGGCGAACAACTCCTGGGGCTTCAACACCTCGGATCCGCAGTTGTTCTACTCGCGGCGGATCGGCCGCGCGCCGCAGCGGCAGGCCAGCGGCGACTTCGTGGACGCCCCCTCCGGCACGACCATCGTCGCTGCAGCCAAGCTGACGGGCAAGACGCGCGGCGGCTGGAGCTTCGGCCTGCTGGACGCAATGACCGACGCCGAAACCGCACGGGCATCGAGCGGCGGCATCGTCGGCTCGACGATCGTGGAGCCGCGCAGCAACTACACGGTGCTTCGCGTGCAGCGTGACATTGGCCGGCGCGCCGGTGCAGGACTCATCGCCACGTCGGTGACGCGAAACCTCGAGACGGCGGCGCTGGCCTCGACGCTCACGAGACAGGCGCTCGTCGTCGGTGGGGATGGCTACTGGTTCCTCGGGCCTGGCCGGGACTGGGTGGTGAACGGCAGGATCGCGGTCAGCCGGGTGGCCGGCGACCCGGAGGCCATCGCGCGGCTGCAGACGATGCCCCAGCGCGCGTTCCAGCGGCCCGATGCGCCGCAGGTGCGCTTCGACGCCAGCCGCTCGTCGCTCAGCGGGTTCACCGGCCGCGCGAACCTGAATCGTAATGCCGGACTGTGGCAGGTGAACGCCTCGATCTGGGGCGTGAGCCCGGGGTTCGAGTCGAACGATGTCGGCTTTCTCACGACGGCCGATCGCGCCGGTGGGCACGTCGTGGTGACGCGCCGGAGGGTGCTCCCGGACCGGTGGTCGCGCGCGCGCTCGGCGTGGCTCGCCAAGTGGTGGACCTGGAACTTCGCGGGTGAACGCCAGGGAGACGGCGTGCAGGGGAATGCGTCGGTCACCCTGCGCAACTGGTGGCAGGTGTCGGGTGGGGCGTCGTGGCGGCGGCGCGTGCTCGACGACAGGCTGACCCGTGGCGGGGTGTCGGCGGTCAACCCCGCGGGCGGTTCCTGGAGCGCGAACCTGGCGACCGACGCGCGGCGGACGGTGTCGGCGCAGTTCGCGGCCAACGGCAGCTGGAACACGGCTGGCGGCTGGCAGCGGGTGCTCGGGGCGACGCTGGCCCTGAAGCCGTCATCGATGCTGGCATTCACGATCGGCCCGCAACTCACCAGGTCGGTCGTCGCCGCGCAGTACGTCCGCAGCGTGTTCGATGCTGCGGCGGTCGAGACCTTCGGCCGGCGGGACGTCTTCGGCCTGCTGGACCAGACGCAGCTGTCGATGACGATCCGCGCGAGCGTCGTGCTGTCGCCGCGCGTGTCGCTGCAGGTCTTCGCGCAGCCGCTCCTCTCGGCCGGAGACTTCAACCAGCTCGGCGAGCTGGCCCGTCCCCGGACCTTCGACTTCCTGCGCTACGGCGAGGGCGTTTCGTCGGGGGTGCAGGACCCTGTCACACGGCGCGTCACCGTCGATCCGGACGGTGCCGGCGCCGCGCCGTCCTTCACGTTCGCAGACCCCGACTTCAACGTGAAGTCGCTGCGCCTGAACAGCGTCCTTCGCTGGGACGTGCGGCCGGGCTCGGCCCTGTATCTTGTCTGGACACGGCAGCAGCAGGACTTCTCCCGGCCCGGCACGTTCTCGGCTCGTCGGGATCTCGGCGCGCTGATGGGTGCGGCCGGCGACGATGTGGTGCTGGTGAAGATGGCCTATTGGCTCGGCCGCTAGACGTACAATGCGGACATGCGCGCGCCCGGGGCCGTGCTGGTCGGATTGGCGTTGCTGGCGGCCGTGGCCGCCGCACCGGGCCTTCGGGCGCAGTCCACGCGCCCCCACTTCAAGTCAGCCATCAGCCTGACCACGGTCACCGCGACGGTGACCGACCAGGAAGGGCGCCTCGTTCCCCGGCTGCCGCGCGAGCGGTTCGAGCTGTTCGAGGACGGCGAGGCCCAGGACATCACCCAGTTCACCAACGAGCGCATGCCCGTCAGCCTGGGCATCCTGCTGGACAGCAGCGACAGCATGTACGGCCGGCGCATGTCCGACGCACGCCAGGCGATTTACCGTTTCATGTCCGATATGCTCGACCCGGCCGATGAGTTCGCGCTCATGGCCTTCAACCACCGGCATCAGCTGCTCAGCGAGTGGACGGAAGACCGTTCACTGGCCTTCTCGCTCCTGCAGCCGCTCCGGCCGTGGGGTGCGACCGCCATTTACGACGCAATCCTGGGTGCGCTGCCCCTCGCCGACACGCGTCATCATCAGCGCGTGGCACTGCTGATGGTGTCGGACGGCGCGGACACGGCCAGCGACACCACCGTCCGCGACCTGCGCCGCGCGTTGCTGCGTACAGACATCTTCGTGTATGCGATCGGCGTGGATTCGGCGGATCGGCGGGCAATCAACGCGCCGGTGAACGCGCTCGCGCTGGGCGAACTCACCGATCCGAGCGGCGGCCGCACCTACATCGTGCACGACGTCAGCGAAGTCGGCCGCGCGCTCGAGCAGATTGCCGACGAGTTGAACAGCCAGTACCTGATCGGCTACTCCTCGCCGCGCAAGGCCGACGGGCGGTTCCACAGCATCCGCCTCCGTGTGCGCGGGGGCGAGTACAGGGTCCGGGCCCGGAGCGGCTACGTGGCCGACCGGACCGACTGACCGGCCGGCGCGTCCATCCCCTCCCGCTCCAGCGTTCCCTGTTCTACGATGCCTGCGGTGTGACACCTGCGTCGTGCCGGCGCACGTGGTGGAGGCACACGAAACCTGAGGAGGATGCATGACCCGGTCTGCAGTAGGTGTGGTGATTGGCGCGATCGTGGCGGTGCTGTGCGGGGACGCGAGCGACGCGACGGCCCAGGGGGCGCCCGATCGCGCGGTGCCGATTGCGGCTGAGGAACTGCAGCGTGTCCTCGCCACGATCACGGCGCCGCAGGGCGATCAGCAGGTGCGCGTCGTGGACATGGGACGCTACAACCTCGCGGTCGGCGTCCTGCACCGCGGACGCACCACCGACACGCCCGGTGCCCCGGTGGTCGGCCTGGCGCACGCGCAGGTCACCGAGACCTACGTGATCCTCTCCGGTGCGGGCACCCTGGTGACCGGTGGGGCGCTGGCGAACCCGCGCGCGTTTGCCGCCGACAATGAGGTGGTGACGGTGCTGGCCGGCCCGTCCACCAGCGGCGCGATCCAGAACGGCACGAGCCGACCCGTGAAGCCGGGCGACGTGATCATCATTCCCGCGGGCGTGCCGCACGGGTGGATCAACGTGCCCGACCACGTGGACTACCTGAGTATTCGTCCCGACGTGGACAAGGTGTTGCCGGCGGGATACCTGCACCCGCTGTTGCGCCCCTGACCCGCGTCGAGAATTCGCCTCGACGTCAACCGGAGTGCGCTCGGACGCGCGTGCGAGCCCACGGCCGCCTCAGGGTAATTCGAACGGCGTGGCTCGCGGCGACGTCGTCGGCCTGTGGTCGAGCCCGCTGGAGGGGAGCATGGCGTCGATGGCCTCGGGGGGCAGCCCCAGCCAGGATGGGGTCTGTCCGCGAAGACGACGAAGGGCCTCGATATCCCGCTGGGTCGTCGGCACGTCGCGCTCCAGATCGAGCGGCGGCCGGCTAGAGGGCGGCTGCGAGTTCACGCCATCGGTCTCCAAGGCCTGCGCGTTCGAAGTATCCGCGAACTTCCGCTCGATCGACACCGTCAAGTCGAACCAGATAGCCGACGTCCGCCAGGTCCTGCCAGGTCCGCTCAGGCGCCTCAGCCATCGCACGCACCTTCATCGCGATCAGATGCTCCGGCCTGGGCACGTCGATCCTTGCGCCTCCCGGACCGGGCAACTGTCGGACGCCGGCGAAGACGCGCTCGGCCGTCTCGCCACGGACATACATGAAGTCCACGCGACCACGGCCCGGCTCCGGATGTCGATGGTTCGAATAGCCAGCCGAGCGATGCAGCGTCTCGAAACCGTTCGACTCCATCTGCGCGACGAGGCTGTCCTGTGCCGCGGCGTCCGTGACGATGTCCAGGTCGAGCGTCAGGCGAGGGTGGCCGTAAGCGGCGAGCGCGACGCCGCCGATGACGGCGGAGCGATAGCCCTTTGCGCCGAGGATTGATTGCACCGCCTGGAGTTCTCGCGCGAAGTCCACGCGCCATTCTGGCATGAGCCCGTCCGTCTACGATCTCCGTCCGGCCGGGGCTCCGCTATAATCGCCGCGTCGCGTCGGCATCGCCGGTGCGCCTGCTGCGGACGCCCTCAAGGGGCGTCCGGTCGGGATGGGACTCCTGGAGGAACAGCAATGACACGAGGAATGGTGCTTGGTGCGCTCGTTGCCACGGGCGCGCTGTCGGTGGCGGTTGCCGGACAGCAGCAGCGGGCCACGCTGCCGGACCTGGAGAAGGTCAAGGACAACCTGTACGTCATCGGCGCATCGAGCCCGGTCGATCGGTCGCAGTTCACCGGCGGCAACGTCGGCGTGTTCGTGATGGACAGCGGCGTGATGGTGGTCGACACGAAGCTCGCCGGCTACGGCCCGGACATCCTCGCGAAGATCCGCGCCGTCACCAACAAGCCGGTCGTGCGCATCGTCAACACGCACACCCACGGCGATCACACCGGGAGCAACGAAGGGTTCCCGACCAGCGTCGAGATCGTGGCGCACGAGAACACCAAGGCGAACATGGAGAAGATGGACGCCTTCAAGGGTGACAAGTCGCAGTTCCTGCCGAAGAAGACCTACAAGGACAAGCTGACGATTGGCAGCGGCAAGGACCAGGTGGACCTGTACTACTTCGGCCCGGGCCACACGAGCGGCGACACGTGGATCCACTACAAGGGGCTGCGTACGCTGCAGACCGGCGACATGATGCCGTGGAAGGACGCGCCGCTCCTCGATCGTGCGAACGGCGGCAGCGGTCTCCAGTTCCCGCAGACGTTGAAGAAGGCGATCGACACGGTGAAGGAGGTCGACACCATCATCCCGGGACACCAGCCGGTGACCACGCCTGCGATGCTCCAGGAGTACCAGCGCTTCATGGCCGACCTGGTGACCGAAGTGCAGGCCGCGGTGAAGGCTGGCAAGACGGCGGAGCAGGCGGCGGCTTCGATCGACCTCACCAAGAAGTACCAGGGCTACCGCACTGACCGGATGAAGGCGGCAATCGAAGCGATCTACGCCGAACTCGGCAAGTAGCCAGCTCACACCCTACTGCGGGCGAGGCCGGCCGGTTGCTGCGGGCAGCCGACCACCTCGCCCGTCGCGCTCTAGCCGACGCCCCCGACCCACCCGACCGACCTGACCGACCCGCCCCACCCGACCCGCCCCACCCGACCGACCTGACCGACCCGCCCCTCCCGCCCGACCCGCCCCACCCGACCCACCTGTCCCACCCGTCCCACCCGCTGCGGGTTCTGCCCGCAGACGTCGCGTTACACGGCAGGGCACGCGCCGACAGACGGCGCCGCCCCGCAGACAACCGATAGCGGAGGACAACACGATGACGAAGACGTCGATCGCCATGCTGGCCGGCGCCACGGCGCTGGCTGCCGGAATGGCAGCGGCCGCGTGCACCGGCTCGCAGGCCCAGGCCGCGCCCAGCTACGACCAGATGCAGGTGAAGCGCGGCGAGTACCTGGTGACCATCGGCGGATGCAACGACTGCCACACGCCGCTGAAGATGGGGCCCAAGGGTCCGGAGCCCGACATGACGCGGATGCTGTCGGGGCACCCCGAGCAGCTCGTCATCACGGAACCCGCGAGGTTGCCGCCAGGACCGTGGATGATTGCCTCAGCTCCCACCAATACGGCTCACTCCGGGCCGTGGGGCGTGAGCTTCACGGCGAACCTCACGCCGGACGAGAACACCGGGCTCGGCATCTGGACGGAAGAGATGTTCATGAAGGCGCTGCGCACGGGGCGGCACATGGGCGCGTCGCGGGAGATCCTGCCGCCCATGCCGTGGTTCAACTACGGCAAGATGACCGACGAAGACCTGAAGGCCGTGTACGCATACCTCCGGACCATTCCGGCGGTGCACAACCGCGTGCCCGATCCGCTGCCGCCAGCCGCGCCGGCCCAGCTCACCGACGCCGGCGGCACGTCTCGCGACGCGGCCACCAACTGATCGACCGCCCCCGTCGATCGGCGCTCGGTGCTCGGCACATGGCGACGGACTCCACGTGAGGAAGGGCATTGCCCCTTCATGTGGAGTCCGCCCCGTCCGTCACGCCGACGTGGATGGGCTCGCGTCTCCTAGCGCTCGCGTGAAGGCGTCGTGCCGACACTGCCGGCACCGGCGCCAGGTGCGCTGTCCGGCCCGTTCTGCAGCGGTGAGCTCACGGCCCCGGAGCGACCCGCCCCCACACCGCTCGGCTGTCCGTTGTCGCGTCCGCCGCACGCCTCAGCCACGATCGACGCCGCCGAGATCTCCACCTTCGCCAGATCGCTGGTGTCCATGCGTGCGCCGACTGCCTCGCGGTCGTTCCGGTCTCGGTTGGGGCGCTGGGTGTCGGCGTCTGAACCGATCGGTGCGTTGCCCTTCGGGACGTCCGCGGCCTCGACCACCACGCCGGTCACGCGCACCTGCTTGCCGACCATCGGATCGAGATCGACTTCACCCTTCGGCTCGAGCCGATAGGTACGCGCCGCCATCCGCATCTGCTCCCGCTCGACCGACGAGCCGCTCTGCGTCACGCTGTTCCCGCTCGTGCCGACCGAGCCGCTCGGCTCGTTGAGCATCGTCAACATGAACCCGCGCGTGAGCGCACCTCCGCCGCGCTGCAGGCACCCGGTGAGCGTGACCTGCTGGCTGCCTGCGTTCGTGTCGCGCCGCTCGACGGTATCCCCGGCCACGGCCGCAGGCTGGCTCGATGTGCCCATGGCCGCCTGATCGTTGCTGTTGCTGCCGCAGGCCACCGTGCCAAGGAGCGCACACCCCGTCAGCATTCCCATCGTCCACTGCCTCATGCGAACGTTCCTCCTGGTGACGCCGCAGTGCACGGCGTGTGCCCGTGCCACGGGCGGTCGATGCCGAGGAGGACAGCAGGGCTCTCGTCTTCCTTACGAAACGGCTGTGGCGAGGAATATGCACCGGGCTGATCCGTCTATGCGTCGTCTCGACGTGGGGATCATCGTCGCCTTCGTTCTCGTGCTGACGTCCTGCAACCGCGACACACCGCACGCGGCCTCACCGCGGCAGGGACCCGCGCCGGTACCTCCCGCATCTGCCGACCAGCCAGACGATGGGCAGTGGCTGATGGCGGCAAAGGACTACGCCAACACGCGCTACAGCGGTCTGCAGGAGATCACCACGGAGAACGTGCGCAACCTGCGCCTGGCGTGGTCGTTTTCCACCGGCGTGCTGCGCGGTCACGAGGCGTCGCCGCTCGTGGTGCACGGCACCATGTATGTCGTGACGCCGTATCCGAACCGGCTCTACGCGCTCGATCTCTCGAAGCCCGGCGCGCCGGTGAAGTGGACCTTCGAGCCCCGTCCGCGGGCGGCATCGCAGGGGGTAGCGTGCTGCGACGTCGTGAACCGTGGGGCCGCATATGCGGACGGCAGGGTGGTCTTCAACACGCTCGACAACCACACCGTCGCGGTGGACGCCGACACCGGTGCGCTGATCTGGGACGCGACGCTCGGCGACATCAACCGCGGCGAGACGTTGACGATGGCGCCGCTCATCGTGAAGGGCAAGGTCCTCGTCGGGAACAGCGGCGGCGAGTTCGGCATTCGCGGCTGGCTGACCGCGCTGAACCTGTCCGACGGGTCGGTGGCCTGGCGGGCGTACCACACCGGCCCCGACAAGGACGTCCTGATCGGTCCGCGCTTCAAGCCGTTCTACCAGCAGGATCAGGGCACGGATCTGGGTGTGTCGTCGTGGCCGCCGGAGCACTGGAAGATCGGCGGCGCCGGCATGTGGGGCTGGATCTCCTACGATCCGGAACTCGACCTCATCTTCTACGGCACCGCGAATCCGGGCCCCTGGAACGCCGATCTGCGCCCCGGCGACAACAAGTGGGCGTGCACGCTCTTCGCGCGCCGGCCGGACACGGGTGAAGCCGTGTGGGCCTACCAGTACAACCCGCACGATCTGTTCGACCACGACAGCGTCAATGAACACCTGGTGCTCGACCTGACGATCGAAGGCCGGCCGCGCAAGGTGCTGGTGCACCCTGAGCGCAACGGCCACATGTACGTCATCGACCGGCAGAGTGGCGAAGTCATTTCCGCCGAGCCGTTCGGCTTCGTGAACGCAACGAAGGGAGTCGATCCCGCCACCGGCCGCCTGCAGTACGTGGAGGAGAAGAAGCCGGTCACCGGCAAGGTGGTGCGCAACATCTGTCCGCCCGAGCCCGGCGCGAAGGACTGGCAGCCGTCGGCCTATTCACCGCGCACCGGGATGCTGTATTTCGGTCACCAGAACCTCTGTCAGGACTTCGAGGGCCTGGAGGTGAGCTACATCGAAGGGACGCCGTACGTCGGGGCGAACGTGAAGATGTACCCCGGGCCCGGCGGGCATCGGGGCGAGTTCAAGGCGTGGGATCCGGCCGGCGCGCGGGTGGTGTGGTCGATCAAGGAGCCGTTCCCGGTGTGGAGCGGTACGGTCGTCACGGCAGGGGACGTGGCGTTCTACGGAACCATGGACGGGTGGTTCAAGGCGGTCCACGCACGGACCGGCGAGGCACTGTGGAAGTTCAAGGTGGGCTCCGGGATCATCAGCCAGCCGATCACCTACAAAGGGCCCGACGGCAGACAGTACGTCGCCGTGCTCTCCGGTGTCGGCGGGTGGGCCGGCGCCATTGTGGCCGGCGACCTCGATCCCGCAGACCCGACCGCCGCCCTCGGGTTCGTGAACGCGATGAGCGATCTACCCGCCCACACGACGAAGGGCGGGATGCTGTACGTATTCGGGCTCTGACGGGAATGGGCATCAGGAGCCGTCATGCAGCAGACGCTGGCCCTGGGCGGAGAGCCGGCACCACGAGGGGGCAGGCACAGATGACGGGGCGCCGGTGCCGGGCGACGCGCATGGCCACGATCGCGGCGGCGTGCGTGCTGGGGTGCGGCGTGGCACAGCCGACCCGCACGGCCAGTGCGGAAGCGCCCCGGGTGCTCCGCGTGTGTGCGGACCCGAACAACCTGCCGTTCTCGAACGTGCGCGAAGAAGGCTTCGAGAACCGTCTCGTCCGCCTGATCGCCCGCGACCTCGGGCGTTCGGTCGAGTACACCTGGTGGGCGCAGCGGCGGGGCTTCGTGCGGGAGACGCTCGACGCCGAAACCTGCGACGTCGTGCCGGGTGTTCCCAGCCGGTTCGAGCGCACGCTTGTCACCCGTCCGTACTACCGGTCGACCTACGTGTTCGTGTCGCGGGCCGATCGCGGCGTCCGTGTCCGCAGCTTCGACGATCCGGCGCTGCGCCACCTGCGCATCGGCGTCCAGCTCGTGGGTGAGGACGGCTCGAACACCCCGCCCGCGCACGCGCTCGCGCGGCGCAGGCTTGCCGGCCATGTGGTCGGCTTCACGTTGTACGGGGACTACACCCAGCCCAATCCGCCGGCCCGCATCGTCGACGCCGTCGGCGCAGGCGACGTGGACGTCGCGGTGGTATGGGGCCCGCTCGCGGGGTACTTCGCGCAGCGCCAGCCGCGCCCGCTCCGCATTGAACCCGTGTCCGGTGCCGAGGACCCCGCGCTGCCGATGGCCTTCGACATCTCGGTTGGCGTGGCGCGCCGGGCGGCGGCGCTGCGCGACGACATCGACAGGGTGCTGGCCGCACGCCGCATGGAAATTCGGCGGCTGCTCGACACCTTCGGCGTGCCGCGCGTGGAGGGAGGCAGCAGTGCGCGCTGAATGCGCCGCGCTCGCGCTTCTGCTCGCGTGCGGAGCCTGCGAGCGGGAGCAGCGGAACCTGCGTGGCACCCCGTCGCCGGACCGGGCTTCGGGCATCGTGGTCAGCGAACTCATCCCGGGTGGCGCGCGGGTGCCCGAGCCCTCGCGTGCGCCGCAGGAGCGGATCGCGTGGGACCTCAACGAAGGGAAGCGGCTGTTCGACGCCTACAACTGCAGTGGATGCCATGCCCACGGCGGCGGCGGAATGGGCCCCGCGCTCATCGACGCGCAGTGGACCTATGGATCCGATGCGGATCAGATCTACCGCACGATCCTCGAGGGCCGGCCGAACGGGATGCCGGCGTGGCGCGGCAAGATCACCGACGCGCAGATCTGGCAACTGGCCGCGTACGTGCGCTCGCTGAGCGGTCTGGCGCCGAAGGACGCCGCGCCGGGCCGCAGCGATCACATGGCGGCGAACCCACCTGAGAACGCCGCCCCTGAGCGCGTGCCCGTCGCCACCGCGCCTCCGCGTCCCTACTGACATGGGTGACACATCGGTCGTGCAGTCGATGCTCGACAGCGCTGGGCCGCAGGCCGCCCACATCGAGCGGCTCTGGTGGCTGATGATCGGGGTCACGGCCTCGGTCTTCGTCGTCGTGACCGGCTTCGTCCTGGGCGCGGTGTTCCGCCGCGGCGAGGCCCCGGCCCCGCGTGTGCTGCACCGCGCGGTGGCGCTCGCAACGGGCGCGACCGTGCTTTTGCTCTTCGTGCTGCTGGTCGCCAGTGTCTGGACGGGCCGGCTTGTGGCATCGCTCGGCGCGTCGAGCGACGTGACCATCAATCTGGTCGGCCATCAGTGGTGGTGGGAGGCCGAGTACTACGCTGGCAGCCCGAGCCAGACCTTCCGCACGGCGAACGAACTGCACATCCCGGTCGGCCGTCCCGTGGTGCTCCGGGTGCGGTCGAGCGACGTCATTCACAGCATCTGGGTGCCGGCGCTGCACGGGAAGCGCGACCTGGTTCCGGGATACGAGACCGCGATCTGGCTTCAGGCCGACAGGCCCGGGGTGTATCGCGGCCAGTGCGCGGAGTTCTGCGGGCTGCAGCATGCGCGCATGGCGCTGTACGTCACCGCGGAGCCGAACGGCGATTTCGAGCGGTGGCGCGCCAATCAGGTCAAGCCGGCCGTGGAACCCCTGACGGCCGCGCAGCGGCAGGGGCGGGACGTCTTCCTGGGCGCGACCTGCGCGCAGTGCCACACGATCCGGGGCACGATCGCCGGCGGCGTGCAGGGCCCCGACCTGACGCACCTCGCGACCCGCGGCACGCTCGCGGCGGGCACGCTGCCGAACACGCACGACGACCTCCGCCGGTGGGTGCTCGACGCGCAACGGGCCAAGCCGGGCAACCAGATGCCGTCGCACCCCGTGGGGGAGCAGGACCTGCCGCCGCTGCTCGCCTACCTGGAGAGCCTGCAGTGATCCCCCACGAGCGGCCGCCAGCCGGCGGTGGCGAGACCGGCCAGCCCGCGCACCGGCCGCCGTCGCGCATGCTGCCGCCGCACGTCGAGGCGGACCCGGCGCAGCTCGAGCGGACGTGGGCCGAGAAGCCTGGCGTGCGTGGCTGGTTCTCGGTGGTGAACCATCGCGACATCGGCCGCCGCTACATCGTGACGGCATTCGTGTTCTTCCTCATGGCCGGCGTGCTGGCGGCACTGATGCGCATCCAGCTGGCCGTGCCCGACAACACCTTCCTCGGGCCGGATCGGTACAACCAGGTGTTCACCATGCACGGCACGGTGATGATGTTCCTGTTCGCCGTGCCCGTGATGGAGGCCTTCGGGGTCTACGTGGTGCCGCTGATGGTCGGGGCGCGCAACATCGCGTTCCCGCGCCTCAACGCCTTCAGCTACTGGATGTTCCTGTTCGGGGGCATCTTCATCTTCACGATGTTCCTGCTGAATTCGGGACCGGACGTGGGCTGGTTCGCGTACGTCCCGCTCTCGGGACCCGAGTACAGCCCGGGGAAGCGGGCGGACGTGTGGGCCCAGCTCATCACGTTCACCGAAGTCGCCGCGCTGGCCGTCTCGGTGGAAATCATCGTCACCGTGTTCAAGATGCGCACGCCGGGGATGTCGCTGAACAGGATTCCGCTGTTCGTGTGGGCGCAGGTGGTAACGGCGTTCATGGTGGTGTTCGCGATGCCGTCGGTGGTGCTCGCCAGCACCGGTCTCATCCTCGACCGGCTGGTGGGCACGCATTTCTTCAATCAGGCCGAAGGGGGCGACCCGCTGCTCTGGCAGCACCTGTTCTGGTTCTTCGGCCACCCCGAGGTCTACATCATCTTCATCCCCGCCACCGGCATCGTCTCGACGATCGTGTCCACGTTCTCGCGGCGGCCGGCCTTCGGCTACCTCGCGCTCGTGATGTCCCTGGTGTCCACCGCGTTCATCGGGTTCGGCCTGTGGGTACATCACATGTTCGCCACGGGCCTGCCGCAGCTCGGAGAAAGCTTCTTCACGGCCGCGAGCATGATGATCGCGATTCCCACGGGGCTCCAGTTCTTCTGCTGGATTGCCACCATGTGGGGCGGACGGCTCGTGCTCAAGACGCCCATGCTCTGGGTGCTGGGGTTCTTCGTCACCTTCCTGGTCGGCGGCCTGTCGGGGGTGATGCTCGCGTCGGTGCCGCTCGACCTGCAGGTGCACGACACGTTCTTCGTGGTCGCGCACTTCCACTACGTGTTGATCGGGGGCGCGCTGTTTCCGCTGTTCGGCGCCGTCTACTACTGGTTCCCGAAGATCACCGGGCGCATGCTCGGCGAGCGGCTCGGCACGCTGAACTTCTGGCTCTTCTTCGCCGGCTTCAACCTGACCTTCTTCCCCATGCACCTGCTCGGCATCAACGGCATGCCGCGACGGGTCTACACCTATCAGCCGGAGACCGGGTGGGGCGACCTCAACCTGCTCGCCACGATCGGTGCCGGGGTCCTTGGGCTGTCGGTGATCGCCTTTCTCGTCAACGTCGCGCTGAGCCTGCGCGCGGGAGCGCCGGCCGGCGACAACCCGTGGCACGCGGGCACGCTCGAGTGGGCGACCTCGTCACCACCGCCCAACTGCAACTTCGTCGAGCCGCCGACCGTGGCCGGGCGCGAACCGCTCTGGGAGAACCCGCCCGATCAGCCGGTGATCACCGGGCTGCGCAACGACCGTCGCGAGGTGCTGGTGACGACGGTGCTCGACGCCGAGCCGGATCACCGGTCGGACTTTCCCGAGCCCTCGATCTGGCCGTTCGTCGCCGCGGTTGCGACCACGGGTCTCTTCGTCGGTTCCATCTTCACACCGTGGGCGGTGGTGGCCTGGGCGCTGCCCGTGTTCATCGCGCTCACGGGATGGTTCTGGCCGAAGAGAAAAGGGGAGAGCGGCACGCAGCCCTGGCCGATCGACCATCGTACGCTCCCCAAGCCGGGTGAGGCACCGCTGGGAGGGACGATGTGAGCGCACGGGCATCGATTGACGTGTCCACGCTGGCGCCCGGAGCCTTCGGACACCGGAGCCTGATCTGGTGGGGCACGGTCGGCTTCATGCTCATCGAAGGCACGATGTTCGCGATCACCATTGCCGCCTACTTCTACCTCAGGCTGCGCAACGCGACCTGGCCGCCCAACCTCCCGCCGCCCGACCTGTTCTGGGGCAGTGTGAACACCGCCGTGTTGCTGGCGAGCGTCGTTCCCAACGAGTTGGCGAAGAAGGCGGCGGAGCGGATCGACCTTCGGGCCGTCCGCCTGTGGCTCGTGGTCTGCCTGGCGTTCGGGCTGGGCTTCAACGTGCTGCGCGCGCTCGAATTCGGCTCGCTGAACTGTCGCTGGGACACGAATGCCTACGGCTCAGTCGTGTGGCTCCTGCTGGGGCTGCACACCACGCACATCCTCACGGACGTACTCGACACCGGCGTGCTCACCGCGTTGATGTTCATCGGCCCGGTCGAGGAGCAGCGGTTCGTGGACGTCTCGGAGAACAGCATCTACTGGTACTTCGTCGTGCTCAGCTGGCCGGTCATCTACGGAGTGATCTATTGGGCGCCCCGGCTGACGTAGGCGAAGGTCGCTTCGGGCAGCCGGCGAGCCTCGCACTGCAGTGGGCCGGCGTGCTGGCCGGACCGTTCGCCTGGGCCGTCGACCTGACGCTCAGCTACTCGCTCGTGCAGTGGACGTGCGGGGGCGGGCCTCATGTGGTGCTGCGCATCATCACGCTGTTCTCGCTCGCGCTGGTGGCTGCCGGCGCGTATGCCTCGTGGCGCACGTTCCACCGGTCACCGGCGGAAGCGGTATCCGACGGCGGCCGCCCCTCCGAGCGCAGCGAGTTCATGGGACTCCTGGGCCTGCTGATGTCTGCGCTGTTTGGCGTCGTGGTGATTGCGGGGGCGATTCCCCGGTGGGTGCTGAGTGCCTGCCAGTCGTAGCCTGGCGCTTGCGGCACTCCTGCTGCACCCCTCCGACCAGGCCGCAGCGGCGACCGACGCGCACGGATGGCGTGCCGATCCCTGGGTGCTGGTGCCGCTGCTGGTCGTGGGCCTGGCCTATGCGCTGGGCGTTCGCCGGATGTGGAGCGGCGGCGGGATCGGTGCCGGCCTCCAGGTGTGGCGCGCCGGCGCGTTTGCCGGGGGCATTCTCGCACTGGCACTCGCCCTGCTCTCGCCCGTGGACGGCATGAGCGCCGAGCTGTCGTCGGCGCACATGGTGCAGCACGAGTTGCTCATGGTCGTCGCCGCGCCGCTGCTCACCGCGGGCCTGCCGCTGCTGGGCGTGCTGTGGGCCCTGCCGCTGGCGCTGCGCCGCCGCGGCATGCAGCGGGTCAGGCGCCCGCAGATCCTGGCGGCCTGGAACGGCCTCACCTCTCCCGCCGTCGTCTTCCTCGTGCACGGCCTGGCCATCTGGGCCTGGCACCTGCCCGCGCTCTACGACGCGGCACTGCAGGCGGAGTGGATACACGGCGTCGAGCATGCCTGCTTCTTCGCGAGCGCGATGCTGTTCTGGTGGGGTATGACGCGCGGGCGGTACGGACGCCTCGGATACGGCGCCGCGGTGGTCTACATCTTCGCCACCGCCCTGCACACGGGGCTGCTCGGCGCCGCCCTCGCGCTGTCCCAGTCGGTGTGGTATCGCGCGTACGCCGACAGCACGCAGGCGTGGGGGCTCAGCCCGCTCGAAGACCAGCAGGTCGCGGGGCTCATCATGTGGGTGCCTTCGGGAGCCATCTTCACCGCGCTGGGCCTCTACTTCTTCGCGGCATGGCTCGCCGAATCCGAACGGCGTGCGCAGGTCGCGACACGAAAACGGACCGCGCCATGAACGCCGAAGGATCCGAGCATGCCCAGCCCCAGACGCCGATTGTCTGCGTGGACTTCAAGGCGGAGGGTGCCTGATCCGGCAGTCAGCCGAACGTTCACGGGCGCCCGGGACGCTTCGGAACAGCCGCGCGTTCGGCGACAATCAGAGGACAGCGCTGACCGGGTGTGACCGGCGCTTCGTGACCCGCAGACTCCTGATGACCACAACCTTTCTTCTGATTCGCCACGGCATGACCGATGCCGTCGGCCAGGTGGCCACCGGGCGCCAGCCCGGCGTGCTGCTCAACGCGGAGGGCCGCGCGCACGTCGCGACGCTGCCGCAGCGGCTCGCGGCCGCGCCCATCGACGCGGTGTACGCCAGCCCGATGGAGCGGACCGTGGCCACGGCCAGGGTCCTGGCCGACGCGCGCGGTGTGGACGTGCGGATCGACGCCCGCTTCATCGAGATCGACTACGGGCAATGGAGCGGCCGGCGCTACGAGGACATGACCCCCGATCCGCAGTGGCAGCAGTACAACACCGTGCGATCGATCTCCCGTCCGCCCTCAGGCGAACTGCTGCTCGACGTCCAGCAGCGGGCCGTATCGGCGCTGCTCGACCTGCACGCCGCACACCCGGGGAAAGGCGTGGCGGTGGTTTCGCACGGCGATGTGCTCCGGGCCGTCCTGCAGTACTTTCTCGGCATGCCCATCGACTTCGTCCTGCGGCTCGAGCTGTCGCCGGGACGGGTCAGCGTCCTGCAAGTCGGGGAGGGCGCGCCACGAGTGCTGCAAGTGAACGGCGATACCGTGATGCCGCTGCCGTGAACCGGTTGCCGTCCCACGTGCCGGCGAGCGTGTCCGCCGCCATCGTGCAGTAGCCGACGCGATCGTCCAGGCTGCGCCCGGCATCGCAGCCCTGCAGGTTCGCGCGACAACCTGCGCCGCGCCGTCCTGCTACGATCGAACAGGATGACGACCGAAGTCCTGTACGACGGCGGCTGCGGCCTGTGCACGGGCACCGTGTCGTGGCTGCGCCGCCTGGATTGGCGGGGGCAGCTGCGCTTCCGCGACGTCATGGCGGAATGGGAGTCGCTGTCGCACGCCCACCCGTCGCTCGACGCGGTGGCGTGCGCGACCGCCGTCCACGTCGTCGACGTCCGGGGGCGGATCACGCAGGGCTTCGATGGATTCCGCACGCTCGCCTGGGCCATCCCGGTGCTCTGGCCCGTCCTCCCGATTCTCTACGTGCCTGGCGTGCCGATCATTGGCCGTCGCGTGTACGCGTGGGTGGCGAGCCGTCGCACCACCACCTGCGTTCCGCCGCACGCCCGCGTCACGCCGTGAACAGCGCGGCGCCGCGCTGTCGCGACGCCGGGCTGCCGCGACGGCCTGGCTGCTGCGACGCCGCGCTGCTTCCCTGCTGCAACGCTGCGCTGCTGCAACGCTGCGCTGCTGCAACGCCGCGCTGCCGCGACGCCGGCGTCGCGGCGGCTGGTAGCGGACCGTCAGTAGGACGTTCCCGCAGCCGCGTTGACGGCGTCGATGGCGGCGCCGATGGCCGTACCGTCCGTGGCGGCGCCGATGTACGGGCTCGACGGCGCGAGACGGAAGTCGCGGGCGGGATCGACGAAGCCGACGCCGCTGACGGTGGGCGGGAAGTAGTTGCCGGCCGGGTACAGCGTCGGTTGCGCGCCGATGATCACGTTGCCGACGAACACCGCGTCGGGGAAGAAGGCCGACAGCGTGCCCCGGCCCTCGCTCGCGCCGGCCCCCATCACCGCCCACGCGTTGTCCGGAATGATGTTGTTCGTGAAACGGAAGCCCGACACCGCGTTACCGTCGGCGTAGACAACCGACGTGCCGTCCGTGAAGACGGTGTTGTGATCGAGCCTGATGTTGTTGCCGCCGCTCGTGAGCAGCAGCTGGCCCGCACCGCCCCAGTTGGCCGCGCTCAGGTCCACGACCAGGTTGTTGCGGAAGGTGACGTCGGTCAGCGGCCGCGACGAGTAGTGGTAGTCGGTGCCGAGGATATTGAGCACGCCCGACACGTGACGGATCACGTTGTTGGTGATCGTGATGTGCTGCACCACGGACCACGGGGCAGCCCCGTCCTGGTTGCGCGGCGTCAGCACGATGGCATGCCCGGACTGGCCCCCTGACCAGTTGTACTCGAGCACGTTGCCATCGATCGTGACCCGCTGCGCGTTCTTGAACTCGATCAGGTTCTTGACCGTGTAGCCCTGCCAGCGCCATTCGGGCCGTTTGGTGACCGTGTTGCCACGAAAGACGATGTCCGAGGGCACGAGCTGCGAAATCGCGGGGTCCGACCCGCCGAGCAGCAGGTTCTCGCCGGTGGCCTCGAGGAAGTTGTTCACGATCGTGTACGGACCCGGGCCGTTCCAGCCGGCGATCGCCTGGGAGTCGCCATTGGCCAGCCGGATGTCCGAGATGTACGAGTTCACGATGGTCGTGCTCGCGGAGTTCAGGGCGATGCCGCGCTTCTGCTGCTGTCCGCTGACGCCGTGGATGTACACGCGGTCGACGATCAGGTCGTGCGCGACATCGGCCAGCGAGGTCTGCGCGGCCGACCCGTCACCCAGCGCGAGGATGTCGCCGTAGGGCCAGGTGTCCACCAGTTCGAGGGCGAGCAGCCGCCAGTGGTGGGCGCCGCGTTCGGTCATGATCGCGGGGAGGCCTGCCGTGCCACCCTGGATCTTCGGCAGCTGGCTGGCCCAGGCCGGGGTGATGCGGGTGTTCGGGCCTGGCAGCGCGGAGTCGGGGGCGGCCGATCGGATGGTGATGTAGTCCGAGCCGCTCTTGGTGCGCAGGATCAGGCCTCCTTCGTAGACCGCCCCGGGCGTGAGCAGGATGGTGTCTCCCGCCCTGGCGGCGTCGATCGCAGCCTGGACGCTCTGGCCGGGGCCGACCGTGATGGTGTTCCCCGTTGCGGGAGCAGGGGTCGAGCCGCCGCTCGTGAAGACGAGCCGATCGATGTTGCCGACCGCGTTCGCGCCGCTCACGTCGGCGACCACACGAAGGCGATGTGCCCCGCCGGAGAGCTGCACCGTCGCGGTGACGTCGCGCCAGGCCTGCCAGCCTCCCGTGTCGGGAATGTTGATCGCCCCGCTGACGTCGGCGCCGTCCACTTCGAGATGGATGGTGCCGCCCCGCCCGAGAGCGGCAACGCGCGCCTGGAGCGTGTAAGTGCCCGTGCTGGCCACCGCGACCGAGTACTGGAGCCATTCGCCAGCCGAAACCCAGCCGACGTTGTAGCCGCCGCTGGTGCCCTCGATGTCGACGTCGGTCGACCGGAACACGCCCCCCGCGTTTCCGGCCGTGGCGTCGTGGTAGCCCACGCCGTCGCCGCCGTGATCGAAGTGCTCGGCCTCGATGGTCCCGGGGATGGCCAGCGGTGCGCCGCTGTACGGCGAGGACGCGCCGCCCGATCCCGAGCCCGCCGCCGCGGCCATGATGCGGCTGACGTTGAACCCCGCGGTGTCGAAGAGCAGGGTGAGCAGTTGCGGCCCCGCGGCCAGGTTTGCCGTCAACGAAACCGTCGTCCAGTTCTGCCATCCACCGGTCGCCGGGACCGGCACCTCCGACCAGACGCCGCTGCGATTGAAGCCCACGTGCATCGAGCCGCCTCCGGAGGGTGAGGCGACGCGCAATTGAATCGTGTAGGTGCCAGCGGCGGCGACGGTGACGCTGTAGTTCAGCCACTCTCCGGCGTCGATCCAGCCGATGTTGTCGCCGCCACCGGCCGTGCTCTCGAGGTCCACATCGTCGGCGCGGTGAGCCCCCCCGGTGTTTCCGCGTGTCGAGTCGTGGTAGGCGACGCCCTCGCCGCCGCGGTCGTAATCGCGCGCCTGGACGGTACCAGGCAGGCTGACCGGGTAGCCGAGGTATGGGGTGGGTCCGCCGGCCGGCTGGTCGCCCGGGGCCGCTGGCAGGATGGTGGCGTCATCGGCGGCGGCGCCCGGTGCGCGGCTCGCGTATGTGGCGGGGCTCAGCACGACCTGGTCCACGCGCGCGCCATCCTCGCGCGTCTGGATGCGCAGCGTGTGCATGCCACCGGAGGCAAAGCGGACCGCCGTCTCCTGCGCGAGCCAGTACGCGCCCCCGGACCAGCCCCAGCCCGAGGTGCCGCATCCGCTGCAGGGTTCGAGGTTGAAGAGGAGTGCTGCCGTGGAGCCGATGCGGTAGAGCGGGACGCCGGAGGATCCCACTGCGTCCGAGAACTGCAGCCACACCGAGTCGTTCCATTTGGAGTTGCCGTCGGCCCTGAGGCGAAGCCATACGCGATAGGTGACGCCCGCGTCGGCTGGCACGGTGAGGTCGATGGTGTCCGAGGGGGCGGCCAGCGCCGTCGACGTGGCAGACCAGCCCCGGTCGCTGCTTGCCATCGCATATCCGCCGGCGGCCGTCGCATCGGCCACCCTGGTCCAGTTGCCGCGGGGCGACCCGCCGCCGACGTGTACCACGATGTCCTCGGCGGCGCTGGCCTTGGATGCCAGCGCCACCAACACGCACACAGTCCACACACACACCACGACCTGTCGCATCCTGCGGTTCCTCCGTTTGTCGAGAACAGTTGGGCTCTCGGAGTGGGGTCGGCTGATCGAGGGCAACGCCGGTGCCCGAAAACACTGCGGGACGTTGCGGCAGAGCTGTCGCCAATTCGGTCAGTCCGGTGTGTATGCACCGCACGGGGCGGCGACCCCGCCAGCCGGCACGCTCCGACGCGTCACCACGGCCGGGGTGCGGAGCCGTCCGGGTGCTACGATCGGCCGTGAACCTGATGCCGACCTTTGCATCGCGCGCGCTGCTGGCCGCTTTGTGCGTCGGCGTGCCGTCGCTGGCGCGGGCGCAGGTATCGCACCCGATTCACCGAACGCCTTCCATTCCGGATGAGGTGCTCTCGCGCGTTGTATCGCTGCGTCAGGGCATCGGACGTGCCCACGACACGGTCGGTACCAGGTCTGCGGACGCGCAGGCGTTCTACGACCAGGGACTGGCGTACCTGCACGGGTACGTCTGGATCGAGGCGGCGCGATCGTTCAACCAGGCGCTGCGGCTCGATCCGTCGCTCGCGGTGGCGTACGTGGGGCTGAGCCTCGCCTCTGCCGAACTGAACCGCACTGACGCATCCCGGGCCGCCGCCACGAAAGCCACCTCGCTTGCTGCAGCGGCCAGCGCTCACGACCAGCTGCACATCACCCTTCGTGCCCTGCAGATGGCGGCCGAGGCTGCGCCGGCCGATCGGACGAAGCTGGCGGCCTACCGCGCGGCGCTCGACGCGGCACTGCAGGGCCATCCGGACGATGCGGAACTGTGGCTGCTGCGAGGCGTCGCGGCATCGGACGACCCGTTCGAGCGCGGGCAGGGCAGCGGCACGCCGTCCGTGCCGTATTACAAAAAGGCGCTCGCCCTGGGCGCGGTGGCCGCCCACCACTACCTGACGCACGCCTACGAGAACACCGGCCAGACGGCGCTCGCCCTTCAGCACGCGGCGGCGTATGCGCAGGCGGCAGCCTCGATTCCGCACGCACTGCACATGCACGGGCACGTCCTGCGGCGGGCTGGGCGCATTGCCGAGGCGGTGGCAGCGTTCGAAGCGGCAGATCGTGCGCACGAGGCGTATTTCAAGGCGGAGCGGATGCCCGCCGAGTACGAGTGGCACCACGAACACAACCTGGATCTGCTGGGCTCGTCCTACCAGTATCTCGGCCAGATGGTGAAGGCCGAGCGCGAGCTGAAGGCCGCCTTCGACCTGCCGTCCGCGCTGGCGGTACAGCTGTACAACAAGCGTGGCTGGCCGGAGTTCCTCATTGCGCGGGGGCGTCTCGACGAAGCGCTGGCCGCCTCGCAGGTACTCGCCGCGCACCCGGTGTCGCTCGTCCGGGCGGTCGGGCACATCGGCGCCGGTCACGTCCACCTGGCTGCCGGTCGATTGCCGCAGGCGGCCGAGCAGGCGAACCTCGCCCTGCGCGCGCTCCGCATGGCCTCCGGCGGCCAGGCGCTCGTCACGCCGGCGTTCCAGCAGTTGCAGGGCGAGTTCCTGCTGCGCACCGGCGAGCGGGACAAGGGGCGAGCCATGCTCCGCGACGTCGTACGCACCGTCCGTGGCCTGCCCGGTCCGGACAACTGGGTGCAGGCGCTGTTCGCCCTCGAGTCGATCGCGCGAACGGCCCGCGTGTCGGGCGACTGGGAGTTCGCTTTGTGGGCAGCCCAGCAGATGCTCGAGCACGACCCGCGGTATGCCGGCAGCCACTACGCGCGCGCGCTCGTCGCCCGCCAGGCCGGTGACGCGGCGATGCTCGCGCGGGAGATGCAGGAGGCCGCACGACTCTGGGCCGGCGCCGACCCCGGCCTGCCGGAACTGCTCGACATGCGCGGGGCGAGCGGCCGCCGCTGAGGCCACCGGCCCACCCGCCGACTGGGCGCCGACGCCAGCGCGATCGAGGCGGCGTGCGTCGCCCCCGTCGCCCCCGCCGCTCCCGCCGTCCGCCCCGGGCACTCGCCCTTGCTGCTCGCCAGCGGCTCGCCGGCCGTCTCAGCGCCGTGTCTCGTGAGGTATTGGCTCAGCGGTTTTTCGGAACCAACACCTGCAAAACGGGCTATGGATGCATTTTGTCTATGGCTAAGGCGGCAGGAATCCGGATTCTTGAAGATCGTTCGGTCCTTTGCGGCCGTTTCACGCAAATTCGCGCTTCTCACCGTTGTCAGTGTCGTCACGGCTGCGGCAGAGTGGTCAGTCGTTCGACCGTTTTCTTGGAGTTCTTGAGGAGGCAACACAGCATGCGACAGTTCGCGATCCGCATGATCGTCGCCGTCATGGCACTGGCGCTGCCGGCGCTGGCGTCGGCCCAGCAGGGCAGCAGCATCTCCGGCACGGTGCGGGATACGTCCGGCGCAGTCCTGCCCGGCGTGACGATCGAAGTATCCAGCCCGGCGCTGATTGAAAAGACCCGGTCGGCCGTGTCCGACGGTGAAGGCAAGTACTCGATCGTCCAGCTTCGTCCCGGCACGTACACGGTGACGTTCTCGCTGCCCGGATTCTCCACGGTTCGCCGCGAGAACCTGGAACTGACGTCGGACTTCACCGCCACGGTCAACGCCGACATGCGCGTGGGCGGAGTCGAAGAGACGATCACGGTGGCGGCTGAGTCGCCGGTCGTGGACGTCCAGAGCATCACGCAGCGTACGGTCATGACGCGCGAGATCATGGACGCCGTCCCGACCGGCCGGAATATCCAGGCCGTCGGCATCATGATTCCTGGCACCTCCATCGCCGCGGGCGGCGGCGGCGCCCTGTCGCGCGACGTCGGCGGCTCGGGCGGCATGCAGCAGTCGCCCCTGCAGTTCCGCGGATCGGGCGACACGGTCCAGACGATCGACGGCATCCGTTTGAACAACCTCTGCGCACAGGGCGCGTACTCGGGCGTCTACTGGAACGACGGCAGCTTCCAGGAACTGAGCTACGTCACCGGCGCCGACTCGGCCGAAATGGGGCAGGGCGGCATCCGCGTGAACATGGTGCCGAAGGACGGCGGCAATCAGTTCAAGGGCTCGCTGTTCGGAAACTGGGCGGGCGAGTCGTGGACGGCCGATAACCTCCGCTCGAACCTCGCGGGCGACCTCACCTACAACCCGAACAACCGCCTCACCAACGTCGGCAACATCCAGAAGGTGTGGGACGTGAACCCCTCAATCGGTGGTCCCATCGTCCGCGACAAGGTGTGGTTCAACTACACGTTCCGCTCGTGGGGCGTGTACAAGTACGTCGCGGACAGCTACTTCGACTCCAACCCGTCGCCGTTCGTCTACACGCCGGATCTCTCGCGCCCCGGCCTCGACGACGGCTACATCTGGAGCAACGTCGGCCGTGTCGCGTGGCAGCTGACGAGCAAGGACAAGGTCTCGGTCTACGTCGACAAGCAGAAGAAATACCGGAACCACTGGGGCATCTCGGCCACCATTCCGCCCGAGGCCGCCGGCGTGCAGGTGACGCCGAAGAACCACGTCGGCGTGGCGAAGTGGACCCGCACCCAGACCAGCCGCATGCTGCTGGAAGGCGGGTTCGGTCTGTACCAGCAGAACTACACCGAGCTGTATCAGGAATCGGTCACCGGTGTAAAACCGACGGAATGGAACCTCGACGCCATTCGCGGCGCGCGCGTCTACACGGTGGTCGATCAGTCGAACGGCCGCGTCGCCAATGCCTGGACCACGCCGCAGATCAGCTACTCGACCCTGCGCACCTACCAGGGCGCGATGCAGTACGTCACGGGCAGCCATTCGTTCCGCGTGGGCGCGGCCCTCACCGAGGGCGACTGGCGGCGGACTCGTGCGTTTGCGGGTGACATCTCGCAGATCACCTATAACGCGGGCGTTCCTGTCAGTTCGACGCTCGCGCTTCCGTGGGACCGCCGCAACGGCATCAAGGCGGACCTCGGCATCTTCGCCCAGGACCGGTGGTCGCTCGGTCGCGTCACGCTGAATCTCGGCGTCCGCTTCGACAACTTCATCGGCGAGTCGCAGCGCAGCGAAGTCCTTCCCAGCCGGCACAACACCGGCTTCGTGTTCGACACCTGCGCCGACGGCATCAACAACCCGACCGCCGGGTGCGTGGGCCGCGTGCAGAACTGGAAGGACATCTCGCCGCGCATCGGCTTCTCGTGGGACGTCTTCGGCAACGGCCGCACCGCCATCAAGGCGAGCGCGGCCCGCTACGTGAACGGCCAGATGATTGCGGTGGCCGACGATGTGAATCCGGCGTCGGCGCTGAGCCTCACGGACACGCGCCCCTGGCGCGACCTGGACGGCAACGGCCTGCCGATCGACGGCAACGGCAACATCCAGTTCGGCGAGCTGTCCGCCTCCACCACCACGCCGACCTTCGGCCGCCGGATTGGCACCACCCGCTACGATCCGGACGTGCTGAACGGCTGGTTCAAGCGCGGCTACAACGTCGAGTACACGGTGGCGGCGCAGCACCAGCTGATGGACCGCATGTCGGTGAACGGCGGCTGGTACCGTCGGTCGTTCGGCAACATCACGTTCACGGACGACACGCGCTTCAACCTGTCCAGCTACGACGGGCCGTTCTGCATGACGGCGCCTGTCAACGCGAACCTGCCGAACGGCGGTGGCTACCAGGTGTGCGGCATCTACAACCTGAAGCCGTCCGTGTTCGCGCAGAACCTCCCGGCTGACAACCTGGTGACCTTCGGCGACAACATCACGAACGTGTACGAAGGCATCGACCTGAACATCGACTGGCGCCTGCCCCGCAGCGCGTTCGTCCGCGGGGGTCTCAACCTGCAGCGCCGCACCTTCAACAACTGCTCGCTGATTGAAAGCGCGGGCCCCGATGCGGTGGCTGGCACCACGTTCCTCGGCACGGAGACCTATCCGTTCGACAACAGCAGCTACTGCGACCGGAAGTACCCGTTCCGGCCCGACGTGAAGTTCATGGGCTCCTACACGCTGCCCTGGGATGTCCAGTTCAGCGCCACCTACCAGTTCACGCGGGGCGTGCAGACCGGCGGTGCCGGCCCATCGATCCAGGCGAACTGGGCGGTGGTGAACTCCGTCATTCAGCCCTTCATCGGGGCGCCGTGGACGGGTGCCAACTCGCGGACGGTGCAGCTGATTCGCGAAGGCCTGGACTTCGGCCGCCAGAACCTCAACCAGATCGACCTGCGTGCCTCGAAGCGCTTCACCCTCGGGCGCACGCGCCTGCGGTTCGACGTGGATCTCTACAACGTCACCAACAGCAACTGGCCGTACACGCTCAATTCGAACTTCTCGACGGCGGCCACCTCGGCCTGGCTGCGGCCCACCAACGCGCTGCAGTCGCGCTTCTTCAAGATCGGCGCGCAGATCGACTTCTAGTCGACCGCGTCGGTTCGTTCGTCGCACCTACGGCAGCGTCCCTCGTGAGGGGCGCTGCCGTTGTGCTGTACAGGCCCTCCCATTACGGGAGATGCCGCGGGTGAGGGCTCCCCCCGGCTCAGCGCCTTGGCGCCGAGGCGTCCCGTCGATCCCCGCGCGCGCCACCTCGTCGGCACCCCCACGGCCAGCCTCATCTGTAATTTCTCACCTCGTCCGTCCGTTTTTCTATTTTCTTTACGTCCTACGACCGGGTTCTCCTATCGGGTGTGCTCGGAGGCGGCAGCCCGCACCCTGCCGCAGTTCGATTCCTTGGAGGCCCGAAATCTAATGCGTACATTCCTCGCCAGACTGGCGATGACGCTGCTGGTGCTTGCAGCACCAGCGCTCGCCAGCGCCCAGCAGGGCAGCACGATTGCCGGCACCGTGAGAGACACGTCGGGTGCAGTGCTGCCTGGCGTGACGGTTGAAGTCTCGAGCCCGGCGCTGATCGAGAAGACACGGTCGGCGACGACCGACGGTGAAGGCAAGTACTCGATCGTCCAGCTTCGGCCGGGCGTCTACTCGGTCACCTTCTCGCTGCCCGGCTTCAACACCGTGCGCCGTGAGAACCTGGAACTCACCTCGGACTTCACCGCGACCATCAACGCGGACATGCGCGTGGGCGGTGTCGAGGAGACGATCACGGTCGCGGCCGAGTCGCCGGTCGTGGACGTCCAGAGCATCACGCAGCGCGTCGTCATGACGCGCGAGGTCATGGACGCCGTCCCGACCGGACGCAACATCCAGGCGGTCGGCATCATGATCCCCGGCACGTCCATCGCCGGCGGCGGTGGCGGCGCGCTCTCGCGCGACGTCGGTGGTTCGGGCGGCATGCAGCAGTCACCGCTCCAGTTCCGCGGGTCCGGTGATACGGTCCAGACGATCGAAGGCATCCGCCTGAACAACCTGTGCGCGCAGGGCGCGTACTCCGGTGTGTACTGGAACGACGGCAGCTTTCAGGAACTGAGCTACGTCACCGGCGCCGACTCGGCCGAAATGGGGCAGGGCGGCATCCGCGTGAACATGGTGCCGAGGGATGGCGGCAACACGTTCCGCGGGTCGATCTTCGGCAACTGGGCGGGCGAGTCGTGGACGGCCAACAACCTCCGCTCGAATCTCTCGGGCGACCTCACCTACAACCAGAACAACCGCCTCACCAACGTCGGCAACATCCAGAAGGTGTGGGACCTCAACCCGTCGATCGGCGGTCCGATCCTGAAGGACAAGCTGTGGTTCAACTACACGTTCCGCACGTGGGGCGTCTACAAGTACGTAGCTGACAGCTACTTCGACGCGGACCCGTCTCCGTTCCGGTATCAGGCCGACCTGAGCCGTCCGGGCCTGGACGATGGCTATATCTGGAGCAACGTCGGCCGCGTCGCCTGGCAGATCGGCAGCAAGGACAAGATCGCGGTATACCACGACGACCAGGCGAAGTACCGCAATCACTGGGGCATCTCGGCCACCGTGCCGCCCGAAGCCGCCGGTGTGCAGGTGACGCCGGTCAGCTTCGTGAACGTGTCGAAGTGGACGCGCACGCAGAGCAGCCGCCTCCTGTTCGAGGCGGGCGTGGGCATCTACAACCAGAATTACACCGAGCTGTACCAGCAGTCGGTCACCGGCGTGGAGCCGACCGAGTGGAACCTCGATGCCATTCGCGGCGCGCGGGTGTACTCGGTCCTCGACCAGTCGAACAACCGGCTGTCGAACGCCTGGAACGCACCGCAGACCAGCTACTCGGTGCTGCGCACGTGGCAGGGCGCCGTGCAGTACGTCACCGGTTCGCACTCGCTGCGCGGCGGCGTCGCCCTCACGGAGGGAGACTGGAGGCGTATCCGCGCGTTCAGCGGCGACGTCTCGCAGATCACCTACAACGCGGGCCTGCCGGTGAGCACGACGGTGGCGCTCCCGTGGGACCGCCGCAACTCGGTCAAGGGCGACTGGGGCTTCTTCCTCCAGGACCGGTGGTCGCTCGGCCGTGTCACGCTGAACCTCGGCCTGCGGTACGACTGGTTCATGGGCGAGACGAACCGCAGCGAGGTGCTCCCGAGCCGTCACAACGCCGGCTTCGTGTTCGAACGCTGCGCGGATGGCATCGCGAACCCGGCAGCCGGCTGTGTGGGCCGCGTGCAGGACTGGAAGGACCTCTCGCCGCGCGTCGGGTTCTCGTGGGACGTGTTCGGCAACGGCAAGACCGCGATCAAGGCGAGCGCCGCGCGCTACGTGAACGGCCAGACAATCGCCGTCGCGGATGAGAACAACCCGGTCACGGCCCTCCAGCTCACCGACGTGCGTCCGTGGCGCGACCTTGACGGCAACGGCCTGCCGCTCGATGCGAATGGCAACATCCAGTTCAACGAGCTGTCGGCGTCGGCCAACACCCCGGCGTTCGGCCGTCGCGTCAGCACGCAGCGTTATGACCCTGACGTGCTGAACGGCTGGTTCAAGCGCGGGTACAACATGGAGTACACGTTCGCCATACAGCACCAGCTGCTGGATCGGCTGTCGGTGAACGGCGGCTGGTACCGCCGGTCGTTCGGGAACCAGACGTTCACCGACGACCTCCGGTTCAACCTCGCCAGCTACGACGGCCCGTTCTGCATGACCGCGCCGGTCAACGCGAACCTGCCGAACGGCGGTGGTTACAACGTCTGCGGCATCTACAACCTGAAGGCGTCGGTGTTCGCGCAGAACCTGACCCCGGACAACCTCGTGCGCTTTGCCGACGGGTTCGGCGGAATCACGAACGTGTTCGAGGGCATCGACGCGAACATCGACTGGCGCCTGCCGAAGG